>JBAXWY010000005.1:0-104944 GCA_037128175.1 Methanothrix sp.
AATGATTATATATAAAACCTTATCCTTAGGTTTATATCAGCCCAGCTGTACTAGGGTCCATGAATATCCATTTTGGACAGTCTGCGCAGCCCAGCAGGCCATAGAATCAAAAATGGGAGCCAAGAACATCATTGCTGAGGACAGGCTGAAGCTTATACCTCTCCTTAACGATGAGAAGGACTATTATGAAATCGTCCTCTCCCGCGTTAGGGAGATAATAAAGCCCGAGGCAATAACTAGCTATTACTCTTTTTACAAGCGTGGTTTTACCTGGCCAAACAACATCGGCGAAGATGAGTTCAGACGCTTCTTCCCCTTCCACAAGCCTGCTATAGAGGTCCTAAAAGCTCTAACCTATGAGCTTACTACTACCAGGTCAGCCATACATTTCATGCACCAGACTCTCAGGTATCATATGAACTCAAATGGAACCGAGCTCATACGCCTCTGGGATTTTTTTGATAAAGCCCTGACTTACGAGGAGGACCCAAGTGGTACCTACGCAGGTATAGTGGCGCTGAAGACTAAGAAAGATATAGAATACAGGATCTATGAAGACTGCCGGAGGCAGATCGATGGAATCACCAAAGGCACCCTCAAGGTTCATAGGGATAAATCCATAAAGGTCCTTCAAACCCTGTTTCTATATTACGTCTCGAAAACGCGTCAGCAGGGCTTAACTCCCGAGGAGATAGCCAATTCAGTGCTGATTGAGAGAAGTCAGGACGCAACCATAGATGAGAACAATTTGCATTACGAGAGCATAACAGATGCCCTCAGCAAAGAGCTAC
Organism: Methanothrix sp.; assembly: GCA_037128175.1. GTDB lineage: Archaea > Halobacteriota > Methanosarcinia > Methanotrichales > Methanotrichaceae > Methanothrix. Next base: position 792 of record JBAXWY010000005.1, read on the forward strand.
AGCAAATCGTCATCACCCATGATGAAGATAATCGGCCGAGGTTCAAGTTCGATCCTATTCATACTACAGTCGTACCAAAACGCGAGTTTGATCGGGTTAGAACTGAGGCTGAATCAAACCTGCTTATGCAGCAAGAGGCCTGGAATCATCTAATAGCTCTTGATTATTGGCCCGTACCTATCCGTTCTCGCCAGATAGTTTATGATCTATCAAATAAAGTGGAATCGATATTTCGGGATATTGCTCCATTTATTGGACCATGGGAGGAAAGGGATAAGTCCAAGGCTGGACCCCAGAATCTTCTCGTAAACTGGCAAAACCGCCAGATCGCGGGAAGAATTGAGATGCTGGATCTGGGAAGGGTAGTATCCGATAGCCTGATTTTACCAGCCGTCGCCAGCCCGGATTCCGACTTGGACTTCGCGGTCTTTGTGGGAACTAAGCCTTTAGACCAGAACACCCTCAACAAGATACTCTTGCAGAGAAATGACCCAAGAATTATCATCTGGACGCCGGACGAGTTGACCACGGAGGAGAGAGATCGGCTCTTCGACTTCGCCGCCTACAGGAAGCTCGTCTTCGATAACCTTGAAAAGGACAGCGAAGACGCCATCGCCATCATAAACTGGGTAGCAGATCAACTCCAGACAGAGATGGGCAGAATTATCAAGATAGTGGACAGCAGCTACGACCGGGGCCGGATGGACGCTCTCAACAACACCAGGATGGACTTTCATGTGGCCGGAGAGTTGCCGGGAATTCTCACATCCATCGTCGATCGTGTCTTAAGGGCTGCTTACGACTCCAGGGATATTGAATTTGAGGGAAATCTGGTCTTCACCAAAGAGTACGGAGTAAACGTCATAAACGGCATCGTCAAGACCGGCCAGATCCCCAAGGGTGCCAAGCAGGATAAAAACATCAGCGCAGCCCTGAACTTCGGCCCAGGCTTGAAGATCGTCCGGAGAGGCGCCGAAAGAGTTTTGGATACATCTGCAAACAGTCACGTTTCCGATATCCTGTCCTTCATCGAATCAAAGAGCGACGAAGGCGGCCAGGCCATCAAAATTGACACCCTGATGAAGAACTTCATGGGCGTGGGTGGGCCCAATGGCAAGAACTACGGCCTCTCCCGCCGCATGGTCCAAATCTATCTCCTCTGCCTGGTCCAGCAGGGCAAGATCAGAATAGCTCTGGGGCCAAAGTCCGGGATTTCGTCTAACTATATCGATTACTCGAACATATCAAATACAGACTTCACTGCCAGAGTACTTGACTCCATGCTGGAATTGCAGCGCCTGGCCAAACCTGAAAACTGGGAAGTTTTGCGCCCTTATGCCGAGAAGCTACTCGGGCACGAACTGAAGAATACCAACGATGATGCCATCATCTCGGGGTACCGCAAGGAGCTTGTTGAGATCTTCGAAAAAGAGAGAGATCAATCTTCAGAAGTCCTGGCAAAAGCTAAAGAGCTTTTCTCTCTTCTAGCCGCGAATAACCCCTATGAGAAAGAGGTAGAGCAGGCGGCTGCCTTCTTTGCCAACGATCTTCGCGGCGGCAAGGACATCGAGGCTGTGCTCTATGCCTTAGACCAGGCCTTTGGATACAGAGTCTTCCAGCAGATCAGCCCGGACCAAAGAGAGATAGATGATCTGGCCAATCGGCTGGACAACTACCATAAAATAAGGAGATTCCTCGAATTCGAGAGGGAGCTGGAGACCATGCATACATACTGCAACTACACTATCCCGGACCAGCAGGAACTGTCATCCCTCCGCGAGATGCAAAAGGCTCTATCCTCGAAAATGAACAATCTGCAGCACTATATCGATTCGGAAGTGAAACTCAGCTCAGAACTGATCGGCAAGAATCCTCCACAGGCAGGAGAGTCCGGGACGCTGTGGTCCCTCATCCACGAGTACACCATCAAGTATGCTACCATGCACGACAACGTCCTGGTGAGGATCGACGAGAACCGTCGCATGATCCGGGAGATACTTCAGAGCAATGAGATGAAAGCCCTTGGTGTCCTAGAAAAGATCAACGCAATTCAACAGAACGATTCCGTGGAAATCAAAGCAAGGCTCCAGAAACTATATGAGGAAATCTTCTTCTGTCCCGAACAATCCCGGTCGTCTATTGATAAAGATCTGAAGGTCAAGCCGGAACACGGTTGCGCCCTCTCCTTTGGTAGCGCATCCAAGCATCTTGACTTCGCTTCTCAGAAGTCTGAAGAGGCTCAGAGGATCTTCGATGATGCCATCAACAAGAAGATGGAGTTCTTCTTAATCCCTGGAATTAAAGAGAGGCTGAGGCAAGGAGAGAACGAGCCTGAAATCGCAGCCCTGCTAAAATGCCAGAGCCCGAGCGAAGTTAGGTCTTACCTGACAGAAAGCAGCCTCCTAGATCCAACCTTAGTAGACAAGATAAACAAGTATCTGTTGAGAGTTTTTGTCAAATCGGTACGCATCTCGGACTTCAAGCCGATCACCAGGACAATCGAGCGAAATCAGATCGACGGCCTGGTCTCTGCCTTCAAGAAGTTCCTGGAGGAGCAGTTTGAAGACGATGATCCCGATTCAAGGCAGATGCTCCAGTTGGAATGAGGTGGCAACATGCTGAAAGATTGGGTCTTATCAAAGCTTGAAGATGTAAAGGATAGTCCTCGGGTTCTTGTAAGCGACCCCTTGCAGCTCCTCAAGCCTGACAGCGTCATCAATGAGTTTGCCACAAGTAATGGTTTCACCGCAATACCTGCCTCTACTAACCTTGTCTTCCGCGAGCTTTATGATGCGGCCAGTTCTGATCCGGAAACGCCGAAGATACTTCTCATTGATCGAACTCCAGAGTCTCGGAGGGCTAGGTCAGCGATAAACAAGGCTCCTCCTCTCTTCTATCCGGATTTCCTGGCCAAAACACCCCAGGAGGCCAGGATACGACTGGATCTTCGTCAGTTCCTGAAAGAGAAAACCGGGGACCCAAACTGGCCTGCAGAAGCTAATGAATCCCGCTATGCGAGGTTGATCGTCAAGAACATCGAAGGAACGCTGCGCGCTCATTCCAACCTCCGGACTGCAGACGAAAGACGTTTCACAGATCATGACTTCAAGACCATTGTCGCCTTCGCAACCCTCGGCGTGCCCGAAAAAGCCTTTAAAAAGCTCGATTCAAGGGACCTCTGGACGATAGGACTTTTAAAGCATGAAGAGCTGAGGGTGCTCGAATATTTGGCTGCGGATATTATCAAGCCCATCAAGGACCAGTTCTCGCAAGCAGAACCTCCCTTCTGCTGGTTTGGCGATCATGATCCAGAGAGGGTCATCAGAGCTTTTTATCTGTCTGCCATCCTGGCCCAGCACTTCGACAACTGGCAGCTAATGCTCGCCAACATCGACCCGTTGTTGAAACCATTATCCAACATAAAACTGGAGGTCCTGAAAGAGGCAGCTCCAAAGCTGGTTGAGCTGGATTTCCTACAGGCCGACTCTGACTTGAGCGACTTGGAGGAATCTCTCTCTCAGGAGTCCCTGAAACTCCTGCTCATCGACCAGATGAAGATAATGGATGCTAAGAATTTTGCCTCTGTGATTGAGAAGGAAGAATATTCAACTTTTCTCAGATCTCTGGCACTTCTTGCGGCTCTTGAGGATCTTCTCACAAGTGAAGCGAGCCCGACCGAGCATAGAAAGATCAATGAAGTAATCTTTGGTGGTCATAAAGGTGCCAGGTTTGTAGATCTTCGGGAATCGAGCTCCTGGTCAAATCTCAAAACGGCATACCATCTGGCCTATGAGATCCGCCGGCTTAGAAGCTCTCTCTTCGAAGCTCTCCGTAAGATGCGGGTTACCAAGGATGATTTCGCTTTCGAGTTTTTCCGCGATCTCTGGAACAAGAAGGAGATCAATCGACTTGAATACAATCTCTCCCGCTTGGCAAGGCTGGCAGAAGGCCAGAAGCTCTTGCCCTGTTCCAGCGATAGGCTGCCAAAGGTATTCCTGGAATCTCTTGATCACATAAAGCAGCGGATACAAGAGGTCACGGAGAAGACAAATGATCTGCTGGACGAAATCAACCTTCGCTTCCAGGAGATGGTCAAGAAACAGTATCCTTCATGGATCGAAAAGGATGGCGATGTAATCCTGACCAGCCAGATCCTGAGAAGGTGTATCAAACCCCATTGGGACCCTGAGAAAGAGAAGGCAGTCCTGTTTATCTTCGACGGCATGCGATATGATATCTGGGATGAGCTCTTTCGTCCCATGCTGATGGGACGCATGGATTTGATCAAGGACTATCCAGCATCCTCGCTTCTGCCATCCGAAACCCATATCACAAGAAAAGCGATCAGTGCTGGAGCCAATCCGGATGAGTTTGATTCTCGTCGTGGTGAAGATGATCTTTTAAAAGAGGCGCTGGCACGCGAGTTTCGCTATGCTGGCCAAGTTGATGTGGTAAATCCCGATGGAGCCGGCACTGGCGAAACCGTGCACTATCGAGCCGGGAACCTCGATGTTTACATATTCGAACTCTGTGATAAGGAGTTGCACAAGATCAAGATGAAAGAGCTCTCCGATGGCAGACTCATTCCATCAAGGCCGATAGCTTTCATTTATACGCAGCTCATCAAAGACATATTGAAGAACGAAGTTATGGAGATTGTCCGCGGCCTTTCGCCCGGGACGAAAGTATTCATAACCGCAGATCACGGCTTCGTTCAGGTGGGCCGTGAGCCGATATGGTTCAATGAAGAGGATTTGAATGACGAGTACGACTGCTCCTATTTGAACTGCCGGCTAAAGCAATCTCTTCTCTTCTCAAGGATTCCTGACCGGATCAAGGAGAACATGATAAGTTTCACCCCATCTCAGCTTCGAATGCCCAGCAAAGAGGTTATCATTTCAGACCGAAGAACGAACACTAAGATAACCAAAACATATCAATCGATCGTGTTCCCTAAAATCAGATATTATTTTAGCAGAAAGGGGGGTCATAAGCCTGATGCCTTTACTCATGGGGGAATCTCTATTCAGGAGATGATGATTCCCATGTGTGTCCTGCAGGTCAAACAGCCCGATGCCGGTGAGCTGAAAATTGAACTGCATGGACCCAAAGAGGCTGTCGAGGGTGAAGAGGTTGAATTAGGCATAATTCTGAGCCGTCCTGATGATCGCGAATCGGCTCAGGACCTGCGTGTTGACATTGAGGCCAGCTACAACTGTGGCCAAGATGAAATGGCATTACCCCTAAAAGTGGCTTATTTGTCTGCCTTGTCTGAGAAAGTGGTCTTTTATCGATTTGTCCCAGACATGACTAAATTGCCACCCTCAGAACGACTCAAAGAGGATATAAAAGTCATTATAATTGTAACTGTAAACTACAAAGAAGGCCGCAGAGCGGCACGTAGGTCACTATCCCATGAGTTCTGGGTCAGGATCAACTCCGAGAAGATCATTAGGCGCATGGGCAACTTGGGCAGCATCCTGGGACTGACTCCAAGAGGCATGAGGTAACTAAGCATGAAAAAGCTATGCGATAAATCGTGGGTAGGAGATGGAGTGCTGTGAATACAAAGCTCAAAGAGGTTTTCAAAGGCAAGGTCGTCAATAAGGCTCACACCCTTAACACAGGCGTTGACGAATTCCCACGATATGTTCTGGAGTACCTCATCGACAATTTCTGCTCAGAAGAGACTTTCTACGCAGATATGGGCAAAGTTATTCTTCGTTTGAAGGAAAATTTTGTCCATGGTGCTGAGGCGGAGAAGATACGCCATTTCATAAGAGAGAACCGCCATCATACTCTAATCGCTAACATGGAAGCCCGGTTGGTCGAGACAGAGGATAAGTACTGGGCGTCTATCTCTGCCATAAACGAGAGCTTCGTTAACATTCCAGAAAGCATTGTCAATCAGTATCCCATGCTCTTATCTGGGGGCATGTGGGGAACCCTCGAACTGACCTACGATGAGACCGAGATCCATAACAAGAAAATCCGTCCCTTCAAGATCGTTGAGTTCACTCCGTTCCAGGTCAGCGTCATAAATCAGCAAGAGTACATCGATAAGCGTTCCAGATTCGCGACGGATGAGTGGGTAGACGTCCTGATAAACTCATGTGGTTTGAATCCGGATAAGTTGACCCGTAGGCAGAAGCTTCTCTACCTATGCAGATGCATCCCCCTGGTCGAGACAAATGTGAATCTTATTGAGCTAGGGCCGCGCGAGACAGGAAAGACCTATCTCTACAGGAACATCTCTTATTACGCCCATGTTCTATCGGGCGGCAAGGCTACTCCTTCCCAGCTCTTTATCAACCTCAACACCGGCAAGATCGGGGTTGTAGGGACAAGGGATTGCGTCGTTTTTGACGAGATAGCCAATACGGACTTCACGGATACCAAGTCTTTCGTAAGCATCATGCAGGCCTACATGCAGGACGCCAAGTTCAGCCGCGGAAAGAAAGAGATACTGGCCTTCGGCAGCCTGGTGTTCGTTGGGAATCTGGATGTCCAGGGCAATCTTCCCCATGAAAAGTACTATCATCTCTTCGAGCCACTCCCGGACTTTCTTCAGGTCACCGCCTTTCTGGATAGGATTCATGGTTATTTGCCCGGCTGGGAGATCCCCAAGTTGACACCAGAGAGCTATGCCAAAGACTATGGTTTTATCACGGACTACTTCTGCGAGATCATGCATGAACTCAGGCGAACGGATCCGATGAACGCTGTGAGATCCCGCTTCGAGCTTGTAGATAGAGGTGGAACTGGTAGAGGAGTCTCTGGCCGAGATCAGCGTGCAATAATGAAGCTGGCATCCGGACTTATGAAGCTCATTTATCCTGATGGCAAAGTAACTGACGGAGAACTGGAAGAGCTTCTCACTATCGCATGTGAGCTTCGTCAACGGGTTCGTGAGCAGCTCCACCTGATTGCCGCAGGAGAATACGAGCGCATAAATTTAGGGGCGAAGATCCTTTCTACGGGCAAAGTGGTCACACCCGAGCTACCGGACGCTAATAGAATTCAGAAAGTTGCGTTGCCTCTACAACCCTCTGTGGGAGAAGTCATCGGTTTGGCAGTTGCGGGCGACCATGGTTGCATACTGCTCTTTGAGATGCAGGCAACAAAGGGCACCGGCCGTATCGTTCCCCTTGGTTCCATTCAGCGGGTAATGAGGGAGAGCATCGAAGCTGGAGCCCAGTATATAAAAGCCAAACATCAAGTGCTAGGGATTACTGAGGAGTGGCGTAGCAGTTTTGATGTCGCGGTGCTGGCAACGTTTATGGGCATTCCCAAAGAAGGGCCTTCTGCTGGAGTCACCCTTGTAACAGGTATAGTCTCCGCATTGAAAGGCATTCCCATAAGAAATGATCTGGCAATGACAGGCGAGATCACTATCATGGGCAAGGTCCTTCCAGTGGGGGGCATTCAAGAGAAGGTGAGAGCTGCATATGATGCGGGAATTAAAGAAGTGCTTCTGCCGGAGGACAATTTGAGAGATGCCCAAAGCCTTCCGTCGTATATTCTCGATGCGATTAAAATAACTCCTGTAAAGAGCATTGAAGAAGTATTAGCGCATGCACTATTGCCAAGGCAATGCTGATGCTGCTCAGCGAGAGGGGAGTGCCTCTGGACTATACAACCGATGATGCTAAAAAGGATCTCCACACGCTGAAAGTTGAGCTGGGTTTATAATCATCGCTGCCAGCTCCTCACTAATATCGTTAGCAGCGCTATAAAATATAAGGTAAGTGAAAAGCCCATGTCCACGGCAAAGCTTGATGAAAAGGGCAGGATCGTGCTCCCCGCCGATTTGATAGCCAGGCTTAAAATGAGCCCAGGCGACGAGTTTGTCATAGGCGAAGCCACAAGCGACTCGATACTTCTGAAGAAGAGGGACCTGCGAACCACATTGGAAGGCGTTATAAAAGAGGCCGAGAAAGTGGATCTCGATAAGATTGAGAGGGATGTCGAGGAAGAGGGCAACAGGATCGCACGAGAGAGGTATGGAAAGCGCTCTTTAGCAGTGGACCTCTACCGGGAAGGCAGGCTCTCCCTGGGCAAGGCAGCGGAGCTGGCCGGGGCCAGGAGCAAGTGGGAGATGCTGATGCTGCTCAGCGAGAGGGGAGTTCCTCTGGACTACACAGTCGATGATGCCGAAAGGGATCTCCAGACGCTTGAATCTGTTCTGGGAAGATAATTGCCATTCCATGCCCTCCTACCGTAAGGTTAAGATCGCTGAGAATGGCATGCTTTTCTTGCTGACCGGTTATCATAATATTAGGAACCTATCGGAGCAGCAGGTCGAATTCATGCGTGGAAAAATTGCCTCAGGTCTCGGTCAGGGTCAGTACTTCATCTCCCGAGAGGGCTACAGCCGCCAGTTCCTGGAGCACTTAGGCTTCGTCCCCTTCCCCGGCACCCTGAACGTGCGGCTGGAAGAGCCCTTCCCAGCGGAGAAGCCAGCGATCCGGATCGAGGGCTTTGCCGAAGAGGGCAAGAGCTTTGGCGAGTGCAAGTGCTACCGCATCAAACTGAACGGGATCGAAGCCGTTGTGGTCCGGCCCGAGAAGAGCCGCTATCCGCCGGAGCTGATCGAGATCGTAGCGCCCGTGCAGCTGCGCCGAGCGCTGGGGCTGGAAGACGGCGATCCTGTTGAGGTAATATTATTATGATAAGAGAACGTGGTGCAACTTTTCAGATAATCTAAAACACTGAGGCATTCAAGTTCTCTGAGTCGTCTTTCTCTGTTCGTCCTTTAATGATTGAGTGTCGATCTTCCATCCTTTTAAAAGGCCAAAGAGGCTCTTTTTCGTTAGTTCAATGTCTACCACCTCTCCCTCCACCAGGTCCAGCTTATCAAGAGGCCTCAGAACATTGTTTTCATATCTTGCCTTCACAATCATCCCATCACCAGTGTAGTGGCCTCTCAAGTTTAAATAATTAGCCTGGAAACGTTATCAAGCGGATAGCCAGTATAGCCAAGCCTAATTTAAGCCATGATTTTGAGTGGACAATGTGCCTTGCCTTTGTGAACGTCTGACCGTTCTTCGCGCCCGTCGAGGCTTCGCGTGAGATTCAACCGGGTCCGGTTTCACGCGAAGGCGCGAAGCCGCGAAGTAAAAACATTAGTTTATTTCGGCCTCGCTGTACTAGAGACCGACCCGCCCCCCCGCGTCCGCGCGCGTGGCCCCGGATTCTCGATGCATATGGGTTTCGAAAAAGAAATGGCGGCGGCGCACCCGCGCTGCAAGCTGCTGCATATCCAGGGCGCCGCCGCATCTTTGACTTTGAACTCAGTTCAGTCACTTGCTTTTTCTACTCAGCTGTTCCCTTCATCACTCCATATTTCTCGCCCATGAGAATGTGAACATTAGGCGTCGCCGTCATTTCAAATCCTGCCTGTTTCTGGAAGAGCATAACGAAATCGGACCCTCCGAACAGGAAATTGCCGAGCATGTCGCCCTTCTCATGAGCGGATCCCACAACCACGCCCTTCTCGAAGTTGACGGAAGACACCTGGGCCATACCCATGGGAATAAGTGCCACCAGCCCATATTCTCCCGTATCCATTATTACGTAACCGCGAGTCTGGGAAAACTGCCAGCCAGTCGAGTCGATTGGGTCATACTTCTTTCCTGTGGAATTCCATGTAACCTCTAAAGCCACATTTTGCGTTATGGACCTATTGTCTACAATCTTTCCGCCCACGGCGAAATGATAGCGGTGGTAGTCGTTTACATTCAGGAAGGTGTGAGTGAGCACGCCATTGGCAAAGGCATCCTTGTACTCACTGTCATTGCCAAGCAGATCCTCTATATTGTAATAGCGCACAAGCTTGATCTGCAATCCGCCATCCACCTGAATGGTTGAGTTGTTATCAATTGCCCACGTTCCCTCGGGGACGGAATCTGCAGGCGAAACAACGACACTCGTGTCGTTTGACGAATTGATGGGCCGCTGATCAGCCGATGCCAGATATCTGGAGAAGAACTGGTTAAAAGTGCTCCAATTAGACGAAGACTCATACCACGGCCCCTGTAAACCATAGATTGGATCGTCATAAAATTGCTGATATGTTTCATTGTTCCATGACTCTTCAGTATCAAGGAACATTCCCCAGGTATCTGCAAAACTGCATAGCCACATGGAGAAAGGTTCGTAGTACTGAATTGTATTGTCGAACAGACCCTTGTTTTCTAATTCCGGCAGGGGCTGGTCAACCAGATAATAGAAGTAGCAGATGCTTTGCAGTATTTGGTCGCGTGTCAGATTGGCCGGATCATCAAGTACATCTTGCGGGATAAGCTCAGATGCACTGTCTATGAAATCATAGTAATCAGATAAGTTCTGCACGGGATTTGTCTGACGATTGGGATTTATCTCTTTAGCTTTTGCAATAGATTCATCCAACATCGTCCCGATTTCCGGATTTGTTTCTATTAATTTTATGAGATCTTTAGTTATCGCCTTATGACTATCCTCTCCCATAGCGGCTGTGCTTATGGCGAGGATCGATGCTGCTAATACCATTATTGTTAGGTAAAGCTTTGTCTGAGAAACAATTCTTTTCACTTGCCTCATCTCCTAAAATGCTGCCATCTCATCATCTGAGCGATGCGTTAAGTGCTGATTATATTTCTGACAGTTTTGTAGTTTCGCATTACAATCATATTTAGTTTACCCCCAGGTTGAAACGGTATTTGAGGTAACATGACATGTGCATATCTAAGGCGCTGGAAATATATCCCATCTGCAATTCACAGTAGATCAGTGATTGCTTTGCAAAGGTCCTTTTCCATCCCGTCCCTGGTGCGTTCTTCTGCTATGCTGGCCTGTATGCTGCTGCTATTCCTTCCCTATTCTGGGGCAGCTCAAGATAGTGCTGCCTACTGGTTGGAAAATGGCCAGGCTTCTCTCTTAAACGGCAGCTTTCCGCTAGCCATCGAAAGCTTTGACCGGGTCATAAAGATCGATCCGGAGAATGCATCTGCCTGGGGCGGCAAAGGCACTGCCCTCTCCCGGCTGGGCCGTTACAAGATGGCCGAGCTGTGCTTCAATTATGCCCTGGGAAAAGATGACAAAAATGCCCAGCTCTGGCTGGAGGACGGCAGGGCCAAAGAGCTGGCCGGTGAGTGGGGCGAAGCCCGGCAGAGCTACGAGCGGGCCCTGGGCTTGCAGGCAAACCTGGCCGAGGCGTGGCTTGGCAAGGCCAATGCATCTCTTGCCCTGGAAAGCTATGATGAGGCACTGCAAAGCTTCAAGAACGCCTCCCTTTACGGCAGGACAGATGCCGGCAAGGCGGGCCAGGTTAGAGTGCTGCTGGCTCACAGTTCGGCTCTTTTGAAGGAAGGCAAATTTGAGGCGGCTTATAATAGTAGCAATGCGGCTCTTGCCATTGATCCTCAAAATATCCGGGCGCTGATGCTAAAGGGAGACGCTTTGAACAGGCTGGGCCGATTTGAGGCGGCTCTGGCCTGCTATGACGAGATCCTGGCCGGCAGTTCATCTGATGAGATGGGCAAGGAGGAAAAGGTGGGCAAGGAGGGCAAGGCCCTGGCTCTGGCAGGCCTGGGCGAAAAAGCGCTGGCCGCTGGAAACGTCTCCCAGGCACTTGAAAATTTCAGGGAAGCCTCCCGCTTTGCACCGCAAAACGATGTGGCAGTGTCCGGTTTGGTCAGGGCTCTGACTGTCAAAGGTGATCAGCTTTTGCGCGACGGTCTCTTCTCAGAGGCTCTCAAGAGTTACGAAACCGCCCTTGTCCTTTTACCTTTGGACCCGGGCGCACTGGCCGGAAAAGAGAAGGCATCAGCTGAACGTACCGTCAGTATGGAGAAGGTCGAATCGGGGAACGCTTCCCTGCAAAATGTTGGGCAGAACTCAGAATTCTCCCATTATTTTGAGCTGGCAAAAAACCAGAGCAGGAACGGCTCGTATTCTCTGGCTTTAGAGAGCCTCAACAAATCCCTTGAGCTTGATGCCAGCCGGTCAGAAGCCTGGCTGCTCAAAGGAGAGATGCTCGCCCGCCTGGGCAGGCAATCCGAGGCACTCGATTCACTGGATCGGGCAATAGAAATCAATCAGTCCAGCCTCCCTGCCCTGGCATTAAAAGGACAGATCCTGTCCATGACAGGGAAATATAGAATGGCCGGGCTATTTTTCGACTCTGCCCTGCGTCTGGACCCAAAGAACATCGCCCTGTGGAATGATATGGCGCGGGTGCAAGAGAAGCTGCAAAACGATAAAGGCGCCCTGCAAAGCTACAACAAGGCATTAAAGCTGGATGATAATAATACAGAGACTCTGCTTGGCAAAGGCAGTCTCTTGTTGGAAAACGCAAAGTACCAAGAGGCAGTGCAATGTTTTTCCCTGGTATTCGAGAAGGAAAAAGGAAATGTAGCCGCCTTGCGGGGCATGGGCGATGCAAAGCTTGCTCTCCTTGAATACGGTACCGCGTTAGAGTACTACGAGGCAGCACTTGTGCAAAACTCCAGCGATCTGGCATCAATGCTTGGAAAGGCTGAGGCACTTTATGCCCGACAGGACTACAACTCCTCTCGGCTGTCATTTTCTCAGGCTCTGAAAATTGATCCCCATGATCTTCGGGCATTGCTGGGCAATGGATACAGCTTCCTTCTGCTGCATGATTATCCCTTTGCCCTGCAAAGCTTTACCAGTGCTCTGGCCCAGGATTCAAAAAGCGTCCCTGCCCTGCTGGGAAAAGGAGAGGCCCTCCATCAACTGGGTGAGAAAGTGCTGGCCCTGCAGTGCTATGATCAGGCTCTTTTCCTGGAGCCGGATAATACTGTAGCATTGCTTGGTAAAGGAGATGTGCTCTTGGATCAAAACGATCTGACCGGCGCAATGCTGGCCTATGGCCGCGTCCTCGCTCTGGAGCCCGGCAACGTGCGGGCAATGCTGGGCAGGGGAGACGCTTTCCAGCAAAATGGCCTCCCTGATAAGGCATTGCCACTGTACGAAAAAGTTATTGAAATTGACCGGCAAAATATTCGGGCATTACTGGGAGAAGCCGGAATTCAATATTCAATGGCGGACTGCAAATCAGCTCTGCATTCGTATGACCAGATCCTCTCACTGGATGAAAATAACGCCGCCGCCTGGGCAGGGCGCGGCAATGCACAGCTCTGCGGCAAGGATGTTGATCTCGCCCGGCAAAGCTACCAGCGGGCTCTTGCCATCCAGCCGAAAAGCGTGGCTGCTCTCCTGGGCATGGGTGACGTGCTTTACGAAAGGGGCAACAACGATGATGCCCTTCACTATTACGAGCAGGCTACAGCATTTGATCCCAGCGCACGCGGCTACCGGGGGCAGGGCAATGTATTCGCAGCCAATGGTGAGTACAACAGATCTTTGCCTCTCTTTGATAGATCCCTGAGCCTGAACCCATCTGATGTCGATGCATTGCTAGGCAAGGGCCTGGCGCTGGCAGCTCTGGGCAACAGCTCTCTTGCCATAAAATGTTTCCAAGAGATCGTATCCGTAAATCCGGGAGACTATGCTGCCTGGTCCAATCTGGGAAGCATGCAGGCCTCTATTGGCCGGTACGATGAGGCTGCCGAGAGCCTGAAAAAGGCATGCCGGGCAGATTCATCTCATGAGGATGTCTGGTATAATCTGGGCCAGGTGTACTACTCTTTGGGTCGCTACAGCCAATCGGCAGATGCTTTCCGGAATGCGACCCGGTTAAACTCGTCAGATGCAGCCGCCTGGATGGAACTGGGCCTGGCGCAAAATCAGAGTGGAAAGCTTGATGAGGCTTTGCAGAGCTTTGAGAACGCTTCCTTGCTGCAGCCGCAAAATATTGGTGCCCAATACGACAAGGGCCTGACATTGGTGGCCCAAAACAGATACCAAGAAGCTCTTCGTGCCTTTGAAAGAGTTTTAGTGATGGATGCAGAGAATTCAAACGCATTGTATGCCATCAATCTAACCGAGTCACGCCTCAGCGAAACCAGCCCAAATCGAGGTGCATAAAAAATCTAGAGCAGAGGAGCCGGACCGGAAATCTATGGCAAAGAATGTATAAATGGTGGTGGGAAAGATCCATTAGATATTTTCCGATCTGGCTATTTTTTCATCTGCTTTCTATTCTCTTTTTCTCATAGCTTTGATAATTATGCTGCGATATCGTTTCCTGCTCGATGATCTCCATCAATCTATACTGCCGGTTATTTCTATTCCCTCTCTTATCCAGCAGACCGTCGTGATTCATGCGGGATAGATAGGTTGAGACTGTGGAGAGCTTTATATCATCGGCTACGGTCTCATATCGCTCTCTTAATTCCTGGGTTGTGAACCAGGCATTGGTAAACTCATGTCGGATGAAGCTTTCCAGTCGGTCCATGAGCGTTCCGCTGCTATAATCACGAGCAGTTGTGGCTGATGCAATGCTCTCCCCTCTGCCCTCAAAGACACCGGAAGCTGACAGAAAGCCAATGATCCTGTCTCTTAAAGCCTCTCCATCCATGTTTTGCGACTCAAACTCATGGGAGGATTTAAGGCTCTTGTCTTCTATCTCTATCCGGATCCTCATTTTAAATCCCCTTCAATCATCTACAGGATATTATCTTTAAAGAAGGAAGGAATATGCGTTGCATAGAGGAAGCTGCATCCCGACAGGAGACAAAGCCGACATTTTCTGTCATTGCAGCATTTTTAGGCAGCCAGGACCTCTCCAGGTTCATCTGCAGCATAAACAATTTGATGTGCCCTCTCATAATTTTCCCCTCTTCATAGCCAATAACTTTTATTCTCGTGCCATCCCCAATTTTCGACAGGACTGTGAAAGACATTACTTCCACAGCCCTGTCGCCAACAATTCGTATCAGATCCCTTCTCAGCCGTCCCCTTTTGATCCTCATGGTCGTCCCTTTCCGACAACGAGGATTTCACCGGCCAAGCAATTCATCGTCTGCATCAGGCCTGAGCTATTTTGTCGTCCCTTTCCGACAGTGAACAGTCTGTAGACAGATGCATTGCATCCAGATCCGATACGATACTCCCTTTCGCTACCCCTTGTGCCATCTATGCAAGAAAGTGTATTGCTGTGAAGCATTTCGCTGGATACCGAAAATGCCATTTAAGGCTTCGATTTCCCCCTTCATTGCTACCCCTCATGCCATCCCTTACAGTGACGTTATGCTTTCACAAAGGCGAACATTTTCCAGACGATACAACTCTTCCACAATTGTGTGGAATAAATAGAGCCGATACATCAGATTAATCCACCCGATACGCTCCCCTTACTGCACTGATATATTGCCAAGGTTCATCCATCCCCTCAGATGAATAAGCCCTCTTTAGCCATCCTATCTCGATGTATTCAGACAGGTTGTCTGGCCATTTTGGCACACTATTAACCTGTGTTTTGAGATATATAAACCTTTCCAATAGTTGGTAGTTGTGGTTAATAGCTTAAAACTCATATTTAAAGTTATTTTTTGAAATAAAGCCCTAATAGTATTCAGAATAGTATTTCACAAGGTATGCTTAAGACAGGGAAAATGCATTATAATGTGTTGTGAAAAGAATTTTCGGGCGAATACTATCATAATAATAGCTATCATTAGGCCCTATGTCTATGCGCGGAGGACATAATACCCCTGTGAAACCATTTCACAACGACCAACCGATGCGGAAATTATGGGAAAATTGCCCGGAAATCCGCCCTATTCTCAAAAAACATTGTGAATTAATGCGCGCGAAGTTGCCGCACAACATGCCCAGAAATTTAAATAAAGGAAAATCAAAATGATTTAAGACGCTTGACGAAGTTCGAAATATTCTTCTACAAGCCAGTCGCCGACCTCCTTAAGATACCTGCGCTTGCGTTCATCTTCGGCAATTAATTGAAAAACCTCAGAAAGATCTTCATCCATTGGACACGTGTTATCCACTTACGGCATTTAAACTTATCGAAAGGTCGTTAGAACCTCATTTTTGCGCGTTTCCTCTTGCCAGGATCATCGCCACGCAGTAAGGCTCTCTGGTTCTTTTTAGAGGCCCGGCGTGTATAGGGTGGTCTCCGCAGATGATGAATAATGTCTCGTCATTTGCCGTTCTTGTGATCTCACCTATGCCGCGATCAATAAGCAAAGCCGCCTCTCTTATACCTTCCAGACCCTGGCCCAGATGAATGCTCTTATCAATTCCTATGAAGTAGGAGACAAGAAGCCTGGGCCTCTCTAAAAGAGCCTGGCAGGTCATGCGGCAAGCCTCCCTGTCGAAGTCTCGCAAAGGGATGCTGTCCGGTATGCCGTGCACTATCTCAATCATCCCCTGGTAAACGTCGGCCCCATTTTGCTCCATTATCACCGCGCACTTTTGGCCTGACATGGCTGCTATCTCCGGCAAGCTCTTGATGCGGGACTCTTTAGCGCTGGCCTTATCGAAAATTCCGTGGTGCTCCGGCAACAGTCCGCATAGGATGCTGGCGATGGCCGGAGTGGTGTGGTTGGAGACGGCGGTTATGCAGAAGAGCTGCCCCGCAATGCTCAAAGCTCTCATGTTCTCAAGAGTTGGCAAGAGCCACATCAATAAATCATAGCCCAGGCTGTCGATAATGATGAGCGCGACATTTTTGCAGCCCGAGGCTACTGCAAAATCAATGGGACGGCCGTCTTGTTTAGGAAGCTGCAGCCCCAGGATAAGAGCTGCCGTGGGCGCGATGTCGAGCTGGCTGATTGGCGGCATGGTCTCTTGAGCTGTCATTATGATCAATGCAGTCTTTCTCAGCCATATAATAATGCCCTGCCCGAAGACGGCCCGATGACGGGTAGCAATATTCCGCAGGCTTAAATAAGGATTAAGATAAACGAGATCCAGGCAATGAAAACATGAAAAAAAGAGACTCTCTTCCGCTTCAGCTCAATTCCGCTCCGCTACCTCTAGCCTTACTGGTTTTGGCTATTACAATGGTGATGGCCGGGGCATATGCCGCCTCTACAAATATGGATATTGATTACAGCCATAACGTTGTAGGTACTGGGACGGTAATGACCGATTTTAAGATGGGTTCCGACGAGAGTACGCTGGCCACAGGAAGGGTGCGGGGAAGCGGCGAGGTTATGAACAAATATGTCTTTGTCAGCAACAACTCCGAGAACGTCTCCATCCTAGACCAGTTCCTTTTTACAAAGGTACCGATCACCCACGATATTACTATTCGCGACTATCCTCAGATGACCAAAATCCCAGGAAGCTTCCGTCTGCTGGGGACGACCTGGGCCGCAAAAATAAACCTCACCCCGAAGAATGATTAGTTTCGCTGTGCACGCCAAAGACCTATCAGACACTCCATCAAAGATACCATAGATATGCAAGACACCCAAGAGATCGCCGGGAAGTTTCGCGAGCTGTGCGAGTTATGCAAGAGCCCTGCTGATGTGATCAAGACGAAAAAGAATCTTCTCGTCGTCTCTCACGTGGATGCAGATGGGCTCACGGCAGCGGCAATTGTCTGCACCGCCCTGGAGAGGCGCGGCCTGGACTTCCAGCCCAAATTTTTCCGCCAGCTTGATGAGGCTGCTTTAGACGAGGTTGCAGATCATGGCGCCGATCTGGTCATTTTTACGGATCTTGGCAGCGCCATGATTCAGCAGATATGCGACCATCGCCTTCTGGCCGTTGTTGCCGATCATCACAAGCCCGTTGCCTGTGAGGCCCGTCCCATAGCCCACATCAATCCCCATCTGGTAGGCGCTGATGGGGCAACACAGCTCTCCGGCAGCGGAACCGCTTTCCTATTGGCAAGGGCGTTGGCGTCCACTCCGGGCAGCAATGATGATCTGGCAGCAATAGCTGTGGTGGGGGCAGTGGGAGATTTGCAGGACATGGCACACGGCCAGATGGTAGGCATCAACCGTCACATCCTGGAGATCGGATCCAATGCAGGGGCCTTATCCTTCTCTCGCGACATCAAATTCTTTGGCAGACAGACCCGTCCCGTCTACAAGATGCTGGAGTACTCCCAGGACCCCTACCTGCCCGGCCTTTCTGGCAATGAGGACGCTTGCATCGCCTTTCTCAAAGAGATCGGCATACGCCTGAGCGGAGAGAAGTGGCGGCGCTGGATCGATTTATCTCAGGAGGAGAAGGCCGGCTTTGTCACCGCGGTTCTTAGGAAGGGTCTACGAAGCGGCATCTCCAATGTCAAGCTGGAGCGCTTGATCGGCGAGGTCTACATCCTTTTAGGCGAGCAGGAGGGCACGGAGCTTCGGGACGCCAGCGAGTATTCGACTCTTCTCAATGCTACCGCCCGTTACGGTCATGCCGGGGTGGGCCTCTCGGTCTGCATGGGCGACAGGGACAAAGCCTTTAGCGAGGCGCAGAGGTTGCTGGGCCAACACCGCCAGAACCTGGTAAACGGCCTGAAGCTGGTTCGCGTGAAAGGCATCACTACCCTGAAAAGCATCCAGTACTTTGATGCAGGAGATGCCATTTTGGACACCATCGTAGGCATCGTGGCCGGCATGAGCTTTCAGATGGGAGATCGCTCCCGGCCCATCCTGGCCTTTGCCCTGACCGGGAAAGGGGAGCTAAAAGTCTCGGCGCGAGGCACACAGGACCTGGTCCGCTCAGGCCTTGATCTGGCCGATGCCCTGTCGCGCTGCGCCCATGCCGTTGGAGGCGTGGGCGGGGGGCACAACGTCGCTGCCGGAGCGACCATTCCGCCCCAGGCCAAAGAGGAATTTCTGACGCTCATGGATGCAACGGTAGGCCAGCAACTTATCAGAGAAAAATGACGAATGCCAGGAGCCCTTTTTTTCGGTTCCTCGCTGTTTCGCGTGGGTAATAGAATAATCGAGTCCTCTGTGAGTCCTCCCTCGCGCTCTGTGTCTGCGGTGGTTGTAGTACAGCGGGGCCGAAATAAACCAATGTTTTGACTTCGCGGCTTCGCGCCTTCGCGTGAAACCGGACCCTGTTCAATCCTACGTTAAGGCGCAAAGAACGATCAGCCGTTCACAAAGGCACGTTATCTTCTCACAATCATGGCTTTAATTAGGCCCGGCTGTAATAGTCCGTAGCCATTTGGTTATAACCAGCGGCTAACGACGTTTCCACCACAGAGACACAGAGTTCACAGAGAACGCACAGAGCGACCTAACTAACAACTGGAAAAACATAGTAACCAGAGGTTAGACACGGGAAATAGCGAAGAGCCCCTTTTTCTCAGTCACCCTCCAGCGGGCAGTTGCAGCTCGCTCCCTCCCCGGCGATTCCCTCGTCGCATATCATCTCCGATCGGTCCAGCCCCCACTCGGGAGGCCGCCAGCCGTCCTCGGCGTAGGATGTCGCCTCGCCCACCGTCACCGTGGCACTGGCCGCTGCTGTTGCCCCTCCGGAGCCGTCCCGGGCATGAGCCTCTATTCTGGCCGTGTTCACGAATTTGCCGTTTTCTGTGGCCTTTGCCAGGTATTCGATGAACCGGCTTTCACCGGCCGGGATAGCCGCCGTCACCCAGACCAGATTCTGCCCTTGCACCTGGGGCTCTGCCGAGGCATTGAGCAGTTGCAGACCAGTCGGAAGGCAGTCCGTGACCTGCGCGACGAGGCTCACATTGGCCTGGTTTTTGAGAAGGATGCGATACCAGATCAGACTGTTGTCAGTCGCATCGATGCGGGCCTGCTTTTCCACAAGCATCTTTGGCTGGCAGCAGGAGAGCCAGCCGAACTGCATGACGCTCATGTTGCCGGCATGGCGGAGAGGAAAATGAGATCGGAGGAGGCCTGTTCCGTGATGATAACATCTCTCAGTTTTACTTTGCTTTCGTAAGTGATGGTGTAAGCGACGGTAGCCCCCGGCCAGACCTCCTTCAGGTCTGAGGTCTTGTTCAGCTTTACCAGGTCGATCGGTTGCTTCAGACACTTCACGCGTATCTGGGCAATTACCGGGGGCCACGGCTGCCTGGGCTGGTGCTGCCCGTGACCACCACTGTGCTGGTGAGGCTCTCCGATGCTCCTGGTTGTACTTGAGAGGTTACGATTATGGTGGTTAAAAGCGATGGAGCTTCTGCGGAGTTCACAGATGTGGCCAAAGATTCGACCGTCTGGGCAGCAATCTGTGAGCCAAAGGAGAGGGCCGTCCAGATCATAGTGGTGGTACCGTCAGAGTTCTCGATTACGCTCTGGGGACTGGGTTTTGAGGAGACGAACTTCAGGCCTTTGGGCAGCGTGTACTTCGCGCCCAGGCTACCGAGCAGGATATGTCATTAAGATTTTTGGTTCGGTTGAATCTTGTGGTGATGGCCTGGTGAAATAACTATCAAACGACCATTTAAAATTTCCTGCCACTACATGACGCAACAGAACTCTATTGAGATAGCTTAATATAACAAAAGAAGAATTTACAATTATTATACATGACTAACTGACCCAAAGCAAATGAAGCTGTGGAGAAGTGGTAATGGACCTCAATTTAACTGGTACTATAGCTGCAAATCTCACATCGATGGTAGCTGCCAAGACAGATTACGCACAATTATATTCTCAAATAGTAACAGCAACCGTGACATTAGTAGCTGTCTTTCTTGCGCAATATCTTAACTCCCGATCCGAAAAAGTAAAACGCGAAGAAGAGAAAAAGAAAAAATGGTTAGAAGGAAAAAGACTAGCATATCATAAATTTATAGAGGTAATATCACAACCAATTGACGAGTCCAAATCAGGTGCAAATTACATTATTGACATATCGCTAAAAGCAGCAAGCTTCGGCAATGTAAATCTTCTTGCTCCAGTCAATGTAGATCTTAAGGATAATGATGGGAACAACTATCAAATAATTATACAATCACTAAACGACTTTATTGGAAGTATATTAAAGATAAAATATCAAAAAGAGGCTAATCTACATAACCAGAGTTCAAATCTTGAGACTTTAAGGGAAACAGCTGCAGCAAATTTCTGCCCGTTGTTTTTAAATTTTTTAACAGAAGAATACGCAAAAAAAACTGGAGGGAATCAGGATTAACAGTGAATCGCCGTTCATCCTACACCTTGATACTGCATACATCATGATAATTCACCCAGAGTGGCAGTTGATCGATATTGGTTAATAATGCAGCTATTTCATAATGTAACTGAATAGCAAAATAATAATAATAATAATAATTGATATATGGTATAAAAATATAACCGCCTAGTTGGATCATTTTATGGAAAAGTATTTATTGAGGATGTAGTCATTCAATTACAAATTATGACGTGGCTAAACGGAGGAATTAAAGATACACTCCCAACTCCAAGTGCAGTCCCAACTTCAGATAGGACCGCAACTACTACTATGGATCCGTTCGCATTTCCATCTTCTTGGTGGCTTAATGACGAATTAAGAGATAAAATTGGGGAATATCCACTATATTCATTTCTATTGCATACTGATAAAGACCAGGAGATAGTGGCGTATTTGAACGGCAAAAATCCTTGGATACACAACATTAGCGGAAAAGATTGCCTAATTTTCACCTTTGAGAAGCCATCAAACCGCGACAAAGAATGGAAAGCCACATGGGAAGCACGATTGGGTAAAGATTTTAATAAAATATTTGATAATTGGGAAAAAATGACAGACTTTTCAAGGAATACCGATATTAAGAATATATCCGATATAATGGGTATACCTATTAACCATATGCCTTGTCTTGTATTTACAGAAGACATACATGCTAAAAATCTCTTAGAAATTCCAATTATAGTAAAAAAAGAAGAAGATTGCAATGACTATTTCATGGACATATTTACTTGCGTCAATTCAGCGGCGGGAGCACAAAAGGAAAATAGAATCATTGTATTGCGGTCTAAATGGGAGAATTGTTGGAAGAAGAGATGGTCTAAACCGGAATACTTGGGAGAAAGAGAAAAAGCGATATATGACGAATTCCTCAGTAAAGGGGGGTCAATAATAAAAAAACTTGACAACTTAGTAAATATTCTCAACGATATGTCGCCGACTCTGAAACGACAAGGTGAGGACGAACTTGAGTAATCAATTAACATTCAAGTGCAATCCAAGATGAACTTAAATTGAAAATCCCTTTGGCCTCTATGCTTTACGTCCAGGGACAAAGCAAAATCCTGCACAATTGGTCTGCCAATAGTCTAATTCCATCTCTAAGCTTGAATATTTCCATAATGAAACCTTCTTTCCTTTACCTGTTGCCATCGCTCACACCAAGCCTCAAAGCGATACGATCGCCTGAACCTTAGAAGCGTCCAGATTGC
This sequence comes from Methanothrix sp., assembly GCA_037128175.1. Lineage (GTDB taxonomy): Archaea > Halobacteriota > Methanosarcinia > Methanotrichales > Methanotrichaceae > Methanothrix. The sequence continues at coordinate 23,027 of JBAXWY010000005.1, forward strand.
CTTTATGATATCAAGATCAGCTTGCAACTTATCCGATCGACTCCTCAACTGGGGCCAGCCTTTTGAGGTCGTCAGTCTCGATAAAGCGGGACATTCTTTTCTGGACGTCTCGAATCTTGCGATCGATATCATTAAGCGCGTTAAATATTATTTTTTTGAATACCCAGCAGCTCTGCTGCAGGGATAAAGGGCATAGGTATCCAACTTCGGAGAGGATCAGCTACCGGATTCCGTCTTCATGCGGCAGCGCCTCGCATGCCCCGCCAGCTCTGCTGTGGAGTGCACCGCCGCCGTTTGACTTATTTTTTTTGAATTATCATATCTCAGATTTTCAATCCCATACTTCTGAGTATATAAAGCAACCATGTGCGATGCCGCAGTCTCTTCGATGGAGTTCGTCCCCGTTCGTGGACAGGTGCCTGCAGACAGGAGGATGCGCGCGCAGGCTTCGGGCCTGGGGGCTCGCGCGCGTGGGACTATCGCAAGAATTGCCCCAATATGATGCAGAGAGGGATTGGGCGACTACATGCCTTCGTGAATATGATAATATTTGCAAAAGTTATTATAACATTATCCGAAAATTTTATAATAACTAAAGGATGAGCGCTTGGGGGAAGAAGCCGCCGACAAGTTCCTGCGTATAATAGAAGCTATTCAGTAAGACGATTATCCCCATTCATCTTTTTCTATATCTTTTGCCCTCCGGAAAAGTTAATCTCATCAGCCGTCCCCATCTGGACCGGGGTTCATTTTCATCCTCATGTGTGATATGAAGTCATAAGCCCACAACACTGGGCATGCAGAAACAAAAGTGTTTGAGGGATCAAGCGCAGGGCAGATACCCGTCCTCGCACATGTGATCCTTGGCCACAATGATCTTCTCATCAATGGAAAAGTTGCCCACAAACATGTGATTGATGCGCGAGACCTCGTCCTTTATGTCGCCGGTCTCCGGGTCCAGCACCAGATAGCCGATACGGCCAATGCCGATGAAGTCTGCATCTATGGTCATCTCCGTAAGATTGGGCAGAGCCTTCAATTCCATCTTAGTGGAGAGACGGGTGGCATCGGTAAATTCTTTGGATGCGCTCATTTTCATGGGATAGTTATGCAGATTGGTGCTCTCCCGAAACTTCTGGTCGTAAGAGAAAAGATGAGCATTGGGATTGCTCTTGCTGCCTATCTCCATCACATAATGCTCGGCATAGGCCGGGCTCATGACAATGCATAGGACAAAAATGAGGGAAATAATGAGTTTTATCAGTCCCGAAAATGCCGCTTTTGTCTTCATTTTTGCCTCAATAATTCTCTCACGGCTGCATGGAGAGATTCCACAGGTATTCTTCCGAAAGCTCGCCCGAGCAGACCGTTACTGCCGGCCCTTCCATGAAGGCTTTGCCCTCTTCGAAGGTTATCAGCAAAGGTCCGCCTCTGGTCTGCACCTGGACTTCATCATCCACCAGTTCCAGGCGACGGGCCACACAGGCGGCAGCCACAGATCCCGTGCCACAGGAGAGGGTCTCCCCTTCCACACCCCGCTCGAAGGTCCTGATCTCCAAAGGCTGGCCGATCTTGACAAAATTCACATTTACCCCTTCCGGAAAGAGATTATTGTGTCTTATGAGCAATGCTGCTTCGCGGATGTCAAAATCCATGTCCTCGACGAAAACAACGGCATGGGGTACACCAGTGTTGACCGCCGATACCTTGCAGCCTTCCATCTCTTCCGAGATCAGCTCTCCCAAGCCGCAGGCCGGTATGGAAGGCCGGTCGAACCTTGGCACCCCCATATCGACCTTAGCCCAAAAAGAGCCATCCATCTCTCGAACCTGCACGGGAATTATGCCGGCCAGGGTTTCCACATCGAAGAACTCGCCCACATATCCCGTGTCCCAGGCATATTTGGCCAGGCAGCGTATGCCGTTGCCGCACATCTCCGCTTCTGAGCCATCCGGCTGAATGAGCCTCATGCTCGTGGCCGCTCGCGAGCTGTTAGTCAGGAACAAGACACCATCCGCACCTATGCCATAGTGACGGTGGCAGAGGGCAATGGCAAACCTTCTCTTCTCGCTCTCAGCTACCTGGCATTGCCCCATCTCATCTACCAGGATGAAGTCGTTGCCGTTTCCGTGCAGCTTGGTGAAGGTCAGGCCGTGAGGCCGAAAAGGATCGTCATCAAGCTCTATCTCAGAAATATCTGCCAGCTTCATTTTATATACCATGCACCTTTTTACTTAGATTGTGCTGATGTATACTAATGTGTGCTGATGTGTGGTGATGTCATATTAAACCCATTCTACAGGTGGCACTGGATCTTCTGGAGCTGGACAGATCAATTCAGATAGCCAAAGAGGCAGTCTCGGGCGGCGCAGACTGGATTGAGGCAGGAACACCTCTTATCAAGAGCGAGGGCATGGACGCTGTGCGCGAGATGAAGAAGGCCCTGCCCGGCACCAAAATCGTAGCCGATATGAAGACCGTGGACACCGGGGCCATGGAGGTGGAGATGGCAGCCAAAGCCGGAGCCGATATAGTGGCATTGCTTGCCGCCTCCGACAACTCCACCATCGAGGATGCCCTGCGAGCGGCACGAAAATACGGCGTGCAGATCATGATGGATCTTCTCACCGTTCCTGATCCGGTTAAGCGCTCCCGCGAGCTGGATGCCCTCGGTGTGGACTACATCTGCGTTCACGTAGGCATCGACCAGCAGATGACCGGTCGCGACACAGTCGATTTCCTGAAAGAGATCGTAAGAGAGGTCAAAACTCCCGTGGCGGCAGCAGGCGGCATAGATGCCCTCACAGGTGCCGAGGCTATCGCCAGCGGTGCTGCTATCGTCATTGTGGGCGGAAGCATTGTGAGAAGCGCCGATGTGACCGCATCCGCCCGCAAGATTCGCGAAGCAATAGACCATGCAAAGATCAACGCCGCTCCAAAAGTAAGCCTGGAGGAGGAGATGGTGGCCATTTTGCGAAAGGTATCGGCACCCAACATCTCCGATGCCATGCACCGCAAAGGAGCCATGCGCGGCATACTTCCCATCAATCAGGGCAGCAAGATCGTAGGCAGGGCAATAACCGTGCAGACCTTTGCCGGGGACTGGGCCAAGCCCGTGGAGGCCATCGACCTTTGCGGTCCGGGGGATGTGCTGGTCATCTACAACGGCAGCAACTTTATCGCGCCCTGGGGCGGTCTCGCCACTTTGAGCAGCAAGAATAAGGGAATTGAAGGCGTGGTAATAGATGGAGCCGTGCGGGATGTGGATGAGATCAGAGCTCTTAACTACCCCATATTCTCCTCAGGCATCACCCCCAACGCCGGCGACCCCAAAGGCATGGGCGAGATCAACTCCGAGATCACCTGCGGCGGCCAGACGGTGCGCCCCGGAGACTACATTGTAGGAGACGATAGCGGAGTCGTGGTCATACCCAAAGAGAGGGCCTACGAGATCGCCAGGAGAGCCAACGAGGTAGAGAAGATGGAAAGCAGGCTCTATGAGGAGATCCGGCGCGGCAAGACCCTTTCCCAGGTGGCAAACCTTAAGAAATGGGAGAAGGTTTGATTGATCGTCGGGCTTGGACGGCAAGCTATGAAAGGCAACTTTGACGACAAGCCGTAAATAGATTGAAATATTCATATTCGCAAAGCAATATTATGTGGTGGGTTTAAATATAGAGGAAGTTCGAGGAGAATAACATGGAATTGGAGGACATAGTTTCTAAGTACCCACCCAAGCAGATAATGCTGGTTCCTATCGCCATCATAATATTAGCACTTATCAGCTTGGGCGCGACCTATCTTGCCACAGGCTCACCTGTGAAGCTGGGGATAGAGTTTACAGGAGGCACTCTTGTCACAGTGCCTTCGATGGATTCGGAAGAAAAAGTGGCGGCAGAGTTTGCTTCTTATCCTATGGTGGACATAAGAAACATCGGCAGCAGATATATGCTCCAGTTCGGCCCCATGAGCGAATCGCAGTATGCCGATCTGGTCAAGCTGGCCAATAACAATTTCGATAGTCCGGAGATCAGGCACATAGGACCGATTTACAGCAAGGAGCTTCAGGCGCAGGTCATCAGGTACCTTCCTCTTTCGTTCCTATTGATGGCCATAGTGGTCTTCCTGGTGTTCAGGGAACCTATAGTTTCTCTGCTTATTGTGGTCAGTGCGCTGGCCGACATTTTGACGGCAGCGGCTTCCATGAACTTGACGGGCGTACAGCTCTCACTGGGAACGGTGGCTGCACTTCTCATGCTCATCGGTTATTCTGTTGATACCGATATCCTGCTATCCATGAGGGTGTTGAAGCGTAAGGGCAGCGTGGAAGAGAAGATCTTGGGAGCGATGGGAACGGGCCTGACTATGGCCGGGACCACCATTGGTGCGGTAATTTCCCTGATAATAGTCTCAAACTTCCTATACCTCATAATACCGTCATTTACCAGAATGGACATCATTGCCGATATGTCTGCAGTTCTCATATTCGGCCTGGCTGCGGATGTCTTCAACACCTGGGTCACCAATGCCCAGGGGCTCAGATGGTACTTGAATAGACCGAAGAAGGCGGCACGGGGGCAGAGAAGATGAGCCTATTCGAGGAATTATCCAAGGATCGAAGGGTCGTATTGTATGCGGTGTTCGTGGCTTTGGCCATCATTTCCATCGGCTTTTTCGGTCTGAAGTTCGGGCTGGATCTGGAAGGCGGCTCATATCTGCAACTGCAATTGCAGGGAGCAGAGGCGCAAATCGATGTCCCGCCGGAAAAGATTCTGGAAATGCAATTTAATAACTCTACCGTAGAGAAGCACGGACAGAGCTATGTGGTGACTGTGCCGGGAATTGTCGATTCAACCTTTACTGATGATCTCGGCTACATAGGTTCGAAAATTGCAAAAGGAGATAACAGCACCAAGATCACAATAATGGCTGCTCCTGAGACGATTGTCATCAATTACCTCAAGAAGAATCTGGATGCAGATGTCCAGCTCAATGTTGCAGTCGCACCCATCCGCTATGAGATCCGGACTAATGTTACCCGGGAATCGCTCAATGCTCTCTTAGCTCCTGTGGGTGGCAAAGTGCCTCCCGGCGAAGACGCATTTGTAATGGGCGTGTCCAAGGAGACCGTGGACGAGACCAAGAAGGTTTTGGACTCCAAGCTCAACCGCCTGGGACTGCAGGACATAAAGGTAAGAGTTGTAGATAATAAGTACATCCTCATCGATCTGGCCGGAATGGATGTAGCCGCTGCCCAGGAGGTAGTGGGCAAGCCCGGCAAGTTCGAGATAAGAATCCAGACCGAGAACAACCAGAGCATGCATGTGCTCTACGGAGATGCCGTGGAGTCGGTGGAGATTCCCGACCCAAGAAATGGAGGATGGGGAGTTCCCTTTGTTCTCTCGGAAGAGGGAGCGATGATCTTCCAGAAGGCGGCGATCGATTCGGATGCCACCAAGAGACCTGAGGACCATTACATATCCATGTACCTGGATAAGGATGAGATCTTTTCCGCTCCTCTTGCCCCCGAGCTGGCAAGCAGTCTTCAGAAGGCTCCCTCCCGAAGCATGCAGGCAACAGTAGGTGGAGGCGATGCAGGCTCAGTTAAGGCTAAAGAGCTTTACATCCACCTGCGAGAAGGCGCCCTGCCGGTAAATGTCGAGGTTGTCGGCTCCGGTCAGGTATCGGCAGCTTTGGGCAGGCAGTTTAAGATTCAAATGGTCATAGCCGGGCTGATTGCTCTCATGGCCGTAGCCGGCATGATTTACTACCGCTACCGGGAGAGAAGGATTGTCCTGCCTATGGTGACAACCTCCTTTTTCGAGGTCGTAATGATGCTGGGCGTCTGGGCAGTAGCCGGCTGGCAGCTGGATCTGGCAAGCCTGGCCGGCATCATCATGGTGATAGGCACAGGCGTGGATCAGCTGGTCATCATCACCGATGAGCTGATGAAAGGCGGCGAGGCGGCGGTATCAACCGTTGAGCGCAGCATCAAGGAGAGGGCAGCTGACGCGGCTGAGAAAGCAGGGGTAGGCAATATTGTCGCCACAACCAACAAGGTCTATTTGGCCCGGCTCTCCAAGGCTTTCATGATCATAATGGGAGCTGCCGCTACAACGGTTGTGGCTATGCTGCCGTTGCTTGTCATGGGCTTTGGCTCGCTCACCGGATTTGCACTCATCATCATCCTGGGTGTGATCCTGGGCACATTCATAGCGAGACCAGCTTACGGCAGGATCATCGGGCACATACTGGCCACGGATTAGACGGGAGAAGAAATGCCTGCAGGTCGAGCGGACTTGCAGGATAATCTTTTCTTTTTAATTTTAGTGCTTCCTTGCTTATTTTTTTTTTAGGAGCGGGCTTTTTTTGTGCTCTTGGCTATTTTCTTTCATCATTCTCACGATCCCAACTCATGACTTGAAAAAATTGCTGCAGCTTCGTGGATCGAAATCTGCTCCCGCTCGAGCAGAAAGATGTAAATATAGAGAAAATATAGTTATTAAAGGAGATATAGATGCCCGGCGTTGATGCCATAAATGCCACTCTTGATGAACTATTCGAGGCACTCTCGTCCCAGTTAATATGCGAGCCTATTGAGTTGGAGGACAAGATCATCATACCGATCACAAAGATGGGCATGGTTTTATGCACCGATATCGGTCGAACCGGCCCGCATGTGAGCCCGGAAGGCCTGGATAGGTGCAAAGCTGGTGGGGGAGTAGGGATCTTTCCCGTTGCGGTGGTGATCGTCTTCAAAGGAATCTTGGGGCCACAGGGCGTGAAGGTTGTCTCCTTGTCGCTACCAGGGGAATCGTTATCTGACATCGCTCATGTCTTAATGGAGAAAATAATGGGCCATAGAGAAAAGAGAACTGATAATCTGGTAGAATAGCCGCCAGCTTGAGGCTTCCGAGATGCAGTTTTATTATCTAGCCGTATTTTTCTTGATTATTATCATTCTTTTAGCTTTTCTTCTCCTTGCCCCCTTTCATCTCTCCCTGAATATCGGCAAGAAGGGACCACTGATCGAGGGTAGTATTAAGCTCGCCTGGCTTGGGCTTACTTTAATGAAAGCAGAGATTTCCCCCCAATCCGCCGGTGATTTTCTGGCGTCCATCTGGAAAGAGGCATCCGGAACGAAAGATCGAACCATTGAGGCGAGAAAGTCCGACGAGGAGGAGATGGGAAGAGAGGAAAGAAGCGAAATCGATAATCAAAAAAAAGGTGTCGTTCGGCCTCCCAGTATCCAATCTCTGATTAATGCCGCTCCGGCCCTGGCGAAAATTCTCAGGGATCTGCTCAAGTCAATCCACTTTAAAAATATCTCCTGCAGATTATGCTTTGGCCTGGACGATCCCGCCCAAACTGCGATTATCAGTGGCTACCTCTGGTTTTTGGCATCAGCGCTCGGCCTTTTTTCGGCCAGGATCTTCATAGAGCCCTGGTTTGAGGGAGAACGGCTGGAGGGTGAACTCGTAGCCGAGATGGAGGCCAGACTGCAGTGGGCCGTCTTTGCCGTGATCCAGGTCCTGCGAGTGAGGGAGATAAGGTTGCTCTTAAAAGAAACGTTGGGGTGGGCATAACTTTGGATAATATGGATATGCGAGTTTTGGTGGGCAAGGAGATAAAAGCGGGCGACAGAACCATCTGGCCCGTGATGAGGATCTTTGTTCTAAAGACCCGGGAGGACGGGATCCAGGCAATCCAGATCACGCCTCTCGCTATGCTCATCATCGAACCGGCAGGACAATACGCGTTATCCTTTGATGGAGAGCCGATGACTATCGAAGCCATCTTAGAGCTGGCCGCCCCCCTGAAAGAAGTCCTGGAAAAATCCAGGAGATTAAGATAAAGCTACTGCTGATTGGTTACGATCTTGATGTAGTTAGCAGCAGATGCTGGTCCATAAGCCATTGCCTCCCGATTGCCTGCCTTGATCGTCTCTATGTTAACTTTGGTGCATGAATCACTGCACAAGGTTTCCCCGCAGGGACTGCAATTCCCAGAATCCTGATTCTTCTTGATCTCCAGGTTATTGGTAGCCGTGGCGATGGGTCTCTTTTGCCAGAGATTCCCCAAAGCCAATGCCCTATCATCACCAACAGTCAAACTATCGATGTTTGTATCCTGCCTTTCCGGGAACTTGAAAGCAGATCCTTCCGTCTCAAATATCCCTCCATTTTTTCCAAGGATATCCACACCTCCGTTGCCGACTATGCCCTGCGCCATTACATGAACCGAGAGCATAGCCATAGCCAACACCAATATAACGCCTATTTTTTTGATTATCTCACCCCATACATTCTTCAATATCGGAGAATGTTAGTAGTGATACTATTTATATTTTTTGGTAGTATATACTAGCTAAGCTATGCTTAATACATTATAAGTTTTCCAAATATTTAATAAGTATATGCATATTTTTTGATGCATCTTAAATGAAAAAGCATTCCATTCTAATCCAAAAGGCTTCTATACAATTGGGCAATTGTAGTGGCTGCATGATCTTTTCCATCGAAGAAATCCTCCGCACATTCGGCTATTTCGCACTATTCGGCTTCGTGTTCGCCGAGTCCGGTCTGTTCTTCGGCTTTTTTTTGCCGGGAGACTCGCTTCTTTTCACGGCAGGAATAGTTGCGGCTAACGGGCATCTCGATATTTACACAATTATATTCGGATCGATCATCTGTGCATTTCTGGGTGATCAGGTCGGATATTGGACTGGAAAATGGTTTGGTGCTGCATTCTTTTCTAAGCCGGGCACTTTCTTTAGAAATCCGGTTTATATGGAAAAGGCGGAGAGGTTCTATATGTTGCACGGCAAGAAAGCAATCGTGCTGGCCAGGTTTGTACCAGTAGTGCGCACCTTCGCTCCGATACTTGCCGGAACCGGGCGCATGGATTATTCCACATTCGTTACCTACAATGCATTGGGTGGTATTTTCTGGTGCCTACTTCTCATTGGAGCCGGCTATATTCTCGGCAATATCCTTCCTAATTCTGGCGAGGTTTTAACCCTTGTAATCTTTGCGATAATCGTAGTATCCCTGATCCCCGTTGCGAACGAAGCTTATGGCGAATGGAAGAAAAGAAAAATCGAATGAAAAATTCATTTCTCACCTACAGTCCCTTTGATCTCCACCTTGAAGACCATCTCCGAGGCAGGAGAAGAAACCAAGATCGTCAAATCCACGGGGATCTTTCCCAGGGAAATGGTCAGGGGTGCACCAGAATTAGCGACCTCCACCTTGATCCCCTGAGACAAATTTGTGAATGCACCGATAAGAGCGCCAAAATCAATAGTCTTTGCTACCGATTCTAAATTAGGAATTATGGTGATGGGTGCAACCTCTATGGGCCCGACAGCGATGGGACTCCTGGAATCGCCGGATATCCTTGCCGATATGGGACTCGCTTCTTCCCCGGAGACCTGCACGCTCAAAGCCCCATCTTTTCCCGTTCCTTTCACCTTGGCCACTATTGGGTGCTTCTCCTGGTCCTCCGATCCCTGGATTGTTGCCCGCGCATCTGCATCTACTTTGAAGGTCACCATGGTATCATCGTAAAGTCTTAGGATTTTCTGGGATATAAAGAATGGCAGAGATCGAGCTTAGGCTACGATGGTTAACAGGATAAATAAAATATAACTTAAAATAATAGCAGCGAAAGGCTGATATCTTCATGGAGGACACTACGCTGCGATGCTTGAAGTAGGATATCTGCATATCGATAATCCCATTGCCGTTATTTCTTCACATAACAAGCCCGACTTTAACGATGCGGCGGGCTTGCTCTTGCTGGATGGTTTCGATCTGGATGAGGTTCCTCTCGAGGAGATGCAGGCCAGTTTAGAAACAATCAGCCAGAAAGGGACAGGAGCCTTTGGCCTATCCGCCACCTGTTCCCGGGACGAACCCCTCCTGGAGGCGGCCCGGCTCGCAAGCAAAAATCTCTGCCTGCTCGAACTCCGGCTTTCCAAGATTCGCGACCCTATTCGCCTCTTGGAACTCATTTCGCGCCTGAAGAGCTGCGGCGTCACCCTCTCCCTGAGGATAAGGCCGGAAGACCTATCCAATGCCCTTTTAGAAAAGCTCAATGAGAGCGAGCTGGACATAATTCACCTCGATCTGCGCGGCCTGAATGGAGCCGGACCAAAAATGGTCAAGAAGGCAAAAGACAGCAGAGGTCCAGTAATTATGGCCCTGGCTGATATCGGCGAGTTTGAAGATGCCAGGAACCTGCTGGTCATGGGTGCGGACGTTGTATCTATGCGTGGAGCGGACCCCGAGTTTGCACAATGGCTCTCCGGAGCCATGCAGGAGTACGACTCTTTGAGCGGATGGTGCAATGCACCCAAGCACATCTGCGCGGGCGGCGACCTGCGCGGCCTGGCCTTCTGCTGTCCTCCCGTCAAGAATTGCCCGGTCCTCGGCGCTCTTAAAAAGGCAGGCATGTCGCCGGATGAGTTTATCCAAAAGAAGCTCTCCTTTGCCAAGGGTACCCTTCTGGAGACGGGCGAAGGAACCTGCTTTGGAAGCCTAGTGTGGTGCTGCAAGAAGAGCAAGCAATGCTATCTGCGTGATGCTGCATTAGCCAGAATCGGGCTTTCGGGAAAGGAATATATGGAGCTGAAAAAGAAGCTGGCAGAAGAGCTTCTTTCCTAAAGCCTCTGATAAGTCATGAATCCCGAACGCGTGGCCCAGTGCGCCGTGCTGGCTATGCTCTTTGAGCTTTCCTCCAGTCCCAAGCCCGGCAATGTGGATCGCTGCCACGACTTTTCCGATATCGGATTTCATCATTTCCTGACGAGTGCCGTCTCCGCTTACCCCATCTTTCGCAAAGCCGCCAACGGCAGAGGGAGCGTGGGCTCGCTTATTCTGGAAGGCGTGGAGGCCTGGCAGACCTGGTTTTTGAGCAGCAACACTCACTTTGGCTCTCTGGTCCTCATGATACCCATAGCTATTGCTGCCGGAAATTCCGGCGAATTGCATAGAGAGCTAAGAAGAGTCCTGGAAAAGACCACCGTAATCGATGCCATCGACTTTTACAGCGCCTTCGAGAAGGCCAAAGCCAGAGTGGCCGAGGTGGACAGTTTCAGCCTGAATGATCGGAACTGGCAAAAAACCGTTCGGGAGAGCGGCAAGACTCTGTTAGAGCTGATGAGGCTCTCCTCCAAGCACGACATTGTGGCTCGCGAATGGTCCACCAATTATGAGCGCTCATTTCTGCTCGGAGATCGATTGGCAGAGCAAATCAGCCGATGGGGCCAAAACGACGGCGTGGTCAGAACCTTCCTGGAGGCGCTGGCCGAGGTGCCCGACAGCCTGATTTGCGCCAAATTTGGGGAGGAGACGGCCCAACGGGTCTCGCGACAGGCAAGCGAGGCTCTCCTGGATGACACCCTTGGCAAGGCTCATGAGCTGGATCGCTCTCTTCTGGCACAGGACATAAATCCCGGGTCCACTGCGGACCTGATTGCAGCATCTTTATTTATCTCCCTTCTGAGGGGTTTGAGGTTTTAATAATGCTTTATGGAAATGACGGTTTAGATGAGCTTGGAATATTAGGCGGCATAAACGAGGTAATTGCAACTACGGAGAACGCAGGCAGGATCAATGCCGCGCCTCTAGGCATCATCAGAGATGGTGAGAGCCTTTATGTGCGGCTTTTCTTGGGAACTCATACCTACGAAAACATCCTGATCAATGGGTGGTTTGTGGCCAATATCTGCCATGATGCCTGGCTCTTCGCGGAGACGGCGATAGAAGACCTTGAAGCTGAATATTTCACGCGCCGGGAAGAATTGCCCATCCTAAAAGAGGCAGAAGCCTGGGGGCTCTTTAAATGCGAGAACTTTGCCACGGATATAATCATCGCCAAGGTGGAGCTGGTTAAGGGCGAGGTTTTGCATAGAGACTTTCGCGCCTGCAACCGGGGGGCAAATCTTGTGATCGAAGCGGCGGTTGCTGCCACCCGATATCTGGCTCTTCGCACCGATTCCTATTTCGAGGAGCTGATGAAGATGCAAAGGATCATCGACCGCTGTGGTGGTCCCAGGGAGCGTGAAGCCATGGACCGGCTCATGGATCGGATCGATAGATTTACTCATGTAAGATAGGTGATTTGTGATCGCTCATGCTTGAACGTTTGCCTTCCGGCTGCCAGAGCCTGGATCTTCTCTTAAGCGGGGGATTTGAATCGGGCATAATAACCCAGCTTTACGGGGAGGCAGGCACAGGAAAAAGCAACATTGTCATGCAACTGGCGGTGCAAGCGGTAGCTCGGGGGCTACGCGTCATATTCATAGATACGGAGGGCTTTTCAGGAGAGAGGTTCAAACAGATTGCCGGTCCGGGCGCAGAAGAGATGGCCGCGAAGATCATGATCTTTGAGCCCATGAGCCTGGAACAGCAGGCCATAGCCATTCGCGAGGCCTCTAAGATCGCCGGCCGGGATTTAGGCCTGATAATTCTCGATTCGGCAACATCCCTTTACCGTGTGCTTCTGGAGGCAGATGATAACCGTTCTATTCGCCGAACATTAACCGTCCAGCTCTCCGAGCTACAGGAGATTGCTCGCCGGCACAGGATTCCCGTAGTAATAACCAATCAGGTCTACATGGACATTGAGAACAACTCGCTGCGGCCCATAGGCGGCACGGGCCTGGAGCACATCTGCAAGGCCATCATCTTTTTGGAGAAGAAAGGAGATGGTTTGCGACGTGCCCGGCTCATGAAGCACCGCTCTTCCCCGGAAGGGATCGCGGCGGATTTCCGCCTGACGGCTCGCGGCGTGGAATAGTAATGGTATAACCAGCGGCTAACGACGTTTTCAACCACATGCGCTTACAGTCGCATCTTCATGATGATGGCCGCCTCACCGTCACTATAGTAAGCAGGACAGATGCCGAGCATACGAAAGCCCAGCATGGAATAGAGCGACTGGGCCTTTTTATTGCTCACTCTCACCTCCAGGGTGACGCTGAGAGCTCCCATCTGCCGGAAGATCTGTAAAACCTCCAGCATAAGTCTCATGCCTATGCTTCGGCTCTGAAAACCCGGCCTTACGGCCAGCCAGAAGACTCTCCCCTCGAAAGGAGTATGCTTGAATCCCAGAACGAAGCCTGCCACAATTCCACTCACCTCTGCGACAAGAGAGCTGCCGCCGTGGTATTCATAAAAGGCCGAGAAGATGGCCGGATCATATCCGCCGAAGACCTCCCGGTCGATCTCTAAAGCTGCCTCCAGATCGTCCGGCAGAAATCTCCTTACCACGACGGGATTATTGAAGAATGCCGTACCCATTCCATCCATTAGCCGACTGCGAGTCTGTTCCTCAGGCCACATTCTCTCATGCCCCAGGATTTATGAGCGGAAATAGTTTATCCGACAATAGATAAAGAGGGTAAAGAGGAGAATAGAACTCCTGTCCGTGAAAAGGAAGGCCAATGAGAAAGACTCAGTTCCAGACAGCTCTGCTTGCTATTGTTTTATTACTGATCTGGTGGCAGGCAAGCCTTTGGTATCAGGCCCAGCTTGTAACTGATGAGCGAACGCGCGTTGCCGGCCAGCTTGATCCACAGGGCAACTCTCTAGCTATGGCCATTTCTCAGCGCCTGGAATTGCTGGAAGGCCTGGATGCCTTTGTCCAGGCAGAGATCAGATCGCCCAAGCCCGCCTTGGATGATGAGTTTGAGATATTCTCAGAGCATATCTATTCCAGCACCAACGGCATTCGCAATCTTGCCGTAGCGCCAAATGGAGTCTTTCGGTACGTATATCCGGCACGCGATTATGAAGCCATGATCGGACGCAGCCTCTTCCAGGATCTTTTCCCCGGCTTTAGGGAGGATGTGCAAAAAGCCATTGACACCCATCGCCTGGTTATCACCAATCCTCATGAGATGAGGAGAGGCGGCCTGGGGCTAGTGGCCAGAAAAGCCGTTTATGAGAATGAGACATTCTGGGGAATAGTCATGATAACGGTCGATATCCCACCGGTGCTGCAAGCGGCAGGAGTGAACAACACCTCTGGTGGCCTGGATCTGGCACTAAGAGATAGCAGTGGGCAGGTATTTTTTGGAGAAAGCCGAGTATTCAAATTTGAACCGGTGATTCATAGAGTAGAGTTGCCCGACGGCTACTGGGAGATGGCCGGGGTGCCGGCAGGCGGATGGATTGACTCAGTACAGGTGCCTCTGAGGATCGCCCAAATGGTAGGCTTGATAATTATTGGACTTTTAATCGGCCTTTTTTACCTGGTGGCCGGCAGACAGGACTTACTGAACAAGATGGTCATAAAGAAAACAGCCGATCTGAATAATGAGCTGACTGAACGGAAAAGAGCGGAAAAGGCTTTACAGGAGAGGGATCGGCATTTAAAAGCTATTTTTGAAGCTGCTAAGAATGTCTCGTTTATCATCGCCGATACCAGAAGTTTGGATCCCACCATCCTGGAATTTTCTCCGGGTGCTGAGAAGTGCTTCGGCTACCTTCGTCAAGAGGTCTTGGGAAAGCCGGTTTCATTGCTGCTTGTCCTGGAGGATCGCGATAAATTGGTGGAAGCGGCTCGCCGCATGAGAAAAGAAACAACAATCTCTGGGTTTAGAACATTTGTGAGACATAATCTGGAGAAGTTTCCGGCAATGTATTCCATATATCCCCTGCTCAACGAATCGGGTGAGTTTTATGCGGCTCTGGGTGTTTGCATAGACATAACCGAGCAGAAGAAGATGGAGGAGGAGCTGGTCAGGGCCAGGGACGCTGCCGAGGCCTCGGCCAAAGCGAAAGCGGAGTTCACTGCCAATGTGAGCCATGAGATAAGAACGCCTCTTAATGCCGTCATCGGCATGACGGACCTGCTCTTGGAGAGCGATCTTGATCCGGTAAAGAGAGATTATGTAAAGACCATTCGCAGCAGCGGCCTTTCCCTGCTTTGCATCATCAACGAGATACTGGATTTTTCTAAGATCGACGCCAGGAAAATGGATCTTGTGGACCTTCCATTCGATTTGCGGGAGGTTCTGGAGACCTCTCTCGATCAGGTTGCAGCCATTGCCGCTGAGAAACGATTGGAGCTGGCTTATGTTATGGCAAGCGATGTACCACGGAAAATGAATGGCGATGCCTTGCGTCTGGGGCAGGTTCTTGTAAACCTGGCTAACAATGCCATCAAATTCACCGAATCGGGAGAGGTCACAGTCTTCGTGGCAATGGAGAAAAAAGAAAAAGCATATCACTTCACAGTCAGCGATACAGGGATAGGCATTCCAGAGGATCGCATGTCCCGGCTATTTCTCCCCTTCAGCCAGGTAGATTCATCACTTGCCCGCAGGTATGACGGAACCGGCCTTGGTCTGGCCATTAGCAGCCGGTTGGTGGAGCTGATGGGCGGTCGAATCTGGGCGGAGAGCAAAACCGGTGTAGGATCTCAATTTCATTTCACCATACCTGAAAAAAACACAGAGGGCGCGGCCATTGATCAAGATGCAGAAGATTATTCCAGATTAATAGGCAAGAAGGCACTCATTGCAGTCGGAAAAGAGGCGGGAAGAGAGATGCTGGCCAATCATCTTCGCTATTTTGCCATGCCTGCGGCAAAGCCCGGCTCGGACTGGGAAGCCGGCAAGCTGCTGGACAAGGAGAAGTACGATGTAGTTATCGCTGATGCCGATATCTCAAAATGGCCACATCTGGCGGAAAGATTGAGCCAGCCGGATCTGCAATCATTGCCCGTGATCGAGGTCGGCTTTTTGGGAGAGGAGGCAACACCGCAGGCCAAAATCAAAGCCTTCTTAACCAAGCCTGTCAAAGAAGCGTCGCTTGGCAGTGCATTGCTGCGCATTTTTGGGGAAAGGGAAGAATCAATAGAGCCGCAGAGGGAAACGGCTTTGCCTTTTGCGAGAAACCAAGATCTTCGCATTCTTCTTGCAGAAGACAATCCAATCAACCAAAAAGTGGCATTGGCCATGCTAAAACATTTGGGTTATAAGGCTGATGTGGCCGTCAACGGCAATGATGTGCTGAAAATTTTAGAGCAAAAATCCTATGATGTGATCCTCATGGACATCCAGATGCCGGAAATGGATGGGCTGGAGGCTACAAGATCCATTCGCAGCAGCCTGCCCGGGGCAAGGCAGCCCAAGATAATCGCCATGACCGCCTATACCTTGCAGGGAGATCGGGAGCAGTGCCTGGCGGCGGGAATGGATGAATACATCAGCAAGCCGGTGAAGATGGAGGAGCTGAGAGGAGCTCTCGATAAGGTAGGAAAGTCAGATTAGATAATAAATTATTTCGCCACAGCCAGCGTCAGATTCCCGTGCGGCATGACCAGCATGCGTGCATCCCTGCCCTGCCGCTCTCTGGCCAGCTCTAGAGCCTCCTCAAGAGTTGCCGCTGGAGTCATGAAGCACATCTCGGCCTTATCCGTCGGCAGGGCCGATACCAGGATCAGGTGATGCTGCATGGACTCTTTGGCCAGGAAGGCGGCCTTGTGCCCGCCAAACTCGTACTCTCGCCCGAATCGCTCCCAGCAATCTTTAGCAGATGTCGCTTCCCTTGCCCAGCGTTCGAAGACGGGATGGCCCAGCCCCTCGCAGCACTCCGCCACCAGGATGATGCTTCCTCCCGGCAGGGCGGCATTCTTGGCATTGTCCAGCGCTTTTTGGGCCTGGAAGAGGTTGAGATCTTTGGGTCTGCCGCCAGCACAGGTCACAACTATCTCTGCCTGCTTAACGGGGCGTCGGTACATGCGATCCACAGTAGCGGCCCCCAGGCGGTGAGCGGTGATAAAGTCGCCTGCAACCGACTGCACTATCTCCTTTTTACCGTTCAGAACGACATTCAAAATGAAATCCAGCCCGGCAATTCCAGCCGCGTCCTCCATGTCCTGACGCACTGGGCTGTCCAATCTACCCGTAATTGAGTTTGCTTCTCTCATCAGCTCGTGGTTCTTGATGACAGAACGCTCCGAGCTGACTCCGGGCAGGACGGCTTTGCCTCCGCCGCTGTAGCCTGCATAATAGTGATATTCGATATTTCCAGTGGCCACGATTAAATCCGAGGAGGCAACACTCTCCAGTATCTCCACCGGCGTTCCCCGCCCGGTCTCGCCCAAATATACGCAATTCTTTGGGTCATGCTGCATGTAGGGCAAACTGGTGCAGCCGCGCAGGAGCAAGCGCTCTTCCTCTGTCGTCATTCTGCGGTGCGTGCCCAGAGCAAAGACGATTTTCAGGTCGGCAATGCCCAGATCCTTGAGCCTCCTAATTAGGGGGGGAAGCATGAGGTGGCTGGGAGCAGGCCGGGTGATGTCGCTGACCAGAATGCTGGCCGATTTGGAGACGGCAAAATCATCCAGGCTTTTTCCCGTGGCATGATCAATCGATCTTTCCACCTCACCGGGGGGCGCGGCTGGAAGCTCCTCTGCCAACACTACCTCTGTCCCAACACCTACCACCAGATCGAGGCATCCTTGGCCGTAACCAAGCTTGATTTTGCGATTATTTGAATTCATTAACATTCCGGTGACTAGCCTCAAGTTATCTAGTTCTTAGTTCGTCTCTGTGCGTTCTCTGTGAACTGTGGTGTCTCTGTGGTGAAAACGTCGTTAGTCACTGGTTATAACAAACGACTACGAACTACGTCTTCCAGATCACAGCACGGCTGAGCATCTCGGAAAAGGCCTCGAAGATGGGCCGGTCCGTTTTCACAAGGAAGTAATCCGCTCCAACCTGGCTGCACGCTGCCCGGATGCGATCGTTGTGCTCTGCCATGCTTCTCAGATACTCCTTTCGCTCATCCTCAGTTACGCGGGTGATGAGGGGCAGGCTGCTCTCCAGATCCACGAATTTGACATCGCCTCCGAAGCTTAGTTCCGTCTCCTGCGGTGCCAGTACTTGAATTACCACCAGCTCATGCCCGGAGAGCCGGTAGATGCTGGACAGGACATCATCCGTCTCGCCCAGCAGGTCGGAAATCAGGACCACCAGGCTGGTCGTCTTGAGGAGCGACTCCACCTGATCGGCAACGGCAAGCAGGCCCGTGCCACCGCGAGGCGTGATCCCATCCAGCAGAGCGATGGTTTGAAAGAGATTTCTTCTTCCCCGCTTGGGCTCAGCCGGATAGAGCTTATTGCAGAAAAGCGATATGGCATACTTCTCATTTTCCATGGTGGCGAGATAGGCAAAGCCGACTGCTAGGCGCGCCGCATATCCGAACTTTCCCTCGTAATCCATGCTGGCGCTGCCGTCTAAAAGGATGTGCACCACCAGGCTTCTCTCCTCCTCGTGCTCCCGGATGTAGAGCTTCTCAGTTCGACCGTAGACCTTCCAGTCCACCAGCTTGAAGTCGTCTCCCTTGCGGTACTCTCGGTAGCCGACGGGGCTGATGCCGTGACCGAAGCGCAGGGACTTTCTGCCTCCGCTGTAGGCGGTCGATACCCGCTTTTTTACGAGCAGGGAGAACTTCTCCAGCTCTTTGAAGAACTCTGTATCCATGATTTGTCCTGAAGATTTTTTCAGAGTGACTGGCTCTTCAGAATGTCCGTTACCACCTGGTCGCGGGTGAGTCCTTTTCTCTCTGCCTCAAAGCCCAGGATGATTCTGTGCCTCAAGACAGGGTAGGCCATGACATGTAGATCTTCTTTGGAGACATAATTTCTGCCCTGCAGGAAGGCCCTGGCCTTGGCGGAGAGGATGAGGCCGATGGTGGCCCTGGGGCTGGCGCCGTACTGGACGCCTTCCCACTGGCGCGTGGCCAGCACGAGATTTACGACCGCAGTCTTCAGATCATCAGAGACGGGTATGTCGCGACACAGCTGCTGCAGCGCTATCACTTCTTCCTTGCTGACCACCGGCTCCACGCTCGGCTCACCGCGAATGGTATAGCGCTCCAGGATCTCCAGCTCCTCTTTCTGAGAGGGATATTCCATGAAAATTTTAAGCAAGAATCGATCCAGTTGTGCTTCGGGCAGAGGGAAGGTGCCTTCCATCTCGATTGGGTTTTGCGTGGCCAGGATAAAGAAAGGCTTATCGAGAAGATAGGTCTTGTTTCCCACCGTTACCTGCTTTTCCTGCATGGCCTCCAAAAGAGCGCTCTGCGTCTTGGGAGAGGCCCGGTTGATCTCATCCGCCAGGACGATATTGGAGAAGACGGGCCCCGCCTCGAAGCGGAACTTTTTGCCTTTATCGATCTCTTCGATAATGGTGGTGCCGGTGATGTCGGCAGGCATAAGGTCCGGAGTGCATTGAATCCGGCTGTAATCAAGGCCCAGGCAGGAGGCTGTGGTCTTCACCAGCAGTGTTTTTGCCAGCCCGGGATTGCTCTCCAGGAGGGCATGGCCTCCGGCCAGGATGGCAATCAGGAGCTGCTCGATGGCCACATTCTGGCCGACTATGACTTTGTCGATCTCGCGCCGGAGCCTTTTGAAGATCTCCGGTGCCCGGCTATAGACTGCTTTCTGATCCTCCGACATTATTCTCTCCTTCTCTCAGCTTGATAATAAAACCCTGGCGGTTTACGAAATAATACCACAGAGGCACAGAGCGCACAGAGGACGAACGAACGGAGATATTATAAAATAGAAATATACTTTGATATTATTTTTCAATAATCTCTGATGGGAATGCTGATCGTCTCTGTGAACTGTTGTGCTTTCCATGGTTAATAATAGTAGCCGAGACCGCCTGGAAATTGAGAGGGAAATGATATATTGACTGGGCAATGGTTTTGCACCTATACTGCCTGAAAAGGAAGACTTTAGGTCCAGAATCAATTATTATAATTATCAATATATTTATTTGGAACGGTCTAGATTTTCATGCATGTATGGGAGCTAGAGTGATACCTGCAAGGTTGTCTTGGGTGCGACGTCCATAACTCGGTTTCATTCTCCTTGATATTGATGACAAATTTTTTGTAGTTAAAGCCGCAATTACTTTGGACAGGAGGATTACTGAGCTGGCATTAGCTTGGGTTCTTATAGCGCTACTATTACTGGTTCCGATATCTCAAGGATCAGATGATTCTCTGAAGCCAATTCTAGCTAGCGATATTCTGAATGAAATTCAAAAAGGCGAGCCCGTAGAATATGATCACTGCATCATTAAGGGCGATCTTAGCCTGTCTCAATATTTGATGAGCTCAAATAAATCATATCTGCCGAAGAAGCATGTCGAGCTACCTACAATTGCTTTTAGCGCGCCAGAGATTTCATTCGAACTTTATAACGAGTCACTAGATGCAACGCTCATCGCATCTTCTATAAAAATTAGAGATTCTGTGATTGAAGGATATGTAGATTTAGGAAGATCAATATTCTTAAACTCAGTAGACTTCCAGAACACGCAATTCCGGAATGCCGCCTCCTTTAAACGTTCTTGGTTTTATGGAGATGTAAATTTTGGAGGTTCTAAGTTCTTTTCAAAGACCTCTTTTTTCAGGTGCATGTTCGAAGGAAACGCAATCTTTTATGGTGCCTGGTTTGAGGGTGATACCATTTTCGAGGGATCTCAGTTTAACAATCCTAAAACATACCACACAACTTTCAGTGTTTGCCAATTCAAGGGAGATGTCGATTTCATGGCATCTCAATTTGAAGGATTACCTGACTTTAGTGGCTGTCAGTTCAATGAAGACTCAGATTTTAGTGGGTCTTGGTTTAATAATGGGGTTTACTTTAAAAAATCTAAATTCAATGGTATGACGAGGTTTAGTGGAGCCAATTTCAACAACAGCGCTGATTTTAAAGAGTCGACTTTCAATGGAAATGCCATCTTTTCAGGGTCCCGATTCAACCAAATCGCCAATTTCCGTGATTCTCAATGGTACAAAGAAGTCACCTTCAATGACGCCATTTTTGAGCGGAATACAAGCTTCAATAACAGTAATTTCAATGGAGATGCGCTTTTTCTGAATACAACGTTCATGCAAATGCTCGATTTAACAAGAGCTAAATATAATAGATTATATATTAGGTGGGCAAGTATAAACAACAAATTGAATTACGACGACACCACATATCTATCGTTGATAAAGAACCTTAAAAGCCTAGGTTATTATGAAGATGCGGATAACAGTTATCTCGAATACAGAATAGAGCGCAGAAGCCATCCTTGGAACATACCAGGCGAAAGATTAATGAAAACCATCGATTGGCTTTCCGAGTGGTCTTATGGATATGGTGTAAGGCCGATGAATCCCCTGATAATCTCGTTAGTACTCATTGGGATTTTCGGACTTTACTGGAGATCAAAAGGGATAGGACACGATGATGATGTTTCCGAAGCTAAAGGCCAATTCGCATTTGTATCGATTGTTGTGCAGAAGATATTTGATGCATTGGAGCCGTTCATATTTAGCTTCGGAGTTTACATATCA
Organism: Methanothrix sp.; assembly: GCA_037128175.1. GTDB lineage: Archaea > Halobacteriota > Methanosarcinia > Methanotrichales > Methanotrichaceae > Methanothrix. The sequence goes on from JBAXWY010000005.1 coordinate 44,410, forward strand.
GGTACTGCATTCTTCCGAGAATCTCCGGACCTTCCGGAGCAATTAAATAGACCTAAATCATGGACAAAGCGTGTTTACAATCTGGAAAGATTTTTGGGCGGGATTTTAATGGCTTTGTTCTTGATCGCACTCAGTAGCACGATAATCAAGACGGCTTAGGCGAAACACAGCTGTGCTCTCGCGCAGCGACCTACCAGGTATTACATTTAAAAAATAATCCGTCATATGCCTATGCATCACCAGGAGCGAAACCCAGCCCCCAAGCACGTTATTTTTCCCCCAGCATTCTCCTCAGCTCGGCCACATTCGCTTTGATCTGGTCTTCCAGTGCCTCTATCTTGTCCAGAATCACTTTTGGCTTCTCGTACTCTACCTCTTGGTACTCGATCTCTCTGTACTTCGAAATAGAAAGGTCGTAGCCGTTCTCTTTGATCTCGCTGTAGGGCACGAAAAAGCACTTGCCCTTCCTGTCCGTGGGGCTCTCCTCGCGCCTCTTTTTGTACCGCTCGATGATATCCGGAATGTCGCCCTTTCCGTCGATGAAGTTCCTCTTGTCGTCTAAAGAGTAGCCGTCTTTCTCCATTTTGTAGAACCAGACCCGCTCCGTCCTGCCGCCCTTGGTGAAGATCAAGACCGCCGTGGACACGCCTGCATAAGGCCGGAAGACTCCGGATGGCATGGAAACAATGCCTTCCAGCTGGCACTTTTCCAGCAGGAGTTGTCGCAGTTGCTTGTGGGCCTTGGAGCTTCCGAAAAGCACGCCGTCGGGCACAATCACGCCGCACCTGCCGCCGTTCTGAAGGAGCTGCGTCATTCTCAGCACAAAGAGAAGTTCGGTCTTCTTCGTACCCAGTGTTGCTAGACGATCGTTTATGTCGTTTTCGTCGATGCTGCCTGTAAAGGGCGGATTAGCTAGGACCACAGTATATTTTTCTGACTCGGTGAAACCCTTGGAGAGGGTGTCCACCTGCCGAATCCTGGGACCGCGTATGCCGTGCAGCATCATGTTCATGAGTGATATCCTGACCATTGTGGAGTCAAAGTCAAAGCCGTAAAATGTCTCATTCCATAGCAGGTCCCAGTGTCTTTTCTCCACTATTCGGTCTCCGGTTAGATTATGGAAAGCGCCCTCCTCGTCCTGCTCAATTGCGTCCGAGCTGGTATATCTGCGGAGGATGTGATCGTAGGCGTTGACCAGGAAGCCAGCCGTGCCGCAGGCCGGATCGCAGATGCGATCGCCAATATCAGGATCGACCAATGCTACTATCATTCTTATTATGTGCCTGGGCGTCCTGAACTGGCCATTCTTGCCCGCGCTCTTAAGCTCGCTCAGCAGGTACTCGTAGATGTCTCCTTGCGTGTCTCTATTCTGGGCGGTTATGTCCAGGTCGTCGATGATGGCCACTGCCTCCTGGAGGAGCGAAGGCTTGGGGATGATGAAGACTGCATCCTTCATCTGCTCTGAAAATAGGGTCTGGTCACCATCATGCAGTTCCTTGATGAAGGGAAAAACCACATCCCGGACGTGGCTTAGCATCTTCTCCGCCCGGTAGTTCTTCCAGTTGGACCAGCGGCAGTCTTCGTGACCCTCGAAGGCGGAGTTGTAAGGATGTCCCTGGGCCTGGGCGCGCTTGCGCTCGATCGCGTCCATGTCCTCCAACCGTTTCATGAAGATGAGGTAAGACATCTGCTCGATGGAGGATATGGGATTGGAAAGGCCGCCAGCCCAGAACCTATCCCAGAGGGAGTCGATCTTAGATTTCAATTCATGGGCAAGCATCCAGGATAGACCTCCTCATAATTATTAATTATCGTTTTAGATAAATAGTCTAAATAAATCATTTTCTGTCTCCTCAGAGATTTTAGCATATCTTCCATATAGGATCGCATCATGATCCTGAATAATGAAAGCTGAATAAGCAATGGCAAGAGAAAAAGCAAGTAATGCATCGGACTTATTAAGATCTCTAATTGGCGGTTCATATGAGCCAATATGTCTAACGTTTGGATGCTTGTTGGTAAATTCATAATATTTTTCGAGCGATTCTTTGGCAAGATTGGATGGAAAAATCGTTCCAGATTTATCTAGTGCTTTTCCCAACGTGTTTTCCTTAGTTCTTTCATAAAGAAAATGTTCAATTAATTTTATAGAATCCTCAATGCAATAGATTTCCTCATAAGATGAATCAATTTTATTTATATGATGCTCCAACATCTTAATACAATCAATTCTCGATTGAGAACCCGTGATTTCAGCAAAATGCTTTATATAATTCATCTGAGTCCAAAGCAAACCTTCCAAGGAAAGAGTCAATTTGCAGGGTGGAAATAGTCGATACCGTATATTATATTTTGCTAAAAAATATTTTAGATATTCTACATATTCCTCTGCCAATACCTCATTATTTTCTAAGATATAATTATAATATCCTTCGAAAATGTTTATCGTATCTTCTTCTGTTGGAGGAATTGGGGCATTATAAAATCCACTTCTTGCACTACTTATATCGTTAGCAGCGCTTTGCAGGTCTGAAAAAATTTTCTTGTGATTTATTAGATCTTCTTCTGTTCTCCCTTCTTCCTTAAAATAATAATCTTCTAAATTAATTAGGTAAGTAGTCAGGAGTACGCAATATAGATCGTCTATTGCATTCTTGGATTCTTCTAATTTAGCTGCAATCTCATTGTTAATAATATGCCAATTATGCAATAAAAACATGCTCATAGTACCAAATCTCCTACAAATGCTTTTTGCATAAGAGATGCAAGAAGATCCTCGATTTGTGGATTTGACAGCGCTTGAAGATTTCTTATTTCTTCTACTTGATTGACCTTTTCCGAAAATTGATTCTGTAGTTCGATTTCAGGCAGGGGAAATTTGATTGACTTAAAAGTGCTAAGATTTATTTTTTGCTGTGCCGCACCTTTTGTGCTCCTAATAACTTGATTTCTAACATAATCTGTCCTAAAAACCCATAGGATGTAGGAAGCATTTGCTATTCTGGGATTCAATGTAAGCTTGATGCAATCCGCAGTAATTATGCCAGGCTGAGAATTCTCGGGATATAAAGCAACGTCACCTGGAGGGTCACCCATTTTTGTCATTAAGATGTCCCTTGGATTTACTCGATGAGATTTAAGTTCCTCGCCTTTTGATTCATCAATAAATCGGATACCATTTCCTCGAAATTTATTCTCCCTTATATTTTTTACAAATATTAAAGGAACACCATGACTTCTATAATCCTTTGCCATTAGGTCGCTTCCAAAGGGGCCTATTGTTATTGCATTCTTATCATCTGATGCGATATCTGTAGGTGTAACCATCTTCCATCCTTTGATATTTTGCATTGGGTCCCCAAACATTTCTACGAATATGCTAAATGGAAGCTTTTCCGCCAACTCATCCGCCTGGGCTCGTAGCCTCCTGGTCTCCTCGGCTTTATCGAGAATGGCCACGATACGGCGCTGAGTTTCACGGGGCGGCAATGGAATTTGAATGTCCTTCATTTGCTTCGCTGAAAGATGTTTGACGGTGACTTGTGGAGTTTTATCTTCTATTTGTTTTAGAATTTTAACTAGTGCTCGATAAGCAAAATCAGGTATTATTTCAGTAGAGCTAAACTCAAGTTTGCATATCCTTTGATTGAGAAGTGCCTTTCCGCCATTCCATTTAACAATATTGAATTCACCATCCATCCCTACAAGGATTTCGTCATTATTTACGATATAATTCTCATCATAATACCCATCATAATACATTTCCGTGGCGCACGAAATTAAATTTCGAATGCGAATAATTGGCAAACCATTTCCATCTGAGTTAAATTTCGATGATTCAAAGGGGCATCCGTAGACGAATTTCGCCAAATCCTCCAATTTTCTCCATCTCCACCCCACCGGCAACTTCCCCTCCATCCCTCACGCCTCCGCAAACAGTTCTTTCTCTAGCGAGCCGCAGATCTTGATAAAGCTTTTCAGCTCATCCTCAGAGAACATGGGCATGGGCGCTTTGGCCCCGAAGTTGATGAAGGGCGCATCGAATAGGTCTCCAAAGTCCAGGTGCTTCTTCTTGGCAAAGACGGATCGAATAGCCCGGATGAAGTTGAGTTGATCCGCCGTATAATTCCGGTTGTTCTCGATGATGTAGGTCTGGAAGGCGTCCCAGATTCGCTCCTCCGGCTGGGGAAACTCGTAGAGCCCAAGCACCTTCTTGATGAACTGCACCAGCGTCCCGGCCCGCTGCCGGTAGGTCTTTTGCAGTGTTTCCTCGCTGATGAAAAGCTCCGGGCTGTTTAGCGTCTCCTCTAACCTTCGCAGATCCTGCTCATCCAGCTCCTCGCCCTGCTTGATCTTCTTCAAAGCCGGATGCTCCTCTGCCAGCTTCTTGATCTTCTCCTCCACCTTCTCTTTGTAAACGGAGACGTAAACCTCCTGGCAGTCCGGCCCGAAGACGATCGTCTCCCGGCTCTGGATGAGGTCCTCCATGTCGATTATGATCGTTTTGCGCGGCTCTTTGGACATGTACTTCATGAGGCCCGACAGCTCACTGATGAGCATCTGCGCGTCATCAAAGCTCATATTCTGCCAGAACTCCTCCGACAGCGCGCGCTGCATGAAGGCCTCTTTGGGCCGGACCAAATCCAGATTGGTGGGCAGGCACTCAATCATCTCCCCAATCTCCGGCTTGAGCTTCTCAATCTCCTCCCCGTCAGCCGTCAGGATGGCCAGGCCCAGCCGCTCGCAGCGCAAAGTGAAAGAAGCCTCATTCAGGTTCACATCCGGCTTGAACTTCATGAGCGGCGTGATCCTCTCCTTCAGGAACTTCACCGGATCAAGGCCCACGCTCTCCCAAAGCCGGGGCGAGAGCGCTTTTTCCACCTCGCGCAGGCTCTCCCGCACACTCACCGAGTCCTTGGGCAGGGATTTGATGTCTTCCAGAACCTTTGACCTGACAGCCTGCACGCCAACCTCAGCGCCGCTCTTGCGGAAGTGGTCAAGCTGCTTGAGCCTGACCATGAAGATGCGGTTGGTTATGGCCTCCTGGCTCTGCTGAATGTCTCCATCCGGGTGCAGATCCCAGAATTCGAAGTTGCGCCAGAAGTCGAAGACCTTAAAATACTCCTTTTTCCCGTTGGGCAGCCAGTCGCGATGCTTGCAGGTTTGATCCGCGCGGGTGCCACGCCCCAGCATCTGCCAGAACTTGATCTTGGAGAGCACCGGCTTGGCAAAGACCAGATTGCAGACCTCAGGAACATCGATGCCCGTGTCCAGCATATCCACGGAGATGGCCACCCTCGGCCACTCCTCCTCTTTGAAAGCCTTAATCAGCTGATCTGCCCGCGAGTTAGCGGATACTATTATCCTCGCCAGCAGTCCTTTGTACTCGGGATAAAGCTTCTCGAAAGCCTCCCAAAGCCTCTTGGCATGTTTTTGAGAGACCGCAAAGAAGATGGTCTTAGCAGGATGATTGCCGGACCTGTCCATCTGGCAGCTATCCATGAACTCCCTGACGATGGCCTCGCTCGTCCCCGTGACTGCAATCTTCTTCTCCAGCTGTGTTCCCTCGAAATTGATATCGTCCGGATCAATGCCTGCTTCCGCAAGCCTCGTAAACTCTCCTGATGTCAAATCCTCAGGCTTGATGCCTTGAATCTGAAAATGAGTCTGCGCGCCCAGGATGTTCCTCCGAAAATCGCAAAGAACGCCCTCCTTGACCGCCTCCTCGTAATCGTAAAGAGCCGTTGGCGCTCCATCCAGGCAATTAAAGAACCTGAAGGTGTCCCTGTCCAAAAGATCAGATGGCGTGGCTGTGAGCCCAATCTGAATGGCATCCAGATAGGTGAAAACATCCCGCCACTTATTGTAAATGGAACGGTGCGCCTCGTCTGAGATTATCACATCGAACTCGGCAGGCGAGATCATGTACTTGCCAGAGCTGTCCTTCTTGTTGTAGATCTCCTGGAAGGTCTGAATGGTGGAGACGTACAGCCTGGCGGTCTTATCGAAATTACCGGACAGAATCTTGGACTTGGATTCTTCCGGGAGGAATTTCTTGAATCCATCGTCGCTCGCCTGATCCCGGAGCGCTCTTCGATCCGCCAGGAAAAGAACCTTCTGCGCCCGGTTGGTCCTCAAGAGCACATCGATAATGGCCATCGCCACTCTGGTCTTTCCCGTGCCCGTGGCCATGACCACCAGGGCTTTACGATTTCCTCTTTGAATATGCTCAATTACCCGCTTGGTTATCTCAATGCTCTTGGGACGATCAACGATCTTGCTGTTAACCTCGACGTTATTGAGTTCCAATCCCATTTCAACCTGAAAGCGGAGACGCTCCAGGTTTTTCAGAGAGAAGAAACCCTTTACCAGTCTGGGACCATAACGTGCTCTATCCCAGAACCACATCTCATATCCGTTAGAAAGAAAGATAAAAACGTCTTTTCCCGTCTGTGATTTTATGTCATCCGCATATTCTTCAGCTTGCTTTCGGCCCAAGATGGGATCTCTTAATGTGCGCTTTGCCTCCACAACTGCAATCGGTGCGCCCATACTGTCAAGAAGAAGATAATCTGCATATTTGCTATCCAGGTCATTCCTCAAAGTCTCAGAGATTTCTTTGTAATTTTGAGCGCGAAAATCAGATTGCTTTGTGTCAACCTCAAGAATTACCTTGGATCTGTCACCAACATTCCAGCCCTGCTCTCTGAGAAGAACGTCGATCTTCTGTTTTCGAGTCTCGAACTCGTTTAGGTCCCTCCCAGAGTTGGCAATAGGCGGCATCAGTTATTTAGCTATGGCACATAATATATTTAAGATTAACTTAATAAAATTAATTTATAAGACGAAAAACAATTTTTGTTTGTTAAATGTCTGATCCTAGCAAATGATTTTTTATAGGAAGATTTGCAGTATTTATTTTTAAAGCAATACCCCGATGCTTGCATCGGGGATAAAGGGCATGCTTATTCAGCTTAGGTTTGGATCAGCTTAACCTGGTTCCACCTTCATGCGGCGGCGCCTTGGATGCCCCGCAGCTTGCTGCGCGGGTGCGCCGCCGCCGTTTCACTGAGCAAGGAACCCTATGATACACATGAGCCCAAGAGTTGCCGTCAGCAACACAGGTCCGCTGATTTCAGCACTACCACACGAGCCGGAAGAAGAGGTGCTATCTGCCACAGACGCCATCCAGGATGCAGAGCAATCGGAAGCTCGCTGGCAGGCCTTTGAAAAAGGTGAGAAAATGTGTCGAGTGCTTGTCGAGCTGCCGCAGCCTGCCTTCTCCAGACTGGAGAAACTGGCCCTGCAAAGAAAAAGGACCGTGTCTCATCTTGTAGAAGAGGTCATCACCGGCCTGGTGGACGTTTTTGTTCTTCCTGAAGAAAAAGCCTGAGGCGACCATGGACTATGGCCCCGCTTAATACGTTTTTGCCGGTTAGAATTGGGCAGAATTCAATCCTCTGTATACGGAGACCAGGGTTCCAATTATGCATAATATCCCCGCCAGTATCATCACTCGACTTATGGTCAGAGCGAGTAGCGCTGGCCCGGCCCCCACCAGGGTCCCGTGGTATCCTGCCTGGGCAAGCTGCAGCGATACCAGAACTCCTGAAAAGGAGACCCCCAATGCCATTCCCAGGTTTCTGATAGTGGCAGTGAAGCTGGAGGCGATGTTAATCTTTGCTCTGGGTAGAGCCCTCATTATCTCGGTGTTGTTAGGGCTCTGGAAGAAAACGCCACCTATGCCCATGGACACAAAGGTGAGCATCAACAACCGGGGGTCACAGCCTATGCTTCCCGCCAGATATCCGAGGAGCATCATGGAAATTGCCATAATCAACATTCCCAGAGCGGCTAAGTAGCGAAACTGGTGTTTATCGTAGACCCAGCCGGTTACCGGCGCACCAATAACCATTATGGCCGGGACGATAAGGTAAATCAAACCCACTTGTGATGCCGTATAACCCATCACGCCTTCGAAATAGAATGGCCCCAGTATGGATATCATCAGGTTGGCCACAAAGAATAGTATCATGCTGATGCAGGGCAGCACAAACATCCTGTAGCGGAATATGGAGAGGTCCAGGAGCGGGGCCTTATGCCTGGACTCAGTTATCGCAAAAGCCGCCAGAGAGCCCAGAAAGATCAAGGCCAGGGCAAGAATTCCAGGCTGAAAGGTGAAACTAACAGAAAGTTGGCCTAATATTGCCATCAGAGAAACTATAAAGGTTATCAGGGTTACTGCTCCGATCCAGTCCACCTCTAAGCTGCGGGCTCTGATGTCCTCGATTCTCATGTACCGGGTAGAGAGCAGCAACTGCATTATGCCGATAGGAACGTTAATGAGGAAAATATACTTCCAGCCCAATAGATCTACAATAAAACCGCCCAATGTGGGTCCCAACATACTGCCGATAGCGACAGTGGCTCCGATGTAACCCATGGCCCGGCCCTGCTCACCCCGAGGGAAAGCCTGAAAGATTATGGCCGAGCTTATGGAAAACATCATGGCCGCCCCCGTGGCCTGGATTATCCGGCAAAGCACAAGGAGGTTCAAGCTTGTGGAAATGCCGCAGGCCAAAGAACTGAAAGAAAAGAGGGCAATCCCGATAAAGAAGAGCCTGGCCTTGCCAACGTATTCTGCGACCTTGCCGAAGATCATCAGCAAGCTGGTAAGCGTGACAAGATAAGAGGTCATGATCATTTGTGACTGGGCGATGCTGACACGAAAATATGCGGTAATGGTGGGAAGGGCGATGCTGACCACGGAACCATCAACCACTGCCATCAAGACGCCTGTGAGAACAAGCAGCAAAACTATGTAACGATTCTTGCTACCCGATTCCAGCTCCAAATCCCTTTCTTCAGCGTGCATCCCTATTGAGCCTCATTCCTTTTCCCAAGAGTAAATCTCCTTTTCCCGATCAAGAGTAGACCTCGCATGGCTACCCTTGATGAACTGGCTTGGCCCGTAAGTAAATTCCGGTTAAGATTGTCATTGGGCAATGTGATATTATGAATGTTCAAGATAAGATCGTCATCGTAACTGGTGCCTCATCGGGCATCGGCCTGGCTACTGCCAAACTTCTCGCGGAACACGGCGCGAAAGTCGTCCTCGTCTCTCGTTCCAAGGAGAAACTGGAGAAGCTCTCCAAGGAGATTCCATTATCTATTGCCATTGATGCCGATATGACGAAGATCTCCGATATAAAAAGGGTGGTAGATCAAACGCAGGAGCATTTCGGAAGAATTGATATCCTGATCAACAATGCCGGGCAGGGATACGATGCTCCCATTGAAAAGACCAATATCGACACGTTTCATTATATCTTCGACCTTGATGTCGTCGGACCGCTTGCAGCCATGCAGCAAGTAATTCCCATCATGAGGAAGCTTGGTGGAGGAGCAATCATCAATATCAGCTCAGGATCGGCACTGATGTATCTGCCGAACATGGGTGCCTATTCGGCATCCAAGCGAGCTCTGGCCAATATCAGCCTGACCGCGCGTGAAGAGCTGAAAAAGGATAATATTATTATCAGTGTGGTGTATCCCTATATTACACTCACTGATTTTGAGAATAACACCAGAAAAGAGCCTGCAGATAATGGCGGAGAGCAAGCAGGCAATGCCCCCTTTCCACCAGACTCTGCAGAATTAGTGGCCCATAAGATACTGGACGGCATAGAAAGCGGGGCGGCGGAAATCTTTGCCCATGATTGGATGAAGAAAATGGGCAGAAGAGAAGAATAACATTGCAGCTTTGCATTTTGAGGATACTGGAGAGCGTGAGGCACGATAAACGCCCCGCCCGAACACGCTGGCGCATGGGTCACAACTTTACTCCGCAGGAAGTGCGCCGCATATTAGTAATCGCGTCTGGAAGATGAGGTTGCCGGAAAACCCCTTAGGCGCGATGACGATTGTCTCCCTCCCGGCAGCTCTCGATCAGTATCCCTTTGTGCTTCGCCTCCTGGCTCGCTTCATGGGCCGGGGCGGCGATCAGCTCTCCTTACCGCCGGCTCCTGTCCACGCGCTCGCACCCGGCCCCCGGTCCTCCTATACGGCCTCTGGACAACAGCGGATGGCCACCTCGCTATCTAGCTTTTTATGTTAGGGGTTGGAAGGTTAAATAGCACATTTCCGCCCCCTGATCCAATGGGTACATACAAGACGTTAGGGTTGGTCTTTATTCCCTGAACAAATTCCCAGGAAACCAGTGTTGGCGTAACTGATTCTCCCTTGATACGGTTTGCCTCAGCAATGCCCTTTGCTTCAATGACCAGTCTCTTGGCTTCTTGCTCGGATTGCTGGATGGTGAACTGCATCTGCTGAGCTTGTTGCTGCTTCTGCTGTTTAATTGTAATGGCTTCCTGAAGCTCCTTTGGCAGATAAATTCCCCTCAGCCAGACTCTTTCGATGATAATGCCGGTTTGACCAAGCTCTTGCTTAAGGTGCTTTTCAACATCCGCTTGAATTTCGGTCGACTTGTTTGTGTAAATATCTTCTGCTGTGTATTTTTTGATTTCAGACCGCAATAGGCCCATGAAAGAGGGGGTCAATTTTGTGTCGACATAGTCTCCTCTTACGGTTCGGTATATTTCGGGAGCTTTAGTCGGATCAAGATGCCAGAGCACGCTACTGTCAAGCTTTATTTCAAGACCTTCGCTCGTTAGCGTCCCAGTTACTTCTTTGTATTCTATTTGCTGGGTCTGAGTATTCATCTCATGAACTCCGGTGAGCGGATCTTTAAAATTGAATCCAGGACTGAGCACGATGTCGGAAACCACTCCGAACCGGTCCAGCACGCCGACATTACCGGCTGGAATTACTGCTATAAAGGATCCTCCCACTAGTCCAAGCACTATCAGGGATATGATTGCAATTACGAGGAATGCCTTTAACCCAAAAGAAAACGTTGGAGTCTTGGGCATCTTCTGCTTTATTTTCTCTCTTAATATATCGCTATCTATTCCGCTCATCTATTAGAGAATTAGAACGTCTAAGAATTTAGTTCTGTCGATAAGAGTCTCGCGAAATGAACAAATGCATATCACGCCATCTCTCCGTAAAATTTGAAGACCGTGTATGAGTTTCCAACAACTTGAATCTCTGACATTCCAAAGAACTCCTTATTCCAATTCGTGGGCAGATATCTTGCGATCGCTAACATAGCCCCGCTGATCAGCAATACTATGAAGAAGAACAATCTTTTTTCAATGAATGAAAAGGCACCGACGAGTAAGCAAATCAAGGACACTATCGCCATTGCATTTCCCCAGCCAATATGTTTCAGTCCGCCCGTTATTTGGATTGTGTTATCATCCACCCTTTCAGCAAGCAGCATGATATTATTCATGTTGATTGCCATAGATTCTTCCACCCGCTGATTGGTGCCTACCACGTTTGACGGGTTTTCAAAGTCAAATTGCGCCCCGTTGTCAGTCATAATTACCAAAGGAAGATCAAAGCATCCCAAGAAGTTTCCACTTGTGTGCTTGCCATCAATTACATACTCGGTTACCAGTTCAAGCGGTTTGATTTTACTAACCAGTGCGACTTTTTCCGAGTCGGATGGAACTTTGACAAGCCTTGCCAAATTAAACAGGTCGCTAGCGGCTTTTGCAGAGTCAAAATCCCTTAACCGATTCAAGGCTTCTTTATCGTTGCTGAAAATGAAATCATCAACGACCTCAGGGAAAACGTTCTGCCCAGGGGTCTTGTAGCGATTCTTAATTGCTTTTTTCAACTCCCCTACGCTCACCAGGAATACCGGTCCAAGGATTTCTATCTTATTCTCTGTTGTAATAATTTTGGGATTGTGAAGCTTCACTGCTCTTGCAGAAGCTTTTCCGCCGATCTTTTTTGAAGGTAGATGAGAGGTGGCAGCAAGTGTTATCGCCTCAATCTCTTTATCCATCAAATTGGAGATCTCTTGGATTTCATTCATAGCTTCACCGCTCTAGGATGACAACATAAAAGGGACTGCTAATATACACCGTCCCCGTTTGGCGGTATATCCGATCGTCTATCTGCACTATATCTGGATCGGTTCTGGGCAGGACCTTTAAAGCCTCAGCCGGAGTATCAAGGTCCTTTGTGACATCAGAGTACTTGGGTCCGGTTATTGAGGTTTCGCCTCCCTTCACGTAGAGCACATCCGGATCTTGGCATGACTGAAAAACCATGTCGCTTTCCGCCAGACTCACTTCAAGATTTTCGGGATTATCTACGTTGCTGCATGTCAATTGTCTCCCCTTAAAAGATTCGCCGAATCCTGAGATTCTTATCGACAGCAATTCGCTGGCGCCGGCAACCATGATTACTTTTCTTGAAACAAAGTATCGAATAGGGGAGTGCTTAAACTCGAAATCCTTGCAAGCCGCCAATCGTCTGGCCGTTTCCGGATCGATTTGCCCTTGTCTCGCAATTTCTATTAGCTCTTGATTCATCGTTCTCAAGATCGTTGAACCTGCATTTATATCAATTGGAGCCCGTAGAAGATCTATGCCCAATTCCCCTGAGGCCCTATCCTTTCTATTTTCTAAGTTCAAAAAAGATGTGGTGATCTAAAAATAGACCGCCGTTCCTGGTTCCACGTTGATTATCTTCAGGACTCCCCGTTGGAAGAACATGGTCTTAGGGTAGTTAAACTGGCCATCATAAACTCTAATGTCATGGTTCTGATTGCCAACAACACTAAAGCTGAACCTTCCGTCCAGAGCATCTCCAATCGTACCTTCAGTGCCGATTAATGTGCCATCCAAAAATACTTGATATCCACGCATACCTTGGGACACTATTGTTGCAGGCGTGTCCCCATAAGTTGGAGACGGTGTTGTTACTGGCGGCAGAGTCTGAGTTGGAGGATAGGTAGCAACTGGCGGTTGGTATGGCGGATTGTAGCTCGTAACATCGATGACTATCGAATTACTCACTTGACCGCCAATAACGAAGAGCAGTATGTGCTGCCCGATTTCACCCGCGTTGAATCCTATCTGGCTGTTTCCAGGGAAGAAGTTGAAGCTGTTCTTGGACAGTATTCCATTGGGATTTATCTCATATAGGTATCCATTGCCTCCGGGGGAAGTTGTTGCCAAGAGGGACAGACTGGATCCTTGTGGAACTACGGCGTACTGCGTCCAGCTTGTGGCACCCCGTATCCACAGAGAATTGCCTCCTGTATATGTGGCATAAGTCTGGTACTGAGAGTATGGCACCTCTTGCATCTGGTAACCGAAGTAGAGTGTGGATGGAGCAATCTGTATCGAATATTTCTGAGGCGCGATGATGTGGGTGCTTGCAGCAACCGAAGACGACATAGAATAATACTGGGAATACTGCAAGATGGAATTCGAACTGATCTTTTGGCCAACTTGCGAGGATGTGCCTTGCTGCATGGTGGCTTGAGTCTGAACTTGACTGCTGGATGTTTTAGTTGAAGACTGGCTGGTAGATCCAGCAATTATGGTTTGGCCGAGAGATGATGACGTTTCTGTGGTGGCAGTCACCTTTATCGTGCCGCTTATTGCTGTATCTATGAGGCTATAAGTGTATTCGCCAGAAGTGCCATAATAAAACGAGAACTTTTTGCCTGCATTTATGACCACCGAATTGAATTGTCCGTTGCTGCTTAATACATGTACCTTTCCATCCTGGTTATGCCATGTTACAATTGTTCCTTCGGGCACCAGCAGAATTGAGGGCTTGAATGAATCATCCTTGATATTTATGGTATATGCAGAGCCACCATTTCCAGAGGCATCCGATTCTTTGTCCTTATTTCCAGAGCCACTATTTCCGGGGGAATACGATTGATCTTTGTCCTTTCCATTACCTTTGCCCTGATCATTATCCTTGACAGCTATGCTGGACGAGCTAATGACAAGAAGCAACATCAATATAAGCAAATATCTTTTCATTATCCATTCTCCTATATAGATTCGCTATATAACAATAATACTCTTACTACTTATAATAGTGGCCTTTATGTGTTGAAGAATCCAAAGATTTAAATGTTGGTATTTCAACCAATGAGACAACCATATTTTTCAATTGGCGGACGGATTTTCCATGGTCGTATACTTCCCCATCATCCCCGCTCTGGCGCTTGCCGGCATCATCCAGCCCGTCGAACCCGCCCCTGGGCCCTACCGGAGTCCATGAAAGATAACTGTCTATCAGCATCGAGCAGCTATAGGGATGCGCCCCGAATTGCGCCCCGAATAATAGAAGCAGCGTTTAGAAGATGATGTGGCCCGCGACAAAATTTCTGTTAAAATTTGTCTTTCCAGTCCGGCATTACTTTATCGGCTGATAGCGGAGCCAGACGATTCCATTCTTGAACGTTCTTGCTTCGAGCAAATTCAGGTTCATCTTTTGTACATCTGCAAATAAGTTCTTGCCTGCACCCAAGATAACGGGATTGACCTGGAGTATGCATTCGTCAATAAGGCCGAGATTGGCAAACTGTTGTACTATGGTGCCGCTTCCCAATATTGCAATACCTTTGCCCTCTTGCTCTTTCAGTCTAATCATTTCTCCCAGGTTAATTTCATGAAGGAGCTTGATGTTTTTCCAACGAGGACCTTCCTCAACGCTTTGCAGGGTCTTTGAAAAGACTATTTTCGGGATATTGTTCATGACCTCTGCCATAATGGGATTGTTCTTAATTGCATCAGGAGTGGGCCAGTAACTACTCATCAGTTCATAGGTCGTACGGCCGAAGATCAGCAAATCACCTGATTTCGGCTGCTCACGGGAAAACTCATCGTACTCATCATCTCTATCAACTTTAAACCAATCTATCTCACCGTGCGGCCCTGCAAAGTAGCCGTCAACTGTAACATTATTGAATACGACGATTTTTCTCATATATTCACATCCACACGCACAATGTTTAGTTTTATCTTTATAAATAGATTTTTGCCACCAGCAAAAATATTGAGTAGATTGCAATGTCTGTAGAAAAATTTAAATACTATTCATATTAATAACCCCTTTGTGCACCAGATAACATTTGGCCACAAGATAAGGCTTTTAATCATAATGGGCGTGCTGTTGTCATCCATCATATTTTCTCAAG
This sequence comes from Methanothrix sp., assembly GCA_037128175.1. GTDB lineage: Archaea > Halobacteriota > Methanosarcinia > Methanotrichales > Methanotrichaceae > Methanothrix. Next base: position 59,495 of record JBAXWY010000005.1, read on the forward strand.
GATCTCCATGCACCGAAAATGTGAGTTATGCCTCCTCTGGATCCGTTTTCGATGCAGTCCGATTACTGCAATGGACGGGGTACGTGGGCGTCGTGCCCTATTGGCCGGGACCGTTGATCTATGTCGAAATTCATAATAATCCTCCAGAAATACCGATTATCCCCGTGGGATCGGCCAATGGCGTCCCTGCTGCATCCTATAGCTATTCCACCTTTGCCGTCGATCCGGATGCAGACCAGGTTACGTACACCTTCGATTGGGGTGACGCAGCTGAATCGAACACGCCTCTCATCAATTCGGGTGTTGCTGCGAGCGCTAATCACACATGGAGCAAGGCCGGGAAATATAGGATCAGAATCATGGCCACCGATAGCAAGGGCGCCTTCTCCGAATGGTCGAAGCCGCTTAACATCACCATAAATACGCCGCCAGGCAAACCCAATGCGCCATCCGGCCCAGTTTCAAGCAGGCCTGGCTCTACCAATAATTATACCGTATCCTCCACTGATCCAGACGAAGATCAGATGAAGTACACACTTGATTGGGGTGATGGAACTGAATCGATCACCGGCTTTCTCGTCTCCGGTGCAAAAGCGAGCGCGAATCATACCTGGAAGAAAGCCGGAACATACCGGATCAGAGCCAATGCCGTTGACGAAAGGGGGTCATCCTCCGGATGGTCAGAGGCGCAAAATGTCATCATAAATTCTCCCCCCGATAACCCCTCCAAACCATCCGGCCCCGGATCGGTCTATGCCTGGGCCGCATATACTTACACTTCATTGGCATCCGACCCAGACGGAGATGAAACCGAGTACATCTTCGACTGGGGAGACGGAAATAATTCCAGTACGAATCTGATCAGATCCGGCAGCAATGCAAGTGCAGTGCACAGTTGGAGGAATGATGGAGACTACCGGGTCAGAGCCATTGCCAGAGATCGGATGGGAGCCCCATCAAATTGGTCCGAAAATTTGACAGTAACCGTTATTGCAAACAGCAAACCCAATAAACCAAAGGAGCTATTCGGACCGAGCTCTGGCTACACAGGGATCGCTCACAGCTACTTTACAATGGCTAAGGATAACGATAGTGACAAAGTTATGTACTCTTTCGATTGGGGTGATGGGACGACCTCTACTACTGAGATGGTCGATTCCGGCTCAGTTGAAAGCGCACCTCATACCTGGTCCAAAGCGGGAAGGTTCCGGATCAAAGCCAACGCTACCGACAGCAAAGGCGCATCATCAGGGTGGACGGATCTTATGAATGTAACTATCAGCGACAATGATCCACCCCATTCACCGATCGTGCCGGCGGGACCGACATCTGGACGAAGCAAGGCCACTTACAGATATGCTACATCTGCAAACGATCCCGATGGAGACCGGGTCAAGTATGTCTTCGACTGGGGAGATAAAACCACTTCCTGGACAGGTTTGGTCTTCATCGAATCCGGAAAGAAGGAAAGCGTATCTCACAAATGGAGCCAGGCCGGAACATACCAGGTCAAAGCCATGGCCCTCGACGATAAAGGAGCGACATCAGGATGGTCGAATTCGCTGGTTATCAATATATCCTCGGACTAAAAAGCTGTTCGCTTGCATGATATTCTATTCCCTATCCATCTCCCTCATCCCTGCCATGGCACTCGCCAGCATCACCGGTCCGTCGAACCCTCCCCTGGCCCGGCTGGAGTCCACGAAGACCTTGTCCATCAGCACCGGCGCGCCGTAGGACGAAGCCCCACATAATAGTAATAGCGTTCGGAAGATGAGGTTGCCGCAAATGCCATCGGGTGCGATGACGATGTCGTCTCCCCGGCAGCTCTCAATCAGTATCCCTTTGTGCTTCGTCGCCAGGCCCGCCTCCTGGGCCCGGGCTGCGATCAGCTCGCCTTCCAGAAGACTTCGGTCCACGCGCTCGCACCGGCCCATGTCCTCCATCCGCCCGCCCGAGAGCACGGCCCCCTTTGCCGCCAGGTCCATGCCCTGCAGGAATTTCGCTCCTCCCAGCAAGAGCTCCAGCCGGTCCGACACAGTTTCGCCCTCATCGATGCCCACCGGCCCCAGCAGGAAGGCCCAGCCGGACAGCTCCAGCAGGGCCAGACGCCGCACGCGGATCTGAAACTGCTCTGCAACGGCCCGCATGGTCCTTCCTGCTGGCAGGTTTCCCCTCACCGCCCCATCAATCTCGCCCTCGGCCAAAAGGCGCACCAGCTCCTTCCAGGGCTCTTTGCAGGCGACATAATCGAGAGCACAGTCGCAGCAGGGATCGCCTACCAGGAGCAGATCGGCATATTTCGTGGCTGACTGGAGGGAAGCGATCAGCTCTGCATCTGCATTCCAGATGCCAATGCCGATGCGGGCGTGCCTGGATCTGGCCTTTTCCTGTAGTGAGCGCACAAAGTTAGAGTCCATATCAGTGAATTCCGGTTACGCACTCCTTTTCCAGATCGAAAAGGACAATCTCTTCCGACCCCTGACGAATGACGAGCTTCCTATCCTCCGTCACCCGGCCGATCACCCTTGCCGTCAGGCCGCGCCTTTCGAACACCTCTAAGACCGCCTCTGCATTCTCAGGTTTAGCGGTTACGACAAAGCCCATTCCGGGATACATCTTCAGCCAGCTTGCCAGATCCAGGCCCGCGGGAACTGGAATTGCTTCTACATCCACAACGGCGCCCACCCGGCTTGTTTCCAGCAGCATGCCCAGGGTCCCCAGCAGTCCCGGATTGCTGATATCTTTTCCGGCCTTAACCAGCCTCCTCTCGCCCAGCTCCTGCATACTTCCTAGCTGCATGAGCAGAGTCTTGCTGTCCTTGAAGCTGGTGGAGTCGAAGTTTATAGCGAATTTGGGATGGGGCCGGCCATCCATATCCGCAGCCGCTACTACTACCTCGCCCGCCCTGGCCGTACTGCTTAGAATGACGCCGCTCTTTTTGGCCTTGCCAAGGATTGCCACGTCTAGAGCGCTGTAAGGCGTGTCCGGATGCAGGTGGCCGCCGATAATGGGCACATGAAACTTCTCAATTGCGGTCTTCATGCCTCGCAGGACTTTTTCCATAATCTCCTGGTTGTCCACGGAGAGCACATCCACCATGGCCACCGGCCAGCCGCCCATGGCCGCGATATCGTGCACATTGACCAGAACGGAACAGTAGCCGGACCACTCCGGATCGACCTCCATGAGCTTGGACCAGATGCCGTCCGCAGCCAGGAGCATGACCTCCTCTCCATCGTCAATAACTGCCGCATCCTCACCAAAGGAGGCGATGATACGCTCTGACTCTATGGGAAAGAATTGCATGAGGCTACCTATCTGCTTTTTGCGAGTGATGCCTACAAATCCTCGCAGCTGGGATGCCAGAGACTCCAGATTCATTGCAGAATCTTGCGGCTTTGATCAAAAATAGATGACGCTTTGAGGGGCCGCAAGGTTCTTAAACTCCCGGCTAAGAATGAAAAGTCCCGCGTTCTGGGGAGAATAATCTCTGCAGGGGAAAACTCCAGTGGAAAAATGTCACAAAGAATTTTTTAAAGTTTCTATAGCTATTGAAAATCTGCGACTGAATAAATAATAATAATAAATGAATCTAGCTTTATTGCCTGCAAACGATATATGTTGTGGCATCGCCACACGCGAAGCCGAGGGGTTGGAAGGTAATATATTCTAGTAAGTTGGCACAAAAAAGTATCAAGCGCCATCTTATCGTCAATGAGGTCCCGTTTTAATATGGTCCTTTAAAGTAGAGAAAAACAGCACTCATTTTCCAACATGCAGAATAACTGCCCTTCGAAAGCATTATGATCTTATGAGACACTGAGGGAGACTGGGGTTGGTTAATTATGATCAGGGAGTTCAAACAAGGTCGCATTTTTCTTGCCAGGCTCGACCATGGTGCGGATATCATCAGCCAGATCACCAATCTGGCAGAGGAGAATGGAATTGAGACGGGCGCTTTGAGCGCTATCGGTGCCCTCTCGCGGGCGGAACTTGGCTACTACGATCAGCTTTCTCACGAGTACGGCACGTTTTTCCTGGAAGAGCCCGTGGAATTGGCCTCATGCTCCGGAAATATATCCATGCGGGACGTTCGGCCCTTTGTGCATGCTCATGCCGTTCTATCGGACAGGACGGGAAGGACCTGGGGCGGCCACCTGACCTCTGGCACCATCTTTGCCGCCGAGCTTTTTTTGCAGGAGCTTTCCGGCCTGCCCCTGAAAAGAGTCCCTGATTCTATCACAGGCCTTAACCTCTGGGGAAAAGAATAATGAACGGAAAAGAAGTGGAAGACAAAGAGTCGAAATGAAGAATTCCGAATACTTCGAGCATTTACAACTGGGTCTTAAAAACGCCATGGACATAGCCCAGGCCGCACGTAGCCAGGGATTGGACCCCAGCACCGAGGTGGAGATACCGCTGGCCGTGGACCTGGCGGAAAGAGTGGAGAAGCTGATAGGCATTCCCGGCATTGCTGTACGTATTCGGGAGCTGGAAGAGAATGGCATGAGCCGGGAAGAAGCAGCTCTGGCCATTGGTATTGATTTCGCGGAAGGGCGTCTGGGAAAAGGCGCCACCAAGATCCAGTCCGTGGAAAACGCCATCCGTACATCGGTTGCCCTGCTAACCGAGGGCGTGGTGGCAGCGCCCATTGAAGGAATCGCTCGCGTGGACCTGGGGAAAAACGATGATGGAACAGAATATCTCAAGGTCTACTACGCCGGTCCCATTCGTTCCGCGGGCGGAACCGCCCAGGCACTCTCCGTTCTCGTGGCCGATTATGTGAGAAGGGCTGTGGGCATCTCTCCCTGGAAACCAAGGCCCGAAGAGGTGGAGCGCTATGTTGAGGAGATCGGCCTTTACAAACGCGTGGCTGGCCTCCAGTATTCCCCCTCGGACGACGAGATTAGAATCATTGTGCGTAACTGCCCCATCTGCATCGAGGGCGAGCCCACCGAGGAGGAGGAGGTCTCAGGATACCGCGACCTTCCCAGAATCGAGACCAATCGCGTGCGGGGCGGCATCGCTCTGGTCTCAGCGGAGGGTATCGCCCTGAAGAGGCCCAAGCTCAAGAAGCATGTCGTAAAACTGGGCATCACCGGCTGGGAGTGGCTCGATTCTCTGGCCAGTGGCAAAAAGGACGGCGGAGACTCATCCCCCAAGTTTTTGCGAGACCTGATTGCCGGGCGTCCCGTATTTTCTCATCCCTCCCGGCCAGGCGGCTTTCGGCTGCGTTATGGGCGGGCCAGAAATACGGGCCTCGCTGCCGCCGGCGTCAATCCCGCCAGCATGCTGCTTTTGGGTCAGTTCATGGCTGCCGGAACCCAGATCAAGGTGGAGCAGCCGGGAAAAGCAGCGGCAGTGGCTCCCGTCAGTTCCATCGAGGGGCCGACGGTGAGGCTATTAAACGGCGATGTGGTTCGCTTCGATTCCGATACGGATATCCTGGAATGGATGCCCAAAAGCTGCAAGGATCCCAGGACCATTCATGCGGCGCTTAAATCCCGCGTCTCCAATATTTTAGACATAGGCGAAATTTTAATCAGCTACGGTGAGTTCCTGGAGAACAACCGGTCCCTGGCTCCTGCCTCTTATGTCTTTGAGTGGTGGGCAGAGGAGCTATTGAAAGCGGGCGGGGACCCCGCCGGCAAAGAGAAGATCAGCGGACAGGAAGCCATAACTTTATCCCGAGAATACGGCGTGCCCCTGCACCCGGCTCATACCTATCTCTGGCATGATCTTTCTATGCCGGAGTTTGAGAGTCTTGTCTCTCTGGTATTCTCAGAAGGCCGCCTTGAATCCGGGACCCTCAGGCTTCCCTTGCCTGCCAAGGAATCCCTGGAGACGCTGCTGGTCCTCCATAAGGTTAGAGTGGGGGAAATAATCATCGAAGATCCGTTGCCTCTCTTGCTCTGCCTGGGTTTGGAGCCGGATGGCGCGGGCCTGAAAAAATGCAGTCTTCAGACGGCTCTGGAGTGTATCGGAGATGAAAAGTCGGAAGGCGATGATGCAGACGCAGAAAAGAAGGAATCCTCTGCGCTGGACGCTGTCAACAGACTCAGCGGCCTGGTTGTTCGCGCCCGGGCTCCCACGCGCATCGGTGCTCGCATGGGCCGGCCCGAGAAATCGGATAAAAGGCTGATGCGCCCGCCGCCGCACGTTCTCTTTCCGGCTGGAGAAGAAGGCGGCAAATCAAGGTCCATTCAAGAGGCTGCCAAGCACTCCACAAGCAATACCACCGGCATCATCAATGTGGAGATCGAGCGGAGAATATGCAAAGACTGCGGTAAGGTGGGCTTTGCCTTCCGTTGCGAGTGCGGCGGCCATACAGAAAAAAAGAGAGCCTGCCCCAAATGCAACATTCCCGCCCCGGATAAGTGCCCCAAATGCGGTAAGGATACGACGGCCGTTGCCAAGATGCAGATCGACGTAAAGAAGCTGTATCACCAGGCGCTGGAGCGTTTGGGCGAGCGCGAGCCGGAGTCGCTCAAGGGCGTCCTCGGCCTCTCCTCCCGGGATAAGACACCCGAGCCTCTGGAGAAAGGCATACTGCGTGCCAAGCATGGCATAAACATTTTCAAAGACGGCACGGTGAGGTACGATCTCACCGATCTGCCTCTCACTCATTTCCGCTCGGATGAGATCGGCACCAGCCCGGAGATTTTGTGCAGTTTGGGCTACACAGAGGACATGCACGGCCGACCGCTGTCAGAAGCGGATCAGGTCTGCGAGCTACGCGTGCAGGACATCATTTTAGCCGGGGATGCCGGGGAATATCTCCTTAAAGTGGCCAAGTTCGTGGATGAGCTTCTCGTCAAGTTCTACGGCCTTGCGCCTTACTACAATGCATTGACTCCGGCGGACCTGATCGGCACTCTCATGGTGGGCCTGGCGCCGCACACCTCGGCGGGGGTGCTCTGCCGCCTCATCGGCTACAGCACGGCATCAGCCGGCTTTGGCCATCCCTTCTTTCATGCCGCCAAGCGGCGCAACTGCGACGGGGATGAGGACTGCGTGATGCTGCTCATGGATGCGCTGCTTAACTTTTCCATGTCCTATCTTCCTGCCAAACGGGGAGGGAAGATGGACGCCTGCCTGGTCATGACCACCATTCTCAATCCTTCCGAGGTTGACAAAGAGGCCCATAACCTCGATGTGACACGCGTCTACCCTCTGGAGTTTTATGAGGCCACATTGCTGGGGACAAACCCCAAAGACCTGGAGGCGAAATTTGATCTGGTCTCCAAGCGGCTGGGTACTGATGCCCAGTACGAGGGCTTCAATTTCAGTCACAGTACCACGGATATAGCCGCCGGCCCCAAGTACAGCGCCTACAAGACCCTGGAGACCATGGTGGACAAGATGGATGCCCAGCTGGAGCTGGCGCGCATGATCCGGGCAGTGGATGCGCAGGATGTTGCCGAGCGGGTCATCAACTCTCACTTTCTGCCCGATCTGATCGGCAATCTGCATGCCTTCTCCAAGCAGAAGGTGAGGTGTGTGAAGTGCGGGGCCAAATTCCGGCGTCCTCCCTTGAAAGAGACCTGTCCCAAGTGCGGCGGCAGGATAATCCTCACGGTGCATGAGGGCAGCGTTCGCAAATATCTGGAAGTCTCCATTAAGGTGGCCGAGGAGTACGGCGTAAGCAGCTACACCAAGCAGAGGCTGCAGCTTTTGAAGATTGAGATCAACTCCCTCTTCAAGAATGACAAGGCCAAACAGACGGGCTTGGCTGATTTCATGTAAACTGAAACTAAAACTGAATCTAAAAATTTAAATATGAATGGCATAGATAGATTACGGAAATGAAGGGGATGAGAGTTTATGCTTAGAAGGGGGATAATACTTTTGCTGCTGGCGACACTGCTCGCCGGCAATGCGCTCTGCAATGCAGAGGAAAATGTGACCACCATTACGGCCTCAGAGGATGTTTACATCAGCATGGGAGAGAATAAAGTAACCGTATACAATCAAAGCGAGATGCTCCTATGTGCCGTCGATGTGACCGGCAATCAGGCCGAAATGGTTCGTTATCCAGGCGCTCCTGTAATTCAGTTTGATATTTCCGGCCTTAATATCACAGATAACGATGTTGCGATTCTGGTGCTTAAAGCCGCATCCATGCAGAAGCAAAAAGATCCTGTCATGGTGGCATTGATGTCCATCGATTCCGATTGGGATGAAAGCTCGGATTACACCACATTTCTGGTCAATATCCTGCCTGCCTGGAATATCATCAAGAAGAATGATGCCACTGCCATGAGCAGCAACACCGATGGCGATAGCGTCTTCGCATTTGATGTCTCCCAAAAGCTGAGGGATGCCAGGGCAAAAGGAGACAAAATATCCTTCCTCCTGGAGGCGATCAGCAACAGCAGCGCGGAGATTTCTTTCCTGCCACGGGAGAGCGGCCAGGGACCATGCCTGATGATCATGCCCTACCCGGCATCAACGCCGGAGGTAGCCGTGCAGCCAGATTTAGCATTGAATTCGAGCTTGCAGACCGATCAGACCTCGGTTCTTCCCGAAAACATCAACCAAACAGCACAGCAGACAGACACGCCAACCGATTTGCAGATAATCCTGGCTGGCAAAAAGGTTCCCGTGGCTGGCAGATTGCTGAGCAACCAGAGTATTGAATAAGCAATGATCCGAACTTGGGATTCCGGCTATTTCGAGCGGGTAATAGAATAATCGAGTCCTCTGTGATTCCTTTGTGCGCTCTGTGTCTGCGGTGGTGGTAGTACCGTCAGCCATTTGGTTATAACCAGTGGCTAACGACTATTCCACCACAGAGACACCACAGCTCACAGATAACGCACAGAGACGAACTAACAACTGGAAAACCATAGTAACTAGAAATAGCGAAGAGCCAAAAATGGCATGCACAATTGCTGGCCACAAGAGGAAAATAGCCCAAATGATCAAGGAAATAATCTAATGGACTTCTTTTCCCATGCATTGCTGGCCTATATCCTGGGCAGCTTTCTTTGTCTGGATAAAAAGCTTCTCGCAGCCCTGGTGCTGGGCGGCATCGCTCCAGACCTGGATATTCTCATCTCCTGGATCAATAACGTCTATCCGACCTCTCTTCTCCTGGTGCACAGAGGAATCACCCATACTATTTTCTTTGGATTTTTTTTCGCTCTGCTTATTTTATATCTCGCCTCTCGGGAGCAGATTAAGAGTTTTCTTGCCCGGTTCATCAAATTCGATCTCGACTTTTCCGCTACCAGCATGGCCTTTGTCTATGCCGGAGTTCTCCTCCACCTCTTTGTGGACTATACAACGACGAGAGGCGTTCCTCTCTTCTATCCCTGGCAGGCAGTCAGGTATTCGGCCAACATTTTTTCCCAGATCGAGCCGATTATGCTGATCGCCAGCCTCCTGGTTTTGGCCGTGCTGGTAAGGGAAAGGCACCTGATAAAGTTTAATAAAAATCTGTTTATGGTATTCTTGCTCTTTTTCTTGATCGTGGGCGGGATAAGAATTGAAGGGAAAGCGGCTGCGGGTGGGTTTTTTAACGGCCAGAACGTAGAAATCTACCCGGATTCCAATCTCTTCTCGTGGGCAGTTTTGGAGAACGACAGCGACCAGTTCCTGGTTTATGGGTATGACTCGCTTATGGGAAAAGCCACCAGCAGCTCGGCCTTTGCCAAAATGACCGTGGCCTCCAGCATCACGCAGGCGAAAATAGCCATAGGTGCCGCCGAAAATCTGCCTCAAGTCAAGCTCTTTCGCTGGAGAGCTTATGCCGTGGCCATAAATGCCTCTTCTCAGAACGGCTCCTGGGAAATTGACTACTACGATCCACTGGTCAGGGCGCAGATGGCCAATTCTGGGCGCTTCTTCTGGCCGGCACTGAAGGGCTACGGATCGGTTCGGGTAAGGGTGGAGGACGGGGTGGCGAGGATTCTTGAATCGTAGATGGCATGGGGAATCGCATCATTAGCAAATCAAATGATAAGGAGATAAAGCAGGTCATGTCCTGTTATTTTATACTCCTCATCGTGTACCTCTTTGGCCCTGGGAATTACAGCTCTTTTGCTTTGGCGAAGATATCATTGGCTTCAGTGGTCCTTCCGAGGGCATTTAGAGCGTTGCCTTTGTTATTCCAGGCATCGGCACAATTTGGATCTAGCCGGATGGCCTCATCGTAATATTTGATGGCATCGGCATAGTTACCCTGGTCATAGAGAGCAATTCCCTTTTTATTCCAAGGCCACGCAAATTTCTGATCTAATTCGATAGATCTATCGTAGGCTTTAATGGCTTCATCATATTCACCTAGCTTATGAAGGGCTGCCCCTTTGTAACTCCAAATCATCGACAACTCTTCTGGATCTAGCTTGATAGCGTTATCGTAGGATTTAATGGCTTCATCATAATTGCCAAGTTCATAGAGAGCGTAACCCTTATTGAACCAAGGCCATGCAAACTTAGGATCGAGTTCAATGGCCTTATCATAGACTTTTATAGATCCAATGTAATTGCCTTGAGTCGCAAGAGCAGATCCTTTTTTATTCCAGGCTGTTGCATCTTTGGGATCAAGCTCGATCATTTTATCATATGCTTTGATAGCACCATCATATTGATCCAGATGAAAAAGAGCGTCGCCTTTATTGTTCCAAGCATCGATAAACTTGGGATCTAGCCTGACAGCCTCGTCATAAGCCTGAACTGCCTCATCATATCTATTTAGGTTGGCTAAAGCCCAACCCTTATTATTCCAGGCCCAAGCAAACTTCGGTCTTATCTTGATAGCATTGTTATAGGCTTGAATAGCTTCATCGTACTTTTCAATATTTACCATAACTATGCCTTTGCCATTCCAAGCATCGGAATACTTAGGTTTTATCTCAATAGCCTTATCAAAAGCCGCTATTGCATCTTCAAACTTATTTAATCCATTCAACGCAAATGCTTTATTGCACCAGGCATCTGCAGACCTGGGATGTATCAATATAATTTTGTCGTAACATGAAATTGCTTCTTCATGCTTCATAAGCTCTGCCAGGGTCACTCCTTTGTTGATCCATCCCAATTTAATCTTTGGATCTATTTCAATAATCTTATCATAACAGGAGACTGCCTCATCATATTTTTCTTGATCAAAGAAGGTATTTCCTTTCTTGAGCCACGCACTCGCTTCTCTGGATTTTGCACTTCTTGTTCCAAGTCTAGATTTATCTTCCACTTTAGATATATCTCTCTCCTTAATATCGTTAAATTCTTGGGCTATCTTTGAGGGAGCAATAGAAAAACCTAGATCTTCGACGTTTATTTGGCTGATCTTATCAGTTATTTTTAATGCAGACTCAAATCTTGTATCATAACCTCTACTAATTACGAGTCCACACACAGGATTGCCTTTGGCGATTCTATCTTGTACCCATCCCATGTAGTTGGAGATCTGTCCAAATGTGTTTTGACCGGCTCGGACGTTTTTCAACTCAATTACTGTGTATCTTTTTAACGTTTTATCATGGCAAAGTAAATCGATACGGCCGCCATTACCTTTGCAAATTAACTGCCTACCAGATTGATTCGTAGTATTATCAATATATAATTCCAGATCGTAACCAAATTTTTTTAGTACCTTCAGGTCAGTAGCTAATGCATCTTCAAGTTCTTTCTCTAATTCAATGCTTTTTGCCAGGGGTTCCTTTTGGAGATTCTCGATAAACTCTTGATATCCAGGATTATTTGATGCAAGCAATTGATTCAACTTATTCCAATATTCGGATGATATTTTGAAATTTCTTCTTTGAAAACTGCATCTAAGAGGGCCCCATTCTTCAAAATAGGGATTTGTACGAAGATCTTTTACATGAATAGGGTGTTCAAATTTATATAGCACTTCATAATCACAGCCATAATCCCATCCATGTTCATTATCATCCACAATGGAATACGCGTCACTTTCTGCCTGTATCATATAGCCAATATCCTTCTTTGGCGAGGTCCTCCATAAGAGAACAAGGTCTCCTTCCTTAGTCCCTTTGTTACAGGTCCACCAGCCATCTGAAGCAACTCCGCTGTTAGGATCGAGGTCTTCTCGATCATTACCATCTTCATCTAGGTAATAATCAGGGCGGGTTACCCAGAGCCAGTATTGGCGAGCATTAGGTTCTAACATTTCTTCCTCCTTAGGTCTCCACTCTTCATCATGCTTTAATGTTTCCTTCAACTATTTTGATTTCTGTATAGTCCCAAAGGTTTCGGGATCATGAGGAAGGACTGATAAGAAAAACATCATCGTCTCCTAGACAGGCGGCTAGGGACAGCTGCCTCTCCTGCATTTCACCAACCAGAAGAAGACCGGCTCGCATGAGCTCAACCCCGTCCTCATCCGGGCTCAAGCCCAGGCCCCCGGCCTTCCCCACTTGCAGCGGTATTTCCGCACCTAATAGTAATAGTAGTAGTAATTCAAGAAAGCTGTCTTGGAGCTGCCCGGCGAGTTTCACTTCCGGGTTCACGATACCGCTCAAAAATATTTATTCGCAGATCATTGCTTCATACGTCGGATCGCTTTGAAGCGGCAGATCGCAACTGGAGAGAACATCGATCCACCCTAATGCGGCAAGATTGCGAATGGCAACTGCCGCAGCCAGTTCATCCAGCGGTGGCTTTCGCCTCTGCTTCCATTTCATAACCGCATCCAGAACTTCTCGCTCCGTTGGCGTGGCGTCCTTAAGCTCCTTTACATCCCCGGCTGCAAAGTGAACCGTTGCCGCAATCTCCGATTGAATGGTGGAAGTTCGTAGCAAAAGGTCTGCAACCTTTTCCATGGCAGGCCTCCATTTTTCCAGATCTTCCTGCACCTTTGGCAAGATATCTCTGTATGCGGCCCCGGTTCGGAGGACGAACATCCTGTCCACCTGCTCTTCTCGAATCAGGTCGCTATTTATGAGCCTGGTAAGAACATTGCCTTTCAGCTCCTCTGCAAACGGCCCGAAGCTGGAGCGGCGATAGGTCAGGCCAGTGGGTATTCCTAGTGCTGTGGCAAAGTAGGCGATCTTCTGGAACCGGGTCCTTCCTACCGGGTAATGGTATTGCTCACGCTCGATCATCTCCAGAATGGCAACCAATGCCACCCAGGCAGAGCTTAGCTTTTCCGGAGGCACAGGAGGCACGGGAACGGGACCGTTAATGCCCACGGGTGCATCAGCCAGACCCATTACCGAAAGGGCCTGGTCAATGGTCGCACTGGATGGAATGTAAAGCTCTACGGGAATCTCAAATCGGCTCAAATGCTCATAGAGTACAGGCAGCACAACTCTCCAGTCCAACTGTCCCAACTGGCATCCCAGAGACGGCACGGCGATTGATGTGATCCCCCAACCCTTATAATGCATCTCAAGATAACGAAGTCCCTGGATTATATCATCAAGGCGAGATACGGACCGCCAGTGGCCTTTTGTAGGGAAGTTGAGGATATTATGCGATTCAAATTGCGGGAATAGGTAGGGCTCACCCAGTCGGACCTGTCCTTTTTTGCACCGCCGGACGTAATCCTTATACATGCCTGGGAACCGGTTTTTAAACTCCAGAGCCAAGCCCTTGCCCATAATGCCGACACAATTCACGGTATTAACCAGCGTCTGGGCTCTGGATTGAAATATATCTCCTTTTATGACCTTTACTCGATTCCGCATAGCTGAAACGTCCTACTTGAAGAATAGATATGTATCTACTACTACATTTATACTTAGTCCTGCGTCGCTGAGTCTTTTATCAAGCAATGTCTTGCTCTCTTGACATGACACATACGCTTTATTTATATACTTAGGATCTACTTTATCCAAAACCAGCACCTCTGCGCACTTGATAGAGACATGCTCGTATTTTTCAATGGGATCTGGTTGATTCCAGTATCTGGCAAAGACTCTGTCTTTATCTACCATCAAAAGCCCATCCGGTATATGCGCGAAGCGAGCGTAATCACTTGAAGCATTACGATCGCTGACAACTACTCCTGGTAGATCAATCACCTCAGGGCTGATGCTCAGAACGCAAATTTCGGTGTATCCGCAACTGAATGCAAGTTTGAACAACATGGGATTTCTGCCGCAGATATACAGATTCACATAGTCGTGCAAAGCTTTGCCCTGCGGAAGGGATTTGGTTTTCCGCTTTTTTTGGACAACCTCCGAGGCAACTGATTTATGGGGGAGCCTCGTAGATAGAGCATTGGAGAGAATTCCTCTTTGAATAATTGAGATGATATTATCAAAATGGACGATGTAATGCAGTTCCGCAAGGTCTTCACGCCTCATGCCCATCCTCATCCAGTAATTTTTTCAAATTGAATCTCTCATAAATTCTCGAACTCTTAAATATTGTCCTCGGCGGATGCAAATAGTTTGGCTCTTCGCTATTTCCAGTAGCTAACCTGAGTTTATCTTTTCCAGTTTTTAGTTCGTCTCTGTGCGTCCTCTGTGAGCTCTGTGTCTCTGTGGTGAAAACGTCGTTAGACGCTGGTTGTAGCCAAATGGTTACAAACTCCCATCATAGTGGAATGGATTTATGTCATTTCCTACTCGACATGATGATCTGCGAGCCGCTGCTGTCCCTCAAACCTGCCAGATCTCTCGCGGCATATTGGTGAGGCTCACGGCTCCGCCCGGCGTGGTCAAGAAGGTGTCCTCTATTCCCAGCACACCCTTGTCAGGATAGATTATCTTGGGCTCGATGGCAACTCAAGTTGGACTAATAATCTCTCGAGAGATATTAGCCACATGAGATGACGCAGTGTGACCCAAGAGCAGATCATAAATGGGAAAACAATATATACATCCTCGAATACATGCTTAAGTTAAAGTATTAGATGGATGATTTATGGGCTGCAGAGGGAGAAGATGGCTCAGCCGGGAGCCGGGCGCAAAGATTAATGGAGCGAAACTTTCAACACCCTATTGCGAAGAAAGCTGCTAACTCATGAGATGCGAGTGGAGGTAACCTTTGTACATTAAAGAGGTCGAACTCAAAAACTTCAAGTCATTCGGCAAGAGCGTCAGGGTTCCTCTGAAGAACGATTTTGTGACCGTTACCGGGCCCAACGGTAGCGGCAAGTCCAATATCGTTGATGCTCTGCTCTTTGCCCTTTGCCTGTCCAGCTCGCGGGCCATGCGCGCGGAGAGGTTGCCCGACCTCATCTACCGGGGCGATAACGGCAAGAATCCGGACTTTGCCCAGGTTACTGTTAAACTGGACAATACCAGCCGCCTCTTTCCCCTGGATCAAGATATCATTGAGGTGTCCAGGAAGATAAAGGTCAAAGGCGACAAATATGCTTCTTCTTATTATTTTAATGGAAAGTCCTGCGGCCAGGGTGAACTACAGGATTTGCTGGCCAAGGCAGGCATAACCCCGGAGAGCTACAACATTGTCATGCAGGGCGATGTGACGCGCATCATCGAGATGACTCCAGTCGATCGCAGAAAGATCATAGATGAGATTGCCGGCGTCGCCGAGTTTGATGAAAAGAAGAAGAAGGCCATGGAAGAGCTGGATGTGGTGCGAGAGCGCATTGGTCGCGTCGATGTGATTTTAGAGGAGGTTGCCTCCCAGCTCGCCCGGCTTAAGGCGGAGCGCGACCGGGCCCATTCTTACCAGGCGCACCGGGAGGAGCTCAAGAGACAGGAGGCTTTTCTGCTCCTGGCCAGGCTAAGAGAAGCATCAACGGAGCTGGCAAGCCTTGATGAAGAGATCAATTCTCTTGATGTCAAGAATCAGACACTTCTGGAAAGGTCGGCTGGCAAGAAAACTGAGCTTTCAACACTTGATGAGAAGCTGCGATCCATTAGCTCGGAGATCACCCACAAAGGAGAGGATGAGCAGATCTCTGTTAAACGCAGGATCGAGGAGCTGAAAGGGGAAATCTCCCGTGAAGCGGCTCGCATCGAGATGACGGAAAAGGCCATATCTGAGATGGATGGGCAACAGAAGACCTGCTTCATTCAGACGGGGAACCTCTGTGCGGAAACTGAATCTTTAGCCGAAAAGATAAGGGACGCAAGTCTACGCGGCGCCAGCCTGCGAGGGGAACTGGATGATCAGATAGAGCTTCTGGGAGTGGCACAGTCCAGCCTGTCCCAGGCGGATGCCAAGTTCTCCCTGCTGCGGGATGATCTGGCCCGCGTCCGGCAGATTCGGGAAGAGTCCAAAACGAAGCTAGGCGACCTGGTACGGGACAGGGACCGGCTGCTTGATGCCACGAGGCGGGGCGGCTTGGAAAGGGAAGAGCTTTCCTCCGGCATCAAAGAGGCACTTGACACCCTGGCAGGCCTCGATCATGAGACGGAGAAGCTGAAAGTGGAGTTGGCTGCCTTGAACAGTCAGGCCATGGTCATGGAGCGGGACCGTGATGACCTGGAGAGCCTGCGCCTGCGGCTTCGCCGGGAGATCTCTGAGGCGGAAAGAGAGATGCAAAGGCTGCAGGGAGAGTTTGCCAAGAGCGACGGGCGGATGAGGGCTGCCGAGGACAAGGCCGGATACAGCCGGGCGGTGGAGGCGATTCGCTCTGCTATCAAGAGGCAGATGTTGCAGGGCCTTTACGGAACCATTGCGGAGCTTGGCAACGTGGCATCGCGCTACTCTTCGGCTCTTGAGGTGGCGGCGGGAGCGCGCCTGCAGAGCATTGTGGCCGACAATGATCTGGATGCCTCTGCTGCCATTGAGTACCTGAAGAGGTCGCAGATCGGTCGGGCCACCTTTTTGCCTTTGAACAAGCTGGACAAAGGCAGCCTCTCCACCCGGCCTAATCATGCGGGTGTGGTGGATTATGCCCTCAATCTGGTGGACTATGATGCCAAGTACCTGGCCGCATTCTGGTACGTCTTCCGGGATACCCTGGTAGTAGAGAGCCTGGTTTTTGCCCGTCCGCTCATGGGCCGGTATCGTATGGTCACCTTGGAAGGGGACCTGGTGGAGAAGTCCGGAGCCATGACCGGCGGCCACTATCGCTCCAAGATGAAGTTTGCGGCAGAAGAGAAGACGAAGCTTTTGGAGCTGTCCGAGAAGATCGCCAATGCGGAAAGCGATCGCACCACAAGGCTCGATAAGCTGGATAGAATCGAAGAGCAGATCTCCCGCCTCTCTCGTGAGGTGGAGGATCTGAATCGGGTTATATCCAAGAAGACCTTCCAGATAGACGAAATCGTCTCTTCGAGACCGCGCCTGGATAAGTCCATTTTAGAGAAGCGAGAGCGTCTGCTGGCCATGGAAGGCGAGTCTTTAAGCTTCAAGGAACAGCTTGGCCTTCTGGAAGGCGAGATCAGGGTCTCAGAAGAAACATTAGCTGATGTGCAGCAGAAGATCGACAAATTGGATGGCGAGCTGAAGGGCTCGGAAATTCCCGGACTGAACAAAAAGACGGATGCTGCCAGTTTGGAGATCAAGCGTCTGCAGGAAAGGCTTAATGGCATTGATGCCGAGATTCTCAAGGACAAGATCCGAGAGGAAGGCGGCAGAGAGAAGCTGGCCGAGCTTGCAGCAAGAAGAGAATCACTGGACGGCCAAAAGGCGGAGGCGCTGGCCAAAAAAGATACTGCAGCCGCGCTTATCGTGGGCCTTAATAAGTTGCTCGCACTCTCCCAGGCACGCGAGGCGGAGATTGAGGGAGAGCTGCACGGCCTGAAAGGGGTGCGTGGAGAGCTTCTGGAAAAGACGCTGGCCCTGCAAAGAGAGATAGATCTGGCGGAGAGGGAGGGGGACAGAATCGAGGCCCGCAAGAATGCCACGATCTCTGCCCGAGAATCCATCTTTTACAAAGTCAATGATTTACGCATGCAAATTGAGGGCTCGGGCGTTGACTCCTTTGAGGAGCCGCCCAATCGCGAGACGGTGGCCGAGAAGATCAAAGCTCTGGAAAAGGCCATGCGGGATCTGGAGCCGGTGAACATGCTGGCCATCCAGGAGTATGACCATGTCAAGACCCGCTACGACTTCCTGGCAGAGAGGAGGGCTACTCTCTCCAGCGAACGGGAAGCGATCATCGACAAGCTGGAAAAATATGATCTGATGAAGAGGGAGGCATTCCTGGCCAGCTTCACTGAGATCAACAAGAACTTCAATCAGATCTTCCGGGAGCTTTCCAACGGCGAAGGCGATCTGATCCTGGAAAATCTAGACGACCCACTGGCGGCAGGCATGACCATCAAGGCTCGACCTGCCGGCAAGTCCTTCCATCGCCTGGAGGCCATGTCCGGCGGGGAGAAGAGCCTTACTGCCCTCTCATTTATCTTCTCTATTCAGATGTACCGGCCTGCCCCCTTCTATGCCATGGATGAGATCGACATGTTCCTGGATGGTGCCAATGTGGAGCGGGTGGCCAAATTAATCAAGAAGATCTCTTCCAAGGCCCAGTTCATAGTAGTGTCCTTACGTAAGCCCATGATACTGCAGTCCAAGTACACATTGGGAGTGACCATGCAGGAGAACAACATCACCACCGTGACCGGCATCTGCACAAGCTGAGGCGAAAATGAGCGACGAGGAATTCGAATTCGGTGAACCGGCCGAGGTTTTAGTGGAGCTGGCCAAGAGAGGAGAGATCGATCCCTGGGATATCGACATCGCCAAGGCCACAGAGAAGTTCTTGCAGTACATCGACTCCCTGGAGAAGAGGGATCTGCGCATTCCCGCCAGAACTCTGCTTTACGCCAGCATCCTCTTACGCATGAAGTCCGACTCCATGGAAGGGCAGAAGGAGGAGGAGCCCGAGCCGGAGATGGAGGAGATCGAAGACGAGCAGGAAGATGAGATCGAAGAGAATCTGCCTCGCCCTCCAGTGAGAAGGCTCACCAAGCGGCCTGTAACTCTGGACGAGCTGATCTCAGAGCTTAAGAAGGCAGAGATGGTGGGCAGAAGGAAGGCCATGCGAGAGAGGTGGCCAAGCGTCGAGGAAAAAGTCCTGGATGTGTCCCACGACGAGGGAATCGAGGACAGAATCAAGGCGCTAGGACCCATCTTGGACGACATGTTCATGGAGACGAAGACCATTACCTTCCAGGATATAAACAGCAAAAACGTCAAGACTGAGGATGGGGTTACCAACTACGTCTCACTGCTCTTCATGGCCCAGAGAAAACAGGTCTGGCTGGAGCAAGAGGAGATCTTCGGAGACCTGTTTGTGAGCAGGCATGCGTAGTGGGGAGGAGCAGCTTCCTTAGTCATCATATCTCCGCCAATCTTTTCCGTTATCCAAGAGCAACGGCAAGGCCGGATCGCCTCGACCGCCTCCAGGCATGCGCCCGTGCGTGGGTCTTGTTTATTATTATACAATAATTATAATCGTAGAATTACGAATATAACCGCAGAGACGCAGAGCGCGCGGAGGACGAACGAACGGAGACGTCTAAGGACGAAAGCTCTCTTTTCTGGACATCGAGGTAGAAGGCAAGCCCCTGGCTTCCGGCAATCTCGGCTAAAAAGGTTATCAAGAATGAAGCAGGCGAGGCTAGAGTGAAAGGAATTTATTGCCGCCTTGAAGGAATAACCAAAGGTCACGGCAAGCCCTCGCATGCTGCAGCCAGGGGCGCGCGCCCATGCGTGGGGGCCCGGTGGCGCATGGGGGAGCAGGGGCGACGGAGTACGCGGGCATGAGGTGTTTTCGCCGACTTAAACTTCCTCTTTTTTGGATGGATTGGCTGTGAGCTTACTAAGAATTAAAACGGTTGCTGAAGTTGCCAGATCGGAAGGCATTAAAATAATGTCTTGGGCAGATTTACTAAACTTCGTTTTCATAAGGACGCTGTAAAGCACATTTGTATCGACGAAAATCACATCTGGGCCTCTTCTTCAAACGTTTCAAACTCTTCCATAGAACCTTCGCCGAATGCTCCGCAGAATTTAGAGATGTCGAATTTTTTTACAGTAAGCTTCAATTTCTCTCCCTCTCTAAAGTCAACCTCTTGCAGCGGCCTTAAGACACCACGTTCATAAACGCATTCTATGGTCTTAGATGCACTCATAATTTTGCCTTCTGTTTTAATGGACTCGTACCAGAAGGCAAGTCCTCTAGCATCTATTCCTCCGAAAAAGTGCATTCGTCGCTATCTGCGATGTCTCTGGCTATGGCTGGATCAAGCTTGATTATTCCTTTTGTACTTCTAACCGAGTTGCCAATCTCGATATCAACCTCTTCGCCCGGCTGGAGATTAAGATCCATTAGCGGCTTTAGAACACAATTTTCGTAGATAGCCCTCGTCCTCATCTTTATCATATCATCATTGGAATTGGAGTTATAAATGGTTTTGGAACAACTCAGAAAAAAAAAACTAGAATAACTTGGTTAAAGAATCTGCATGGCAGTCATTCAAAAGCTTTTTCCCGTTTGCCGCCGCTAAGCCGTCATCGGGAGGATAATAGTAATTGACCTTGAGCCACAAGTCTCCAAATCTCATTTTAAAGTCCTGCGTTGCCGTTCCGATCTCCCTCATCAGCCCGGAGCCCCGTTCCCATGCCAGGCCCCGTTCGCTTTTGCCCCGATAATCCCCATCCTATCTTCCAGATGAGGACCGAGCTGGTCTGGGATGGCAAGAATGACGAGTACGGCCGCCGTAGCGTGGGACGAAGGCAGGAGCGGCCTGCCCCGGGCAGAAGATCGAGATCGTGGACCGCAGCCCCGGGAGTGAGGCTCTCGCCTCCGGCCAGACCACTTAACCACTTATAACCTTCATTCTCCATATGGGTCTTCTTCAGAGCCCGACCTTTGCCTTTATCTGGGAGACGTCTGATTCTATTCTCATTAACCTCTCGTCAATGGTTTCTTTCATATCAGAGCGTAGCTCTCTAATCTCGTCCACAATTGTTTCACTTGATTCTCTGATATCTACACGCGTCTCCTTCAGTTCTTCACGAGTGGCTTTGATCTCGCTCTTGAGATCTTCACGCGTCTCTTTCAGTTCTTCGCGAGTGGCTTTGATCTCGCTCTTGAGATCTTCACGCGTCGCTTTCAGTTCTATCAAAATTTCTTTATTAACAACGATTAGCTCGGTGAGCTTTTCTGCTGCTACATCAAGCCTCTGATCCGTCTCGCCTCCGCCGGATACAACCTTGAAGAAACCTTCAAAATCGCCTGTTGAAGAAGAATATTCCTTCTTGATGTCGACCACATGGATTAATGTGTTTTTGATATCAAGTGCTCGGAGCAAGATCTCAAGGTCGATGCTCTCGCCTTCAGCCACCACTTTCACTCGCCCGTCCTCTAAGTTCTGTACATATCCTTTCAGCCTTAAATTCTGAGCAATGGTGACAACTCTTGCCCTGTAGCCGGACTTCTGTACCTTGCCGGAGACGTAAGCGATTAGCCTCTGCATCACATTCCTTCGTAGCTCTCTTTTTATATAAACGTTAACCTCTTGGCAGGCAGTCATGCAAAAGCTTTTTCCCGTTTGCCGCCAGAAAGCCGTGATCAGGAGGATAATAGTAATTGATGCTCTGTCCCAAGTTCCAAAAGCTCGCCATACAGTTCTCTTCATTTTCCCTGATCACCTTTCCCAGCCCGGAGCCCCGTCCCCATGCCTGACCCCGTTCGCTTTTTCCCGGACAATCCCTCCTCTCCCAGATGAGGACATAGTCCGGTCTGGGATGGCAAGAATGACGAGTACGGCCGCCGCCGCAGCGTGGGACGAAGGCCGGAGCATCTACCCCGGGCGGCAGATGCCTGGGTAGCGTGCGCCTCGCACAGCAGCCTGGAGTGGAGCTATCTTTACGTTCCCCAGGAAGTCTTTGCCAAGATCGATGACATCCGCCTGGAGACGCTCGAATCTCTCTGCGAGCCCGCCAAGCAGAGCCTGATTCAAGAGAAGATTGAGGCCCCACTGAGCCTGGAAAAAGGCAATTTGGAAAAGCTCACCACGGACGAGTTTATCGTAGAAAAAGAACTCAATCTGTTGCCGCCCAAATGCAAGAAAGGCATACAGGAAGCCATCGCTCTCTTCACGTTCCTGGAAAAGAAGAGCGATGTCTCCTATGCCGCCGTCTTCACGCCTCTCCTGGGCTCCATTGATGAAGCTGCCAGGGCCTTCATCATCTCCGCCCTGAAAGAGTCCATTCCTGAAGACTCCAAGAAACGGGAGCGCTTCTTCGAGCCGGATCTCACCGTCCTTCATCCCCGCGACCAGAGCTTTTACAAGAGGCAAGAGAATAACCTGAAGAGGACGCTCATCGAGAATGACTGTGTCATGCCCATGGGGCTCTTGAAGTGGTGCCTGGATTATGCCAAAAATCCAAAAACGCCTCCTGGCGGGATATTCTCTGCGGTAAAGGCTGCATTTGTCGAAGCGGCAAAAACGGATTTACTGGATACGGTTGACAGAATCTATTCCTTCCGCAACGAGTACATCGCCCATCAGGAAAAGGAGCTTGTGGACAGAGAGGTGGCGAGGCAAGCAATGGTGGACTGGATCTTTGGCTTGAGGCGGATCTGGCGGGCAGAATAATTAATCCGACGCTGATGTAGGATTTGAAGGGAAGTGATTATCTCTTGAACACCATTGACCAATGCAGAGATTTCTCTTCCCGAAGAGCTAAGTTATTAAGCTAAGAGAACAAAAGAAGCACTCCAAAATTCGTATCGCTCGGAAAAAGCATTTATACTTGTTTCTGCGTAAGGGTTCTGGTTTGTTCCTTATCATCTCGGAGGATTGAAGGATTTGACAACTGTTTACGACGTACCTCCCCATGACTTGATAGCTGCCGTAGCCGAAGAGCTAAAGGCGGCAGGCAAGGTTCAGCCCCCGGAATGGGCTGAGTTTGCTAAGACTGGGGTAAATAGGGAGATGCCGCCCACAAACCCCGACTGGTGGTTTGTGCGGTGCGCATCAGTACTGCGCAGAATATATATCGACGGCCCGGTGGGCGTTTCCCGCCTTAGAAGCTTCTACGGCGGAAAGCATCGCAAGGGTGTAGCTACAGGATTCTTCTGCAAGGGCAGCGGCTCAGTAGCAAGAGAGTCCCTGCAGCAGCTGGAGAAGGCCGGCTACGTGAAGAAGCTAAAGAAAGGGCGCCAAATGACCCCCGCGGGTCAGGCATACCTTGATGGGGTAGCCCATAAGGTGAGAAGCCAGATGCAAGGCTCGGCGGCACCTGCAGCAGAACCTGCTGCCGATTCGGCATAAAGCTTAGCGAGGACTGAAAAAAGTATGGCTGATGATGAGCTTGCAAATTTAAGACAAAAGAGGATGGACCAGATCCAAAAACAGCAAATGGATTCGCAGATGGCTGCGGCTCAGCAGGAGCAGGCCCAGCAGGAGATGGAGTCCAAAAAGGCAAACCTGATGCGGACCATCCTAACACCTGAAGCACGGGAACGGCTCAATGCGATACGCATGACCAAGCCTGAGTTCGTCACTCAGATTGAAGGCCAGCTCATCATGCTTGCTCAAAGCGGCAGGCTGAGGGGCGCAATCACCGACGAGCAACTCAAGGCGATCCTCAAGCAGGCTCAGCCCACGAAGAGAGACATCACCATAACCAGGAGATAAAGCGGCTGAAGCTGTAGGCAGTTCATGAAGGTTGCAGTCTTATTTTCCGGCGGAAAAGATAGCAGCTTGGCGGCTCTTCTTCTCGAACCGTTCTTTGACGAGATAGAGCTTGTCACCTTCAGCTTCGGCCATGATGATACCTGGACGAGAGCGGCTGATGCAGCACGAGAGCTTGACCATCCCCACAGGAGGATGGTCTTTGAAGATAGCGTCCTGGAGCGGGCCCTGGAGATACTGCTTTGCACGGGCTATCCCAATGATGCTCTCAATTATGTTCATCCCATTGCAGTAGAAACTGTAGCTAAAGAGTGCGAATTTGTGGCGGACGGGACGAGGCGGGATGATCGCGCACCCAAAATGGGCTTTAGCGCTATCCGAAGCCTGGAAGACCGGTTGCATATGCAATACTTAAGACCCCTGGCGGGCCTGGGTCAAAAGACGATCCGGGCCATGGCCTCGCGCTATTTGGACTTCGAGGAAGAGCTATCCGAGAGGTATCCCGCCTCAGACTTCGAGGTGGGCCTGAGATATGCGCTAAAAGAGAGGTGCGGCCAGGCTAAGGTCGATGAGATCTTCCCCTCCAATCATACGCACACCAGAGTTATCCGGAGGAAGAGATTTGTCCAAGAAATTAAAGGGCAAGAAGATCAGGCTTGCCAAGGCGTTCAATCAGAATCGTAGGGTTCCCTCCTGGGTCATTGTCAAGACCATGAGGAAAGTAGTCACTCATCCCAAGAGACGACATTGGAGAAGAAGCAGCTTAGAGAGATAGACATGGCGGACACAGAACGAGTTTACACCATACCCCTGGGTATAGTCAAGTGCGCTCCCATTTACAGAAGGTCCAACCGGGCCATAACCGAGATTAGAACCTACCTCGCCCGGCATATGAAGGTGGAAAAGAAAAATATAAAGATCGACCCGGGTCTAAGCGAAGTCATCTGGGCCAGAGGCGATATGAAGCCTCCCCGGCGCGTAAGGGTACGCGCGGTCAAGTTCGAAGACGGCGGGGTTGAGGCGGAGTTTGCTGGTGACAGATAAACGATTAAAGATAGCAGGAAGCAGCCTTCTCGGTGTATTTGCCAAATGCACGGATAAGGTTCTACTCGTACCGCAGGAAGTGGGCGAAGCCGATCGGCAATTACTCGAGGCCGGGCTGAAAGTTCCGTCCGTGCGGGTACTGGCCGGTGTAGGCTCCGTCTTGGGGTCCCTGGTCGCGGCCAATAGCAATGGCTTCGTGGTAACCCATCACGCTGGCAGTGAGGAGCTCAAGGTTCTTCGCGAACACGGCGAGGTCGCAAGACTGCCGGCCAGGATCAATGCCGCGGGCAATGTGATTTTGGTCAACGACAGCGCTGCTTTGGTCCATCCGGAGCTGTCTAGCAAGGCCTGCGAAACGATAGAGCAAACTTTAGGCGTAAAGTTGGAGAAAGGCACTATCGGTGGCCTGAAGACCGTGGGGATGGCAGGAGTGGCAACAAACAAAGGGCTTCTTGTGCACCCACGCATCTCCGAAGAGGAGGTAGCCGTCTTAGAGGGGCTTTTCGGGCTGCCTGTGGACGTGGGCACAGTGAACCTCGGCTCGCCGCTGGTGGGCTCGGGTGTGCTGGCCAACAGCCATGGTTACTTCGCAGGTACAGGGACTTCCGGCCCAGAGCTGGGGCGCATCGAGGACGCACTAGGTTTCCTGGTTTAATGAATGATGAATAGAGTAGGGGTGGAATAGTGAGCAAATTCGAGATCAAAGGAAAGTACAAGGGAGGACTTGTCGGCAAGACCTGGCTGCCCTTTAGCAAGGTTGTTGAGAGCCAGAACGAGAAAAATGCCGTAAATAAAGTCTATTCCCTCATGGGAAGCGAACACGGCCTGAAGAGGAACCTCATCACGATAGACGGGGTGTTGGCTGTTGAGTAGCGCTCCTGGAGGCGAGGAAGAGGTCAGAAGGCTCCTGGCCACATATCAGCAGTATCAGGCTCAAGCGGACGGCATAATGCAACAGCTCAGTCTGACACAGATGACGGCTGAGGGCTTGGAGAGGGCACTCTTAGCAGTAGAGGCCCTGGCCGAGGCACAGGTCGGACAGGAGATTCTCGTTCCCATCGGATCTGGGTCTTTTATCCACGGAAATCTCGCCTCTAAGGAGAAAGTAGTCTTGAATGTGGGCGCGGGCGTTAGCATTGAAAAGACCGCCGCCGAGGCTAAGGATATTCTGACTGTCCGAAAGGCAGAAGTTCTTGAAGGATCTAAAAAGCTTAATGAAGTGCTTACCAAGATCGATCAAGAGATGCAGAAGATCCAGGCCGTAATGCAGCAATTTGAAGAGAGCGCTAATTCGCATCAGCACGGACCGGGGTGCGAAGGGGTTGTTTAGTCGCTTTAAGGAGAAGCTCTCCGGCTTCAAAGAGGCTCTGTCCTCCAAAATTGCCGAGAAGGTCTCCCTGGCCGAGAAGATAGCTGGAAAGAAAGATGATAAAGAGATAGGCAGCATAGGTAGCCAGACCGAAGCACTCCCTCTCCCTGCGGCAGATAAAAATGCTGCCCTGGAGAAGTCTTCTGCAACCAATACCAATCTCTCCAGTACAACTCTCTCCAGTGCATCCCCCGTAAAACCTTCTCTGTTTCCAGAAAAGGCCGCTACCGACAACAAGCCTAAAAGCCGATTCTCCTTCCTGGAAAAGGCTAAGAGCCTGATATTTGAGCAGGAAATAATACTGGAAGAAAAGGATCTTGAGGGGCCCATGTGGGCTCTGGAGATGGCCCTTATGGAGAGCGACGTGGCCCTGCCCGTGGCGGAAGAGATCATCAGAGAGGTTAAGAGCGATCTGGTGGGAAAGAAGAGAAAAATCGGTGCAGACACAGGGGCCATCGCCGAGCAGTCTCTGCGAAATGCTCTTTTAACGATTCTTTCCAGGAATTATCTGGACTTTGACGAGTACATCAAGACCAAAGAAAAACCCATCAAGATTCTTTTCGTAGGTGTGAACGGCACGGGAAAGACAACCAGCATCGCCAAGGTGGCCCGGTATCTGATGAACCAGAGCTACTCCGTAGTCCTGGCAGCAGGCGATACCTTCCGAGCCGGAGCCATTGAGCAGCTTGAGGTGCACGGCAATAGCCTGGGCCTTAAAGTTGTCAAGCACAAGACGGGCGGCGATCCGGCGGCTGTGATCTTTGACGCCATCGAGTATGCCAAGGCACACAACAAGGATGTGGTTCTGGCGGATACGGCGGGAAGGCTGCACACCAATATCAATCTCATGGATCAGATGAGAAAGATTGTGCGCGTGACCAAGCCCGATCTGCTCATCTTCGTGGATGAAGCAATAGCCGGAAACGATGCCGTGGAGAGGGCGCGCCTCTTCAACGAGTCGGTGCCCATCGACGGCTCCATTCTTACCAAGACGGATGCCGACGCCAAGGGCGGCTCCGCGATCTCCATTGCCTACATCACCGGCAAGCCCGTGCTCTTTTTGGGCGTGGGCCAGACCTATCCCGACCTGGTGAAGTTCGAGCCAGAGTGGCTGGTGGATAGATTGATGGGAGAAGCGGAAGCGTAAACTCTTTTTTGAGTCCGCACCAACATAAAAATGGTTTATCATTTCCGATCGTATCCTGCTCCTGGCAAGTTAGGAACGCAACTTGTTATGGATTGCTGAAAAAATATGGGATTTTGAAAATCCTAATGAATTGCTTTATTGTTCCACTCAATCATCATGATAGCTGGCGCTTTGCTGTTGTACTTCAATGTATGCGTCTTTCGAGTGTGCACAAATATCTTCAGCAGATATCGATCACCACTCTCATCGGTAAAATACAAATACATGTAACCTGAACCGGCGCCTTTTGGCCCTTGGGCGTCAACGCTGAGTTGATACTCATATATTCCTGATCCTTTGTCGAGACGAATTCCAAAGACTGCTCCATTGTCGTTTGCGATCATGCAGCTCGACAGATCCGATTTGCCATTGAGCACTACGGACTCTGTTGGCTGAAGACCCGCCACTGAAACTGCCGACGAGTTCTGACCGCACTTGCCCTTAAATGATCCTCCGACCACGCCAGGAATGACTTTGAAATTGACGAAGAGAGGATGCCCTGTTTTAGGAACCTGTCCTGGTGGCAGCCATCCTCCATCCCCGGCCTTTGCCTGGAAACTGCTTCCTCCGGAGCAACTATTGGGATAGATGCCCGTAGGGCAGTCAAAACAAAAGACATAATTTGTGCCGTCATCTGCCCGATAAACAACAACAGCATCTGAACCATGCGGTAGTGGAGTCGAATCTGGATAATCCTGCAACCACAGGGTCGCTTGCGACCTCGCTGCTATATGCTGGGGAAGGTTAATGAAGTGACCGTGACCAACGTCGCAGCGTGCAAGGGTGAGGTTTTGGTTATTTTGGGAATTGTCGATAAGCACATAACACGAAAAGTCCATGAAAGGCGTGATTACTATTGATGTAGTCGGTGCAGGGCAAGCAACGATTGCAAAACTGCCGTCAGCTTGGAGAATGACTTGTTTGATTTCCGTAGTTAAAGAATCCTTATTGACAACTGTGAAGGAAATGGCTTTTTTCGGCATGTCGGCTGTAGATGGGCACTCGAAGCCAGAGTTTATGTAGCTAACCAGTGACCCCGAGAGTCCTGAGATGGGTGCATGAGTGTGACCCATGACCACAACCTGAGCATTGCTTCTGAAGGCCTGGCGTTGCGCAAACCATCCCATATACGAAGCGTCATAATCGGCCAGGGCCGCCTTTACTGCAACGAGCAGTCCATCTTTACCGCCGCCGCTTTCTGCCACCCACCTGGTGAAGATATCGTTGTACACTGCCTTGACCTCAGTCAGCGTTGTTATTGAGCCGTTCGCTAGCAGAATCGGCCATGATTCCGACACACCTTCTTTCCCTGCGATGCCATCAATAAGTGCTGCGGAAATCGATACATCGAAATTCTTTAGCGCATTTAGGATGATCGATAGCGCGTCTATGCCATTGGGATAACCCTGATCTTTTAATTCCGATACATTTTTGCCAGCTGGCAAATTAGACTGCCAATATGTGGCAATAGTCCGGGTCACAAAGTGTCCAACAGGCAACGGGGCCCACTTGGTAGCTAAATCAGGAGCATTGAACATCGTAAAATCATTGCCATGCGTCATAAGTATGCGCGAATCGCCTGCAGGATTGTAATTTTTTTGGGAAAACCTGAGATTATGTCCGCCTGGGCTCTTGACCGAGGCGACATCAGCTCCGGTAACAGACATGTCATGATTTCCAGGGATGTACGTCACGGCTCCCCCTAGAGCATCGAGGACTCTTGCTAGCCCTCCTTGCAGCCCGAAAACGTTAGGGTTTTTCGAGGCGATCGTTGCGAAACTTGGCGGTTGAACATTGAACGGATAGGTCCAGGTATCAACAACATCACCTGCCAAGACAAGTTCGCTAACATTCTCGGCATTTTCTACAATCCATTTGAGAATTGTCAGCAAATATTGTTCATGAACGCTTTTTTGATACCAACATGTCGGCGAATTGTCACCGATGTGGATGTCGCTCAACATAACGATTTTATTTTTCATAAAATTCCTCACTCATTCTATATACATAAGCTTTCATCTCAGTTAGACTTTGCAGACATAGCATATATTTTTTTGCAAGTCTCAGGAAAAACCATCATTGGACATTCATGGAATGCTCCAACATGACGCCATTCAATGCCATCCGCTCCTAACTCAAATCCTCTCTTAGGAGTACTCTAAGAATGGAGCAAGGAAAAAATGATCAAATGGAGAAAAAAGATTGAAGAGAAATGATGTTTTCCTCCAATCTTCCTGAGGCCTTTGGAACTACGCATCAATCCAGGATCTTGATGGCCTCTTCTGCCGTCTTGCCCTTGTTGACAATAGCCGCAATGGCCATGGTCATCTTCACAGGGTCGCTGGCCTGGAAGACATTTCTGCCGATGGCCACGCCCCGCGCGCCCGCCTGCAGGGCTCCCTCGATCATTTGCAGGAACTCCATGTCCGTCTCGGTCTTGGGCCCGCCGGCAATGACCACAGGCACCGGACAGCCCTCCACCACTTGCCGGAAGGAATCTATATCGCCAGTGTAGTTGGTCTTGACGATATCCGCGCCAAGTTCCGCTCCGGCCCGGGCGGCATGGGCCACGACCTCCACATCATTGGGGTTCAAGATGGCTTTGCCGCGCGGGTACATCATGGCTATGAGCGGCATGCCCCAGAAGTCACAGCGTTCACTGACACAGCCCAGTATGCTGAGCTGATCGGACTCTGTCTCAGAGCCGATGTTGATGTGAACGGAAACTGCATCAGCACCCATCTTCAGGCACTCCTCCACCAGGCAGACCTGCACCTTGTTGTTGGGATCGGGGCCGAGGGATGTGGAGGCGCTCATGTGCACAATCAGGCCGACATCCCGACCGTAGCCGCGATGTCCATGCCGAACCATTCCCTTCTGCTGGAGAACGGCATTGGCTCCACCCTTGGCCACCTTGTTTACCATTTCCGGCAGATCGACCAATCCCTTGATGGGGCCGACAGATATGCCGTGGTCCAGTGGAATTATGACTGTGTTCCCGCTGTCTCTGTCCATTATCCTTTCAATTCTTACTCTCTTGCCAATCTCACCCAAATCGTATCATCTCGTGAATGCTAACATGCTCCATGCTAACACGTATCATATTTAAGGATTGCGATTAGCTTGATTACGATTAATAAAAAAATTTTAGAAATGACTAGCTGCAACCGCAGTCGCCGTGATCGTGCCCGCAGCCGCTGTGGTCATGGTCGTGGTCGCAACTGCTGTGATCATGCTCGCAGCTGTCGACATTGCCACAAGAACCACAACTTGATACTTCATCTTCTGGACCCCGAATGATGAAACCGGTTCCTCGATCGTCGTCCACATAATCAATTATAGTCTCGCTGAGCATTTCAGTATCTTCCGGGCTCATGTAGACCTTTATGCCCCGGCTCTCAAAGACCTTGTCACCTACTTCCTCGTCTCCCAAAGCCAGACCATAATTCGCGCCGGTAGAATCAATAGCCGCCAGGAACATCCTGATCACTTTGCCTTCCACCAGGCTATTCTTTATCATATTGGCTGCCGCCTCTGTAATCTCGATCATGAATAACACTCCAAATGTGTATCTTCGCAAAACTGGTATTTAAAGCATTATTATCAGGATCTTCAGGCAAGAATGGAGGATTTATCATGGAGGAGCAACAAGGGATAAACCATGGGCGTTGATTTGGGAGACCTGCTGCATAGAAAGAAGATCAAGATAAAGGATCTCTCCGGAAGATGGGTGGCGATCGATGCCTTCAACACCCTCTACCAGTTCCTGAGCATAATCCGGCAAAAGGACGGCACGCCGCTCATGGACAGCCAGGGAAGGGTGACCTCGCATCTATCCGGTTTATTGTACCGCACTACCAATCTCATTGAAGCTGGGGTCAAGGTGGCCTTTATCTTCGACGGAGAGCCGCCCTCCTTTAAGGCAGAAACGCTTGCCCAGAGGTCAGAGATAAGGGATAAGGCGGCAGCCGCCTGGGAAGAAGCAAAGGCCGCCGGCCAGGATGGATTCAAGTATGCCCAGGCGGCCTCCCGCATCAACTCCGAGATCCTGGAGGACGGAAGAAGGCTTATTTTAGCCATGGGGCTTCCCGTCATTCAGGCTCCATCGGAAGGCGAAGCGCAGGCAGCTCGCATGTGCGCAAGGGGCGACGTCGAACTGGTGGGTAGCCAGGACTATGATTCGCTTCTCTTTGGCGCTCCCTTGGTAGTGAGGAACCTGGCCATCACCGGCAAGCGGAAGCTTCCCAAGAGGAACGTTTACGTGGATGTGGAGCCTGAGATTATCGATCTGGAGGAAGGGCTGGCCCGCCTGGGCATCAGCCGAAAGCAGCTCGTGGAGATTGGCATCATGTGCGGCACCGACTACAACAGCGGCTTAACCCGAGTCGGCCCAAAGACGGCTTTAAAGCTGATCCGGGAGAAGGGAGATCTGGAATCCATTCTGGCCGAGCAGGAGGAGAAGATCGAGAGCTTCGCACAGATCCGGGAATTCTTCCTTCATCCCAATGTTACGGACGATTATGAGGTCAGGATGAAAAAGCCCCGCGTGGATGAGATCGTCTCTTTCCTGGTAGAAGAGCGGGATTTTGATAGGGAGAGAGTGGAAAAGACAGCGGGAAGGCTGGAGGAGGAATACAAACGTGGCCAGAGCACACTCGACCGCTGGTTCTAACTCCGGCTTCTCCGGCTACGATCTGGACCTGGATAAAGCCATAGATCTTATCCAAAAGAGCGGGGCGCGTCTTGTGGGCGTTCAGGCTCCGGAGGGGCTGAAGAGGGCCACGCCCGGTTTGGCTCGACATATTGAGGAGAAGACGGGAGCCCGTGTCATTATCTCGGGAGATCCCTGCTTTGGGGCCTGCGACGTGGATATGCAGCTTTGCATGGAGGTGGATCTGATGCTCCATCTGGGCCATGCACAGCTTTTGGAAGGGCCGGACAATGTCATCTTTTTGGAGGCCAGGATGAAAGAGGACTTGCGAGACGTGGTCGAGAAGGCAGCCATGGTCCTCAAGGCCAGGAGAGTGGGCGTTACTACTACCATCCAGCATGTGCACAAGCTCGACCAGGCTCTAGAGGTCCTCAAAAAGCATGGCATCCAGGGCGTCGTCGGGCCGGCAGGGGGCCGGGTAAGGCAAGCGGGCCAGGTTTTGGGCTGCAGCTACAGCACGGCCCGGGCCCTGGATGTGGAGGAGTATCTCTTCATCGGCACAGGACAGTTTCATCCTCTGGGCATCGCCCTGGCCACGGGCAAGAGAGTAGTAATCGCAGATCCGGCTACCGGCGAGGTATCGGAGATCGATACCGACCCCATGCTGCGGCGGCGCTTTGGGGCCATCACCCGGGCCGGAGAGGCGAAGCGCTTCGCCATCCTGGTTTCCAAGAAGCCCGGACAGAAACGGATGGAGCTGGCAACAAGGCTGAAGGCCTTGGGAGAGTCCAGAGGCCGGGAGATGTTCCTGGTTTATCTGGACAATATCGAGCCGGACCGGCTGCTCAATCTGGGAGCGGAGGCGGCGGTGTCCACGGCCTGCCCCAGGGTTGCGCTCGATGATGCTGCCAAATATCGAATACCCATTCTTACGCCGCCCGAATTCGAGGTGCTGCTGGGGGAGAGAGAGTGGGAGGAATATGAGTTTGATGAGATTGAATGACATGTGTGAATCGAAAACCATCTGGTGGGACGGCGGCCTGTGTCTGATCGATCAGACCCGTCTGCCTGGCGAGCTTTTGCCCCTCTGCATAAAAAGCGTCCGGCAGCTCATCGAAGCGATCAAGACCCTGCGCGTGCGCGGTGCGCCGGCTCTTGGTGCCGCAGGAGGCTATGGGATAGCGCTGGCTGCAGAGCTCTCCCGGGCCGCCAACGCCTTTGAGTTGATGGATGAACTGGAGAATGCCGCCCATATGATCAAAGGCTCGCGCCCTACCGCCATCAACCTCTCCTGGGGAGTGGATCGAGTCATGCGGGCGGCGGCCCTTCAGGAGACGGCGGAAGATATTCGTATGGCAGCTCTTCGTGAGGCGGAGGAGATCGCCCGGGAAGATGTGCAGATCAACAAGCTCCTGGGCAAGAATGGAGCCCGGCTATTGGATGACGGGGACCATGTCCTCACTCACTGCAATGCCGGAAGGCTGGCCTGCGTGGGCTGGGGAACGGCTTTGGGCGTCATCCGATCCGCAGTTGC
The DNA here is from genome assembly GCA_037128175.1 of Methanothrix sp. GTDB lineage: Archaea > Halobacteriota > Methanosarcinia > Methanotrichales > Methanotrichaceae > Methanothrix. Next base: position 92,771 of record JBAXWY010000005.1, read on the forward strand.
CGCAGGCAAGCATATCCATGTCTACGCCTGCGAGACCCGGCCTATGCACCAGGGATCGCGTCTGACCGCCTGGGAGCTGACAGAGGACGAAATACCGGTCACGCTCATCTGCGAAGGCATGTCCGGCAGCCTGATGAGGAAGGGCAAAATCGATAAGGTCATAGTGGGTGCCGACCGCATCACCAGGGACGTCGTCTTCAACAAGATCGGCACCTACAGTCATGCTGTTTTGGCCCGCTATCACAAGGTCCCCTTCTATGTGGCAGCGCCGCTCTCCACCTTCGACCGCCTGCACCAGGAAGATGACATTGTGGTGGAAGAGCGCGATGCTGAGGAGATCTGCTCCCTGGCGGGCACGCGCCTCGCGCCCCAGGGCATCGAAGTCTACAATCCTGCCTTCGATGCCACGCCCCTGGAAATGGTGTCGGCCCTGATCACAGAGAAGGGCGTCTTCCGGCCACCGCTTATGCCGCCCATCTGAAAAGCATTTTAAGACGGGAGGATCAAATTGCTCTTATGAATTTTGATCTGGCCGTCATCGGTGGTGTGGGCTATGCCCTGGAAGGGCTGGCGGACGAGGTGGATACACCCTATGGCAAAGTGCCCATTGTCCGCTGCCGAGTGAAGGGACAAAAGATTGTCTTCATCTCCCGTCACGGAGAAGATCACCTGCCTCCCCACAAAGTCAACTACCGGGCCATAATCTCCGCCGCCAGGATATCGGGCGCAAACACGGTCATCTCCACCAACACCGTAGGCAGCATGGCCGGGCACCCCATGGGCAGCATCTTTTTGCCGAGCGACTTTGTGGAGTTCACCAAATGCCGGCCCAATTCCTTCTTTGAAGATAAAGCCGTTCACGTGGATATGAGCAGGCCCTATTGCCCAAGGCTTCGTGCTTCTCTGGCCGAAGCGGCCGGCTCCATTGGCCAGCAGGTCGCGAAAGGTGTCTACGTCTGTGCCGAGGGCCCGCAACTGGAGTCGCCTGCTCAGATCAGGATGATGCGCCAGTTCGGGGATGTGGTGGGCATGACCGGCTATCCTGAGGTAGTCCTGGCCAGAGAGGCGCAGCTTTGCTATGCATCGCTTTGCATCGTCACCAATCCCGCCGCGGGAATGAAGGGCGGAAGTGTCCTGGCCATCTCTGAGATCGCCGAGCTTATGAAAAAGTGCCAGGAAACTGTAGGGGAGATAATCTATCTGGCCGCGCAAAAAATTCCTGATCAGAGGTCATGCGGCTGCCAGGATGCCCTCGAAAATGCGGCACTTTAGGGCACTGCTGATAACTTATATTTTCAATTTCGCAATCTCTTCTATGAACGTTTTTGATTTTTCCATAAATTTGCGTGCCATTTCGCGTTTAATATAATAAGATAATCTATAATCCGCAATCTTTCTTTTTTCCTTAAGATCTATTAATCTACCACTTAACTCATCATCGCCATACATATCATCGAAATCTTTTAGCTTTTCGATAACATCTTTATGATTTGCATATTCGCCCATCTGCAAGTGCTCTCTAGCAACATGAAATGCTGCATAATATGCTCTGCTAATTGAGCACCTGTAACCGATTTCCTTATCGCAGCGGGTTGGATCATGTGCCCATTCGGCAAATTCTAAAAATTCGCTTGCATCTATCGGCATTATCCTCTCTAATCTACAATGATATATACAAATTTATGAATTCTCTGGATGGTTGCGCGGGGCATTATCTTTCTTGCGTCGGTGGATTTATAAAATTCTTTGGTTGCTTTGCTTGCTTTTCTCCAAATTTCGGAATTAAGCGAATAGTCATCCAATTTTATCTTAATGTCAGCATGTTTCCATTTTGGATTATCCTCGTCAGATTCTAATGCTACTTCAACACGACCTGGGTTTTCATATTCATCAAATATATTATTTATTATTTTTAATATGTTATATAACACATAATTAAAATGCCTATCCCCAGATAATAACTCTTTGATTTCTGCCTTAATGTTTAGCTTCGTGCCAAACGAGTCAGAAATTATTGGTATATCAGACATGATAGATTCATTAACATTACTATCCGTATTCTCGGATTTGCCAACTGTGATTGTGCTCTTAATCCCGACTGGATCGAATTCTAACTTATAATCAGGCGATTTATTTGAGATAAATTCGACTCGGATCTGCTCGGAACTCACAAAAGATTTGCCCACATCGTCCCCCATATCAGTCTCCTTCTTGATGCGTAATACCGTTGTAACACCCGGTATTTACATCTTGTGATGGCAGACTCACATGGAAATCTGATAATGTAATGCACCGAATCGGGACTTTGGGTGCAAACACGACTTGATTTGCAGAACCTTACTTTACATGCAAAGCCCGCGTCATCAATAGCTTTATATATTAATTTATGCAGTTAAACATAATCTATGTATTCGAAACGTTTTGCCGGATTGCTTTCCTTCGTGGGAGCCTCTCAATTTCTCATCTTTATGCTCATCTGTGAGGCACTTTATCCCGGCTACAGCATGTCCAATAATATGATAAGCGATCTTGGTATCGGCTCCACGGCTGGGTTCTTCAACAGCTCCATCATCGTCCTGGGTCTGCTGATCACTCTCTCGGCAATTACATTTCATTCTTTTCATAGAAATAAAATATTCACTATTCTCTTGATCTTGACCGGCATGGGAGCGATGGGCGTCGGCCTTTTCCCTGAAAATATGAAGCCTTACCACGAGATCTTTGCCGGCATTACTTTTGTATTTGGCGGATTATCTGAAATCTTATCCTTTGCCTTGCTAAGATTTCCCATGTCTGTCGCGGTTATCTTCCTGGGCGGATTGACTTTAGGCTCCCTGGCATTGTTTGTGCTTGGAATCCACCTGGGACTGGGGCCGGGCGGCATGGAAAGGATGATCGTTTATCCGGTGATCCTCTGGGGAGCAGGCTTTGGAGGATATCTGATGGCCTCGGAAAGAAGATAAGAATGCCTGAACTTCCTGAAGTGGAGATGGCTCGCAGGTACTTGCAGGCCACAGCTCTGCACCAGACCATTCAAGCGGCCAAGGTCAAGGACGGGCGCATCCTGGCCAGGGTATCGGCGAGGGAGTTAGAGAAGGCCCTGGCCGGGAAAGAGTTTCACTCTGCTTCGCGGCACGGCAAGAGGCTCTTTTTGAAGTTGAACGATTCGCTCTGGCTGGCGCTTCATCTGGGCCTCACGGGAAGCCTGATCTATCTGGAAAGCGGGGCAGAGGAGCCGCGTCACACCCGCCTGCTGATAGCTTTCGAAAACGGCCACCGACTGGCCTTCGATGATCCCAGGATCTTTGGCGAGGTAGGCCTCACAAAAAGCCCCGCAGCCTTTTTAGTGGAGCGAAAGATCGGGCCGGATGCCTTGCTGCTTGAACGGGATGGCTTTATAAAGATCATGAGCGGCAGAAATGGCCTGATCAAACCGGCTTTACTCAATCAGAATCTTGTGGCAGGTCTCGGTAATCTTTATGCGGATGAAGCACTTTTTCAGGCGGGCATCTGTCCGAAAACTCGCGGCCTGACAATTGAGCAGCTTATAGACCTCTATTCATCCATTCAGGAGGTGTTGAAGACGGCCCTTTTCACAGATGCCGATCTATCAAAGCTGCCCGATTCCTATCTCCTGCCCCACCGCCATCCAGGGGGCACGTGCCCTCGGGACGGTGCTCTTCTCCAGCACGAAAAGATCGTCGGTAGGACCAGCTACTTTTGCCCGGAGCATCAGAAAAAGGAATAAAGTTAAGGATAAATAGTACGAAACAAGTAAGATACCTGTCCAGCAGCTCTTGCAAAAATCGCGGCTGCGGGCGGGGAGGGAAGGAGAATGAAAGAAGGAGGAGACGTTTTCTGCGATGTGATCGACCGGTCGGTGCTGGCCAGCCTTCGAGAACTGCAAGATGAGGGAGATCCCGATATAGTCGCCGAGGTGGGTGGTCTTTTCATCAAGCATTCGCCGGATAAGATAAATGCCATTATGCAGTCTGTAGAAAATGGGGACGCTAAGGGGCTGCACATGGCTGCCCACAGTCTGAAGTCGAGCAGCGCTTACGTAGGTGCTATGCGTCTTTCTGCCATGGCCAAGGAACTGGAGATGATGGGGCGGTCCAATTCATTGGGAGGGGCAACAGAGTTGTCGCAAAGGCTGAAAACGGAGTTTTTGCAGGTTATGACTGTTCTTGAAGCGGAGATCAATGAGCAAAGCAAAGGCCGTTTGTGATCGCGTCTATGTGGTAGGTGGATCGGACCTCTCTGCGCCCGAAGACGCTTTTGTCTATCTGGTGGATGCCGGATCAGAGTTGGTGCTCATCGACTGCGGAGTAGGCGATGGGATGAGAAGAATCGAGGACAATATCCGGTCGCTGGGCTTTGAGCCGGCCGGCGTCTGGAACATAATTGCCACTCACTGCCATATCGATCATATCGGCGGCCTTTTCGCCTGGAAGGAGCGATACGGTTCTAAGATAATTGCCCACGAACTGGACCGGGCGGGAATTGAGGGCGAGAATAACGTTCTTACTGCGGCCAGTATGTACGGTGTGGACTACAGACCAGTCTTGGTAGACACGCTCCTCAAGGGCGAGGCGGAAAAGCATACCTACGGTGATTTGGAGTTTAATTTCCTGCACACGCCTGGGCACACGCCCGGCAGCATATCGGTTTACATCGATACTAAGGACGGGCGGGTCTTATTCGGGCAGGACATTCACGGGCCGTTCTCGTCTGCCTGGGGATCGGATCTAAAGAAGTGGCGCGTTTCCATGCAAAAGCTGCTGGCTCTGCGGGCGGATGTGCTCTGCGAGGGGCATGCGGGCATTTACCGGGGCGAGAAGGTAGGCAAGTACATCAAGTCGTTTTTGTTGAGATACGAGGTCTAGACGGTTGAGGTGATGCGCATAACCAACAAGTCGTGGCTTATAATAATTGCAATGGTACTGATCGCAGGTGCAATCTTTTTTTCCGAGGCTCCCAAATCTTCGCCATTCAGAGAGAGCTATAACTCGGCAGGCATCCCTGATAACTATTATTTAAGCCAGCCGGCCGCCGACATGGACAGCCCCATTGAACTGGTCCGTTTTGCCACCAGCATCAAACCGGATGCAAGGAGCCTGAATATCCCCATGAAAGCTGCCTACTACCAATGGTATCTGAAGAATCGGGGCTTTAATGTGAGCTTTGCCTACAGCGATAATTTCCGAAATCAGGGCAATAGCCATGTCTGGCTCCTGGTAAAAAATCAGCAGGGCGAGAGCATGTATGTGGATCCCAGCGCCGATATGATGAAAGCCGATTCCATCTGTCCCACAATGCCCGAGTACAAGAGCTATCAAAGGACGTTTAAAGACATCAATGAGCTGTGCAGCAGTACGGGTGGAGTTGATAAATACGCCTGGTGGAATACGGGCAGCGGCAAGGAGCTGTTTGAGAACAGCGTTATGTTGCTGAAAAAAGAGCAGCTTTAGTCCGGAACTCTAGATTCCGGCCCACAATCTATCCGCGAAACCCAAGCTTCTCGATTTCCAGGTTGATTCGCATCTCTTCCTCGGTCAGGTCCGGCTGTTCCAGGGCTTCTACAGCCTTACGGATGGCCACGCCCACCAATATGCCTTTCAGAAAAGCGTGTCGATTTTCTTCTTCGATGGTGTTGATGACACCGTTCATGTACCGCTCAATGGTGGTGCCGGGATTCGTCCTGAAGGAATCGAGTTCGTCTGAAACCGCATTCAGTTCTTCCTCATCGAAACCAAAGCCCTTCAAGAATGCTAATAGATCATCGTCGTCGCCGCTCATGTATTGGATATTACGCGCTCAAAGTAGTTCTTCTTTTCGAATCTCTACGGATAAGAAAACTTGCGGCTGCCGGGATTCGAACCCGGGTTACAGGCTTGGGAAGCCTATGTCATAACCGCTGGACCACAGCCGCTCTATGACTTTGATATTTTGTGTGCCTAACATCGGTTTCTAATTCTTTCTCTGCGTTTGTTGTAGAAAGTGAGCATGTTTTAATATATGAATCTTCTCGATAATTGACACACTTTTCTGTAACCTTTGGCTGTTGCCATAATCATGATAAAGCAAAGCTCGTGCATATAAATGATCATAGAAATATACACAAAGGAAGAAAAAAGACGATGGAATAGAATCTCATCACGGAGTTGCTTGATTCAACTTTTTTGCCTACTGCTTCAATTGGTTCGCAGCATAACGATTTGTTGCGATTCATGTTGCTTTCTCTTTTTTTTTGGCTGAGCATTCTGTAACGTTATTAATACTTCTTACCGAATTGATGCGTGTTCTGTCACCAATATTTAATATATTTTTAATATTCACACATATTTATAAATAATTTTGGAGTTTCATATGTAGAAAATTCTATATCCTTAAAAGACCAACGTGTTGAAAACCAGTATTATTAAACATAATTACGTAATATACGTAGTAAATATAATATAAAGTACTAATGAACATACTTCGACGATTTATCGCTTTTTCCCTTTATTCCTTAATTCCTACGTAGACTACGTAACAGCGTTGCTACATAGCGGTTTCGACTACGTAAGAGCTGAATTAGGGCTACGTAGATACGTAATAGCATCTATCTACTCATTTCAATGAACCTTGAGCAAAATTTAGAACCAGATATCTTATACTTTCCAAATAACTATCTTACAAAAAGGGGGCACGGCCAGAACCGAGCCTCTCTTTGCCCATCTAGCTTGCTTTCCCTTTATCCAGATCTTCAAGCTGATTCACTCTGAGCTTCACCATGTCCATGGCATCTTCGAAAAGCTTCCTGTTGATCTCGATGCCAAAGTACTTTTTGAGCTTTTCGGGCGGAGTCATGGAAGTGCCTGCCGACAGATAAGCGACATATTTCTCGTTGAACTCCGCTGGATCCTCCTTATACATCTTGAAGAGTGACAGGGTTATGGCCTCGGATAGAGCATAGTTGAAGGTGTAATAGTTATCCGTGAAGTAGATGTGGCTTACATAAGTCCATCTGGGCTCGCTCTGCGGGTAATAGGCAACCTTATCGCTCTTATACTCATTCTCTAGGCTTGTCCAAAGGACGTTCAGATCCGAACCGCTCACGTTGCCATTCTGGCTGACAAGCTGATGGGCCTTGTGTTCGAACTCGGTGATCATGGTCTGGAAGGTGAATAAATTGACATAACCGCTGATATGGTTGGCCAGAATCGCTATGGCCGTATCTCTATCGTAGTTCTTGATGACATAATCGACGAAGAGCTCCTCATTGAAGGTGGATGGTATCTCCATTTCATAGATCGTGCCTCCGCAATAGAGATAATCCACAGACTGTCCCATGAGGTAAAAGTCGATTGCATGGCCCATCTCATGAGCTATAGTGGATTTGTCATCTATCAGCCCATTATAGTTCAGGAATACGAGCGCAGGGCGCTTCAGAGCACATAGATCTTGAGCATACTGTATGGATTGTTTTCCATGATCGGGATTCGGATAGACATCCACAGATTTACTGGTGACGGTCTTTATAAAGGTCTGGTCGAATGCCGGGTCCATTTGGGCAAGGGACGCCTGGATTTCCTTTAGGGCATCCGTGTAGTTAGTTTTCTTGTCAGGGTTCTTCATGAGCTGGAGGAATAAGTCGTAGGGCGCCAGCCGATCCACTACCATCTTGGCCCTTCGGAACTCATAGTATCCATCGAAATCTCCTTTTCGCTCCTTGAATACATGGTTCATATCATCTACTTGTGATGCATTTAGATATGAGTCAAACATCATGGCATCATAGGCATCGGAGTAGTTCAGCTCCTGGGCGTACTCATCGTCAAGTTTCGATTTATTGACGTAGACGGCTCCCATCCCGGCAGACTCATTGAACAGATGATAATATCGCAGGTCATAGCACTTTTTCCTGTCGTTTCTGTCTGCATTCGTCATGAGAAGATCGTAATAAGACGAGGAGTTAATGGCAAACTGCTTACCGTTGCTGAGAGTTATGTTCCCTGCTTGGGTTACATTATTGGTGATCAGCTTCTCGGCGTTGGTATCAAGTTTCATGAGCTGATTTGAGAGGTCTGCCAGATATGCAGCCTGAGTCTCGTTCTTGGGACGGTGATCAATATACCGTATGTAGTGGGCTTCCAGATATGGTCGGTATTTCTCCAATAAGGGCTCCTCTGCAAAGAGTCTGTCCCATTTCGATCTCGGCAGCGATTTCAGCAACACATCGGCAAAGGAGGTGGCCTTAGTGTATTCAGTTGACAGATTCTGGACATCGGAGAGGAAGGCCTGGAAGAACTCGTCATTAACGTTCAGGCTGTTCTGTGCATTGGCATAAGCGTATAGAACGCTCAGTGATTTGGAAAAGTTTTCATCACTCTCGATGTAATCAAGAAGCACGGTCCCGGTCAGGTTATCAAACTTTGATCGGAAAGTCTGGTTGATCTGCTCGTAGGCCAGGTTCTGCCTCTGATACTCTGCCTTTGCAGCGTCTTTGTCCTGGTAGAGAAATGATAGGTCCCAAGAGGTGGTGATATTGCTGACATTAAGACTTTGGGATGTAATATTTCCGGAGGTATTCAAAGACGGAGCGGCTTCTACCGGAGCTGCAAGGATAGTTGCTGCAGCGATAGATATGACGGCTATCATGCCGACAAGTGTAATGCAATTCATCTTCTTGCTCCCTATTAAATTAAGTATCGGATTTTTGATCTGTGAGTGCTATAGTCGTTTCTTCTTAAAACCTTTTGGCTAGATGGTTGCAGAAGGATCGGGGTAAGAGATTAATGTAATGAGTTCCGGAAGGCTCACGAAGTGCATCTCAGGATATGAAATCTAATGCCAATGGAACCAGAAGAGAGGCGGAGCCATGTTATGTCTTGTCTGTAATGGCTCTGGCAAAGTGATAACTGGCTATGGAGTTGTTTGCACTGAACTCGTGGAGAAGGTAGAGAAATGCCCTGAATGCAAAGGCAAGGGCTATTTGGACTAAACAAGGAACGCTAAAAGTATTCATTAGACCCCGTCCTAGGATTAGACCGAGGTCTATTCAAGGATGCAGATCCATTTTTATAAGGAGTTAGCCTTTCCACTCCGGCCTCCTTATAGCTTCAAGAACTGATCGTACCTCTCACGTTTGGCTTCATCGGCTAGATGCAGGTATCGCATGTTTGTCTTTATGTCGTTATGGCGGAGGACGTGCTGGATAGTTAAGAGATCGCAGCCATTTTGGACCATTATTGATGCTGGCGTGTGCCTAAATAATACGTGGGCACCACCAGGCTTATTTCTAAAAGCAATACCTGAAGCTTGCTGCGCAGGTGCGCTGTTTGAATTCCGGTAGCAAAAAAAAAATGCGACTAATCGGCAGCTTAAACGAGATATATTGACTGCCTATACGCTGGATTCGTCCAGGGCTTGCCCAGGAAGTTCCTTTGCCTTGGCGTATGCAGCCTCCGATCCGGTCTGGTTGCCCAGTGCCTTCAAGATATCGCCCCTGTGAATCCAACCTATCGAATCTAAGGGTGTTAGCTCCAGAGCTCTGTCTATGTACTGGAGGGCTTCATCATTCTTACCAAGTTTTTCCAGAGCAACTGCCTTCGTGTCAAGAGTCGCTGCAAGGTCTTCGTTTAGAAGCTCAATTGCTTTATCGGCGTAGTTTATCGACTCCTCGTACTGATCCTGCTTGTAGAGTAACCAGGCTTTATCGTTCCAGGCCATGGCATTGTTGGGATCTATCTCAAGTGCGATATCGTAAGCGTTTCTTGACCCATTGAAATCGCCCAGACCGTGGAGGGCAACGCCTTTGCCGACCCATGCCCTGACGTAGTTCGGGTCTAGACTCAAGGCTGTGTCAAAGCTTATTATTGACTCGTTATACTTGCCAATCTTCCAAAGGGATTCGCCTTTCCCAGCCAGTGCGGCTATGTGCGATTCATTGATCTTAAGGGCCTTATCATAAGCCTGGATGGAATCATTGAATTTATACTGCTGTAGGAGCTCATTGCCTTGGGCGGTCCAATACACGCTGGTGTTGTCTTCTTCGCTTGTTGCCAAGGAGATAGATATGGCCAACATAACTAAGATTAAGAGGGCTTTCATAAATTCACCTTAGTGCTTATTTAGGGTTGTTCGGTAGAAAAAGTTTATGGTAAATGTGTTTAGTTGTTTTACTTTTTCTTTAATGTTTGGATTCGAAACATTACTGGATTCAAAATAGCCAAGCCAGCTCATTATCCACTAAAATCCAACTCTTTCAACATGAACAGAGTCCAGCATGGCCTTGACGTCTTTCATTTCCCAATTTTGGTTGCCCTGCATTTCGATTAATGTGCTAGCATTAGTTATCCAGTAGCCAGATGCCCAGTGCAGATTGCCAAAAGAATCTTTGCTTGTTACCAGAAAACCTTGATGACCATCAATCGTTTTATTATTTTGTGTTACGGATGCATATGTCATGTTTTCATAAGAGGATACTATGAATGATACAAGATTATCCAGATTAATTTGTGAAGATGTTGGCCGATAGAATGTGCAAATCTCGATTAGACCACACTCATCTCCACTTTGGTTGATTAAGCTCAAATTATAAATAACATGGTTTGCATAATAGGTGGGATTTAATCGAGAAATATTCATTTCTTCGGTCGTGGTTAGGTCAAAACTGACCAAATAGGGTCCGCATTTTTGACTCTCCAACACCGCGAAAGCTGGCAATGTCAGTGCCATAATCGATAAAAGAACCGGAATAAGAGAGCGACTCATATGATAGGATCCTCGCCACAATTCGTTGGGTCTGGGTCTGTCCATATCGCATTACAAGAGTTAAGCATTGGTATATTCCTTCTTAGATCCTCTTTGCCTATTTGAGCCTATCGCAAGGTGAATCTCTCGAATCTACCATAATTGGATCGTTTCCAATCAAATCTTTAAATATTGACTGTGTTTTTGTCTCATGACCTCATCACTAATGTGGAGATATCTTGCAGTCGTTGTGATGTCCTTATGCCTCATTAGACCTTTTACGGTCATGATATCACATCCATTCTTTATCAGAATGCTAGCAGGTGAATGTCTCCCGAATACATGAACCCCACCGACTTTATCAACTCCTGCTTTTTTCTTATAAATTGTAAACATTCGGTGAACGTCTGCACGATGCCATCGCCTCATGTAGTCTGTTATGAATAGCGGTTTTTTGTTATCTATTATTATGGTGGGTCTAATGGCTAGGTATTCTTTGACTACCCTTGCGACTTCTGGATTTAGCGGAATCAATGCTTCTCTTCCCCATTTACCATCCTTTATTCGTAAGGACATAGCTTTGAAATCTACGTCTTCGTCATTCAAGTTGCAGAGTTCAGAGACGCGCAAACACTCATAGAACATAGTGACAAGCATTGCATAATGCTTTACGTTTCCGCATGCACAAAAGATCTTATTTACATCTTCTTCATCGAAATAGAATGGAATGGTGTCATTCGGTTTGAGATAATTGAACTCAACCGGCCTCCCTATCATCAGATGATATTTGCGTGTCGCGAAGCCATAATTATTCATTGTATTTCTTGCTAATCGCTTATCTTGGAGGTAATCGCGAAACTCGGCAAAGTTTTTTTCTGTTGGTTGATCTGTTTGCGAGAACTCCAAATATTTCTTGCATCGAAATAGATAGCTCTCAATTGTTGGAGTACTAAAGCCCAAATTTTCTAAATAGCGTTGAAATTTCCGAAGTGCTGGTTCAAGATCGGCCTTTTTAGCATCTCTGCTCCAATCTACCTTTAATTGTTTTCGCATTATATGTCGCCACCCATATAACGCAGAGAAAGAGAATTCCGTAACCCTTTTAGGATGTTTGAGCAAAAACCGATATCTGGTGCGGCTGCCGGGATTCGAACCCGGGTTACAGGCTTGGGAAGCCTATGTCATAACCGCTGGACCACAGCCGCTCTATGACTTTGATATTTTGATGTGCCTTTAGCAGTGGATAGTGATTCTTGCTTTTTCCTGATTCGCTGCCATTTTAGGCGATGCAGCTTCTCGTATTTAAAGGTTCTAGCTACCAGATTTAAAAGCTGTGTCATATTGCTCTAAAATTTTGCATAATATGCGATTGTGCAGCTATCATCCTACATTCCGCACTTTCAATCCATCCTGTAATAATTTTCGCATTCTCGGCCC
>JBAXWY010000006.1:0-92857 GCA_037128175.1 Methanothrix sp.
GAGGGAGGGCACTTACAGCCTAAAATTAGGCTTATTTAAGCCCAGCTGTACTAGTCATAGTTGTAGGATCTACCTAAAAACTTTTGGGTAGCTAATAACACGTTCACAACACTATCTTGATGGCCAACAAGTTGCACGCACTTAAATATATAGCATTTTTTATCAGAATTGGAGTCCAGGATATTTTTATAAATATGCTTTCTACCTCACAAGGTATAATATCGAGTTCAAATAGTATTTATAAAAACATCCACTGGCCGTATGCCTGAAAATAGATCCGAAAAAGAGAGAGAATTAGTTCAAGGTTGTACGCATCTGAGAATTTAACATCGGAAAAAGAAAACAAAACCTTCACCGTTGTTTTCTATGCAAGGGAATTTCTGAGATCATCAATCCCATGAATGGAATTTTCTTCCTGCCACTTCTTATACGCCTTCAAAATCTCCGCCGCCGCCTTCGCCCTTTCTTGGGGATCTGCATTCTCCCAAGACAGTTTGCTGTTATCAACAACACCCTGCGGTTCGATGAATTCTTGATTGTCTATGCTTTCCGAAATTAGTTCGCTCATGCCGGTCTTGATAACCTCATGGGCTGGAGCGAGTCCAATGATGGTCGAAATGATATCATCTCGAAGACCCTTCATTGCACTATCGACCTCATATGGGGTTGCTCCGTTTTCAAACATGGCTCTTTCAAATTTCTCCGGCTCTAAAATCATATTCAAAAGGCCGCCGTCTTCATCCGTTGTAAGCGTAGAGAAAAATACGGGATTATCAATGCTCTCTTGAAGTAGTTGTGGCGTGAATACCTCATATATTATTTTTGCATCCGAAACGAGTTCTTTAGCCATATCTTCAAATGTAATGGTATTCCATGGCCAAGTGCCACTATTGCTCGGCACGCTAGTGGGGGTGCTCATTGCGTTTTCCATTGAAGACGCAATGTCTCCAAAATTGAGCGAGTTGCTTGCTTGCCCACCCACACATGTCACGACCGCAGTCAGCATAAGCATCAAAAACCATGTCTTTAATGTCATTATCGTAATTTCTCCGGCAACCCGTTTGATTCTCTGTTCATATGATAAAGTTTTGCCTGATATATGAGCCGAATTGGTTTGCTCAGAGCCAGGCTTGATGTGCTGGAGCAGAACGGCGGATACGTGATTCAGTCTGACGGCTCCAAGTTCCGGTCACATGATAGCAGCATCCGGCTTTTGCGAGAGTACACAAGGCTGCAAGAAGAGACTGACCTGGAACCTATGCTTTTCTCCAGGAATAATGAGCAGATCTGATAAAGATCTATCTAGGGTTTTTATGGTGGATGCTTGATCCTTATGATCTTGCATAGATTGCAATGGATTCGGCCTTCATCTCGCTTGCCTTGTTGAGTCAATTAAAATTTTTTGGCTCTTCGCTGTTTGGTAGTGCATACTGTTTTTCCGCAATTGGAACATTTTTTAAATCTGGCCTTGTATATGCACTTCGCATAGTAGTTGTAGTATATAGCCAAAACTTTTTGGTGGTGGAAATTTATTTCTTCTGGAAACCATAAAATAGGTGTAGGTCTTTGCTCCCTTCTTGGTACCCTTAATCTTCTTCTGCCCCCATACATGGAGAGAGCCTCTTAGCAGCCATAGATTGAAGATTCATTACTGTAACCATGGCCGCTCTCATAGTTGCCGCCGCTTCCTTCTTCAGAGTTTTTGCTCTCTCGCCTCTGAAGGCGCTAAATGTCGAAGAATGATAAAACTTCTTATTATATAATATAATAGTTTTTAAATAAATACTAGTACGGAAATAGGAAATGAAAACTAACCGTGCTAATCGCTATTCATTTACTAAATTTTCCAACCTATTTAAAAACTCATAATTTATATTATCGCCCAATGCAATATATTCAATCCCGAATCCATTTTTTAATTTTAAAATTGGAATTATTTCCTTATTAACATATTTTATTATTCTATCTTTCTCGTTTGCAGTAGTATGGCCGTTACTACCTGTAGGCTCTCCATCAGAAAGCAGTATTATTCCATTGTTTCCCTTACTTAAGTTCTTTTTGGCGCATACAAATGCATCATACATATTAGTGCCGCCACTATCCGAATGTATATTTTGAATTGCTGAGTATAAATCTTTTCCGTTTTTTTTGTATTCACTCCAGATCACATTTCCGCCAAATAATATAAGACCAAAAGAACTTTTGCTTAACCGTTTTTCCTTTTTTAAATATTCTATCAAAACACTTTTATGAGGGTCCAAAATTGTTCTCATGCTTTCTGAGACATCAATCATTAATAATATGCTATATTTTTTATTTTCATCCATTTTGAGCTTTTCTAATTGGGATCGCATCTTGGCAGCTTCATGGATCTCAGCCAGGCACTCATCAATTTCATTTTTTAGCTTGCCGTTTGGTGCTGTTTTCGATGCTTGAGTGCATTGGCGCTCGGCAGCTTCAAGATCTCCTTTGCCTACTGATTGCTGAGCTAATTCGTAATTAATCATAGCCAGGCAATCACCAATTTCATTTTTTAGCTTGCCGTTTGGTGCTGTATTCAATGCTTGAGTGCATTGGCGTTCGGCAGCTTCATAATCTCCTCTGCCTACTGATTGCTGAGCTAATTCGTAATTAATCATAGCCAGGCAATCACTAATTTCCTTTTTTAGCTTGCCGTTTGATGTAATTATTTTGTTTGGTTCTATTTTTATTGTATTATCGGATTCCTTCAGATAATACCCATAAGAAAATGAAATTATTATAGCAATTATTATTATGCCAATTATTAGGTTATAATCCATAAAACCACCATTAATTTGTTATGCATGCAATACCAGTTCCTCCTTAAATACGTTCGGATTCATCATTATATGCACTCAGCACATTACGGTCGTGCCCAGTCTCTGGGAGGGAGCAAAGTAAATATTCTTTGGAGTCAGATAAAAAGATTGTAGTGAGCCAGCCCCTAAGATCTTTCATCCATCCTGGAGCAGGAGGCCTGAGCAGGCCAAGCTCCCCGGCCCGTAGTTCTTTTGTTATGTTTTCGTTAACGCCTCTCTCTTCATAGCCTTAGCTTTCTCCTGGGCCTCTACTCTACTCATCTTATGGGAAGAGTCCTGGTAAGCAGAGTTAGGTTGATGGAAGCTTTGCACAAGTGGAGATATAGTTAAAACATTTGGCCTACTAGGCAAAAATGTTTAACGAAAGCCTTTCGCCCAGCAGTTCCCAGCTTCACTGTATTCTTTGCTACCACAATTGGGACAGCGATCATAACCGCATTGATAACAGTAGCAGGTCCCACACTTATCACATTCATATATCTTAAAGTGATTGCCATCCCACAAAGACCCACTAGGTGGAGGGTTGTTACAATTAGGACACTGGTTAAAGTTAGTCATGCATTGATCCTCTTTTTGAAGGGATCTCCAAGCAAGCATACTGATTCAATCTATAGATAAATCTTATGGAGCATAAGATGGCCTGGTTAAAGTCTTTGCACGTTCTTGGCCTGTAAGTTACATGTATTGCCTTAGCTGGCTGGAGAGAGCCCTGGGAAGGTCTGGGAAGGGAGGAAGAAGCCATAACATATTATTATAAGAATACTTCCAGGGTCAAACCCTCTGATGTTGCGCGGCGGATTCTAGAGCAATTTTTTGATTTCACTGATGCCGGTAATCCGATAACGCGCAATTGCCGATAAAGTATTCCATAGTGTCTAGAATGGGTTGCTTGCCAGAATCGAATTTGTGACCATCCAGGCCAAGTGAGAAAAAAGGCGAGATGTTTTACAGGTTATACACACATCCCTTCTAATTTGCACTCACCGGCCCAAATCCATACAGATCATACGTCTCCTTCACCGGGGCCAGCGTCACCGTGGCGTAGATCTCCGTCGTAGACAGCCTCTTGTGCCCTACCTGCTTCTGAATCATGGGCACCGGCACGCCGGCCATGAGCGCATTCACCACATGGCTGTGCCTGAGGATGTGGGGCATGACCTTCCTCCGGGAGAACTTCTCTCTGCACGAAACCTCCTGGATCCCGGCCTCTTCTGCCAGGCGGTCTATGGTCCGAAGCACCGTCTTGGTGCATAGATGTCCGGAGCTCCGGCCGGGGAAGAGCCACTCCTGACCATGCCGGACTGGACGACCTGCAAAGTTCCTGTCTCACCTGGGTGGCCCCGCTGCGCAGATCAGATAGCTAGTACAGCCGGGCCTAATTAAAGCCGTGATTGTGAGAGGATAATGCACCTTTGTGAACGGTTGATCGTTCTTCGCGCCTTCGCAGCTTCGCGTAAGATTCGAACGGGTCCGGTTTCACGCGAAGGCGCGAAGCCGCGAAGTTAAAACACTGGTTTATTTCGGCCCAGCTGTACTAGAACAAGCAAGAAGCATAATAATCTTCAAAATATCTGCAGGGAATTCAATCCATCCCCCCTATCCTGTGCTCGTACCCCCTTGCCTCCACCCGTCGCTTTTGGCCCCCCCGCTCCATCCAGATCCCTTCCGCCACCACTTCTCCGATCACCGTCAGCCCGCATGCCCGCCGGGCCGCCTCCAGTCCACCTGGCCGCACGGTGAAGACCAGCTCATAGTCCCCGCCCGCGCTCATCACAAACTCTCGCGCCTTCTCCTGCCCCACCATCTCCGCCAGGCCAACGGTCACGGGCAGCGCTTCATCTCGTACCACAAAGCCCACCTGGCTCACCTCTGCCAGGTCAAAGAGCGATAGCGCCAGACCGTCGCTGTTGTCCATCATGGCCGTGACTGCACCGCTTTGGGCCAGGGCGCGGCCCTCCGCCAGGCGCGGTTCGGGCTCCAGCAGCCGCGTGATGAACGGGCTATCAAGCCTGCCCTGCTGCCAGGCCCACAGGCCCCCGCCCGCGCCCCCCAGCGCGCCCGTGCTGCAGAGCAGGTCGCCCGCCCGTGCGCCCTTGCGCCGCAGCGCCAGATCCTTTTCCACGAACCCCAGGGCCGTGCCCGTGATGGTCAGCTCCTCATGCGAGTCCGTATCGCCGCCGATGATGCGCGTGCCGTAGTAAGCAGCGCAGTCCCCAAAACCCGAGAAAAGCTCATCGATGAAGTAGAGATCTGCCTCGGGCGGCAGGCCCGCCGCGATGAGAACGCCCGCCGGCTCTGCCCCCATGGCGGCGATGTCGCTCAGGTTCACAGCTACCGCCATCCAGCCCATCTGCCAGGGATTCATGATATCGGGAAAATCTGTTTTCCGGTGCAGCATGTCTGAAGTTGCTACCAGATAGCGCTCGCCTGCGTCAATCACGGCGCAGTCGTCATTCTCCACACCGCCCAAGATCTCGGAGATGCGCCGGATCAGCTCTCGCTCGCCCAAAACATTTCCCGACATGAATGCCTGCCCGCCTTCTTCTTGCTGAATCGATCAGAAGGCTAATAAATTTTGAGACTATTACTATCAATACCATGCTCGATTACAAAAGATTATTTATTCCCGTCCTGGCACTCCTCCTGCTCCTGCCGCCTTCTCTTGCCGAGACACGGGTCTGCTCGGAAGGGTGCGATTACACCAGCATCCAGGCAACGCTCGATGCCGCCTCTCCGGGTGACAAAATCGTTGTGGAGAGCGGAATCTACAACGAATCGCTCCTTATCGGTAAGAATGTGTTCCTGCACGGCCTGGATACGGGCAAAGGAAAGCCCGTGCTCGCGCCGGAAAACGGGCGGGTAATCCTGGCCGCCAACGGCGCCGTCTTGCGAGGCTTTGAGATCGGCGGACCTGCCGGCTCGGATGACCTGGCCCCTCAAAGCGAGAACTGCACTTTGGAAGTCATCCTTCCCGCCGGCATTTACCTGAACGATTTTGCCGGCAAGAAGAGCGTCTGCCCGGTTGATGCCGCGTCCTGGAATTCCAGTGACGGCATCAACTACCAGTTCAACAGCCGCGTGCTGCGCGGCCGCCTGGGCAACTACTGGGCCGATTACAACGGATCGGATGGGAACGGTGACGGAATTGGCGACCAGCCCATGATTTTGAACGAAAAAAATATAGATTATTATCCACTGATAGAGCCCGTGGACAACTACCGAATACCTGATGAAAAGCAGACGGGTGTAGAGCTTATTCGCGCCAAGGTTAACGAGCCCTTTACCATTTCCCTTCCTGCCAATCCCACTACGGGTTATGAGTGGAAGGTGGATTACGATTATGTCCTGCTCAAACAGGAAAGCGCAGAGTTTGAGCGAACCTATGTCGAGACGAAGCTTGTGGGAGCGGGCGGAACATCGGTCTTTGTCTTCCTGCCCATTAAGCCCGGCAAGAGCACCATCTACTTTGTCTATAAAAGGTCCTGGGAGAATATTGTGGCAGACACGAGAGCCTTCCATGTGGATGTATCTGCCTGAAGCGGATCCCGGGCTCTATATCCCAAAATAATTTATAGAATTAACGCATACATTTTTTTATGTTTGGCATATTTTCGTTTATAGGATGGCTGATCATAGGAGCTATCATCGGCTGGATAGCAGGAAAAGTTTGGGTAGGACACGGCTTCGGCCTGATGGGAAACATGGTGGTCGGCATCGTGGGCTCCATAATAGGAGGAGCACTCTTTGGCGGGCTTTTGGGCACATCCGGCATAGGTGGCTGGATTACATCCATCCTGGGTGCCATTGTACTGCTGGTTATTGCTGGATTTATTAAGAGATAGATCAGGGCCAAGCCTTTCGCGAACGATCCCAGGCCGGGAAGAATATATCATCCTTCTGTCGCAGTAGAAACAAGCACAATCACCTAATCTCTGCCAACCAGAGAGATGGCAACCTGGGCTACGTCTGAAAAGCGGACTTGCCAGGAAGTATTTATATAGTGATCGCCATCAATTCCTGGTCATTACAATCCTTAAGGAGATTTCAATTTGGCAAAATCCGATATCAAATCTGAAGCTAGTTCAGAATCCAAAGCCGAGGTGAAGAAGCCTGCGGCCCCTAAACCGGAGGTCAACATCGGCATGGTGGGCCATGTCGATCACGGCAAAACCACCCTTGTAAAGTCACTCTCAGGCGTCTGGACCGATCAGCACAGCGAGGAAGTTAAAAGGGGTATCTCCATCCGACTGGGGTATGCAGATGCAACCTTCCGAAAGTGCCCGAGCTGTCCCGAACCGGATGCTTACACCGTTGATGAGAAATGCTCCCACTGCGGCACAGAGACGCAGGTTTTACGCACCGTTTCTTTCGTAGACTCGCCCGGCCACGAAACACTCATGGCCACCATGCTATGCGGAGCGGCTATCATGGATGGTGCCGTGCTGGTCATATCAGCCAATGAGCCCTGCCCCCAGCCCCAGACCAAAGAGCACCTCATGGCCCTTAACATCACGGGCATCAACAAAATCGTGATAGTGCAAAATAAGATCGATCTCATGTCCCGTGAGCAAGTAATGGAGCACTACCGCCAGATCAAGGATTTCGTAAAGGGAACTGTGGCAGAGAATGCACCCATTGTGCCTATTTCCGCTCAGCAGAACCTCAACGTCGATATGGTCATTGAGGCCATCGAGAAGACCATACCCACCCCACCCCGGGACGTCAACAAGCCGGCTCTTCTGAAGATTGCTCGCTCCTTCGACATCAATCGGCCAGGTGCTACCCCTGAGGCCCTTAAAGGCGGAGTCATAGGCGGCTCTCTCAGCCAGGGCATCATGCATACGGGCGACAAGATAGAGATCTGTCCGGGTCGACTCGTGGAATATGAGGGCAGGAAACAGTGGGTGCCCATCCAGACCAAGGTGGTAACACTGCTGGCAGGAAAACATGTTCAGGACGAGATCACACCAGGAGGCCTGATGGGCGTGGGCACTCTGCTCGACCCCATCATGACCAAGAGCGATGCGCTGGTGGGACAGGTGGCAGGAGAGCCTGGCAAACTTCCGCCAGCACGATCTTCATTTACCATGAATATGCGGCTATTGGAGCGCGTCGTTGGAGTCACGGATGAGTCTTGTGTCGAGCCCATACACTCCAGCGAACCCTTGATGCTCAATGTCGGCACGGCCACAACCGTCGGTGTCGTAACCAGCGCTCGTGAGGGCGGCATTGTTCAGGTGCAGCTCAAGAGACCTGTATGTGCCGATAAAGGTGAACGTGTGGCGGTTAGCAGGCGAATTGGTGCCCGATGGCGTCTCATTGGCGTTGGCACCATAATCGAGTAGCATGAAGGCATACATTGATACGAGTAGCGTAAAAGTCGTCCTCGATACCAACGCATTGATGGTGCCCGAGCAGTTCGGTGTGGACATCTTCAGTGAGCTTCTCCGCTTGGGGTATGCAGAGTGGCTGGTCCCTGCCTCTGTCCTGGGAGAGCTTCGATTTCTGGCAACACGGGCCGACAAAGGAAAGGATAAAATTGCCGCCCGCGTGGCACTCAGCCTTGCGAGTGGCTGCAATGCCGTTGGGGTGGACAATTATAATGCAGATCAGGCAATCGAAGAGCTTGCCCAGGAGACGGGCGCGGCTGTCTTTACCAATGACAAAGCTTTAAAGAAAAGGTTATTTAGTAAAGGCATCACCGTAGTATACCTGCGCCAGGGGCAATATCTAGAGGCGTCGAAGAAGGAGTACTAGATGTATAAGAAGATGAAGCTTAAGGGTGTGGCCAAAATAGAACCGGATCATCTGGGTGATCCCCTCGAAGCAGCAGTGGACAAGTCACTGCGCGACAAATACGAGGCAGTAGTTGACAAGTCACTGGGAACCATAGTGGCCGTACTCGGAGCAGATGACATTGGAGAAGGTCACATCCTGGCAGGGGATGGATCTATTTACTACGAAGTCAATTTTGATGCCCTCGTCTTTAAGCCCGAGATGCAGGAGATCATCGAAGGCGAGGTAGTGGAGATAGTTAAATTCGGAGCTTTTCTCTCTCTGGGACCATTCGACGGCCTTCTGCACGTCAGCCAGATCACCAATGAGTATATATCTTATGATGAAAAGAACGCGCGGCTGGTCAGCAAAGAGTCGAACAAGTCCTTAGGAGAAGGAGATAAGGTTCGAGCCAGAGTCATAGCCGTAAGCCTGAATGAGAAAGAGCCTCGCGAGAGCAAGATTGGGCTTACCATGAGGCAAACGGGCCTGGGACGGCTGGAGTGGCTAGAGGTCAATACCAGTGCAGAAGTAAATGTTGAGGCAGAGGCGAAATGACTGAGCAGGCATGCAGAGAATGTCGCAGAATCGTTGAGGGTCAGGTCTGTCCCATCTGTAACTCAGCCTCGCTCAGCAAGGACTGGAGCGGATACGTCGTGATCATCGATCCCAAGGAATCGATCCTCGCGCAAAAGCTGGAGATTACCCTTCCCGGCAGATATGCTTTGAAGGTGCGTTAGAATTGCGTCTCCTCCTTCTCCCAGATGATCTGCGCTCTTCACTGAAAGAGCCATTGGGCAGGTTATACAAGGGAAACGGCCAAGAGTGCGTGATGGCCATGGAGAAAGAGCTTCTTTCTGCCAAGAAAGTTGTTGCGATCGGCGATATGACTGCCTTCTATCTCTTGAAGGCATCCATAGTACCGGATCTGCTTGTCGTGGACAATAAGACTAAGAGGATGCCGGTTTCCGATCAGGTCAAAGAGATGCTGGATCACGAAAGCTATAAGACGGTAATGGTAAAAAATCCGGCGGCAACTATCACCAAAGATCTTATAGACCAGATCCGGGAATCTCTCCAAGGCACTAAACATGTTAAGATCGTAGTAGAGGGCGAAGAAGATCTGGCAACGCTTCCTGCCATTCTCTATGCGCCACTGAGCTCTGTCGTGGTCTACGGCCAGCCCAATGAGGGGAGCGTTCTGGTTGATGTTACTTTGGAAAGGAAGCTACATATCGAAGAATTCATGAAGCGAATGATTGTGGAGGAATGAAGTTGGATATTCAAGTAATAGAAGCAAAGAACAACACCATCTTGAATCGGCGGGAGCTCGTTTTCAAGGTTATTCACGATGCGTCGACACCGACCAGAAAGAGCGTTGTGGAGAGGCTGGCGGCAACTCAGAACTCGAAGGTAGGCTTGGTCTATGTGGACAGCCTGAAGACAGAGTTTGGAAAGCGCGAGACCATTGGATATGCCAAGATCTACGAGACTGCTGAGAGGGCCAAGGAAATAGAGAGAGCTCATATCATTGAGCGCAATACCTTCAACAAGCCACAAGAAACCAAGACGGAGGCCTAGCTAGATGGCAGCCAAAAAAGGTGCCAAGAAGGGCGCAGTTATTGGAGCCTCTAGATTTTATGAGGTAACCGGCGACTCCATCAAGTCCAAGAAGTCAGTCTGTCCCAGGTGCGGCAATGGCGTATTTTTGGCCAGCCATGTCGACAGACAAAGCTGCGGCAAGTGCGGTTATACGGAGTTCAAGAAATAGACCCGGGGTTGCCCGGGTCCTGATTCTTGGACCTGATTTTGCTATTTTATTAGATTTTCCTCTTTTACACGCTCCGGTCACCGGGTCACTTTTCGTTCCTGCTGCAGGGTATCTATTTAAGAACAGGATGCACAATTATTATGGGTGTTTATTTGGCTGAAATTGGTATATCTACCCCGATAGCCCTAATGGTAGCGTTTATTATCTTATCCCAGGCTATAAAGATCGTTCGAGAGTATGAACGAGTGGTCGTATTTCGTCTGGGGCGCTTTTCCGGAGTGAAGGGGCCAGGCATATTCTTTATTATCCCCATTATCGATCGCGTTATACTGCTTGACCTGAGAGTCTTTACCATCGACGTGGCCAAGCAGGTGGTCATAACCAAAGATAACGTGAGCGTGGAAGTGGATGCAGTCATCTACTACCGGGTGGTAGATCCCTCCCTGGCTATCATAAAGGTAGAAAATTACAAGGTTGCTACCTCCTTGCTGGCACAGACCACCTTGCGGGACGTTCTGGGACAGATTGAACTGGACGACCTGCTCTCCAAGCGCGACGAATTGAACAAGAAGCTGCAGGATATCTTAGACAGGCACACCGATCCCTGGGGAATCAAGGTTACCGCGGTCACACTGCGGGACGTGTCTCTGCCCGAATCGATGAGAAGAGCGATTGCCAAGCAGGCAGAATCGGAAAGAGAAAAGAGGTCGCGCATCATCCTGGCCGACGGCGAATTCCTGGCCTCCAAGACCATGACCGATGCCGCCCGGCTTTATGCGGAAGTGCCTGCTGCTCTCAAGCTGCGGGAGCTGCAAACATTGGTCGATATCGCCAGAGAGAAGACGCTCATCGTGGTCACACCCAGTGGGGACACAGGGAGCGGGGCCATGGTCGGCCTGACGGCAGCCTTGAACCGGGAGCTTTCCGAGAGAGAGACATCCCGGAAAGACGAGGCTAAAAAAGATGCCTTGAGAGAGGCAGAGAGCGAGACCGTAAGAACCAGGAGATGAAAAACCAAATGTTGAAGAGCCGTTCCTGCTCGGTATCTTTTGGGGGGGCGGCCCCATCATTTCCTCTCAGGAGACAGAGAGTAGCCTTCCTTTTCCTTTTATCGCTCTTGCTGCTCTTATTGCCGGCGCTTCCCATCGCTTCCGCCACCACCACCGGACCGGTTCTGGCAGTAGAGCTGCAGGGTACCATCACGCCAGCCAGCGATGACATCGTAGCTGCGGCCTTGCAGGAGGCAGAGACGGGCGGCTTTGCTGCCGTGATACTCCTATTGGATACGCCGGGCGGCGGACTGACCGAGACCTATGAGATCCAGAGACTGATGGAAGAGACGAAGGTCCCTGTCATAGCCTACGTTTATCCTGCGGGTGCTGCGGCCTGGTCGGCGGGAACGCTCATCCTGATGAGCTCCGATGTGGCAGCAATGGCGCCGCACTGCATCATCGGCTCGGCTCAGCCGGTGCGGCTCTCGGCGTTAGGCGAAGCCCTGCCCATCAACGATAGCAAGACCACCAATGCCATCGTAGCCCTGATCGAAGAAAAAGCGAGAGCTCACGGGCGAAACACGACTGCTGCCAAAGAGTTCGTTCTCTCCAATCTGAACCTGAACGCTGATGAGGCTAAAAATTACGGTGTGATCGAGTACATCGCGCCGTCTCCCGAGAACCTGATGCGCCAGATCAACGGCAGTCGTGCCAAGAATACCACCCTGCTCACAACGGCAGCCGCGGTGCAGTACTTTTCGCCGCCCATAAACTTGCAGCTCTTAAAGCTCCTCTCCGATCCGACGCTAGCTGGGTTGCTCATGCTGGTGGGCCTTTATGCCCTTGTTTTCGGCCTGTCCAGCCCAGGCATCGGATCGGAGGCCTTTGGTGTGGTGGCCCTGGCTTTAGGTCTGATTGGACAGGGCTATAATGTGAATATAGGTGCTGTTTTCCTACTACTGATCGGCCTGGGGCTGATTTTGGCGGAGCTGCACAGCCATTCCTTTGGAATATTGGCCGTGGCCGGGCTGATATGCGTAATAGTCGGCAGCATCCTTTTTATCCCCACCAGCTTTCCCCAGTGGTATGTGCCGGGTAGCTACCAGCGGTCTATGGCCCTGGACATCATCCTGCCATCGCTGATCTTGGGCGCATTCCTGACCGTGGCCATTTACAAGGTAGCACGAGCCAGGGTTTCCAAGCCGATGCTGGGCCGCTTCGTCGGTGAAGAGGCAGTGGCCATTGACAGGCTGGACAGGAATGGCTACGTGCTCTTCCAGGGAGAGTACTGGCAGGCGGAAGCTGAGGATACGACAGAGAAGGGCGCGAATGTGGTGATCACCGGCAAGGAAGGGTCCAGGCTGAAGGTGAAACCACGTTAATACTTTAAATAAAATTGTGATTAATATTGGTGAAAGGTATGAAAGTAATGAGCAAGATTTTGATAATGGCCTTAATTGCCATATTATTAACCATAAATTGCGTCAGCGCTGGTATGGTAAGCCTGACTTATGATGACGGCAATGTTGATGACGCCGTCTGGATCGATGAACAAAGGGGCCACGGTGTGGTCTTCACAGCACCGGCCGATAATTGGAGTTTAGCCCAGGTGGCTATTTTAGGAAAGCTGGTTGCACCGTCCAAATCGGAGATGTTTGTGATCGAGGTTTGGGATCAAAACCTATCTCTTCTGTATAAAACTACTGATAAAGCAAGTGCATATTTCGGTGATAACTTAACCTGGTCACTGGTTGACTTGCCTGATGTCAAAGTCTCCGGCGATTTTCTCATCGCTTTCTTCGAGTTCGCCGGCGTATGGCAGGGAGTTGACACGTCCCCTTCATCAGGCAGGTCCATTCTAGTTGCCAGAAACCCCAACAGAATATTGAATTGGAGTGTGCAAAACCGTACCCAGAACCAGACCAACTGGATGATCCAGGCCGTCGGACACTCTCCAGAACCCGACATTACAATCTCGGTCCTCTTGGATACGGCTAGCGAAAAGAGCCCCGCAAAAATAAAGGCGAAGACTACAGACACTGACGGCAATCTTAAAAGCGCCACCGAGTACGTTGTGGACAACAAGACCAGAGAGATCGTCTGGTCAGAAGTAGTGGAGATGACGGGAAGCAGCGCCGAAGCGGAGTTCTCCTGGCCGGCAGTCGCATTTAGGATTTCTGCAAACGGTCAGGATGAGGGCGTGATATTCGCAATCAATAATCTGGGGGTTATGGCGAATTTGAGCCGTTTGTTGGCCTACTCTGCGCCCTGCATCCTTGAGCTGGATAAAAACGTGAACTTCACCGCACAAGCGTATTTCGGAGAGGATGGGCAGTTTAATGCATTGATAGATTCGTATGGATTCACTCATTATCTGTCGCAGGATATCCTGAATATCACAACGCCGGGCATTGATTACGAGAAATTTGTTAAGAATAATATTACCATAATCAAAGATAAGAGCCAGATCGGATTTATCAATATGATGGTTCCTGCCAGGCAAGATGAGCCGGCATCGAAGATAATCGGGCCGATAGTGCTCTCTGGCACTCCATCTTCCCATTACGATCTCAAATTATTGCGATCGAATGCTGGCATGGGTGAATATATTGCCATAGTCAAGGTAGAAGATCAGGCATTCAACGTATTGAGCGATATAGGAGACAAGGCAATCAAGGTGAAATGATTTTCAAGGGCGGATTGGCTTTGCTCCGCCCTGCTCTTTTTTAGTTCCTGCTGATCATGGTGCCAACGCCCTCGTGGGTGAGCAGCTCCAGCAGTATGGCGTGATGCTTCCTGCCGTCAATGATGTGAGCTTTCTCAACTCCTTCCCGCACCACGGCAACGCACGCTTCCACTTTAGGGATCATGCCACCCTTGATGACGCCCCCCGCCACCAGCCGGTCGAAGTCGGAGGCAGGAAACTCGGATATGACGCTCTTCGGATCGTCGGGATTCATGCGCACGCCCTCCACGTCAGTGATGGAAAAGAGCTTCTTGGCCCGCATGGCCACGGCCACAGCTCCGGCCACGGTGTCGGCGTTGACGTTGAGGTTATTGCCCTGGCCGTCAGACGCTATTGGAGAGATGACGGGGATATAGCCCTTGCCGGCCATGATCATGAGTATCTCCGGGTCCACCTTCTCCACATCGCCTACGAATCCCAGGTCCACAGGCTCCATGCCCTCTACTTTGAGCAGTGCCTTCTTCCGGGCCCTGAGGAACATGCCGTCCTGGCCGGATAGGCCAATGCCCTTACCCCCGTGCTTGCCGATTAGGTTGACAAGCTCCGCATTGATGTTGCCGAGCAATACCATGCGAGCGATGCCCAGCGTCTCTTTATCGGTGACACGAAGGCCCCCCACGAATTCGGCCTTCTTGCCGAATTTCTCCATGGCCTGGGAGATCTCAGGACCGCCGCCGTGCACAATGATGGGATGAATGCCGATGTAGCGAAGTAGCACCACATCCTGGATGAAATCCTCCAGCACAGCGCGGTCGGACATGATAGAGCCCCCTATCTTGAAGACCATGATGCTGTCGTAGAACTCACGGATGTAGGGCAGAGCCTCAATGAGCACCTGTTCTCTCTTAACTGTCACAACTCATACCCCTCTATTCGATGGACATCAACACGTCGCCGGGAGTGACGGTCGTCCCTTCATTGATGTATATCTCTTTTACAGTCCCATTCTTATCGGCCAGGATGTTCTGCTCCATCTTCATGGCTTCTATCACGACCACTGCATCTCCCTCGGCCACCTTGTCGCCCTTCTTGACCTTGTAGCGGATGATAACGCCCTGCATGGGCACGGTTAATCCATCCTTGGGGGCTTTGGGCACAGCCTCCTGGATGGTCATGCCGGCCGGGGCAACCTTGACCAGATAGGACTCACCATCGATCTCGACATTAAGGGCCATGGGCTCTGCCTTCAGAGGGGCAGACGATGTCGCTGTGGGCTGCTTTTTGATCAGTTGCTCTTCCACAGCCGTGCCCTGCAGGAACTTAAGAGCCACCTGAGGATAGAGGGCATAAGTGAGATAATCCTCTTCCTGTTTAGCCAATCCCAGGGCATCGACTGCTTTCTTGGCGCTTTCATATTCAGGTGGCAGCAGATCTGCGGGGCGCACCGTAATGGGCTCCTCATCGCAGAGGACCTTCAGCCTGACCTGGGGGTCGATCATAGCCGGCGACTTTCCGTAAAGGCCTTTGACATAGTCTTTGACCTCTTTGGGGACCATTTTGTATCGATCGCCCGTAATTACATTAAGGACTGCCTGCGTGCCCACTATCTGGCTGGTGGGTGTGACCAGGGGCGGATATCCCAGGTCCTTTCGAACCTTCGGTATCTCGGCCAGCACCTCATCATACTTGTCCAATGCCTTTTGCTCGATGAGCTGGGAGACCAGATTGGAGAGCATGCCGCCCGGAACCTGATAGATCAGGACATTGGTATCCACGCGTGCCGAGATGGCATTGAAGACCGGCGCATAGATCTCCATGATCTTCTCGAAGTACCTCTTGATCTCGGTAAGAAGCTCCAGATCCAGGCCCGTGTCGTAAGGGGTTCCCTGCAATGACGCCACCAGGCTCTCTGTGGCGGGCTGAGAGCTGCCGCCGGAGAGAGGCGACATAGCCGTATCCAGGATGTCCACTCCTGCCTGGCAGGCATGGAAGTAGCTCATCTGGGCCATGCCGCTGGTGCAATGCGTATGGAGATTCACCGGTAGGTTGACCTCCTTTTTCACAGCCCGGATAAGGTCGTAGGCATTTTGGGGAGTTATCAGTCCGGCCATATCCTTGATGCAGATAGAGTCGCATCCCAGCTCCGCAAGCCGGACGGCAAACTCTGCAAACAACTCATTGCTATGTACAGGGCTGATGGTGTAGCTAATGCCGCCCTGGACGTGCTTTTCCATTTTTTTCGCAGCTTTGATAGAACGTTCCATGTTGCGAATATCGTTCACAGCATCGAAGATCCTGAATATATCAACACCGTTAGTGGCCGCTTTTTGCACAAACTTGTCCACTAAATCATCGGCATAATGCCTGTATCCGACCAGGTTCTGCCCGCGAAGCAGCATCTGCATCGGAGTATTAGGCATGGCCTTTTTTAATGCCCTCAGCCTTTCCCAGGGATCTTCGTTCAGATACCGAATGCAGGTATCGAACGTCGCTCCGCCCCATGTTTCCAATGAGAAGAAACCAACCTGGTCCATCTTCTCTGCTATGGGTAGCATGTCCCTGGTCCTCATCCTGGTGGCCAGAAGAGACTGGTGAGCATCCCTAAAAACCGTGTCTGTAAGCTTAACCCTGCCCATGAAGATCTTCTCCTATACGGTCCCTCTTCCTTAAAACCCCATCGCCTTTTGATTATTAATTCTCCAGCACAACCACGGATAAGTTATATAAAGCTAATGGCAAGCCCATCAAGTAATGCGACATCAGAATATGGTTCTAACGAAAGTCTGCACGATTTATTGCCTGCATTCTCAATTTTGAATTTAAAAATACTTGCTCTTTTTCGTAGCTGTTTTCTTTTTATTATTGCCAATAGTTGTCCTGAAGGTCAAAAGATTAAAAAGGAAGAATTAAGGGCAAACCGTAAGGCATTGCTTTGCCTTGTTTCCTGCAGACCACATAGAATATATGTTATGTTATATTTATATTAGTCTCAGTTTTGTCAAATTTAGTACTTCAAAAGCTGGCGAGATTTGTTTTGTTAACATGTATATGGACGAATGATATCGTTCTGTACATATGTGTCCACCTAAAGCGTCTATTAATACTAAGATACATTATTTAGTAAATAGGAGAATCTATGAGACTTAGAGTTGTCAGCGCAAGAAATGAGATTCCAAATCTCAACCCTAATGAAAAGACTGTTCACCTGGCTTTTCGGGCCAGCAATGTAGACTTCCTCAATCTGATGCAGAGATGCCCCCGGCTAAGGATGATTCAGGTACCACCCTCCTACCGCAAGACCATGTCCAATGCCATCCAGGTATTTCTGGACATGCAGGGCATTGAGCTCCTGGAAGGAGATGTTTGGGGCCACCGAAAGGATCTGGATGAGTACTTCACCGTAGACGACACCACCATGGAAGAGATCCGCTCCCTGGCCGCCAACGGTGCCAGCATGGACGAGGTATCCAACCAGATTCAGAAGAAGGCCAGAATCGGTCCGGAGCTGGTCAAGTACATCGTCAAAAGCAAGATCACCGTTTGATATTTAGAATATGAGCCGGATTGCCGATCCGGCTCTTTCATCAATTACGATATTTTTAGAATAGTCTTTCTTCACAGTCCTGTCTTCAATTATTATCACTTTGGAAAAGTAAAAGAATCAAGCGAATCAATGAAATTCCAATGATCAAAAAAATCATGATAGCCACCGATGGATCGGATACGAGCAAGAAGGCAGCAATGATTGGCATAGACATCGCGCACCGCGCAAACGGCAGCATCACAGCCGTCTATGTCATGGAGATCTTGCGCCTGGCCCACCTGCCGGGATACGCTACCATGCCGGGACTTAAAGAGAAGATTTTAGAGCTCATGCAAGAAGAGGGACAGCAATCAACGAAGTTCGTTGAAGATCAGGCCAACAGAATGTCAGTCTCCTGCCACAAGATCGTGGTCCAGGGCAGCCCTAGTGAGGAGATTCTCAAGATCTCCCAGAGCCATGGGATTGACCTCATCATCATGGGCAGCTTAGGCCGCACCGGCATGGAAAAATTTCTCCTGGGGAACGTTGCAGAGAAAGTGGTCTTGCAGTCCACAATTCCTGTGCTCTTGGTTAAAGGAGAGTCAACGATCTAGATCACTTTGCTTTTGCCGCTATAAACTCCCGCGCCAGCCTTGCCGCCAGGAGCGCCGTCTCGCCGCGATCATAGGCTGGTGTAAGCTCGTTTATGTCCAGACCGATCGCCTTTGGCGCAACACGCTCAATCACTCTCTTTACATCCCAGGAGGTGAGGCCAAAGGGTTCCGGGTTGCCAACAGCCGGCGCGAATGCCGGATCGAGGGCATCAAGATAATTGGATTTCAGCGCACGTCCAGCTTGGTCCGGCCCATGACGGAGAGATAGGATACCTCTTTTCCTTCCTCGATCTTCGGTTTCTGATCCTCGGTTATAGGAACATCGACTGTAGCGTAGGTGCCCAGGTCCATGATCTGCACCGATGTGCTGCCGATGGATAGAACCTGCCCCGTCTTGCGCTCCACATTGGGCACATAAATCTTGGTGGTAACCGGCTGAACGATGGACTTCTTCTGGTTGTCGAAGATGCCTATAGCGTCCACCCTGGCCTTGGCACTGCCATGTTTCCCAGGCTTGGAATGGGATATGCTTCTGATTATGCAGGGCTCTTCGTCGATGATAACGTATCTTCCTTCTTTCAGCTCTCTGACCTCAACCTGCTCCTTCATTTCATCACTCCTAGCGACGAATGCAACTCTCCTATTTAAAGGATGTCTTTCATGCGTCGCATTGCTTCCTCAAGCTCTGAGCGCGCCGCAGCATAAGAAATTCTGATGTGCTCTTTTCCACCCGGCCCAAAGGCCGATCCGGGAACAACAATGACACCCGATTTGCCTAAGCGGGCAGCGACCGCGTCGCCGTCTCCCACCCGGGGAAAGAGATAGAAAGCGCCTTCAGGCTCAATGATATCGACGCCCATCTCCCGGAAGCCTTTTACCAGCAGATCCCGACGAGCTTTGAATTCGTCCCTCATCCGAGCTACGCACTCCTGCGGCCCGGTGATGGCCTCCAGGGCAGCGGCCTGAGAGATGGAGGGCGCGCAGGCCTGGACATACTGGTGGATCTTGAGCAATTGTTCGAGCGCGCCACCTTTAGCCACCAGATAGCCCAGCCTCCAGCCAGTCATGGCATAGGTCTTGGAGACGGCATTAACGGTGATTACGTTGTCCGAGAACTGGCCTGGGCTGACATGCTTACCTGTGTAAATGAAATGCTCATAGACCTCATCAGAGAGCACCGCGATGCCTCTGTCTTCTGCAATTTCGGCAATGGCGCGCATCTGCTGGGGCGTTGCCACCGAACCCGTGGGATTGGAAGGCGAATTGACTATTATCAGCTTAGTTTCTTTGGTTATCCTCTCCAAAATAGCATCGGGAGCAAGGCGCAGGTTGTCATCGAGAGGGACGCTCACGGGTCTGCCGCCTACCAGGCGGGTCAGCTCGGCATAGGAAAGGAAGCTAGGATCACCGATCAGAACCTCCTCGCCCCGGTCGACCAGCGCGGCTATGACCAGGAAGAGAGCCTCGCTGGCCCCGCTGGTCACCATGATCTCCTCCGCAGTGCAATCGATCCGGTTCTCGGAGCAAAACTTTTTTGCGAGGGCACTTCTAAGGGCCGGCACACCACAGTTGGGGGTGTAGCCGCACAACCCCTTTTCAATAGCAACAATCGCCGCCTTCTTGATATGCTCCGGCGTGTCGAAGTCGGGCTGGCCCAGTCCCAAATTCACGGACCCGGGGGCCGCTCCCTCAAAACATTTCCTTATGCCTGATATCTCAATCTTTTCCGTGCAGCTTGCAAATCTCATGGCTCCTCTCTCCTGCCAACAGCTCCCACCGGCTCATCCTTATAAACCACATTTTGTGTGCCAAAGCAATTGAGCCCGGACAGCTCCTCTTTTATCAGATTCATCCTGATTTTGCCCCCTCTCCAGTAAAGGGTGATCTTTACATCCTCTTTCTCCGTCTCCTGGGAGATGGACTCCATGAACATCTCCAGTGCCCGGATATTGGAGAACGGAACCACAAATATGGCCCTGTATTTCTCTTTCTTCCGGGCATAAGAGGTGAGGATGTAGCCGTTGTTCTCAAACTCGCTGATCTCTTCGAAAAGGCATAAAACCTCCTTCTCATGCTCCGCGGTTCCATCGACCTTGGAGATAATCAGAAGAATCTTGGCGATAAGCGACTTATCAAATTTTCTTCCGAACCAGATATTGATAGTGCCCTGGGTGAGGACAATGGATACCGCAGAGCCGCTCACCTCAATGGAGACCGGCTCCGGCCTGTTGCCTGAAGAGCTGGGCATAGCCGCTAGATCGAGCGTAGCCAATATAACCGTTTCGCGAATAATCTCCTAGAGAGGAATGATACTTTGGACCAATGCCTGGCAGCTTTAGAGAAACGATTTGGTGAGGAGCCTTATGCCAAGATTTTCGGCATTCGGATTGTGCAGCTTGAGGCGGGCCGCGCTCTTCTCAAGATGAAGACTTCCGAGAATATGAATAACCTCTTCGGCACGACCCATGGAGCTGCCATCTTCTCGCTGGTGGATGCCGCTTTCGAGCTGGCCGTCAACTCGCACGGCACCGTGGCTGTGGCCTTAGGCGTGAATATGAATTACCTCAGCGCGCCCCTGGCCGGCGAGGAATTGCAGGCCGAAGGGCGCGAGGTCACTCGCTCTCGAAAGATCTCAGCCTGCCAGATTACCGTCACCGGCGAAGACGGGCGATTGATCGCGACCTGCCAGGCCCTGGCTTACCGAAAGAAGGACAAATTGCCCTTCCTTTGAAGCAGAGTTTATATTCCATCGCTGCCCTTAGCCCAGGCAATGAGACTAGCGTCCTGCATAAAAAAGTACAAAGACGATACCCACCGGGCAATGCCTCCTGAGGAGACGCTAAAACGTGCCGAGGCCAAATTGCCTGCAGCCGGGATCACCAGAGTGGCGGACATAACCAATCTGGACCGAATCGGCATTCCCGTCTTCTCCTCCATCCGGCCCATGGCCGATAAAGGTGCGGTCTCCGTTTACAATGGCAAAGGAGCCACGCCCACCGAGGCTAAAGTATCGGCCATGATGGAGGGCCTGGAGCGCTACTCTGCCGAATTGAGAGACAGGGAGCTTAAAATCGACTGCTTCTCCCATCTTGACACCGCGCTGGACCCAAGCGATCTGATCCTGCCGGAGGGGGCAGATCCGGATGCCATGATACCCTGGATTTCCGGCTGGGACATAATGAACGATGAGGAGATTTTAGTTCCGGCCAATGCGGTTTTTCATCCCCTGCCCGCAGATTACAAACGCCTATTTAGAACAAATACCAGTGGCCTGGCCTCAGGCAATGTGATTGAAGAGGCGATATTCCACGGCCTGGCCGAAGTTATAGAAAGAGATGCCTGGGCTCTGGTGGAGGCGACGAGGATGACCGGCCCCCTAATTTGCGACATTGAGGACGACCAGGCAAAAGACCTCCTGGATAAATTCGCGGCAGCCGAGGTGGATGTCTATCTGAGGGATATCACCAGCGACATTGGCATTCCTACCTGCGCGGCGGCGGCCGATGATGTCCGGCTGCGCGATCCGACTCTTCTCACCACCGGCATGGGCACCCACACCAGCGCCGTAGTGGCGGTGCTGCGCGCCCTCACTGAGGTGGCGCAAAGCCGTCTTACCCAGATTCACGGGGCAAGAGAAGATACAACAATAGCAGATTTCCGAAAGCAGATCGGCTACGATCGGACCAAGAGGCTTAACAAGCACTGGTTTGAAGCAACCGATACAAAGAAGTTTGCCGAAATTGAATCCTTTGAGAGCGATGACTTCCTGCTGGACATAAAATACATGCTAAATAAGCTGGGGGAGGCAGGCCTTGATCGAGTCGTGGTAGTGGATTTGACTCGCGAGGAGATCGGCCTTCCCGTGGTCAGGGTGATTGTGCCAGGGCTTGAGATATCTGCCGTGGACCCGGAAAGGGTGGGAAAGAGGTGCAAAGATGCCCGCAAAAACGCCAGGAATAGTCGTCTTCCTAGGGCCAAGTCTCTCCAGGGATAAGGCGGAGCCGGTTTTAGAGGCTGACTACCGGCCACCGGCCAAACGGGGCGACCTTTACCTGGCTGCCAGGGAAGGGGCAGAGATCATTCTGCTCATCGATGGCGTCTTCTTTCAGGAATGCTCCGTGGCTCACAAGGAGGTAATCTATGCCCTGGAGGCGGGGGCAAAGGTCCTGGGCGCTTCCAGCATGGGGGCCTTGCGCGCCTCGGAACTGGACATTTACGGCATGGAGGGCATAGGCAGAATTTATCAGGCTTACAAGAGCGGCCATCTGGTCTCGGATGACGAAGTGGCTCTAGTCTTCGACCCGTTCTCCTATGAGCCCAGTTCCGAGCCGCTGGTGAACATTCGCTTCAATTTGGATTTGGCCTGGCAGATGGGTGTAATTAGCGCTTCTTGCAAAGACAAGCTCTTCCATTGCGCCGAGGCCCAGTACTTTCCCGATCGAACCTATGAGCGCATGCTTTCTGATGCAGGGACAATGGTGAAGGAAAAGGAGCTGCTGCGTTTTCGCGATTTTTTGGCCAAAGATAAGCGCGACTTCAAGATGGAGGATGCACTGCTGGCCCTGGAGCGTGTTTGCAGAATGGCGGATGAATGTGGTAAATGATGTTGGTTAAGATCAGATCTTTTTTCCGCGGCCATCGGCAGATAACTCTAAATCAATTTTGATTTAATTAAGATAATACTATTTGGTATATCTATTTAAAAAGGTTGAAATAATAGTTTCTCAGACAATGGGGCCAATTCTATGACAATGATACAAGATATTCTCGCTTTAAAAAAGGAACGCCAAGCGACCATCCTGGCCCATAACTACCAGGTTCCGGAAGTACAGGATGTAGCCGACCTGGTGGGCGACTCCCTGGAGCTCTCCCGGGCGGCTGCCCGACTGGACTCGGAGGTCATTATCTTTTGCGGAGTGGACTTCATGGCGGAGACGGCAGCCATCCTCTCCCCGCAAAAAAAGGTCGTTTTGCCAGAGAAGGGTGCCTGGTGCCCC
This sequence comes from Methanothrix sp., assembly GCA_037128175.1. Classification (GTDB taxonomy): domain Archaea; phylum Halobacteriota; class Methanosarcinia; order Methanotrichales; family Methanotrichaceae; genus Methanothrix. The sequence continues at coordinate 23,199 of JBAXWY010000006.1, forward strand.
ATGGCCCATATGATCACCCCCGAACAGCTTTGTGATCTCAAAACACTCCATCCGGAAGCTGCCGTGGTTTGCTACGTGAACTCCACTGCAGAGATAAAAGCGGAAAGCGATGTCTGCTGCACTTCCGCTAATGGCGTGCAGGTGGTAAACTCTCTGTCCGAGAAGGAGGTCATCTTTGTGCCGGACCGGAATCTGGCCGCCTACGTTGCCCGCCATACCGATAAGAAGATCATTCCCTGGAACGGCTACTGCTACGTGCACGATCACCTCACCGCGGAAGAGGTGCGCCTCGCCCGATCGGAGCATCCACGAGCGGAAGTGCTGGTCCACCCGGAGTGCCGGCCAGAGGTCATCGATCAGGCCGATTTCACCTACAGCACAGCCGGAATGGGCAAACATGCCAAGGCCAGCGCTGCCAGGGAGTTTATCATCGGCACGGAGGCGGGCATGATCTACCGGCTGAAGAAAGAAAATCCGGATAAGGTGTTTTATCCGCTCAGCCAGAAGGCCATCTGCCAGAATATGAAGAAGACCGACCTCTCCAAGGTCTTGCGGGCGCTGCAAACCTTGCAGCCGCAGGTCACGGTGCCTGAGGAGATCGCGGTGAAGGCGCGCCGGTCGATTGAGAGGATGCTGGCGGTAAAAATCTGAGCGATTGGGCGGAAGACCCGATTTTTCATTTTCTTGCAATAAGGCTCACGCGAAGCCGCGAAGGCCTTTGTTGCGTTTTTTGATTGCGATCTCGTGATCCACAGGTTAAAATCTGATTCCTCGCCATTTCGAGTGGATAATAGAATAATCGAGTCCTCTGTGAGTCCTCCGTGCGCTCTGTGTCTGCGGTGGTGGTAGTTCGTAACCTCTTGGTTATAACCAGCGGCTAACGACGTTTCCACCACAGAGACACCACAGTTCACAGAAGGACGCACAGAGCGACTAACTAACAACTGGAAAAACATAGTAACCTGAGATTAGCAACTGGAAATAGCGAAGAGCCTTAAATCTTCACCCTGCGATTTGATTTTCGGTTTTTATGCAAGAACGGTTAATATTATTACTACTACGATTATCACCACAAAGGCACAAAGGCACAAAGACGCCACACAGACGGATCTGACTATCAGAAAAGGCTAGACTGCAAAGCGGTGGCGCAAAAGGCCCCCCAGGCATGTGCGAACGTGGGAGCGCGCGCGTGCGGGGCGTGTTCATGGAGGAGCAGCAGACTGAGTCGGTGGCGGCGCCGGGGGGGCGGAATCAACGGGTGGAGGGGATGGGCCCGGATGATCCAGATGCTGCACATCGCGGTAAATATTATTGATCAGAATACATAAAAACATTAACGAGGGCACGAATTCTACCACAGAGGCGCAGAGCTCACAGAGGACGCACAGAGAACGACGAAATGACATTGGGTTTTGGGGAGCAGAATCCAAACCCGACCATCCAAGACCGCGAGGAAGCTGAAAATGCCAGGCTGCTGATGAATGGTGCGGAAGGGTCCCAGGCGGGTGCCCGGCGGTTCTTACGAATACGGTTAAATACTACTACTGCATGAGATTGGCTGCCTCTTTTGCGGGGGTTGCCAAGCCAGGTCAAAGGCGCTGGATTCAGGGTCCAGTCACGAAGGTGTTCATGGGTTCGAATCCCATCCCCCGCACCTAATTACTCTTAATTGTCAACATTGAAAGTCTCTTTGCTTCCCCCTGAGGAGAGCCTTCGAGCCGAAACACCGTCACTCTTGTCTCCTGCATCCTTCACCCCCATCCTGTCCGGCTCTCCCGCGCCCGGACGCGAGCGACCTCTGGCGGGGCCCCGAGCCCCAAGAGCGTCGCCCGGAGCGAGGCCCGGCCCGGTGGGCAGCCCGAAACAGCCAAGTCCCCAGGCAGCCCACGAACGGGCTAGTAACGGTCAAGGAAGATGATTATCGTTCCCCAAGCCAGCTCTCCGGAGTCATAGTTGCTACAGCCGAAGGACAGCGACTGTCAAGGGATTATGGTGAGATTTAGGATAGGCGATGGGTCAAATGTCCCTGCAAAAAGTCTTTGTGCGTCCTTTGTGAGCTTCGTGATCTTTGTGGTTGGATTCGTTCGTCGTCACTCGGGCAGACCGCTGCTAATAGTAACCGTAGATTTGTGCGCTGGCATGTAGACTGGACCGGCAAAGATGAGCTAATATTTCCAATCACCTTACAGATTTAAACCAAGAAGAATAAGCGGCTGTTGCCCGTCCGCAGTCCTGCGGTTTCTGCCGTTGTGGGCGGCGGGCCCGCGTGGCCGGCTTTGCCTCACAATTCGCCGAAGTGACGCACCGGGCAATACCGACATCATTGGACGAGAGTACGCCCATTCCTTGCTCCTGGCCGCAGCCGCAGGACCGGCGCGAGGACTGGCAATGCTTTAATGCCTGACGGCCCCCAATAATAAACAGATGATTCCCTTCGAGTACCTGGAGCACACCGCCGACATAAAGTTTCGAGCCTACGGAAAAACGCCGGCCGAGATGCTCTCCAATGCCGCTGCCGCCCTCTTCAAATCCATGGTGGAACCTGCAACGATCGTTGTCAAAGAGAGCTGGAAGGTGGAGCTGAAGGCCTTTGATCTGGAGGATCTGGCCTACCAATGGCTCTGTGAAATTGTCTTCCTCTTCGAGACGGAGTCGGCTGTCTTCGCCACCTTTTCCGTCAATCTAGAGCAAGATGGGACTGAATCTATGCGGCTTTTGGCAGAGATTGGCGGGGAGAGGATTGACCTAGAGAGACATTCCTTCGAGAATGAGGTCAAGGCCATCACCCGGCACAAGTTTGGCATCAAGAAGAATGAGATGTGGTGCATTCAGGTTATTTTGGACGTGTGATTATGGCAGAGATCAGCAAGATCAATGATAATACTTACGAGGTGCCCATCGGCTACCGACCAGGCATGCGCGTGCCTGGACGAATTTTTGTCTCCGCGGCATTGCGGGATATGGTGGAGTCGGGAACAATCGATCAGGTGGCCAACGTTGCCAACCTGCCCGGCATTGTCAACTACTCCATGGCCATGCCCGATGCCCATCTGGGCTACGGCTTTCCTATCGGCGGCGTGGCTGCCTTTCGCGAGGAGGATGGCATCATCAGCCCGGGGGGAGTAGGCTTTGATATCAACTGCGGCGTGCGACTGCTACGCACTGATCTGCAGGCAACGAGCGTGCAGCCGCGTATCAATACCCTCATCGACGCTCTCTTCGAGGCCATCCCCTCAGGCCTGGGAGCCACGGGCCGGCTGCATGTCAGCGACCAGCAACTGACCGAGGTTTTCACCAACGGCTCCAAATGGGCCGTGGAGGAGGGCTACGGCGTTGAGGCCGACCTGTCCCACTGCGAGGAGAGCGGACACATGCCGGGAGCCGACCAGGCCCAGGTGAGCGTGAGAGCACGAAAGCGCGGCCGGCCCCAGCTGGGAACTCTGGGCAGCGGCAACCACTTCCTGGAGATCCAGAGGGTGGAGGAGATCTTTGATGAGCCCGTGGCCAAAAAATTCGGCCTTTTCAAGGGCCAGATTACGGTTATGATCCACTGCGGCTCACGGGGAGCCGGCCATCAGATCTGCACCGATCATCTGGAGGTTCTAACACGGGCCGTGAAAAAGTACAACATCGACATTCCCGACAAGCAACTGGCCTGCGCGCCCCTGGGCTCGCCAGAGGCCGACAATTACTTCGGGGCCATGGTCTGTGCCGCCAACTACGCCTGGGCCAACCGGCATATCATCGCCCACTGGACGCGAGAGGTCTTCGAGAGATACTTCCCCGGCTCAAAGCTCGATCTGGTCTATGACGTGGCCCACAACGTGGCTAAGATCGAGGAGCACCAGGTGGATGGAAAACGCGAGCGGCTTTATGTGCATCGCAAAGGGGCCACGCGGGCCTTCGGCCCCAGCCGGAGTGAAGTGCCCGACTCCTACCGGGGCGTGGGCCAGCCGGTGCTCATACCGGGAACCATGGGAACGTCCTCTTACGTTCTTTGCGGCAATGACCTGGCCCAGGATCTCACCTTCGGCTCCGCCTGCCATGGCGCGGGCCGGGTCATGAGCCGCAGCCAGGCCCTCAAGCTGTTCACCGGCCAGAATGTGAAAGCCGCCTTGAACAGAGACGGCATCGTGGTCAAGGCCACCAGCCTCGGCATGCTGGCCGAGGAGGCCCCTCAGGTCTACAAGCCCTCCGGAGACGTGGTGGACGTGGTGCATAATCTGGGCATCGCCACCAAAGTAGCCCGGCTGGTACCTCTGGGTGTGTCCAAGGGATAACGAGATGAACCTTCGCGTCGTCCTGGTGGAGCCCCTTTACGAGGGCAATGTGGGCTCCGTGGCCCGGGCCATGAAGAACTTCGGCTTTCACGATCTGGTGCTGGTCAATCCCTGCAAAATCGAGGACATGGCTTGTGCCATGGCGTCGCACGCCAGAGATGTCCTGCAGATGGCCCGCACCTACACCAGCCTTCCGGAGGCCCTGGCGGGCGCAAACCTGGTGGTGGGCACTACGGGAAAGAGGCTAGATGAGGCGCAGCATCACCTGCGTCTGCATCTACGCGTGCCCTGCTTCACCCCGGCAACGCTCGCGGAAAAGCTGAGGGGAAAAGAGGGAACTGTGGCGCTGCTCCTGGGCAGAGAGGACTGCGGCTTGAATTCCGAGGAGCTGGCCCTCTGCGACATGCTGGTCTCCATTCCCACCAGCAGCGAGTATCCGGTCATGAACCTCTCCCATTCCGCTGCCGTGCTCTTCTACGAGCTATCCCAAACGGATAACGTAGACGGCAATAAAGTGGAGATGGCCAGCGGGGAAAGTCTGGCCCTGCTGCAAGACAAGTCAAGATCGCTTCTCGCTGAAGTCAGCTATCCTGTTCACAAGGTGGAGTTCACCCTGCTCATGCTGCGCCGCATCTTTGGCAGGGCGGAGCTGACACAGAGAGAGGCGCGCACCCTGCTCGGTTTGATAAAGAGAATTCGCTGGCGGATAGCTGGCTGCGAAAAGCTGGAAATGCAGGGCGATGATGAAAATGAAAAAAAATGAAGTGAAATAATTCATCGTCTGCAGCAGCCGCCCGCCCTACCTCCCTCCAGGGTCTCGGCGGTCTTCATGGCAGCCGCAGCCTCCTTTATCCGACCCAGGCAGTGCAAGGCGAGCGCCGTATTATACCAGGCCCCAGAAAAATAAGCGTCCGCGACAATGGCCGCCTCAAAGCAGCTCAATGCCTCCGTATATTTCTTCTGCTGGGCCAGAACCATGCCCTTATTGCTCAGAGCATGCTTATGCGTTGGTGTGAGCTTAAGAACCTCTTCGAAGCACTGCAGTGCCTCAGGGAAACGTTCCAAGCTGGCCAGAATCAGGCCCTTGTTGTTCCAGGCGTCGATCAGAGTAGCATCGATGCCAAGAGCTTGATCGTAGGCTTTGATCGCCTCTTCTCCCTGCCCGCTGTTGCATAGCTCATTTCCTTTCTCAAGCCAAAAGCCGGCAGACTGCGTTTCACTGGCGGATGGGATCATGAGCACGGAAAAAGCCTGAATTGGAGAGAACATAAACAGGAGAATTGTCTCCTATGGCAAAAAGGTTTCGACGAAGAGAAAATATCTTTAGTCCTGCCTCTTCGCCCTCTTGAAGGCGTCCTCCACTGCATCGCGGATGATGTAGCCGCCCTTGTGCAGCACGGTGTCGCCAAGCTCCGTGTCCCGCTCCATCGATCCCGTGCAGGGGTAGGAATGATGCGCCTCAGAGATCCTCTCCCGGATGTCGGGCTGATCCGGCTCCAGGCCCAGGAGACGCTTGGCCACAAACCAGGTGGAGCCGCAGGGCGCTGTGCGCAGCACACTAGCTGCCAGGATGTGGTCTTTTCCCGCCCGGCTCTTTTGCACCGTCACATCGATTAAGGGATCGCCAATGCCGGCCTCCATGAGAAAGGCATAAATGTTCGGCTTGGCCGGATCAGGAACCAGGGCGCAAAAGGGCTTGGCAAAGGCCGCCTCCATCCCGAGCTCCTTAGCCTTCTCCTCCAGTTGCGTTCTCTGGCCCAAAGGAAGATCGCGAGGCGACTCCGAGCCGCCCACAATGCCCTTCACGCCCGCCTCCTTCAGTTTGGGAAGCAGGCCGAAGAGAATGTCGGGATGAACATTTATGACGAGAGCAATGTCCGCGACAGGGATGTTCTGGGGCAGTAGTGGTTCCACATCATCAATGAAGTCCCCCAGGGATGCTGGATCTGGCATCTCCACCAGAGAGACGATGTTCTGGGCATAGCCCGGCCGGACATTCCTGCACTGGGTGCAGGCATCGGCACAGGAGATGCAAAAGCCCGAATAGTTGATGAGATTGCCCACAACCCTCTCGCCAAATTCGCCATTGTAGAATACTAGCAGCTTCAAGCCTTCACCACACTATGAATAAACGCATTAACGTCTTTGATATCAAGGTATTTAGCATTGAGCGTTTCTGCAAAGATACCCTTTGCAGGCACGCTGTAAGCAAATCGCGATTTTAAGGGAAAAAAACGTATTTCAGGCTGCCTTTGCCTGGCAGGCCATGTGGCGCGCTGCATAGAGCAATGCAGCAAAGCCCAGGCTCATGGAGATCAATGAGATCAGACCTCCCACCAAGGGCAGCAGAGAGAGCACATTGAGGATTACAAATCCGATCACGAAGTAGACCAGATCGCTCTGTTTCTTATTTACCCGCTCGCCAATCCACTTGCCCAGACTGAAGGAGACGAAGGTTCCGCTCAGCATGAGGGCTGCAAAGAATAGCAGAGTTGAGATCACGGCAATGGGCAGCCCCACCACCGTTACCGCCACCAGCAGCAAGGCAATAAATGAGGCAATGATCATGACGAAACCCAGCAAGGTCTTGAGCAGGGTCGAGCTTCTCACCTCGCGATCCACTGCTTGGACGATGACGGGCAGACACTTGACCAAAATCAATCCCAGAATGAAGTAGCCAAGCATGGCCAGCAGGCTGAAGATGTTAAAGCCCATATCATAATCCTCGTTCTTTTGAGATTGATCTTCTACCTTGTGGAAATTCACCTTTCCCGCCGAGCCGGTGTTATTGAATTGGTTGGCGCTGACGGTGAGGGTGCCGTTTACCTGTCCCGCGTTAACCACCTGGCCGCCGCCGATGAGAGCATCTCTCTCAATTGTATTGCCGGGAAGGATGTTCACCTGGCCGCCTAGAGCCACCAGATTGGTGCCGATGTTGCCGCCCAGGTTGACATTTCCGCCCGCAGCTACAACCTTTCCCCCCACGTTCGCGTTGACATAAACCTGGCCACCGGCGGCGATTACATCCCCCTTCACCGGGGCATTGATGTTCACAGTGCCGCCGGCAACTATGGCCGAGTCCACCGGGGCATTGATGCTCACCATGTTGCCCGCTGCGATGATGTCGTCGGCAACAGCCGTGTCTACAGAGATTGTATCACCAGAAAAAACCTGCAATGCCTGCCCTGGTGAGCAGAGCAGAACAAGAGTCATCAAAACGAGAATTGCTTTAATACACTTCATCCCATTCACCTCAATTAAATTGCATTTTATCCAATAAATAACCCATGTATGAGTTTTATAGCATTTTTTCGTTTTGTTATTTATTGAATCAGAAAAGATTTATCATACAATTGCTCGTAGAATAATTTGTATGGGAGGCATGGTTTGAAAATCGCGGTAGACATTGACGGGGTTCTGGCAGACCAAGTCAGTGCGGTTCTTTTGGAAATTGAAAAAGATTATGGACAGACGTATTGCAAGAGCGATATTAATCGTGCCCACTGGAGCTTTGCGGGAATAGAGATATGGACGGAAATAGCCCGGTTGTTGGCCGACCCCGAATACGTTATGCGTGTGCCGTTGATCGAGGGCTCTCAAAAAGCCATAAAGCAGCTTTGCAGGCATGATCTTCTTGTGGTAACGGCCAGACGGCCCAATGCCGAGGAGGCCACCAGAAGATGGCTGAACTGGCACTTTCCCAGCCTCACGCAATACTATCATGCCAGGACCGGCACCAAGCATAATATACCCTCCGACGTGCTGATCGATGACCTGGATATGAACATCGTAGAATTTGTCAGAAGCGATCCCAATCGACGAGGAATTCTTTTCCTGCACCCCTGGAGCTTAAACGGCACAGATATTGAAGATTATTCCGATCGAGTCTACTATTGCCCGCAATGGCATAGTGTTGTGAAAGCTATAGATGATATTATGGACGATCAACCTTGAAAAGACTGCCACAGCTGCTCGCCCCCGCCGGTTCACCGATGGCTCTGCATGCAGCCATCGCCGCTGGTGCCGATGCCGTTTACCTGAGCGGCAAGAGATTTGGGGCACGAAAATTTGCCGCAAACTTTGATGAGCCCGACTTAGCTAGGGCTATAGACTACGCCCACCTCCGGAACGTAAAAGTCTATGTGACAGTCAACACCCTCATCAGAGAAAATGAGCTCTACGATGTGGCTGTGTATCTTATCCGCCTTTTTGAGATGGGGGTAGATGCCGTGCTGCTACAGGATCTGGGGCTAGGCCTGCTGGCAGGCCGCATGGTGCCAGAGCTGGAGAGGCACGCCTCCACCCAGATGACCATTCATAACAAAGAAGGTGCTCTCTGGGCGAACCGCGCCGGATTTAAGAGAGCCGTCCTGGCCAGAGAGGTCGGGCTGGATCAGATAAAAACGATGGGGCAAGAGTTGGAGAATGAGAAGGATACAGCCACGCAGGCAATCGGCCTGGAGGTTTTCGTGCACGGCGCTCTATGCTACTCTTACTCCGGGCAGTGCCTTCTCTCCTCGGCCATCGGCGGGCGCAGCGGCAACCGGGGCATGTGCGCCCAGCCCTGTAGAAAGCCCTACGTGCTGCTCAGAGGAGAAAAAGACATTTACGGCAGGCCGACCGGCCTGGCAGCCCAGCCGCAAAGAGAGCGTTTTCTCATATCCACCCGCGACCTTTGCGTTTACCGGCATCTGGACAGGATCGTCCGCTCGCCGATAGAGTCCCTGAAGATTGAAGGGAGGATGAAGTCCCCGGAGTACGTGGCCATTGTAACCAGCATTTACAAAAGAGCCCTGCAGGCCATTGCCAAAGGCAAGTGGTCGCCGTCTTCTGAGGATGAAAGAGACCTGGCCTTGTCCTTCAACCGCGACTTCACGAATGGCCACCTGCTGGGGGCCAGGGATGTCATGGGCCGGGAGATGTCGGACAACCGGGGCGTTCTCATCGGCAGCGTGGCCTCTTTCGATGTGCAGAGAGGCGAGGCGGCAGTAAGGCTCTCCGGCCCCTTTTGCCCTGAGAAGGGCGACGGTCTGGTCTTTCTGGCTCCTGGCCAAGAGATGGGCCTGGTGGTGCAAAATGTGGTGAAAAAGGATGGCCTGCTGCGGCTGATGACGCCGGAGAGGGTGCGCCCAGGCAGCAAAGTCTATCTGACGGGCAGCACCGCTCTGGCCAAAAAAGCGCAGGAGATCATCGCCTCCGACAAGATAGAGATCCCCCTGGATTTAACCATCATCTGGCAGGAGGGCACGCCTCTGCTGCAGGCCACGCTGGAAGACGGCCGCATCGTTCAGGTCAAAGCCGCCTTTAAAATGGAAAAGGCCAAAAATCAGCCCACTTCCCGGCAGCAGATCGTTTCGCAGATGCTGCGAACGGGTGGAACGCCTTTTGTCGTCCAAAAGATTGCCATGGACTACGCCGGGGATCTTTTCGCTCCCTTAGGTGCCTTAAACCAGGCTCGGCGTGATCTCTTGGAAAAGGTGCAAGAGGCCCTTTTAGAAAAGAGACGCCCCACCAAGGAGAAGGTAGAGAGAGCGCGAGATATATTGAAAGAACTGAACCTGTCTGCCTCTACGTTTCCAGCCTCTACTGGTCCCACCTCCAATGCCCCGACCACATCGATGGCCCGCATACCTTCACTGGCCGTCTATGCCGATAGCCTGGAGACTGTGAGGGGCGCCGTGGAAGGAGGATGCCAGCGAGTTTACTTTGAGCCCGTCCTGGGATGGGAAGAGAAAGACCGGGCAACAAAGGCCGCGAAGATGATAGAAGAGGCAAAAACAATCTGCGGAAAAGTGCCGCTGATCTGGAAGTGGCCCAAAATCACGCACGCAAATTTCTTCAACTTTGCCGGGCCTATGTTGCTGGCCAAGGCAAATGTCGATGGGGTCATGGTGGAGAACGTAGGAGCAGTGCAGGCCGTTATGCAAGCTGCCCCCGATGTCCATATTTATGGAGCCTCCGGCCTCAACGTCTGCAATCACCTGACTGTGCAGGCGTTAGCTTCGCCCTTAGAGCAACTCACCCTCTCGCCGGAGCTGTCCGCCCGGCAACTGGCCGATACCGTAGCCGCTGTGCGCCTTATCCCGGACGCGCCCCAGATGGAGCTGATGGTGCAGGGTAGCCAGGAGGTAATGGTAGCCGAGGACTGCATGCCCCTTCCGGCCAACGGAGAATATGATGCAAAAGAATTCTGGGGGCTGCAGGACATGAGACGCATCTTTCCCCTGCGCCTGGATGATGATAAGAGGACGCATATCTTTAACTCCGCCGAGACCTGCCTGCTCGACCAGATGCCCGAGATCTTCGCCATCGATCTAGATGGTGTGGCCGTGGACGCACGGGGCCGGACGGGAGAGTACGCCCGCGAGATGACAAAGATTTACAAAAAGGCCATAGATCTTACCGAGAGGGGAGGCGGGACTCTCCGCCAGGATCTGGAAAGCCTGAAGGAGTCTATACGGCCCCTGGCTCTGGGGGGCATAACCCACGGCCACTTCCAGAAGGGGCTGAAGGATGAGATCACTTAGGGCAGATCAGAGGACATAATCCACCACTATCCGGCTCTCACATACTTTGCCGACAAAGTTTGCCACCAAAATGTGTTCAGGCTGCTTCTGATAGCTGTAAAGGGCTTCTTTGCTCTCGAATTCTGAAACGAGGACCAGATCATAGGCCACGCCCGCCTCCAGAAAGTTGATGCCCACCTCGAAGAACTTAATCTCCTCGATTTGGGCAGGTAGGGCTTCCAGCTTAGCCTTCAGCACCTTGATATTTGCCGCCTTATCCCTGCCCTCGGCCCATTCTTTGAGCTTGAACATAACGATATGCTTGATCATCCGCAAAAGCCTCCCTGCTACCAGGAACAATTCCTCTATTGCGGTCACATGCTTAGTTTATAACGATAATGGTTTTCCCGGTGAGCAAAGGGCATGCGACTTGTACGCTGCCTGCTTGGCAAAAAGGGCAGCACTGGAGCGAAGAGGAAGAATAAGGAGGGAGGCAAAAGTCGTCTGGATGTAGGAGGGAGAAAATAGCCATCGACTTTCGCCAATACACTATACGTCAGTTGACGATATTTAAGGATTTCCGTCAAGAAAGGTCAAGAGCCAGGAATCCTTACCAAAGAAGATAACAGAAAAGAGCGAAATCAAGATATCAGGCAGGCCAGCGCCGAAAGCCACAGCGTCCCTTTTGAAGGAGCCAGTCACCGCAGTGATGGCCTGACCCTGCCCGAAGCCCGACTAAAAGCCGGAAGGCGGCAGAGCACTGGAATTTGACACAGCGTCCGTTTTAAAGGAACCCGTTCTCATGGGGCCTCGTGCTCGCCTTACGCCAATGGTTTGCGTCGCGCTCCTGTTTCCCGGTCGTGTATTAGCGTGAGAGATCCCGGCGGATTGCTAGGCCGTTTATGGCATGCAACTTTCAGCCACCGGATCATTTTACTCACAGGCTCCATAGCCCGAATGCATTGCCACGAAGGCATGCATCTCCTGAAACAGAGCATTATCGGAATTGCGGTTAAGCCCACGACACGCCCGCCAACCCTTGCAGTACGCGACGAACTATCTATATGATCGTTATAGATATTTGTAGTTTGCGGCTGAGCCTGGGAAGGGATGAAAAGGAGACGAAGGCACATCCAAACAAGCACTTGCCGTGCGAAAAGACCAGACGGACCAGGTGCTTGAGGTACGTCGCGAACCTCCATTATCTCGCCCTGATATTACCTGCGACGACCAATAATGGGTTCAATCTACTACCTATTCACCTCGAACTACAAAACAGGAGAGCAAACCATTAATTAGCCATGAAGTCATAGTAATAGAGCGTGGCATGGATTAAAGAAATGAAATGAAATATGTGAATTTAAGGGTAAGTGATATGAAGAACTCGATAATATTAGGCTTAATATTCGTGTTGTTGGCAGGCAGCTCTTTTGCCGTACCTTTGCAGCTAAGCGGGGACTCTGGCCGGGCCATTCTCGGCACAATTGATCTAAACAACAGCACCAACATGGCCAACACCACCAATGAGACACAGCTGTGGAGCTGGGGAAAGCTGCCCATCGGCCATTTTATTAATGCTTCCGGAAAGCTGGCGGCCAACCCCCTCAATGACGATAGTTTAGTGATCGTGCCGCCACGTTCTGATGCAATGAATTAAAAAAAGTGTAGCGGACCCGCCGGGATTCGAACCCGGGTCCGAGGCTCCGGAGGCCTCTATTCTATCCAGACTATACTACGAGTCCATTATGAGTAAAATTTTAGAATATATAAGTTAGCGGGCCCTTCAACCCACGGAAGCAGCCCCTAACTAATGATTTAGCTTTCCAGCACAATCTCAATATTTACATTCTTTGGAACCTGGATTCTCATGAGCTGGCGAAGCGCCCTCTCATCAGCATCCAGATCGATGAGCCTCTTGTGCACTCTCATTTCCCAGTGATCCCAGGTGGCAGTTCCTTCGCCGTCAGGACTCTTCCTGCAGGGAACCACCATCTTTTTGGTGGGCAGCGGGATGGGCCCCGCCATGTGAACGCCTGTTCTCTGAGCTATCCCCTTTACCTGGCTGCATATATCGTCCAGCATCAAGGGATTAGTGCCGGAAAGTCGAATTCTTGCCTTCTGCATGTTTTAACACCAAAAAATTAGTTTAGCGTGGTATCACGCTGATGCACATGCCGGCTGCGACGGTAGTGCCCATATCTCGAATGGCGAACCTTCCCAGTTGAGGAATCTCCTTCACCGGTTCAATGACCATAGGCTTGGAGGGAGTAACCATGATGATGGCCGCATCTCCAGCCTTGATGAAGGCAGGATTCTCTTCCTTGACCGCGCCGGACCTTGGATCCAGCTTGGCCAGAATGGCAGTGAGGGTGCACGCGATCTGCGCGGTATGGCAGTGGAACACCGGGGTGTATCCCGCCGATATGGCGCTGGGGTGCTGCAACACTACGATCTGGGCCTTGAACTCCTTGGCCACGGTCGGGGGCTTAGCTACCGATCCGCAAACGTCGCCGCGACGAATGTCGTTCTTGGCGACACCGCGCACGTTCCATCCGATGTTGTCGCCGGGGAATGCCTCGGAGACTTCCTCGTGATGCATCTCAATGGACTTGACCTCGCCAGTAGATCCGGCGGGCTCGAAGATGATCTTGTCGTTCTTTCTCATGACGCCCGTCTCAACACGGCCCACAGGCACCGTACCCACGCCAGATATGGTGTAGACATCCTGCACCGGTACGCGCAGAGGCAAATTGGTCGGCTTCGCGGGCACCTTGAGGTTGTTCAGGGCTTCCAGAAGGGTTGGGCCCTTGTACCACTTCAGGTTGTCACTGGGCTTGGAAAGGTTGTCTCCCATCAGGCCGGATATGGGCACGAAGGGTATATCCTCCACCTTGAATCCAACCATCTTGAGCAGCTTGCCTACCTCTTCCTTGACCTCGTTGAATCTCTTCTCGTCGAAGGGCGGGGTGGTGGCATCGATCTTGTTCATGCCCACAACAAGCTGGCTGACTCCCAGTGTCCTGGAAAGGAAGACGTGCTCCTTAGTCTGAGCCATGACGCCGTCCGGGACGGCCACGATCAGCACCGCGGCATCAGCCTGGCTGGCGCCGGTGATCATGTTCTTTACGAAGTCCCTGTGACCGGGGCAGTCCACCACGGTAAAGTAGAACTTGGCGGTATCGAAGCGATGATGGGCGATATCAATGGTAACGCCCCTCTCGCGCTCTTCCTTCAGGCTATCCATGACCCAGGCGAACTCGAAGGTTGCCTTTCCCTTGGATGCTGCTTCTTTCCTGTACTCATCAATGACGTGAGCGTCTACAGCTCCCGTCTCGAACATCAATCTGCCTACGGTCGTCGACTTGCCGTGATCGACGTGTCCAATGAATGCGAGATTGAGGTGTGGCTTTGCATCTGCCATAATTTATCTCCTCCAACTGGCACTATCAATATTTTTCAGTATTTCATCTTTTCTAGAGGTCGCGCTCAAACGACCTTCAGGTAATCGGAAGGTTTGGGCATCTCAGGTTTCAGGCCCTTTCTGGTCCGAATCTGCTTGACGGTATCTTGCAGCAGGTTAGCGGGCAAGGGCTCAAATCCAGCGAACTCAGAGGACCAGAGTGCTCTGCCTTCGGTGGCCGACCTTATGGCCCCGGAGAATCCGAACATTTGAGCCACAGGCATCTTGGATTTAAGGATAATCATATCGCCCTGGCTGTCCATGTTCAGGATAACGCCTCTCCTTCCCTGGATCTCAGACATGGCTCCACCCATTTGATCCTGAGGCACCTGTATATAGACATTCTGGAAGGGCTCCAATAAAACCGGATCCGCCATGAGTATTCCCGCCTGCACGGCTTGCCTTACCGCAGGAATGACCTGAGCGGGGCCACGGTGCACTGCATCCTCGTGCAGCTTTACATCTACGATTTTGGCTTTTATACCCTGCGCGGGTTCCCTGCAGATGGGGCCGTTCTTCAGCGCTTCCTCGAAGCCCTCTAAGATGAGCTCCATAGTCTCTCTCAGGTACTGGATACCTTTGGTCATGTTGAGCAACATGTTGGTGCCAAAGTATCCGACAATGCTCTTCGCTTCCTCTTTTCCCATGCCGTTCTCGAGGAGAACCTTCCTGCGCTCAACCTCTTCCATCTTCATGCTGATCTTGCCTTCTTTCAAGGCCTCGATCACGCCCGGTTCCAGGGGCTCAAACTCGATGTAGAAACGGTTGTGGTGGTTAGGTGACTTGCCTTCCACTGGTCCAGCTCTGCCGCCCACGGACTCACGATATACGACGATTGGTGGAGAAGTCTTCAGCTCCACGCCGCGATCGCGCTGCAGCCTGGTCACAGTTACATCCAGATGCAGCTCGCCCATGCCAGCCAGGAGGTGCTCGCCGGTCTCCTCGTTGATGGTGACCTGCAGGGTTGGGTCCTCTTTGGCGATCTGCCTTAAGACCTCTACAACCTTTGGCAGGTCGCGGGTGTTCTTGGCCTCGACGGCTACGGTCATGACCGGTTCAGAGACATGCTTGATCTGCTCGAAAGGCGTCATGTTCTGTTCTGAAGAGATGGTAGATCCTACGATGGCATCTCTTAGACCAGTCACGGCAGCAATGTTTCCGGCTGGTATCTCCTCTACCTCAACCCTCTCCGCACCCATGACGATACCCGTCTGCTGAATACGATTGGTATCGACCACGCCGGATACATACAGCTCCATGCCGCGATGCAGGGTTCCAGAGAAGAGCCTGCCCGTGGCTACCTCGCCTGCATGCGGGTCGATCTTCAACTTATTGATCATGAATGCGACAGGACCTTTTGGGTCGCAGGTAGCCATGGCTCTTCCCACGTCACTATCCCAATTGCCATGCCAGATGACCTTGACTCTCTCCTTTTGGGCATCGATGGGGCTGGGCAAGAACTTGACTACCATATCGTTTACGGCAATATAAAGCGGGACCTTCTCGGCCAGCTCCTTCATCTTTCCTGCCCGGCAGTATTCGACGACCTGCTCAAAGCCGATGCCCGTCTTCTTCATCTGAGGCACGCTGATGGCCCAATTATAGAGAGCCGACCCAAAGGCGATATTTCCCCGAGCAGCATCCAGCTTCCAGCCGGCTTTATATTTCTCTTCATCCATTCCTTGGATGAGCTTGTTGACATTGTCAATGACCTTGCCCAGGCGCATGGCCATATCTTTCGGCTCAACTTTCAGCTCATTGATCATGCGGTCCACTTTATTGACGAAAAGGACCGGCCTGACACCTTCCTTGAGAGCCTGTCGCAGCACAGTCTCCGTCTGAGGCATGGCGCCCTCAACGGCATCCACTACAACCACTGCGCCGTCAACCGCCCGCATCGCCCGAGTAACGTCGCCTCCAAAGTCCACGTGGCCGGGAGTATCAATCATGTTGATGAGATATTCCTTGCCATCTATCTCGTGAACCATGGATACATTGGCAGCATCGATAGTAATTCCGCGCGCCTGCTCCAGGGGATCGAAATCCATGAAGAGCTGCTTGCCTGCCAGATCCATGGAGATCATGCCTGCGCCTCCCAGAAGGTTATCAGAAAGGGTTGTCTTGCCGTGATCGATATGTGCTACGATTCCGATGTTCCGGATAAACTCAGGCTTGTCCATCAGAGTCGTTACACGTTCTGCTATTTTCTTCCTCTTGCCCATAATACGCCTCGCGAAGTTTAAGATAAAGGTTAAATCCAGACTAGGACTCAGATTCCTCGGACTCAATCTATTTAAGCCTTCGGCCATCTCAGGGCGGTTTCAAAATCGAATATGGCGCGAAATTATAATTATGGATAAAGCTTAAATCGCGGCGAGAAAAGCAGATCAACGGTTTTTACGATGGCGCGCTTGGTAATGAAGTTTGGTGGTGTTTCCGTTGCTGACGGAAACAGACTGCGGCATGTAGGAGATCTGGTCTTACATTTTAGCCGCGACAATGAGATAGTTTTGGTTACTTCCGCCCTGCAAGGCGTCACTGACGACCTTTTGGCCTGTGCCAAAAAAGCAGCAAAGGAGGGAAATGTCTCAGAAGTGATCGATTTCATGGAGAAGCTCACGGATAGGCACAATCAGGCCATAACTGATGCCATAAAAGATCCTCAAATCGCCAAAGAGGTCAGTGAGACGATATCTAACAAGCTGTCTGAGCTCGAAAAAGCTTACATCGGCATCTGCTACCTGGGTGAGCTTACAGCACGCTCGTTGGATTATATATCCAGCTATGGCGAGCAACTGGCGGCGCCCATTCTCGCAGGAGTCTTGAGAGATATGGGCATACCCTCTTTGCACTATACCGGCTCAGAGGCAGGAATCATCACCGACAGTAACTATGGCGACTGCAGGCCCTTAGAGAAGACCTACAATTTAATTCCCCAAAGGCTCTTGCCGCTCAAGGGCGTTCCCGTGGTCACTGGCTTCATCGCCAAGGACGAAAAGGGCACGATTACCACCTTAGGGCGGGGTGGCTCGGATCTGTCCGCCTCGCTCATCGGGGCGGCTATTGATGCCGATGAGATCTGGTTCTGGAAGGAGACATACGGCATAATGACTACCGATCCCAAGATCGTGCCCGAGGCCAGGTCTATTCCCTCCATCTCCTACCGGGAGGCTATGGAGCTGTCCAACTTCGGGGCCAAGGTCTTGCACCCCCGCTCCATTGAGCCTGCCATCCGAAAAGGCATCCCTGTGCGTGTTAAATGCACCTTCGATCCCGATATCCCCGGCACACTAATAGTGCATGAAGTTGTACCCAAAGCGGATGTGATAAAGGCAGTTACACTGCACAAGAATGTGGCTCTGCTCAACATTTCCGGGGCAGGCATGATTGGAACGCTGGGCGTCGCGGCGCGCGCTTTTTCTGCTCTCGCCAAGGCAGGCATCAATATAGTCATGATCAGCCAGGGATCGTCGGAGGTCAATATCTCCATGATCATTGAGGAGCGGCAGGTGGAGAAAGCAGAAGATGCCCTAAGAGCCGAGTTTCCCAGAGATCTGGTCAAGGATATCTCGCACGATCACGATGTCTGCGCTGTGGCAGTTGTAGGCGCTGGAATGGAGGGCACACCGGGCGTTGCCGCGCGAGTCTTCAAGGCCATGGGCGCGGCCAGGATAAATGTGGTCATGATCAGCCAGGCATCGGGTCAGCTTAACATCTCCTTTGTGGTCGCTTCCAAGGATGCAGAGCAGGCAGTAAGAGAGCTGCACCGTGAGTTTTGCCTGGGAGGAGAAGCATGAAGGGGCTGACGTATGCAGAGGCGGGCGTGGATATTCACCAGGAGAACCGATCCATTGATGCCATGAAGGCCGTGCTGACGACAAAACGTAAGGGCTTCGGAGCGCCCATGACCGAGATCGGCCACTACGCCGGACTCCTGGATATGGGCAGCTTTGCCCTGGCCATGACCACAGATGGTGTGGGTTCCAAGGTCCTCATTGCCAATGCGATTTCCAAGTGGGATACGATCGGCATCGACTGCATCGCCATGAATGTCAACGACCTTTATGCTATCGGGGCCGAGCCCATCGCCTTTGTGGACTATCTGGCCGTAGAGAAGGTGGACCCTGAGCGTGCAGGGCAAATTGCGATAGGCTTGGCCCGCGGCGCCGAGATATCCAATATGACCATTGTGGGAGGGGAGACGGCTTCCTTGCCAGAGATCATTCGGGGCTTCGACCTGGCAGGCACCGCCATCGGCGTCGTGGACAAGGACAAAGTTGTGACGGGCGAGAAGATCCAACTGGGTGATGCTCTGGTGGGCGTGCCCAGCAGCGGCCTGCACAGCAACGGCTATACTTTGGCCCGGCGCATCATTGCCGAGTCCAAGTACACCTACTTCGACCGCATGCCCGGCGGGAAAAATACCATTGGAGAAGAGTTGCTCACACCCACCCGGATCTACCCCGA
The DNA here is from genome assembly GCA_037128175.1 of Methanothrix sp. Taxonomy (GTDB): domain Archaea; phylum Halobacteriota; class Methanosarcinia; order Methanotrichales; family Methanotrichaceae; genus Methanothrix. Next base: position 41,912 of record JBAXWY010000006.1, read on the forward strand.
GATCGTGAAACTGGTGCAGGAGTGCGATGTGCATGGCCTCGCCCACATCACCGGCTCGGGCCTTCTCAAGCTGCGCCGCATCTCGCAATTGGGCTTTGAGATCACCGATCCACTGGAACCGCAATCCATCTTCCGCTTCCTGCAGGAGCTGGGCAATGTGGATGAGGCAGAGATGTACCGCACATTCAACATGGGCATGGGCTTCGTGGTCGTAGTAGCCGAAGATGAGGCCCAAAAGGCCTGCCGTATCATGGGGCCGGGCGCAAAGGTAATCGGATCGATTGTAAAAGAAGGAATAAAAGCAGGCCGCATGACCTTCTAGGCCTGCTGCTTTTTTTCGCCGAACATCTCTTCTAATTTGGTCTTAATCTTTCGTATGGATTCTATGGCCGGGCAATTCACATCAATGGGCGGCTTGCCTGCCAGGTCCGCTTCTACCAGACATTTGTCAAAGGGAATGGTTCCCAGGACCGGTATGCCCATCAAGGCCAGCTTCTCGGCCACGGGACCCGGGTCGTCGGCCTTGTTTATGACGGCAAAGTACCTGGTAATGCCGATCTCCTTGCCCAGATGCATTATCCTCTCCACGGTCTCAATGGATCTCATGCCCGGTTCTACCACGGCGATCATGGCATCGACCCCGCGAGCTGTGGCCCTGCCTAAGTGCTCGATGCCAGCTTCCATGTCCATGATCACCAGATCCTTTTCCCGAACGATGACGTGCCTGATGAGTGCTTTGACAAAGGCATTGGCCGGACACATGCAGCCCGAGCCGCCGGAATCGATGGTACCCATGACCACCAGCTTGACATTGTCGGGCCCGGTGCAGCCGCACATGGCCACCACGTCGTCTACCTTGGGATTCATCTTGAACATGCCGCCGGGCATGCCCGCCCGCTCCTCAACCAGGTCTTTGTGCTCGGTGACGGGCTTGGGCAAATTCGGGATGCCCAGAGCTGAGCCCAGGTTCATGCTCGGGTCCGCGTCAATCGCCAGAACATTGTAGCCGTCGCGGGCAAAGAGACGGGCTAAGGTGCCGGCCAGGGTGGTCTTACCCACACCGCCTTTTCCTGAAATTGCGATCTTCATTTTTATAAACCTCGTGAGAATGATTAAGTCTATTTCTAGCATGTACGTTTATATCGATTCTGCATGATAACAGTAGCGGGGCGCTGCAATGATCAAGAGCATCAGAAAGAGCGGTGACGAGACCGAAAGACTTGGCCAAGAGAGGATTGCCGCAGCCCTTGCCGACGACATTTTGCTCTCCAGCAATGCCGCTACAATTCTCAAGAAGAGATATCTACGTCGCGACGAGCGCGGGGCCATCGCGGAGACACCGGGAGAGATGTTCGAACACGTGGCCGCTCATGTCTCGCAAGCTGAGATAAAGCATGGAGGCAATGAAAAAAATTTCTGCAGAAAATTTTTAAAGATGATGCGTGACCTGGAATTTCTGCCCAACTCCCCCACGCTCATGAACGCAGGGCTGCCGCTGGGGCAGCTCTCCGCCTGCTTCGTCCTACCCGTAGAGGACTCTCTCGCCGGTATCTTCGAGGCTCTGAAGAGCATGGCCCTCATCCACCAGAGCGGGGGGGGCACTGGCTTCTCCTTCTCCCGGCTGCGGCCTAAAAATGATGTGGTGCGCGCGACGGGCGGAGTGGCCAGCGGCCCGGTATCCTTCATGCGCATCTTCGACACGGCCACGGATGTGATCAAGCAGGGAGGCCGCCGCCGGGGCGCCAACATGGCCACGCTACGCGTCGATCACCCGGACATCCTGGAGTTCATCCAGGCCAAGGAGAAGCCGGGGTTTTTGGAGAACTTCAACATCTCTGTGGCGGCAACCGATGAGTTCATGCACGCGGCGCGGCAGGGCGAAGAGATCGAGCTGATCAATCCGCGGACCGGCCAGGTCGCGGGACATATCAATGCCAGAGAGACAATGGACTGCATCGCTAACTCTGCCTGGCGAGGTGGCGATCCGGGCATGATCTTCATAGACAGGATCAATGCCGCTCACCCTCTGCCTGGCCTGATTGAGAGCACCAATCCCTGCGGCGAGCAGCCGCTGCTTCCTTTCGAATCCTGTAACCTGGGCTCCATCAATCTCGCCAAGCTGGTGGAGAGGGGCGAGATGAACTGGGAACGACTGGGGGAGCTGGTCTCATTGGCAGTGCGCTTCCTGGACGATGTCATCGATATGAACTGCTACCCTTTGCAGCAAATCGAAGAGACCACCTTGCAGTCGCGAAAGATCGGTCTGGGGGTGATGGGCTTTGCCGAAATGCTCATCCTGATGAATATCTCCTACAACTCCCTGGAAGCCGTGCGCCTGGCGGAAGGGATCATGAAATTTATCACCCAGGCGGCGCGCGCGGCGTCAGCAGAGCTGGGCGAAGAGCGCGGCTCTTTTCCGCTCTTCGAAGAGTCCCGGCTCAAGAATTGGAGCGCCATGAGAAACGCCACGGTGACTACCATCGCACCCACGGGCACCATCAGCATCATCGCGGGGACATCCAGCGGCATTGAGCCGCTCTTTGCGCTGGCTTTTGTGCGCCGGGTGCTGGAGGGAGCGCGGCTTTTGGAGGTCTCGCCCCTCTTTGAGGGCGCAGCCGCAGCGCGCGGCATCTACAGCTCGGAGATGAAGGCTGAGCTGGCCAAAAAGGGCTCGGCAGCGGATATGGCGGGCGTGCCCCAGGATCTGAAGGACCTTTTTGTAACGGCTCTGGACATCCCTTCCGAGCAGCACGTGCGCATCCAGGCCGCCTTCCAGAAGTACACAGACAACGCCGTCTCCAAGACTGTGAACCTTCCCGAGAGCGCCACGGTGGACGATGTATTGCGGGTCTTCAACATGGCTTACGACCTGGGCTGCAAGGGCGTCACCGTCTTTCGCTACGGCAGCAAAAGCCAGGTGCTCTATCTGGGCAACGGCGAGACGGTGCCGGGGTGCAAGTACTGCGGGTGAGCTATGAATACAAGAGAAGGCGATGCCAAGAGCGGTCGTAACTCAAAAGAATTTTATTGAAAGCAGACGTTATCTCGTAGTATGTACAGACAAAATTCCCGGAAATGCACCCATCAATCAGCGATTGTCCTACTCTGTATTTTCGTTTCCTGTTCTTTAGCAGGACTCGCAGATGCAGAAAAAATAATTCCCACTAATTCGTCTAGCGACCAATTAAATAATTCTGATCCGTCCGTTGGCATATCATCGAAAACCTTTCTCATCCCTCCGGGCATAATGCCCATTGTCGTACTGCAGGGAGAGCCCTACGAGATGGGATATCAGTATGCACTTCAGGCGGAAGATTACATTGCAATCGTGCGGGACGCCGCCTGGGCCAGCGCCCTCTCAAAGAACTCATCGCCAGAGATCCTGCAGACCTGCCAGGAATACCGGCAATATATCACAAGAGAGCTGCCCCAATTTAATTTTAGCTATTTTTTCCAGGGTATGACTGATGCCATGAACGATCAAGGTTTTCAGTTTGGCCCAGATGATCCGGTGGTGATGCTCTACTGGGGCGGACGACAGGGTCCTGAGCCTCCCGATCACTGCACGGCCATAGCCGCCTTCGGCAACGCCACCGGCTGTGGTATGATCGCGGGAACAAATTTTGATTACTATCATCTGCCCTCTAATTCATATTCGATCATCCTTGCTCTCTATCCAAATTCAGGTAATTCCTGTATCATTCCTTCCGGGGCAGGGCGAACAGGAAGCAATTCTGCCTTCAATGATAAGGGATTGATATACATCCTGGCGGCAGCATCTCAGAAGGGTCCCGGCGACAACGGCCCCGGCATTACCGGCTTTTTGGAGCTGCCCTACGTGGCCATGACCTGTGACACCGCCCCTGAGGCGGAAAAATTCCTCATCAACTCGACCCGCATGTTCGGACTTAACCACCTCCTACTTGATGCAGGGGGCAATGCCACGGTCCTGGAAGCAACTCGGGCCAGATATGCCCTGAGAAAGGCCGGGGACAACAATGAGTCGGATTATCTGGTGGTGACCAACCATTATCTTAATCCCGTGATGAAACCCTCTCAACCGATTTGGGACCCACTGAAGTATTATCCATCCAGCTATTATCGATACATCACCGCAGAGAAGATGATCGCCGACCAGCAGGGCAGATTCAACTATACAACAGCCGTGCAGACTTTCTCGTTAACCGATTGGTGGGATGGGAAAGCATGGCATCTTGACGATCCCTGGAGCACCAACACCATCAACCGCTTCCGCCCTGATGTTGCCACTCTCTATTCGGCAATAGCCATTCCCAGCGATCATAAAGTCTCCATCTGCACGGGAAATCCCGGCATGCCCTACTGGGGCACCTTGGCTTGCGGCCAGACAGGGACCTATGTCAACTTGACTATGGGAAATAAGCCGGAAGACCTCGTATTTGACCTCAAAAAGGATGCATCGGCGGTCATGTGGATGACGGTCCAGGTGATGGAAAAGCAGCCAACGGAAAAAACCGCAAATTTATGGGCGGAAGCGGAAAACAATTACTGGGAAGCGATTTGGTGGCTTGACCGAGCCGTGCTGGAGAGAGAAGGTTCTGCAAAGGCGGCTGCCTGGGGAAGGTCGGCAACCAACTTTGCGGAAGTGATCGCGCAGGCAGAAATGATTCAGGAGCTTTGCCGGCCTCATCCGACAAATTGATCTGCAAAGAATTGCCATTGGATGGAAAGGAGGAAAGGGCCAGAGGCTGCAAAAGGTAAAGGAGGGAGATTGTGTCGAAAAGCCGCCCCAGGCCACAAGCCATCAGCAAACCAATTACCCCTTATTAACTGTGTCGGTTGAAGCTACCTTAGCGTTAGCTGGTTTTGCGCTGCGAGCAGACCGATAAGCCTAAGAACTTTTATCATCATTCCTCTGGCCATGAAACGCATCGGCATCGCCGACACCACATTTGCCCGCGTGGACATGGCCCGCGCGGCCATCAGCATCATCAAGAAAGAGGTCTCCGCAGAGATCGTCCGCTACACCGTTCCCGGCATCAAGGACCTGCCTGTTGCCGCCAAGAAGCTCCTGGAAGAGGAGAAATGCGATATCGTCATGGCCCTGGGCATGCCAGGACCTGAGGAGAAGGATAAGATGTGTGCCCACGAGGCTTCCTCCGGTCTGATCGCTGCCCAGCTTATGACCAACAAGCACATCATCGAGGTCTTTGTGCATGAGGATGAGGCCCCTGATGAGCGCACGCTGGCATTTCTCGCACAAAGACGCGCCGAAGAGCATGCTCTGAATGCGGTCCGCCTGCTCTACCATCCCGAGATGCTCACCCGACTGGCCGGCACGGGCCAGCGACAGGGCTACGAGGATGCCGGACCTATTGAGGGCAGCTCGGGCGGCCATCTGGGGCATTGAATTAAATAATACCACTCAGGCCGTCGCGGCGGCCTGAGTGGTATTATTTCCCTGCATTGTTTCATTTAGCAATGTTTCGTTCACCATCGTTTCATTGCCGTCCGGGACAACAGGAACTGCTTGTGTGGAGACCATTAGACCCATGGAAAGGGGCTGGACCTTCTTGGCCTCGGCAGGAAGCTTGATACTTACGCTCTCATTGAAGCCCTCAAAGATCATGGAGACCTCTGCATTTATTCGCATCTCCATTGTCCCGGATTCGTTGGCCTGCAGGCCTAAAGACTGAGGGGCCACGGTGAAGATTTCCAGTACATCCGTCTTCTTGAGAAGATGAGTATCTTTAGTGATCCAGTAGTAGACGTCCAGGCTCATATTGCGGAAGAGTTCGGAGTAGTTCATGCTCGGCATAGGCACAAGAGATGATGTCTCTCCGGCGAGCTGTTCGGCCACTGTGCTCATATCCATCTCCGCCCGGACTTTGTAGCAGTTCTGGCCCTCCACCATCTCCGAGCCAATCAGAGAGAGGCGAGACTGATTGAACATTTTGAGCTGCCGGGTCATTGTGTTTTGCTGGGACCAGGCATTAGCCACACCGGGCACCTTTATAGCCGTCCAGTTTCCATCCATCTTCATGTAGATGGTGTCGTTGATAAGATACTCCTCCAGAGCGATGGCGCTGGTGTTGTCCTCATCGCCCTTTGCATAAGTGAGTGAGGCCATGGACAGCTTTAGAGCATGATCGGTCATGTTGGCCATGCCGTAGCCTAAAGAGCGCGTGTAGAGTTTCTGGGAATCGCCCGCGGAGAGGTTGACCAGATCTATTTTCTGCTCCATCTCCAGGGAAAAGCGGTAGGACTCAAGACTGGCCGAAGAGTCGACCACCAGAGACTGCAAAGTTGAGGCTATCAATTCATCGAAGGTGCTATTCGTCTGGCCGAGCGCTGCAGGACAGCAGAGCAGCAGGGCCAGCGCCAAAAGCATAAAATATCTCATGGCCGGGGAGATGGTGGAATGGAGGTAAATCCTTTTTGCTTCTTTTCAGAAAATCGCCTCAGTTTTGCGTCAAAGATTCTAGGAAATAAAGAATAGGATGCTGATCGAGGAATCCATCAGATTAAAGTATATCATAATCTATCGTACCTTAGATCTAAATGAAAAACGATTGGATGCGAGCCGGAGAATTTTCCCAATACCTCTGTGAGAATGAGGTATTGGGAATCTATCAGACATCTGCAGCAGGACGCTATGTGATTGCGAACCCAGCTCTTGCTCACATCCTGGGATATGATTCTCCGGAGGATTTGATCAATTCCATCACAGACATCGATAGGCAAGTTTTTGTCGATCCCTTCCGGTGCCTGGTGTTTCATCGCCTCCTGAAAGAAACGGGCAGCGTGAAGAACTTCGAGGCAGAACTATTTCGCAAGAACGGGGAACGGGTCTGGATTTCCATCCAGGCCGATGCGATAAATGACCAGAATAATATAGCTTTATCTTACCAGGGATTTCTGTTAGATATCACTGAACAAAAAAACGTGGAAAAGTCTCTGAAAAGGTCGGAAGAAAAATATCGAACGCTTGTGGAGAACCTCAACGATGTTATCTTTACCTTGGACAACGCTGGCCGCATCATTTACGTAAGTCCAGTAGTGGAACCGCTGCTGGGATACAAGCCAAAAGAAGTAATTGGAGAAGACTTTGCGGCATTCATTCATCCCGATGACCTGCCCGGCCTGACGGACAGTTTCTACAAAACGATGCAAGGCAAGCTTGAGCCTTACGAATTCCGCATACTTGACAATCGCAATCAATACAGGCAGGTAAGGACTACCAGCAGGCCTGAGATTGACGAACTGGGTCGGTCATTGGGAATAACCGGGCTTTTGTCCGACATCACTAAGCAAAAGCAAAAAGATGATGCAGAGCAGGAATCGGAAAGTAAACTGAAAGCGATTATTGAGTTTCTCCCGGATGCAACCTTTGTCATAGATCTAGAAGGAAAGGTAATCGCCTGGAACCGGGCCATGGAGGAGATGACCGGGGTCAACAAGAAGGATATGATCGGACAAGGAAATCATGCTTATGCCATCCCGTTCTATGGTGAAAGACGACGACAGTTGCTGGATCTATTAGATAAGAACGATAAAGAAATTGCATGCAACTATCGATATGTGCGACGAAAAGGGAATACACTCTACGCAGAAATATTTACCCCGGCATTGTTCGGTGGCAGAGGGGCAAATGTATGGGCAACGGGAGCACCGATCTTCGATGCCAAAGGAAAGCGCCTGGGTGCCATAGAATCCATTCGCGACATCACCGAGAGCAAGAGAGCAAAAGAAGAGCTGCAGGAATCCAAGGACTACCTGGAAAAGATAATCAATTCCATAGGCGATCCCTTATTCGTCAAGAATCGGCAGCATCAATTTGTTTTGGTAAACAACGCATTTTGTGCATTATCGGGCCGCAGTTGTGAGGAACTCCTGGGAAAGATGGACTACGACTTCTTCCCGGAAGAGCAAGTTGACGTTTTCCTGGAGAAGGACGAGCGGGTCTTTGAGACGGGAAAAGAGAACGTGAATGAGGAAACAATTACGGATTCCCAAGGAGTCGATCGCACCATAATAACCAAGAAGACGTTGTATACGGACATTTCCGGGAACAGGTTTATCGTGGGAATCATCCGGGATATAACCGAGCGCAAGTGGGCGGAAGAGGAGCTGCAAAAGACCAACCGGCAATTAAAGCAATCAATTGCCAAGGCCAATGAACTGGCCGGTCTGGCCGGAAAGGCCAACGCCGCCAAGAGCGAATTTTTGGCCAACATGAGCCATGAGATCCGCACGCCCTTGAACGGCGTCATAGGCATGACCGAATTACTCTTGGACACGGATTTGAATAGCGAGCAAGAGGAATACGCCCAAACCATCAACATGAGCGGCGAAGCGCTGCTGGCACTCATCAACGATATTCTGGATTTCTCCAAGATTGAGGCCAATAAGCTGGTGATGGAGAAACGAGAATTCGACCTGCACTCCGTTCTTAAGTATACAACCGATCTCCTGGCCAGGAGCACCCAGGAAAAAGGCTTGCGGCTTACCTGCCAGGTAGAGCCCGACGTACCGATGCTGCTGCGGGGCGATGCCGGAAGGCTCTGTCAGATTCTGGCCAACCTGGGAGGCAATGCCGCGAAGTTCACGAACCGGGGCAATATCCAGATCCAGGTAAGCGTGGAGAAAAGGGAAAAGAGAAATATCACGCTTCGCTTTTCGGTCAGCGATACCGGAATCGGCATCCCGGCCAACCGATTGAAGGCCCTGTTCACACCCTTCACGCAAGCAGACGGCTCCACCACAAGAAAATACGGCGGAACGGGCCTGGGTCTTGCCATCTCCAAACAACTAGCCCAGATGATGAACGGCAAGATCGGAGCTAGAAGCGTTCCGGGAGTCGGATCTACGTTCTGGTTCACAGCCAGGTTCGAGAAGGTTCCCGACAAGCAAGCAGAGGAAGAAGTCTTGGACAGCAAGGTGCAAAAGGCGCCGGAAGCAGGCGATGTTCTATCTCTACCCGACAAGGTGCGCATCCTGTTGGTGGAGGACAATCCCGTAAACCAGAGAGTCGCCCTGGCCATGCTGAAAAAGCTTGGCATCCGGACGGATGTGGCGGCCAATGGCCAGGAGGCGGTCCAGGCTCTGCAGACCGTAACTTACGATCTGGTGCTGATGGACTGCCAGATGCCTGAGATGGACGGTTTCGAGGCCACCCGCGCCGTCCGGCAAAAAGAGTCGGCGGCGAGCAGTCCGAGCATCCCCATCATCGCCATGACCGCTTCCGCCATGCAGGCCGACCGGGAGAAATGCCTTCAAGCGGGGATGAGCGATTTCATTGCCAAGCCGGTCCAACAGGGAGAGCTGGCCGAGATGCTGGCCAGATGGCTGGCCATATCTATTCGACCTTCTTGAACATCGATCCTTTCACCCCGCAGACCGGGCACTTCTCGGGAGCTTCCTTCTCCACAGTCATGCCGCAGACCGGGCAGACGAAGTAGGGGTAGCTCTCCTTCTTGGTCTCCAGGCTTTCCAGCATATCATGATAGAGCCGGGCGTGGTATTCCTCTACCGCATTGGCATAATTGAAGCTCCTCTCGGCGTCCCTGGCACCCTCGGCCTTGGCTGCCGCGATCATCTCAGGATACATCTCCTTGAACTCGTGCGTCTCGCCAGCGATGGCCTCGCGCAGGTTCTCCTTGCTGGTCTTGATGGCTTTCAAAGCGCGCAGGTGGTTGGCAGCGTGCACGGCCTCCGCCTCGGCGGCAGCCCTAAAGAGCTTGGCAGCTTGGGGAAAGCCTTCTTTATCGGCCTGGGCGGCAAAAGCGGTGTACTTCCTGTTCGCCTGCGACTCTCCGGAAAAAGCCTCCATCAAGAAATCCTCAGTCTTGGTCATTTTTAATCACACCATGCTAACTTGGCAGACAAATAAGTTAAGACTTTTGTCCCCCGGCCAGATCTGTCATCTATAAATTCTCAGAGGTGGAAAGACTGCCTTGCAAATGAGCGAGAGAATCATAGAGGTCAAGGATCTCGAATACAAATACGGCGACTTCAAAGCCGTTGACGGCGTCTGCTTCTTCGTGCGAGAGGGCGAGATCTTCTCCTTCCTGGGGCCCAACGGGGCAGGAAAGAGCACGGTCATCAATATTCTCACCACGCTTCTGCCCGTGCAAAAGGGCAGCGTCACCATTGCCGGATACGACCTGGCCAAAGAGCCGCAAGAGGTGCGCCGCTCCATCGGCATCGTCTTTCAGGATGAGACACTGGACCGCGACCTCACCGTCTGGGAGACCCTGGAGCTGCACGGCCGCATCTATTCCATGCCCAAATCGGAACGAAAAGAGAGAATTGACGAGATCATAAAGCTGGTGGAGCTGGAGGAGAAGAGGAATGTGCGCACTCGCTTTCTCTCCGGCGGCATGAAGCGGCGGCTGGAAATAGGCCGTGGGCTGATGACCCGCCCCAAGGTGCTCTTCCTGGATGAGCCCACCATCGGCCTGGACACGCAAACTCGGCGCCGTCTGTGGGACTACATCAAAAAGGTCAACGATTCCGGGACTACCATCTTTCTTACCACCCACTACATGGATGAGGCAGACCAGGTCAGCAACTGGATAGATATCCTGGACCACGGCAAGATCATCGCTTCCGGCGATCCGACCAAGCTCAAAGATGCCCTGGGAAATGATATGATCTACCTGGACACCAGCGACAACGTCGCGACGGAAGAAATGCTGCGGGGCATGAAGGCCGTTTCGAACGTCAAGGCTGCAGCCGCAGGCCTGGCCGTCACCATAAACGCAGACGGCACGCACTGCCTTCCCATCATCATGAACAGGCTGCGGGAAAGGGGCATCGATATCGTCAGCGTCAACCTGAAAAAGCCCACATTGGATGACGTCTTCGTGCACTACACGGGAAGGGACATCAGAGAGGCAGGGGCGGGCAAGCTGCCCCGCATTCAGCCCAAAGGAGGCCGGTGAAAATGAGCTGGGAATTTTTGACAATCTACTGGCGCGATATGCTCCGCTTCGTTCGCTTTAGAATTGCTCTGGTCGTCTCTCTCATCCAACCGGCCCTGTGGATGGCGCTTTATGGGGCAGCCATGTCCAGCAACTTCTCGCGGCTTAGCTCAGGCATGACCGTGCCCGAGGGCGCAGTCGCTGTCTCCTACCTGACCTTCATGGGGGCAGGAGTGATTGCTTTGACCACCCTATTTACCAGCCTCTTTGGCGGCATCACTCTGCTGTTCGACAAGAACTGGGGGCTGATGAGAGAGCTGTTGGCCAGCCCCATGCCCCGAAACCACATCATCCTGGGCGTCGGCCTCTCCGGAGTTACCAAGTCCTTCATCCAGGTGATGGTCATCATGGGCTTTGGCCTTCTCATCGGGGTGCACTTCTTTCCCGGCTACACCTTGCTGGAGACGGCAGGTGCCATTTTGGGAGTGCTGCTCTTTGTGGGCGTCTTTTCCTTAGGATTTCTATTCCTCTCCTCGGCCATATCCATGAGCATGGACACTCCAGAGGGGCTACAGGCCGTCATCACCCTTCTCACCCTGCCCCTGTTCTTCGCCAGCAATGCCCTCTACCCCATCGATGCCTTCCCGGGTGTGATGAGAACGCTCGCCCAGTTCAATCCGCTTACCCATCTGGTGAACGGGGTGCGCTACTTTGCCGTAGGAAAGGACTTTTACGCCATCGGCATTCATTACGTTTACAACAGCTCCGACATCATGCTCTCCTTTTTGGCGCTGACGGGCTTTGCCGCGGTTATGTTCCTGGTGGCCTGGCGGGTTTTCAAGAATGCAGTGGTAACTTGAATCGAAATTTCAATGACTATCATGATAAGTTAATGGAGGAAAAGATATGAAGGTCTTAGGAATTTGCGCCAGCCCGCGGGGCTCCAAGAGCACGACACTGCGGCTGGTTCAGGCCGTCCTGGACGGGGCGAAAGCCTCCGGTGCTGAGGTGGAAATGGTGGACGTCTGTGAGCTGGACATCAAGTTCTGCAACGCCTGCACCGTCTGCTTCAAGGAAGGGAAATGCGTGCACAAAGACGACTTCCAGGGTCTTTACGACAAAATCCTGGCTGCGGACGGCCTGGTCTGGGGCTCGCCCAACTACTTCGACACAGTCACCGCCCAGATGAAGACGCTCATCGACCGCATGGCGGACGCCATTCACTGCCAGCTTCTGCGGGGCAAGTACTGCGTCAGCGTGGCCAGCGGTGGCAACAACTACGATCAGGTCACCACCTACCTGGACGGCCTGATGATCCACTTCGGGGCCTTTGTCACAGGAAACGTGGGAGCAACCATGTCCCAGGGCCCGGCGGCTCTAGAGGGGGCGGAGAAGAAGGCCGCCGTGCTCGGCAAATCTCTTGCCGAGGATATCAGGACCAAGCGCGACTATATCGAGCAAAGGGAGATGCAAGAGGAGATTCGGGAGTACTTCAAGAAACTCGTGAAGATGAACAAAGAGAACTGGGAGCACGAGTACGAGTTCTGGAATAAACTAAACTGGAACTGAGAGGAGATTGGCTGATTTCGGCTTAAATAACAAAGATATCGCCTCGTTTGGGGGCGAGATCTTCGTTATTTAATTACGAATATTATTCATTGTTCAAGATTTTCTTCCCACAGGCAGAACTCCGATGGGCTCTTCGCCGGGAGAGAGGGCCAGGTACTCTTTGGTTTTATTCTCATCAAATCCCGCGGTGTAGGTGGATCCCAGGCCCAGGGACACAACTTGAAGAAGCAGATTTTCAGCAGCAGTCCCTGCCTCAATGTACACGAACCGGCTCAAATCCTGACCGGAGATTTTGTTTGTGCGTTCGAATACACCTGTGATTATGAAGACTGCCGGTGAGCCCGTTCTCCAGTCTTCCCGGCCACCTCGGCCGGAGTTAAAAAGCTCAGGGATCTTGTTGCCCTTGGATATAAGCGTCAGATTGTGACCCAGAGGGGAGTAGTGATAGACGCCGGCAGGCAAGCCTGTGACATTTCCTGCCAGAAGATAGACCTCCAGGGGATATGTTGCCATTGCCGAAGGCGATGTGCGATGGCCTTTGTCATCCGTCACGCCCTGGGCGGCCCAGGAGAGCTGAGAGATTTCATCCAGAGTCAAAGACTCGTTCCTGAAGCTTCTTATGGACCGCCTCTCTAAAAGGGCTTTTTCTACGCTCATGCCGCCATCGGTGCGGGGTTGCGGCAGCGTTACCACATCAGATGCCCCTTGATTTGAACTTACGGACACCGCCATTATGGCCGTTAGAAGGACAATCAGGCCAACCACAAATACAATCATTGTTTGTCTCATTTTTCTCACCAGATCCACATAACTCTTTAATAGTTTCCAGCCCTACAATAATGTTTATGCTAACACTGGAAGAGGGCAAGATGGCCGTCCATCTGGCCAGGCAGGCCCTGACCAACTACATCGAGAAGAAAAGAATTATCGAGACGGAAAATCTCTCGCCCGTCTTCGAGGAGAAGCGAGGCGTCTTTGTAACCCTGCACGAGGACGGCGACCTGCGTGGCTGCATCGGCTATCCTCAGCCCGTCATGCCGCTTGGCAAAGCGATCGTGGACTCGGCCATCAATGCAGGTTCCCGCGACCCGCGCTTTCCCGGCGTGCGTCCGGGGGAGCTCGGGAGAATTGAGGTGGAGGTGACCATCCTCACCAGGCCCAAAATCTACACCGCACCCAAAGAGAAGCTGCCCGAGCTGGTGCTGGTGGGCAGGGACGGTCTGATCGTAACCAATGGTCCTTATTCCGGCCTGCTCCTGCCCCAGGTGGCTTTGGAGTGGGGCTTCGACTCACGAGAGTTCCTCTCCCAGACCTGCGTCAAGGCCGGGCTAGCAACGGATGCCTGGCTGGATGAGGATACACAGGTTCAGCACTTCGAGGCGCAGATCTTCGCAGAGGTGGCGCCGGATAGAGAGGTCTTCGAGAAGAGCTTCCCGGAGAGCGGATGCGGGACGGTGTAGGGGGATAGCTTATAGGATCGAAGATCACGCGCAGCGAGCTAGCTCAAGATGAGATCTCTCAGGATCTGGAGCCGGATTTTGACCTGGTGCGTCGCATTACTGCCAAGCTGAAGAAAGAGGGCCGTCTGTAGGGCAATCTCTTCCGCTCACTGCTTTAAAATATCCAATAGTCCTTGCTGAAATACCTGAAAACTTCGGGAACGATTGCGAGAGGGCACCATGTTTGCCGTTTTGGGCTGCGCTCCTGGCCACCAGGCCGGCATCTCTTGCCGCCCGGTCCAGCTTTTCTTTCAGGGATTGGCAGTCTTCTCGATCTTCATCGACCAGCACCACTATTCTCCAGTCTGGCGGCAAGAAATTCCCATAGCCTTTGAGCCGCTGGGGCAATTTGCTCAGCAGATCGGTTTTGCTCCGGTAGGCGTAAATGCCAAAGGTAATGCCGCTACCGCAGATCTTAGGAACCAGGTTTTGCAGTGCAGCCTCGGCAGAAGGCTCTTCCACAAGGAACTCGATATGCATCTCGAATTTACCTCAGAGGGCTTTCTTTGGGCTTATGACTTACAGCGATCTTCGGACCACCGGATGCAGTCAAAGGATCGCCCACCTCGAAGTGGCCCTCCATCCAGAGCTGCCCCAGGCTCGCCCCTTCTTTTAAAAATTCAGGTATGCCCTTCATATCCGACGCTTTTTTTGCCTGGGTGTAGCCGTGCTCATCCCTGTAGAGCACCCAGAGTTCTTCCGGCTTGAGGCCGTCAACGAAGAACGGAGAGTGGCTGGTGACCATCAACTGCGTTCTCTCCGTTGCCATGCGGCACTCTTCCGCCAGCTCAGGCAGAAGGCGTGGATGAAGGTGATTTTCCGGCTCCTCTATGCCTATCAGCTCCGGTGGGCTGGGGGTCGTAAAGCAACGTCAGGTAGGCCAGCATCTTCAGGGTGCCGTCGGAGGCAAACTTGGCCAGGATGGGCTGCTCGAAGGGAGCGTCCTTGATCTGCAAAAGGAGACGGCCGTCGGGCATGAAATGAGACTCCACTTTTTCAAGCCTTGGCACACGTTCGGATAGTGCTTTTAAGACCTTCTCTAGTCGGTCTTCATGTTGTTCTTTGAGGTACTGAATCACATTAGGAAGGTTGTCCCCCGTCTCGGAAAGCCTCTCCTGGGGTCCGGCTTCAGGGGAATGCCACGGCTGGAGTCTGCGGTCAGATAAGAGAGATACCATCCGGCAATGAAGCGACGCAGTGCGCTGATCCGAGGATGCTTTGCCAACTGACCAAGTGTATTAACCGCAAGCACATCGGGAGATGTCAATATTTCGTGAATCCGCATCTCTTTTTCATCAGGCTGGTCCCCTGTGACCACGAGACCCGCGCCGTTCTTGAAATCGAGGAACCGGAAAGACTTGCCTTGTGATGCCCTGCGCCACTGTAGCCACTCCTCGGCGACAAATGGACCGGTCGGGCCTTCATTGATGGATAGATGATAGGTAATGAGAAGCGAATCCTTGCTCTCACGATACTTCAACTCAATCACAATAGGCCCTTTCGAGCCTCGGGTGCGCAGCTCCTTAAATCTACTGCGTCTGTCCCAGGCTTTACGCAGACCTACGGAGAAACATTCGGAGAGAAAGGCGAAGACATCGAATATGGTTGATTTGCCGCTGCCGTTTGGTCCTAGGAAAACTGTGAATGGGGTGATGCCTTTGAGTTCGAGATCGTGCAAAGCTCTATAATTCTTTACACGCAAGTATTCAATTCGCGGGACCGACTGTCTGCTGCTCTCTGGATTAATCATGACTTCTCACATAATGATTTTGCACTTATTTAATGGTAACCCGCTCATAATGATATTCTCGGCCAAAGACAAAAGAGTCGTCCGCTTCGCCCGGCATCTGTATTTTGACATACGCCTTTTTGAATCCCATGCAAATGGCGCCGTTCCTCAACATCCCTCGGGCCCGGTGCCCTTCCCGGCCAAAACTCTTCATTCCACCCGGCTTTGACGGCGTCATCCGGCGGAATGCTGCGATATCGGCGGTCGATGTTCTCTCACAGAGCGCGGGTGGCGTATCTGAGCAAATATGCTTAAACGATTAGCTAATGGTTATTATATTCAGTTAATTTGCCAATTTTTTCTAATTTATAACTTTTTTTGCCGAATATTTTTCAGGATTTGCAAAAGCGTTTGCAGCAAAGTCCTCGCGCTCTTCCACCCTTTTTTGGGGTACTTTTGGATTAAATTAATATACCGAATCAGAGAGGCTTATTCATATCCACGAAGGAGGAAAAATATGGCTGAGATGAGAAATTTCGCCCTGCGCGATGCTGAGGGAAATGAGATTGGAGTTTTTACAGGAAAATCACCCAGACAGGCCGCCCTGAAGGCAGCCAACCGGGGCTTCACCGATATCAAGCTGCGCGAACGCGGTACCAAGAAGGTGCATGTGTTTACAGGAGAGAGAGTGCAGGTGGACAAGCCTGCGGGTGCACCGGCCTGGATGCCTGACAAGATCTGGAAGCCAAAGGTAAAGAAGGTCGGCATCGAGAAGCTGGAATAGGCGAAAGCCCTGTATCTGAAATCCAGAAAAGAAATGGGATGATGAGGCCAAGGTCGGCCTCACACCCGCATCCTTGCCTCGTAGCGGGAAATTCTCACATCCGGGCTTTTTTCGCGTCCGTACCAGGCTTTAAGCCACATATTGTTTCGAAATACCTCCAGCTGCCCCAGGTAGGAGCATTAGGATCAGGATCAAATTCTGAGGCATCGTTGTTGGCCTGTACGCGCCAGTAGTAAACAGGGTCATCATCCGGCAGGATCCCCAATGAACCTGAGCATCTGAATCCTTTTGTCACCTTATCTGCCCTAAAATCCCCTTCTGCCACAATAATGTCCTCTTCGTCCTGGTAGTTGATCACCTGCAAATGGTATTCTGTGGCAAGAGGTGATGCAGTCCAGGTGAAGGTTGGCGTGCCGGTGGAGATGAGCCCCTTGGGGGATAAGGGAGTCGATTTTCCCGGAGGCGTGTCCACATATCTGAAGCTCTTGTAATAGCTCCAGGGCCCTTCGCCCTTGCAATTAATGGCCTTAATCCACCACTTGTAGTAGATTCCAGGATCGAGATACAGTTCGGGGGGCGCAAAGAAGCAGACCTTATCTGTATCGGAGTACACATCTTCGACATTAAGATCTTCATCAAAGATGATCTCATTTGGATAGCTTGCTTCGGCTACCTTGAGGCGGTACTCAGTGCATCCGGTCACAGGCAGCCAAACAAAGGTCGGACTCATGCTGCCAATGTTATCTTTGGGCGAGACAAGCATCGCCCTGCCTGGGAAAGAGGAAGATGTGCAGACGGTAAATTCCATTAAATCGCTCAACTGATCGTCGCTGCCGCAGTCCCTACACAGGATGCTCCAGGTATAGGTTCCTGGACCCAGGCTTTCGGGAGGAGTCACTAAGATTATACCATCATTATCCGGAGGGAATTCCGAGGCCTCATACCAGTGCTTGATCACGGTAGCATCCTGACCGTCCCTTACCTCCAGGCAGTAGTACTGGCAACCACCCACGGCGTACCATGAATAGGTGAGCTTGCCGGTCTTCACGGTTTCAGAAGGCGATATAAGTTCGGGAGCTTCAAGCACCTGTCGAACCGATGCATTTGCTAAAACCGTTTCCCGGGCCGCATCATCTAAGCCCGGCGAACTGGAAGCGTTGGCACTGCAGTTCGTGCAGTTCTCCGGTCCGCTCATTTTCAATGGTGTCTGAGCGACACATGATGCCGCCAATAGCAGCATTAGCATCCCAGCCATTGCCGCAATTGCCAGCTTCTTTTGAAGTGATTCTCGTTTAATCATGAGACCATCTCTTTTATTGTGAAGTAATTTGTAGACAAGTTATATATATTTTTTTCTTAAAGAATTGAATTTCATTGAAATGAAGACACTAAAAGACGAGCCTAGCCACTAAGAAATAATATCAGTAAAACAATTTTATTTTTACTAGCAGAGTCGCAAAAATCGCTAGAAAATATCAGGAATAGCTGATAAGAAATCAAAAAAAAGAAGGCTGCTAAAAAAAAGGGCAGCCTGTGTCTCTAGGGCACCAACCGCCTTCGGTCGCGCGGGAAGAGAACCGCATCGCGGATATTCTCCAATTTAAGCATGGTCATGACCAGCCGGGAGAGACCCAGCCCCCAGCCGGCATGAGGCGGCATACCGTAGCGGAAGGCATTGAGGTAGAACTCGAATCCATCCGGGTCCAAGCCTTTCCCTTTTATGCGCTCCACAAGCTGGCTGTAGTCATGCACCCTCTGCGCCCCGCTGGCCAGCTCCATGCGCGGATGCATGAGATCAAAACCCCGGCAAACCTCGGGCCGGTCCTCATAAGGCAAGGTGTAGTAGGGCTTTATGGAGGACGGCCAGTCGGTTAGGAAGTAGTGCTCGCCGATAGTTTCACCGAGGAACCTCTCCGTCTCTGTATCCAGATCATCACCCCACTGCATCTTGACGCCGGCCTTCGCTGCCGCCAGCTCCAGCGCCTCGGAATAGGTGATTCTCTTAAAGGGAAGCTTGGGAACTTGCAGATCCAGGCCCAATACCTCTAACTGGTAGCGGCAGTTCTCGGCCACATATAGGTAGGCTCCCGCCACCGCCTCTTCTAAAATCTCCATAACGTCCTTGTCATCGACAAAGCTAAACTCAATATCGATGGAGATGGCCTCATTGAGGTGGCGGCGGGTGTCATGCTCCTCTGCCCGGAAGATGGGCCCGATCTCAAAAACCCGGTCCATACCCGCACTCATGAGCATCTGTTTGTAGAGCTGTGGGCTCTGATTCAGGAAAGCCTCCTTCTCGAAGTAGCTGATGGGGAAGAGATCCGTTCCTCCTTCAGTGGCCGCTGCCACTATCTTGGGAGTGAAGACTTCAGTTACCCCTTTTTGGTAAAAGTAGCTTCTCAGGCTCTGCAAAACGGCGCTCTCGATCTCGAACGCAGCCAGAACAGAGGGCCTTCTGATGTCCATGAACCTGGCATCAAGGCGTGTGTCCAGCTCGCACTCCACCTTCTCCGTGGGGTCCAGGGGCAAAGGCACCTGGGCAGCATTCAACACCTGGATTTCCGTGGGAAGGATCTCATATCCGCGAGGAGCTTTAGCCTCTGCCTTGACACATCCCCGCACCATTACCACACTCTCCCTGCTGATGGAGCGCGCGCTCTTGAACATCTCTTTTCCCAGCAGCTTCTTGACCAAAGTTACCTGAGCCAGTCCTTTCCTGTCCCGCAGTACCAGGAAGGCTATGCCCCCCAGGTCGCGCATCTCGTGGGCAAAGCCGGTTAAAATTACCTCTTTGCCATCCAATCCTGCGTTAATATCGCCGGAATAATGAGTTCTAAGGATCAAGTCGTCTCACGCCAGCGAGATTGGATTCATGATATAAAAACCGTCTGGATAAGATAAAGACAAATAAGATGAGTGGCTACATTTCTTAAGTTGTTTATCAGGGTTTATAGATATGGCACTATCCTTGCAGGGTTTCCTGGGCCAGAAGGAATTCTGGATTTTTCTCTTCATCTTAGGGTGGGTGCTGCTCAACTGGCCTTTAATTGAACTGGCGAGCAGCCACGTTATATTAGGTACGCCGGCCATATTGGTTTATATTGCCTCGATCTGGCTATTTTTCATCCTGGCTCTGTATCTCTTCGATCGGGGGAATTTTGATTGATTGGACAGAATGTCGCCTTGGTCGTAATGGTCCTTTACCTGCTGCTGCTCTTTGGCATCGCCCGGTATGCCGACCGCCAAAAACACTTAGGAAAGAGCATCGTGGCCAATCCCTATGTTTATGCTCTCTCTCTGTGCGTATACGTCTCGGCATGGACCTTTTACGGCTCCATCGGAAGGGCGGCATCCACAGGTCTCGAGTTTTTGCCCATCTACCTGGGACCCGTCTTGGCCATGACAGTTGGCTGGATAATAATCCGAAAAATGATTCGCGTCTCAAAAGAACACAGGCTCACATCCATTAGTGACTTTATCAGCTTCCGCTATGGGCGAAGCTACGCCATAGGTGCCGTGGTGGCAGCAATGAGCCTGATCATGGTAACACCTTATGTGGCATTGCAGCTCATTGCCATCTCCACATCTCTCGATATATTGAGCGGCTCGAACATCATATTCCTAGGCTTTAATGTGGAAAGCAAGCTGGTAGTGGCCGTTCTCCTGGGGGCCTTTGCCGTTATATTCGGGGCACGCCATCTCGACCCTATGGAGCGCCATGAGGGCCTTATCGCTGTGGTGGCCTTTGAATCTCTGGTGAAGATCGTGGCCTTTCTTCTCGTGGGACTCTATGTCACCTATGGCGTCTTTTCAGGATACGGAGATATTATGAGCCGGACGATCGACCTGGCCTCAAACAACCAGACATATGAGACGCTCATGGATGTAGAGCCGACGCTCTGGTTCACCTTGACTTTAGTATCCTTCTTTGCCATTCTTTTTTTGCCCAGGCAGTTTCATGTCATGGTGGTGGAAAACTCCGATGAGGTGCATCTCAAGAAGGCCATGTGGCTCTTTCCACTCTATCTTTTATTGATCAATATATTCGTTCCCGCTATTGCCTGGGGTGGGGTGCTCCTGAATACTCCGGGTCTGAAGGATGCCTTCGTAATAACCATACCTTACACGATGGGATTGGATGCTCTCTCGCTCTTCGTGTTCATAGGAGGTACTTCAGCAGCCACGGCCATGATCCTGGTTGAATCCGTTGCCGTGGGCACCATGCTGCTCAACGATCTGGAGATGCCTTATATTTTAAGCCATATAAAGAAGGACAAAAATCTGGCCGATACGCTTCTCAATACCAGAAGGCTGAACATACTTCTGGTCGTGTTCTTAGGATATCTCTACTCGCGTGCTGTGGCTTACCAGACACTGGCCGATATTGGAGTCGTCTCTTTTCTGGCGGCCAGCCAATTGGCTCCTGCCGCCTTGGGTGGCCTGTACTGGAAGAAAGGCAACCGAAAAGGGGCCATGTTAGGCCTGATGTCAGGCTTTTTGCTCTGGGCCTACACCGCCCTCATTCCCACGGTTGCGAAAGGGAATGTCTGGCTGGTAGATTTAGTCCGGGATGGACCGTTCGGCATAGCCGCTCTTAGGCCCACCAATCTCTTCGGGCTTGATCTGGACATCTGGACCAACTCCGTATTCTGGACACTCCTCGTCAACTGTAGCCTGTATGTCCTCGTATCTTTGGCAAGCAAGCCCAATTTGGATGAAGAGAGCAATGCGAATTGCTTCGTGGATGCTTACCTGCAAAAGGCAACGCATCACGAACTGGAGAAGGGAGCGATACACCAGGGAACGGTTGAAGAGCTGGAGGCAACGCTGGCGCACTATATCGGTGAGACGCCGGCCAAGATAGAGGTCGATGCCTACCTTGAGTTTCTCGGCACCAGCCGGGAGAAGATCGAGGCAGGACAGCTTCGGATGCTATGGGGCCAATTTGAGAAGACTCTTACCGGTTTTGTGGGATCCTCGGCCACCAGGATGATTGTGGAAGATCAGGTAACTGTGAAGCCGGTGATGGAAGCCGTCAAGGAAACCCTTCCGGCATATGATTTAGTGCGAGGAAAGATCTATGTCGTGCCTGAAATTGCCTATGAGGTCTTCACCGATCAGATCACCCATGGCGTGGAGGGGCTGTGCATTACGCATGATGCCCCGGAGGAGGTGAGGCGACGCTGGGGCTTTAAAGAGACGCCCATCATAAAACTCTCCGATGAGAAGGGAAGCGATCGCTACATCTCTCCCAGAAATCTGCCACTCCTATTTGTGACCATAAAGTCATTCGTTGAGTCCAGCAAGAACAGCATCATCCTCATAGACAGCATCGAGCAGCTCATCAAAGAGAACGAGGGCAAAATCCCGCAAAAGGAGATACTGGACTATGTCTACCAGATGGAGCTTTTGGGCCATAAGTCACATTTGATACTGGCGGAAAAGCCGGATTTTGTCCATACGAGCATAACTATGAGCATAAATGAGGTCAAAGAGCTGCTTTTCTCATTAGGCCCCCTTTCCACCTATCTCTTCCGGGCATTCTCAGATGCCATGCTCTCAAAGCTCGACGATAATGTGAGAAAAGAGGTAGTTATGCAGGCCAATGAGCTAGTAGCCTCCGGAGAATTCTTTGAGACAGGCAAGCTGATGACGCAGCTTTCAGATGATTCCGTTGCCGCCTGCGAGCCGGATATGAAAGGCGCTCTGCAGTCCAGTGTGTCTCTTGATATCCGCATGGACCAGGTGCTGACCAGGCGCAGCTTCTTTGTGGCAGTGAGAAGACTGGACAGAATCATTAAGACGCACGATCCTGCCTTCGACCTTATCGCGACACTGGCGGAGCTCATGAAGAGCTATGGACGAAGCCCCTATGAGATCTCCCTCATTCCAGGTACCACCTACATTATTGCCGAAGAAAAGCCACAAAAGAGCCTGGAGCTCTTCAGCGAACTGGTGAGGCACGGCATGGAAGGGCTGTGCTTGAGCCGCTACAATCCAAAAACCCTTAATGAAAGATATAATGTGCCGGAAGATGCGGTTATATGGCTTACGCAAAAGAGCGAGCCAGGGTACAGGACAGTGGACCCGACGAACTTCCCCCGGCTCTCCAGCATGATCTCCGATTTCCTGGGCCGGGCCAGCTATCCCATCATCTTGCTGGAAGGAATGGGATATCTCATCACCCAGAGCAACTACGAAACTGTGCTCCGGTTTGTCCAGTCCCAGAGAGACGAGATCGCCCTGAAGAACGCGATAATGCTGGTGCATATCGATCCACTTTCCCTGGACACAAAGGAGCTGCATCGCCTGGGTAGTGAAATGGAGACATTTAAGGTATGATATAGAATATAGAAAAACATTCTAATAGTTAGCGAGCCCTAATTTGATGCTATGAGCGATGTAGGACTTATATTATTATTCGTAGCCATAGTCTTTGGCGCATTCTTGATCCTGAGATCCCTCAAGAATTTCGTAATTAATGCCATAATGGGGCTGGTTATCCTTTATATCGCTGATGCCATAGCAGGTCTGGGAATTGGCCACAGCTGGCTGGTGATCTTGATCTGCGGCATCGGCGGAGTCTTGGGTGCATTCCTGGTGATACTGCTCCATTTCCTAGGCGTTGTAATTTAAAGGGAATCTAATTTTTCATTCCTTTCTAAAACGCTCACTAGATTGTCATTAATTGTAGAATTCATATTATTAAGATTTTGCAGCAGCTCATGACCGGAAGACGTGGTCTTGTATAGCCGTTCTTCTTTTACCAGATAACCGTGCGAAGTTAACCATTCGAGGTATAATCCGGCATTTTTAAAATTAAGGTTTACCTGGTAGACTATTTTGGTCTTGCTTGAGCCATCCGTTTTGCATATATTGAGAATACAGCCAAGTATCTCCGGCTTATTTCTTCGCGTCATCTCCAATTTCCCCGCTTTTTGTCGGCCTCCGTATACTATATTAGATTAGATACTGATAAAACTTTCGTAACTTTAATATCATGTAATCTTTTCGGCAAAAAAGATATAGAATTATAAAGATGAGTGTTACTGCAAAAAGATAAAAAGTATTATCTGCACACAATGGATGCAATCATCGTATCCAGTTCTTCTGCATCCCGTCGCAGTGGTTCCTCACCCTGGCTCTTGAGCTTTGCCAGATCCCGGCGCAAGGGTCCCAGACGTAAGCCCGCGTTTTGTCCCTCGGCATGGCATGCCAGTTGCCGCAGCCTCTCCAGCCTCTGCCTCATAGCATCCGGCCTTTGCAGCAATTCCGACAGCCCTTGCAGGGCCTTGACGACGCTTTTGCCGCGCGCTGTTAGCTCCAGGTAATTGATCCTTCCCTCCGGCCGCGACTTGATCAAACCCTGCGCTTCCAGCTCACGAAAGATGCTGCAGGTATGGGGAAAGGTAGAATCTATGCGCTTGGCAACCAGCGCGGCATAGGCGTGCTCGATCTCACCTACGGCCATAATAGCTAAAACGGGCTTTTCCCGGAGGAAAAGCCGCTCTAGTGGTTCACGCATGCATTCTCAAACTTTTCAGGCCTGCACAGCTGCGTTTGCTTGGACCTGTGTGGGTGTGATGACCGGAGCGGAAAGGGCCTGCTCCGGCGGGGTTATGTCAGTCGGCTTGTCGAAGTCATAATACAGATCATCCGTCTCTATGCTGACCGATATTTCTCCCAGCCTAATCGATTGATTGAACATCTTCATCTGGCCGGTATTGGAATCCATGGCACCTATGATCTCCGGCGTCATGGAAAAGCTCATGATGCTATGGTATTTCACAGGCAAGTAAGACTTCTTGGAGATCCAAATCGTCTTTTCTATCTTGCCCGTCTCGTTCAGCTCGGTTCTGTTGACTGAGGGCAAATACATGGGATACTGAGTCACCTTAGCTGCTATGGCAAAAGCGGCATTTTGGAGATTGATGTTATCCCCACTCCCGGTTACAATCTTCAATTTGTAGGCATCCTCGCCACTGATAGCCTCCGTGCCGAGATCCTCCGTAATGGAAAGATTAAACGTCTCTGCTATGGATTTTACCTGATTATTTTTGTCCGGGCCCCAAACCTCTTGCATAGACCGCGGGTCCACAAGATGAGTCCAATTGCCACTCTCATCATTTACATAGGTTGAGTTTCCGATCTGATAAACATCGGCACTTGTGGTGCTGGTGTTCGCCGGCTGGCCGGACATCTCCATCTGGTTCTTGGTCGAGCCGCTGGCATGAGCCGCTAAGCTAGACATGTTTACAACGGCATCAGTTTCAGCGTTTTCCGTGACGGTGGTTGACTTATCAGTAGTTGCATTGGCCCCGGAATTGAGCTTTAGCGTCTGAGTCACTGAACTCTTGATGCTGTAGCTGGTCAGGTTTTCGGCTGCTGCAATGGATAGAGTCTTCTGCTCTGCTGCACTCTTATCCGTAACACTCGGACCTTTCTCCGTGCAACCGGATATGGCCACGGCAATCAACATAAGGACTAGTAATAATCTCTTCATATTTTAAGCTCCAATCTTAGTCATTCAAGCCTAATTTTGCCCGGTGGGCAAAAACTTTTCGCCTGTGATCATCTCGAAGAGTTTGATGTAGATCCTGCTCGTCTCTTGCACCACAACAGGTGGCAGAGCTGGAATGGGCGGCTCATTTTGGCCGGCGTCTCGGGCTTTATAGAGCTGATCTTTGTAGCCCGTCTGGCGATAGTACTGGCGCACATACTCCTTGGATAAGTCCACGAACTCACCCCGATCATAGCAGGCCTTGTCCCAGAAGCGATCCTCATCTGCGGTTCCGTAGACATCGATCACCATGATCTCTCTTCCCTCGTCAAAGGCCAGCTCCTTTTTGCCGTCCACGTGAATCAGGCCTCGCGAGGCAACGCTCTTGCCGATGTCCTCATCGATCTTGAGCACAACCTCCCGGGCATCCTCATATTCCTGAGAGGAAAGGCCGGAGATGTGCAGGGCTTCTGCCTTTTCCAGCAGGCGATCGGTCTTCTCTAGCTTTGTGGAGACCTCCAGGAAGGGTTCGGGAAGAATCTCGCCGTAGATGACCTTGTGACCGGCTGGAAAGCCGAGGAACTCTGCCGAGACCTTGCCCTCTTCTACACGGTCGTATAGGGATCCGGCCACATACCAGCGGCAGATCCACTCCAGAGGAATGAGGTAGTTCTTGGACTTTCCTGTAATCTGCTGCGGCTGGAGTATGTCCACCTTTTTACAGATCATGCCTGTGGGGGCCCGGTACTCCAAAAAGTGGGTCTTGATGCCCATCCTGGCCGCTCTCTTAAACCAATAAACGCCCTCACGACTGAGGGTTTCTCCCTTAAAGGGAATCAGGCTAGGAATAACCTTGTCGAAGACAGAGATGTTGTCTGTAAAGAGAAACTCAAGTCGGTCCCCGAGGTCGTAGGCCTCTTTGACCTTGCCCTTTATCAAAAGCTTGCGCTGCATCGGAGCCTATCTGGCCGGGAAAGATGATAACACTTTTGGTTTTGAAGCAAAAAAGGAGGATAAGAGAGGTCTATTCCTCTCCGCCCATACCGCCCATGCCTGGTGGCATGCCACCCATGCCGCCAGGCATACCGCCCGATCCGCCGGATTTGGAGGCGATGACATCGTCGATCCGGAGAATCATGACTGCGGCCTCAGTAGCACTGTTGATGGCCTGGGTCTTGACCCGCAGGGGTTCGACAACGCCCAGCTTCAGCATGTCCACAGGCTCGCCGGTGTCCATGTCCAGGCCGGCGCTCTTAATGCCTTTCTCATGCTGGCTTCTCAGAGACACCAGGGAATCGATCTGATCCAGACCGGCGTTCTCGGCCAGGGTCTTGGGAATGACTTCCATGGAGTCCGCGAAGGCCTCAATGGCCAGCTGCTCGCGACCGCCCACGGTTGCCGCGTACTCGCGCAGGCGTAGCGCCAGCTCGACCTCAGGGGCACCGCCGCCGGGCACAATCTGTTTGTCTTCTACGACTACGCCCACAACGCGCAGCGCATCTTCCATGGCCCGGCTGAGCTCATCGACCACGTGTTCGGTTCCGCCCCGCAGGATGATGGAAACGGACTTGGGGTTCTCGCACTCTACCACAAAAGTCATCTTCTCGTCGCCAATCTTCCTCTCTTCGACAACGCCCGCTTTGCCCAGGTCGTTCTTGGTCAGATCGTGGATGCTGGTGACAACTCTTCCGCCTGTAGCGCGGCCCAGCTTCTCCATATCGCTCTTCTTGACGCGGCGAACCGTGTAGATGCCGGCCTTGGCCAGGAAGTGCTGGGCCAGGTCATCGATGCCCTTCTGGCAGAAGACGACGTTAGCGCCGGTGGCCATGATGTCATCCACCATGCCCTTGAGCATGGTCTCTTCCTGGTCCAGGAAGGCCTGCAGTTGATCGGGCGAGGTGATCTCTATCTTGGCATCGACCTCAGTCTTCTCGATCTCGATGGCAGCATTGAGCAGCGCAATCTTTGCGCCCGTGACCTTCTTGGGCATGTTGGGATGCAGCCGGTCTTTGTCGATGACCATGCCGTGTACCAGCTCGGAATCGGTAATTCCGCCGCCCACCTTCTTCTCTACGGTGATGTTGTCGGTGTCGACAGACCCGTCCTCATCCACTATGGCCTTGACAGCCTCAACGGCCAGGTTGGCAAGCTCGCCTCGAGCAGTGCCCGAGCCCTTGCCGGTCATGGCGGTGATGGCGATCTTCGTTAAAAACTCAGTATCTTTAACAGAGACATCCACGGCAATAGTCTTCAGAATTTCCAGAGACTTGTCTGCAGCAGCCCTGTAGCCGGCAGCGATAACCGTGGGATGAATCTCCTGATCAAGCAGAGACTCGGCCTGCTTGAGCAGTTCCCCAGCAAGCACCACGGCGGTAGTGGTTCCATCTCCAACCTCAGCATCCTGGGTCTTGGCAATCTCCACCATCATCTTGGCGGCGGGATGCTCGATGTCCATCTCTTTAAGAATGGTAACACCATCGTTGGTTATTACTACGTCGCCCAGAGTATCGACCAGCATCTTGTCCATGCCCTTGGGGCCGAGTGTGGTTCTAACGGCTCCTGCCACGGCCTTGGCGGCCATGATGTTCGACCTCTGTGCTTCCCGGCCAGCCGTTCTTTGGCTGCCTTCCTTGAGAATAACTACTTGCGCTCCACCAAATTGTCCTGCTGCCATTTAATACCTCCAATTGCGATTTAGATCAAATTAAGGCATCGGATGTTTGAACGTCTATATGAATGTTGCGAGTGGGAGGATGTTGAATCTTAGTGATAAGATCGTAAGGAGCCAATTTGGTAATAAATTGTAGATTTGACAAATTATTTTACCATTTATAATTTTAAAACAATCTTGGTAATGGAATGATGAATATGTTTGGGCGTTGCGCCACTTGGACATTATTAGCAGAGGGTGTTCCAGACAAATACGAATAGGCGAAATATAGAATTATGATCACCAAGAGTATTAACGCAAAACCTAGAAGCAATATTGAACGGTTGCCCCATTTATATTCTTCATTATAAATATCATATATAAAATCCCATTGTTGATCTCTTGTTTCCGGTAATTCCCCTAACGGAGATGCTGCTTGAACGGACTTTATGTTAGACGCAATTGATGTTACTAGGACTATTGCCGCAAGAACAATCACGCCGATGATATATGGATCTATCTGAATTTTATCTCCATTTCCATTAAAAATGAAGTATAATAACCCGAATACACCCGTCAAAAGAACTCCGCAGGCAGGGATCACAGCTTTACTTTGCTCCCTTATGTGATTACGGTTAACCTTATAAATATTTATATAATCGTTAGAATCTAATAATTGATTGGAAACGAGATGGACATCAAGTGGCTCTAATTCGGATTCTAATTCTTGTTCCAATCCAGGAACTGATTCGGATTTTAATTCAGGCTCAGATTCAAGTTCGGTTTTGCCGTCCGAGCTAATAGATTGGTTTTCTTCCAATTGAGATAACTTCCGTTACATTTAGTCTTATCTTATTACTGCCTTTGGATAAAAATGCAATTTATTACGGTCAACTTGGTTTACTCGTATAGTATCTTCAACAATTTTTAATCTATCGGCATTGGGTACATAAATACCCCAATTTCTTTCTTTGACACCCATATCTTTTGCGATCTGCATCCTTAAAATGCCGATTTGTTCGTCGCCTCTTATAACTACAAGATGTCCGCGATTTCCAGGTAATTGAACGCGAATATTGTTAGGTGGTAAACTTTCTCTGACGTTCCTCCTGGCATGGCAACTAACTGCTTTCACCTTATCTCTAATCGACTTCATTGGAGGCTTTGTCATTAGATCATATAACTGAATTGCTTTGCTTATAATCCTTTTCAGTAGATTCACCAAAAAATAAACCACTCCCGAGATTTTAAGGAGCAACTCACGGGCCATTAGATGCTGATCGAAAACGCCAAAATGACTTCGCCGCTTCGCTTCACTCGTGAGAGCCGTCACGAGGCGCAGATAACGTTGGCCGCCTTCTCCTGCCGGATCATGTAATAGAGCACGAAAAGAACGCAGATGTTGCCCGCCAATCCCAGGATGGCGAGAAACTGGGCCCTGTAAAAGAGGAATACCTGCACCAGAAAGATCTGCACCAGGACTGCATCCTTGAAGAGCAGGTAGGACTGCAGTCGGTTGCTTTTTATTTTTATGGCGGCGGCAATCACCAGGGCGGCCGCCAGCGTGGCCGAAAGAAGGCCGGCCAGATCGAAAAACGAGAGCGTGGGAAAGACGGTATGCAGATCCACCCTCCATTCCAGCTTAACATAGAGCAAAAAGAAGTCCATACCCAGGGCGAGCAGAGATTGCAGGATGAAGAAAGCAATCACCGCATTTACGAACCAGGATTTTTGCACCAGCTTCCGGTAAATCCTTCTGCCCCGATACTTGGCGGCAGTGTAGATATCGGGCCCTGGAACTGGCACAGACTGTGTGGCGTAAAGCAACTGTTGAAGGGCTTTTGTCACCGGATCAGAGGGAGAGCATTCTTTGAGCAGATCCAGCGCCCGTCTTCTCTCCCGGTGATCCAGGTCTTCCAGGACCACCTCTTTGGCAATCTCCAGAACATTGACCAGCTTCTCCTGCTCGCTGAGCTTGGGCTTTTTGACAACGTTTTCTATGGCCAGGTAGAGCAGAACGAATACCAGGTAAATCAGGGTCACTGCCGGCCGGTAGAAGTAGTCGTTGTCGCCGGTGATGAACTTACCCAGCTCGTCTATGAACGCCCCAAATCCAAAGCCCCCCAGGGCGGCCACCAGATAATAAGCGGATTTGTTGATGTAAGCGAGAGCAATGACCAGAGCGATCATCATGAGCACTCCTCCCAAAAGGACATGGGCGATGTGCAAATTGCCGGGGCTGAAGCTGGGATAGCCGGTCAAGGCCAAAAAGAAGCGGATGCCTAGAACGGAAAAAACTGATGTGACAAAGAAAAGCTCCAGCAGGCTGGTAGCTTCCAGGTTGCGCATTAAATGACGGTTGAATAGCTTCATCCGAGATCTCCCTATCCCGTCCTGGTTACAGATGCTGTATTGCTATTAAAAAAATGTATTTTAAGTTTCCTCAACGGGATAGTAGTATTCGCCCTGCTCCTTTTGAGTTCTTTCCAGCCTTGACTGTGGCTTGTTAACGCGCGGCCGCCGCGTCTCCTCATCGCGCCGGAAGGTGATGTTTATGGCTTTGAGAAAGGCGTTCATGCCCTCACGCATCTCCAAAGGCGTATGAGCAATGCCCAAAACCCCCGCCGTGCCCTCAAAGACCATGAGCCGTTCCGCGAGCAGATCGATGAGATAGATATCATGGTCCACGACCAGCACCGTCTTCTCCGAGGACTCGGCAAAGCGCCTCATGACCTTGGCCGCCAGCATCCTCTGCTCCACATCCAAATGCGCCGACGGCTCATCCAGCAGATAGAGGTCCG
This sequence comes from Methanothrix sp., assembly GCA_037128175.1. Taxonomy (GTDB): domain Archaea; phylum Halobacteriota; class Methanosarcinia; order Methanotrichales; family Methanotrichaceae; genus Methanothrix. Next base: position 72,348 of record JBAXWY010000006.1, read on the forward strand.
CCTCGCGACTGAGGCAGGCAGTTATGGCCACGCGCTGCAGCTCGCCACCGGATAGCTCCGTCAAGGCCTGATCCATAAACGGCTCCAGGCCCATGGGCTTTAAAATCTCCGTCTGGTAGAAGCTGGTGTCAAAGTCATGAGTCACGCTACGTAGAAGCCCCTGCACAGTTACATCGGAATCGGCTTTCAGGTACTGGGGCTTGTAGGATACTCTGAGCCGGCAATCGAAGCTTCCAGCGGTCGGCTTTTCCACGCCCGCCAGGACCTTGATGTAGGTACTCTTGCCGATGCCGTTCGGACCCAGGATGCCCACCACTTCGCCACGACGAATGATACCGGGCTCTGCCACCAACCGGAAGGATGAGTACTGCACTTCAAAGGCCCCGTAGGCGATGAGCGTGGGGATCTCCTTGTCGATGCGGGGGGCATGCACATCGAAACGAATGGATGTATCCCGGAAGCGCACATTCTCCTCAGGAAGGTTGCCGCGCAGGTATTGGTTGATGCCTACCCTTACCCCTTTGGTCCGGGTTATGACGCCATAGGCCCCAGGCACGCCGTAGATGAGATGAACGTTTTCTGCCAGAAGGTCAAGCAGGGCCAGGTCATGTTCCACTACCATGACCGCCTTATCCTTGGCCAGGCTCTGCAGGATGCGGGCCACGTTGATGCGCTGGTAAATATCCAGGAAGGGGCTGATCTCATCGAAGAAATAGAAATTGGCGTCGCGCGCGACCGTCGCCGCGATGGCCACTCGCTGCAACTCTCCACCTGAGAGGCTTGATATCTCCCGGTCCATGAACTTGCCTAGAGAAAGTCCTTCCACCAGATCGGCGAGAGCACCGCGTTCGTCCGTTTTCTCCAAGAGACCGCTAACAGGCCCCGAATAGCTCTTGGGGATGCGATCAACATACTGCGGCTTGTAGGATGTCTTGACGCCCTTATCTGCTACCTTTTTCAGATAATCTCCCAGGGCGCTGCCCGCAAAGCGGGAGAACACATCATCCCAGGAGGCATTCTTCCCCAAATTAGGTCGAAGGATGCCAGAGAGTATGGATACGGCGGTGCTTTTTCCTATGCCGTTGGGGCCCAAAAGACCGGTGACCCGGCCCTCAACCGGCACGGGCAGACCATAAAGCGCAAAGCCGTTCTGGCCATACCTGTGCACCGGATCCTCCATCTCTTCCGGCAGGTTGGTGATGGTAATCGCCCCAAAGGGGCATTTGCGCACACAAATACCGCAGCCCACGCAAAGGTTCTCGGTGATGAGGGGCTTGCTATCCACAAAGACTATGGTCTCGTCGCCCGTGCGTACCGGTGGGCAGAAGTACTCGCACTCTTTGGAGCACTTGCGGGGCTGGCAGCGATCGCGGTTGATGATGGCAATTCTCATGGGTATACCTCAGTTGAGAAGGAGCGTCCAGGCAACCAGCCAGAAATCGACTACCATGAACTCTACATAGATCCAATCTTTGGTCTTGAAGCTTGCTGCATCTATATTCAAGAACGTATAGGTATACTTTTGAATGACATAGGTAAGCAGTATTACAGAAAGCATCACGAAATGCCAGGGATAACGATCTAATGCCGCACCTGTATAATAGCAGGCAAAGCCCGCCACGGTTCCGAGGATAGAAGGATACACGGTCTTGATTATTCCATCAATGCGGTCCTTTCTGCGTTCGGCTGCGCTCTTGGGCAAGACTTTGGGCGGTAGCTTGGCTACCTTTTCACTCGGTTTTTCCTGGGTAGTCGCGAGGGTCGCGAGCCGTTGGTCTTCCTTATTGCCAACCTTTTTTTCTTTCTTGGCCATCCAACCTTTGCATTTCATTATATGATAATAGCGTTTTGGTCCGGGAAAAGTCCAAGTACTATAACTTTCAAGAGCCTCTGCATGTGTATGTCGTAGCGGATGCCTCGGTATTCATCTGGGGTAAAAGGCCAGCAGGGGAATTGATCACCGTCCCGGCGGTTGAAGCGGAGCTCAAAGATATAAGGACAAAGTCCCTGCTTCACATCTTCGAGACGCGAGTGGAAAGCCCCTCCCCCCAGGCGCGAAAGGCTGCAGAGCGCGCCGCAACACAGACAGGCGACCTCAAAGCACTGTCTTCCGCTGATTTGGATGTCCTGGCAAAAGCCCTGGAATATAGAGCAGTTCTAGCTACCGATGACTACGCTCTGCAAAACGTCGCTCTTCACCTCGGCCTGAAGATCGAGACCATCGGGCAGCCCAGGATAAAGAGATTGCTAAAACACGTCCAGAGGTGCCAGGGCTGCGGCAGCAAATTCGAGGGGGAAACTTGTGCGGATTGCGGAACTCCTGCCCGAAAGAAAAAGAGGTGCATAAGATGAAGAATATTGAAACTTTGATTAAGAAGGCAACAGAACTAAAGGCGGAAGGACTGGTTGAAGGCCAGATATCAGAGGAGCTGAATGTCTCCAGCGAGACGGTGACCTGGCTGCTTACTCATGCTGAGAAGACGAGCACATCGCCCGGGCCCAAAGATATCTCAGTGGACTGGTCCATGATCGGCAAGAGTGCCTTTAGGCTGAACCACGTCTCGGAAGCACTCTCCGATATCATTTATGATACTTTAGACGACAACGACTGCGGCGTGGATGTCGTGGTGGGCATAGCTTTAAGCGGCCTGCCTCTGGCCAGCATGGTGGCCAATAGCCTGGCGGCGGAGCTTGCTGTCTACACTCCCAGCAAACAGATGCTCACCAAAGAGAGCGGCAAGGCGCGCGGCAATCTGAGCGCTAACTTCGCCGGTGTTATGGACAAAGAGTGCATCATCATAGACGATGTGATTACATCCGGCCAGACGCTGGAAGAGGCTGTCGAGTATCTGGATGAGCACGGGGCCAAGATCAATGCAGTCGCTGTCCTGATCGACAAGAAGGGCACGGACGAGATCGCGGGAGTTCCCGTGGTTTCGCTCTTGAAGGTCTTGAGAGTAAATTAGATCAAACCGATTATGAGATGGCCGGAAAAGACGGCCATTCAAATATTTTCTTCGGAACCCTGATCTTTGCGCGTACTTTTCCCCGACCCTTAGAAAGCCTTTTAGCATTCCTGTATCAACTTTCGCACTCAAGCTGATCAACTATGTTCTCCGAGGATGAGTATCGATTGGACTTCTTCGTGGATGAGGGATTCCAGCGCAAGAAGTGCGACAAATGCGGCAAATTCTTCTGGACCAGGAACGGCGAGAGGAGGACTTGCGGGGACCCGCCCTGCGATCCCTATACCTTCATAGGCTCTCCCATATTCAAACGCGAGCACACAATAGACGAGATGCGCGAGCACTACCTCAGCTTCTTTGAGGCCCGAGGGCACGCTCGCATCAAGAGGTATCCGGTGGTGGCCCGCTGGCGAGACGACATTTACCTCACCATTGCCTCCATCGCCGATTTCCAGCCTTTTGTGACCTCCGGGCAGGTGCCGCCGCCCGCCAACCCCCTCACCATCAGCCAGCCCTGCATCAGGCTTGATGATCTAGATTCGGTAGGGCGCAGCGGACGGCATCTCACCACCTTCGAGATGATGGCCCACCACGTCTTCAACACTCGCGAAAAGGAGTACTACTGGAAGGATCGTACGGTCCAATTATGCGATGAGCTGCTGGTCGGTCTGGGCATGGACCCGCTGGCTGTGACCTACAAGGAGAATCCCTGGGCAGGCGGCGGGAACGCGGGACCGAGCGTGGAGGTCATGGTCGGGGGTCTGGAGCTTGCCACGCTGGTCTTCATGGACCTTAAAACTGCACCAGGAGGGGCCATCCAGATCAAGGACGAGTCTTATGAGAAGATGAACAACTACATCGTGGACACCGGCTACGGTCTGGAGAGGTTTGTCTGGGCCTCCAAGGGCTCGCCTACCATTTACGATGCTATTTTTCCCGATCTGGTCAGGAAGGTGGCCGACCTGGCGGGCGTCGAGCACAACCTGCAAGACCCTGAGTATGCCGAGATCTTCGCCCAGAATGCCCGCCTTGCAGGAATGGTGGATCTGGACGAGTACAGCATGCAGGATCTGCGCAGGAAAATTGCGGGCAGCATCGGCATCTCGCCCGAGAAGCTGGAGAAGACCATCGAGCCCATGGAGCGCATCTATGCCGTGGTGGACCATACCCGTTGCCTGGCTTACATGTTTGGAGACGGCATCATCCCCTCCAATGTCAAAGCAGGCTACCTGGCAAGGCTGGTCATCCGCCGCACTCTGCGCCTGATGAAAGAGCTGGAATTGTCTCTGCCACTGGCGGAATTGGTGGAGATGCAGATCCAGCGGCTGGACTATTCTGACTGGCAGGAGCGCTTTGTCACCATCAAGGAGATCCTCGACCAGGAAGAGCAGAAGTACGCGGAGACCCTGGAGAAGGGCAAGCGTCTGGTCAAGAAGACGGCCGAGCACTTTAAAAAGTTGAACCAGCCCATTCCCCTGGTGGAGATGATCTCCCTTTACGACACGCACGGCATTCCCCCTGAGATCGCTCGCGAGTCGGCAGAGGAGATGGGGGCAACGGTGGAACTGCCGGACAACTTCTACTCACTGGTGGCCAAGAAACGCATCCGGGCCGAGAAAGTAGAAGCCAAAGCCACCCTGCCCGGCAAGACTGAGCTTTTATTCTACGAGCAGCCCTTCGGGCAGGTCTTCGAGGCCCAGGTGCTGGATGTGATGCAGGACGGCAGCATCATCCTGGACAGAACGCTCCTCTACCCAGAGGGCGGCGGCCAGCCGGCTGATCACGGCACTCTGGAGAAGGGGGGCAGGGCTTTCTCTGTAGTGGATGTGCAAAAGTCGGGAGACGTTGTGCTGCATAAGTTAGCAAGGCCGGGATTGGCGAAAGGCGACTATGTCACCGGCAAGGTGGACATGCGTCGCAGGCTGGCGCACGCCCGCCATCATACTGCCACTCACCTGGTGCACGACTCCGCAAAACGCGTTTTAGGCAAGCACGTCTGGCAGGCAGGAGCCCAGAAGAGCGAGGATCGTGCCCGGCTGGACATCTCCCACTACAAGCGCATCACAACCCTGGAGCTGAAGGCGATAGAGTTAGAAGCTAACCGGCGGGTGATGGAGATGGAACCAGTGGACACCCAGTTCCTTCCCAGGACGGAGGCGGAAAAGCTCTTCGGCTTTGAGCTGTACCAGGGAGGCGTGCCTCCTGGAAATCAGATTCGCGTGGTGCGGGTGGGCAGCGACATCGAGGCCTGTGCTGGAACGCACGTCACCAACACAGGGCAGATCGGGGCCATCAAGATCCTGCGCGCCGAGCGCATTCAGGACGGCGTGGAGAGGATCGAGTTTGCTGCAGGCGAAGCGGCCGTGCGGGCGGGCCAGGAGCGCGACGACCTGCTCTCCGGAGCCGCAGACGTGCTGCGCGTTCCGAACGAGCAACTGCCCCGCACGGCGGAGCGCTTCTTTGAGGAGTGGAAGGGCCAGCAGAAGGAGATCGAGCGACTGACGGATGAACTGGCATTGGTAGATGTCATGTTCCTGGAAAAAAATGCTTGGGAAAGCATGTCGATAAATGGTCTAAAAACGATAAGAGGTATTGTAAACAATTGGGATTTTGAAAGATTGATCAAGACTAGCACGCTACTTGCGAAGAAGGATTATTTTACAGTAATCGTGGATGGGAGTGGAAAGTTTGCAGTAGCGATTGGAAACACTGGTTTGAAAAGCGGCATGAAAGCAAATGCTACTGCAAAAGAGATCATAAGGAACTTAGGCGGCAAAGGTGGAGGAAAAGCAGAGTTGGCTCAAGGTGTTGTTACAAAGCTAGATAGCTTGGAAGAAGATCTTGGCAAGACTTTAGCGTTATATTTAGGTATTCCTTACTTTAGTTCGCGAGAAGAGAATGTAGAATCAAATTTAAGAAGTGAACCCCCCTCAGAAAAGACTGAGCGCTCCGATTTACTCTTGAAGCAAGGAATAGACCTTTGGCGCAAAGGATATCGTGATAAAGCAATGGAGTGCTTCGATAAATCTATAGAATTAGATCCCATGAATGAGCAAGCATGGATAAAAAGAGGCATTGCTTTTGGCAACCAAGGTGAACATAACCAAGCAATCGAATGCTTCCGTCATTCTTTGGAAATCAATCAAGAGTCCGCGGAAGCATATCATAATCTTGGAGTTGCTTTTGGACATATTGGTCAATATAAGGATGCCGAAGAGAATTTTAACAACGCTATTGAAAAGAAGCCGGATTATGCAAATGCGTGGCTCAATATGGGTACTGCTAATCTCAAGCGAGCCAAGTATATAGATGCATTAAATTGCTTCAATAAGGCTATTGAGCTGAATCCAAATGATGAAATGGCCTGGTTTAGCAAAGGAGTGGCACTTTCAGAAAGGAAGGACTATTCGGAGGCTATTGATTCTTTAAGGACTGCCATCGACCTAAAGCCATCTTTTGAAGCCGCTAAGGCCAAAATTGCTTCAATAGAAAGCAAATTAAAAAATTGAACAAAAGGAAAAGGTGCTTGCATGGATAGAATGTTGAACGTCCCATTAAAGCATGTCATAGGATGAGCAGCGCAGACATCGATGAGCTTCTCAAGGCGGAGGCACTCCTGGCGGAGCGGGACGGATCGCCCTTTTGGGCAGCGAGACAGGCAAGTTGGTCGCCACGGTGGGCCAGTCAGGCATCGATAAGGGCATCAAGGCTGGCTGCATCATCCTGGCGGATGGCTCAATGTGGAGAAGCTGGACAAGGCATTTCAGGCGGGAAGAACGGCGATGATGGCCTAAATATTTTTTTCTTTGACGATACAATTTTCAATAACCAATTTGGGTTTGAAGGGACGGCAGGATCATGGGAACTGAAATAAAAACATGGCAGATTATAGACGGCAAGTTAACCTCCGTGGATACCGCTCTGAAATATGAAGGCCGAACTGAGCCATACGATCTTGAACCCTGGCTCGCATCAAATCCTGAAATAATAGGAACGGATATCATGATCATTGGCAGGCAGGTTATGACTAAATCCGGCCCTATTGACTTACTTGCCGTTGACAAATCTGGAAACACGGTGATTATTGAAATCAAGCGCGCCGAACTGCCACGAGAGACACTTGCTCAGGCGATCGATTACGCATCAAATGTTGCTGAATGGACTGCAGAAAAATTGAGCGAAATTCATTCGTCATACACTTCAAGAGCATTTGGGGAATCTTTCAACGAGGCATTTCCTGATATCGATCTGGAGAATGTAAATCTCAATAGCACGCAAAGAATTCTCCTTGTCGGCTTCTCCATCGAGGCGTCACTCGAAAGAATGATTGAATGGCTTTCGGACTCTTATGAAGTCAACGTCAATGCCATAGTTCTAAATTATGTCAAGACAAAAGGTGGAGACGAACTTCTGATGAAGACGTCCATCATTTCTGAAGAGGCGGAACAGGAACGGAGCGGAAAAAGGAAAAAGTTTGAAATACCGATGTCCGATGAACCTCCCGCCATTGATTACGATGTGTCAAGCCTGAAGGGATTGTTGCTCGATTACCTCTCAAGAGATCGAGTCACTAACAGGCGAATGCGGGACATTCTATTTCCATCACTCTTGAATACCAAGGAACCTGATAAGCTCAGCAGAGATCAATTATCAAGCAAATTTGTTGAGTTCGACAATAATTACGATGAGTCGAAAGTAGGATTCTACCTGACATCAATTTCATCGCAACTTGGTATGAAGAAGAACGATTTTCTTCGACAAGTTATTGCATACGAGTACCCACGGCATCATTGGGAGAAAGATAACTTTTCGATTCGGCTCAAATACCGGGATCTAGTTTTAGAGGTCCTTGAAGAACTGAAGAGGCAATAATCAAAACTCACATTTATATCAAAAGAGCATCCAACACCATCTCCGTGAATAACGAAAACCTACTGGAAAGGATCACCATAAATCCCAAAGTAATGGTAGGCAAACCCGTCATCCGGGGCACTCGGCTCACCGTGGAGTACATCCTGGGACTCCTGGCCCATGGCACCACCATGGAGGATATCCTGGTGGAGTATCCCGGCTTGGAAAAGGACGACATCTATGCCTGTCTTCTCTTTGCCTCCAAGACCCTTCAAGACGCTTCTTTCATTCCCCTCGCGGCCGAGGCCGTTTAGATGCGTTTCCTGGTTGACGAATGCGTGGGCCCTTCTGTCGTGAGGTGGCTACGCGAGAACAATCATGACGCCACCTCTGCTTGCGAGGATTGCAGGGGATGGGAAGACGAAAGCAGAGGCCGAGATCATGGATGGCCTAAGAATCGTGGTGCATAAGATGGGCAGCGAGACCGGCAAGCTCGTGGCCGCAGTAGGGCCTAGTCGGGCCTGGCGAAGGGCGTCAAGGCGGGCAGCATCATCCGGGCCGCGGCCAAGGCCCTGGGCGGGGGCGGAGGAGGTCGACCGGAGCTGGCGCAAGGTGGGGGGCCCAATGCCGAGAAGCTGGACGAGGCCCTGGCGGCGGGAAGGGAGGCGATGAGGGCAGGGGCGTAAGGCCTCTGCCTCGGTCTTCTTGCGCTCGGATGATGCACGCCGCAATTTCATAGAGGCAGGAGAAGGCGGAAAAGATCCGGTTCATTGAGCAGGGCCTCTATGCGGACACGGATTATGCAAGACAGGATTGCCAAGCGGTCCTCCCGAACATTTCTCCCCAACTCCAATACTCATTTGCCCCGCTCTAACAAGCTGGCCCAGGAGTTCAACCGGATGGAGCTGGATTTTTTCAGCGATCATCGCACCGCAGGCACGCGCATCTACCGGCAATATTCTCTCACCCAAATCACATCCACCTCACCGGCCACCTTACTTGCATATCATTCCCCTGGCCGAGATTATTGCTCTGGCCCAGGCTACAAGAGTGTCATGACGGCAGGCGTGCAAAAGAGCATTATGTTTTTTAATAATTTCATACTCCGTCCACGTTTCCTTTTTTTGGGCGCCGTAAGAGTCAATAACTTTATATACATTTAAAAGATATTAATCATATGCTTTATTTGAGAGTAGTTTACCATAGCATTAATGTGGTGTATATGTAACATTCGAAATAAGATTCAACAATTAAAATATTTATTATATGTTGCAAACCAAGAGGAGTAAGATATGTTCGCCAGTAATTTAACCCCGAAGAATAGGCATAGATTAAAGAGAAAAAGCTATTTTAGCATCGGCTTTGCCGGAGTACTCTTTTTTGCCGGCATGCTACTTGTGGTATTGATGTCGAACAACAGCGCTGCGATTCCTGGTGATGTCTCAGTTGACAATGTAATCAACGTATCCGACAACCAGAATCTTAGTGCCAATGGTGCAACCCCTGGCGCCGAACTTCACTTCAGAACAAAGAGGGCAACACCAGAAGAGAGAAGGGCTGCCGCCGAGCGTTTCAAAGAGATTTATAAACCCGCCCAGGTACTAGCTCAAGCTAAGGCTCTTGCTGCAGCTCAGAATGTTTCTGCTGCCCCACCGGTCTTTGCCCTCGATCCCGGCGGTGTACCACATTATTTCGGACCATACGCAAACTGGGCCAACAGCCCGCTGCCTAAGGGCGTTATAACCAGCATCGCGGTTACGGACGGAGGCAGCGGCTACACTGCGGCACCTGTTGTTATCGTTGATGATGCCTACAACAACATTGGAGTTGTTAGGGCTAATGTTGCGGCAGTGCTTAATGGCGGCGTTATAACCGGCATCACAGTATATGCCGGTGGCAGTGGATATACGGCTCCAGTAGTCACTATCACCGACCCTACCGGCACGGGCGCCAGTGCTACGGCATACATAGGCGGTCCCCTAGCAGGCGGCATGAGAAAATTCGTCGATTCGCTGCCCGGTCTGAATGCAGCCGGAAAGAACGACCTGGGACAGTATATACCAGTTGCCGTTCCGGACAAGACAACCTATCCAGGATGCGATTACTATGAGATCGCCGTCGTGCAGTACTCCGAGAAGATGCATAGAGACCTTCCCAATACAACTCTGCGAGGATATGTGCAGCTTGAGACACCCCAGAATTTGGCCACCAGCAGGCACATCCCACTGAAGTACCCCAACGGCACCGCAATAAAGAACGCAACAACAAACTTGCCTGTTCTTGCACATAATGATACCCAATACCTGGGGCCAACTATTGTGGCAGAGAGGGGCGTTCCTGTGCGTGTGAAGTTCCATAACTATCTTCCCACGGATGTCGATGGCGACCTCTTCATTCCCGTGGACCACACAGTCATGGGATCAGGAATGGGTCCGATGGGAATGATGGCAAGCCCCATGAACTACAGCGAAAATCGCGCTGCAGTTCATCTGCATGGTGGCGATACAGTGTGGATCAGCGATGGAACACCTCACCAGTGGACAACACCTGCCGGTGAGCACACATCCTACCCGAAAGGTGTCAGTGTGAGGAATGTCCCGGACATGGACGGCGGAAATGAGCCGCAAGGTACGCTGACTTTCTACTATACCAACGATATGAGTGCCAGGCTGATGTTCTATCATGACCATGCCTACGGCATCACCCGTCTCAACGTCTACTCCGGAATGGCGGCGGGTTACCTGATCACCGACAACGTAGAACAAGACCTGATCAAAGGTACCGACGTTACCGGTGTCAATCCTACCAAAGCCAAGCTTCTTCCCGATGTAGGGATTCCTCTGGTCATCCAGGATAAGACCTTCGTTGATAGTACCACCATAGCAGCACAGGATCCTACCTGGAACTGGGGGACGGGACCAAGAGACGTGAACGGAAAAATAACAAACGCTGTCACCGGTGACCTCTGGATGCCCCATGTCTACATGACGAATCAAAATCCCTGGGACATTACCGGAACTAATGCCTTTGGCCGGTGGATGTATTCCCCCTGGTTCTGGCCTCCCGCCACACCTACAAAGAGAGGGCTGATTCCTAACCCATACTACACAGGAGGAGCCGGAAGCGCAGCACCCTGGGAGCCGCCCATGATACCCGGAACTCCAAACCCATCCATGGCGATGGAGTCCTTTATGGATACGCCCATAATCAATGGCGCTGCTTATCCCAGTCTAGAGGTGGGGCCCAAATCCTATCGCTTCCGCATCCTGAATGCAGCCAACGAGAGATCTTTGAATTTGCAGATGTATTTGGCAAGTTCCATCATCAATAGCATAACCGTTACCAATGGCGGCAGCGGCTATACACAGCCATCGATCTTTATCACGGATTCTACAGGATACGGTCGGGGCGCTACTGCCAGAGCCACGATTTCCGGCGGCATCATTACTGGCATATCTCTTCTGACTGCAGGAAGCAACTATACAGCACCGATGGTTACCATTACCGATCCTACCGGCAAGAGCGCTACTGCTACGGCATCAGTCTACACAGGTCTGACGGAAGTGGGCATGGTCCCTGCATCCAATTGTGCAGGCTTGCCGGCTAACTGGCCGACAGATGGAAGAGATGGCGGTGTACCTGATCCACTACGAAAAGGTCCGTCATTTATCCAAATTGGCAGCGAAGGCGGCTACCTGCCGGCACCAGTAGTGATAGAGAACCAGCCGGTTACTTTTATCGGAAATGCGCAGGCGTTCAACTTCGGAAATGTAGATAAGCATACACTTCTGCTGGGGCCGGCGGAGCGGGCGGATGTCATCATCGACTTCTCCCAATATGCAGGAAAGACCATCATTCTCTACAATGATGCACCTGCGGCGTTCCCAGCGGCGGACCCGCGTGTGGATTACTACACTCATGACGTGGACCAGAGGGATACGGGAGGTGCACCAACAACTCAACCGGGATATGGCCCCAATACCAGGACCATCATGCAGATCAATGTGAAGGCAACAACAAGACCAGATCCTGCTTACGATCTGGCCACACTCAATCAGGTATTTGCCAAAAAGGCAGGCAAGAGGGGCGTATTTGAGGTATCGCAACCGCCGATCATCGTTCCGCAGGCAGCTTACAACTCCGCCTACGACAAGACGTTCCCCTTCGATGTTATTAAACAATACGTTCAGCTCTACCAATCCAGCCATACATTCTGGAATATTGGCGGCTCGGAACTGACGATCCCACTGGAGCCCAAGGCAATCCATGATGAGATGAACGCTGCCTATGACGAAGAGTACGGACGGATGAGTGGTTTATTAGGGCTTGAAATGCAAACTACTAACCCCTTGAATCAGAATTTCATGCTCTACGGATTCGCAAGTCCACCTGTCGAGGTCATAAAGGACTCCATGACGCCTCTCTCTGAACCATCTGCAGGCGATGGGACTCAGATCTGGAAGATCACGCACAATGGTGTTGATACCCACACATATCACTTCCATCTGTACAATGTGCAGGTCATCAACAGAGTTGCATGGGATGGCATTCTCTTACCGCCTGATGCCAATGAGCTGGGCTGGAAGGAGACTGTCAGGACCAACCCCCTGGAGCATACCATTGTGGCCTTGAGACCGGTTGCACCACGGGTGCCTTTCAAGGTTCCCAACAGCACCCGCTTGATTGACCCGACAATGCCTGCAGGAGACATTCTGAAGGGCCCGCCTGGTGGATTCCTTGACCCGGCTGGAAATCCGGTTACCGTCTTGAACCATCTGGTCAACTTCGGTTGGGAGTACATGATACACTGCCATCTCCTGGGCCATGAAGAGATGGATATGATGCACACCCAGGTGTTTGCAGTTGCACCGGAAGCGCCGACTAACCTTGCAGTCACTGTAGGCAGTCCTGTTACTTTAACATGGGTGGACAATTCCATCAGCGAAACCGGATTCACCATCCAGAGAGCAAAGGATGCCGCATTCACCGTGGATCTGACTACATTCACAGTTGGACCAAATGTAGTAACATACATCGATAATACGGCAGTGCCTGGTACAACATACTACTACAGGGTGCGAGCTGACAACCTGGTAGGCGATACCACAGTGTATCCGGCTCCTGCTGTTGGATTCCCCCAGAAGACGGCTGAATCAAAATGGTCAAACTTGGCGGTCAACCTGTATGTTTCCATTGCTCTTCAGGCCTTCAATGGCCAGTATGTCTGTGCAGAGGGCAGCGGCGGTGATGGAGTCGTAGCTAACCGTAATGTCATCGGTCCCTGGGAGACTTTCAAGCTCATCGATCAGGGCAACGGCAATGTGGCTCTGCAAGCCTTCAATGGCCAGTTCGTCTGTGCTGAAGGTGGCGGTGGCGGCCTTTTGGTAGCTAACCGCAATTGGATCCTCGGATGGGAGACTTTCAAGCGCATAGATCTGGGCGGCGGCAATATAGCTTTGCAGGCCGCCAATGGCCAGTACGTTTGTGCGGAAGGAGGCGGCGGACGTGAGGTGGTGGCTAACCGCGATTGGATCCGCGAATGGGAGACTTTCAAGCTGATCGCAATCTAAGAGACTGCTAGATGTGCTGTCCTATCCTTTTTACAGGAAGGGATGGCTATATTTTTATGGAGTGAGCAATAATTGAGTTTTGCATGAAAAACTGTTGAGATGATACCATGAGATACGAATTAGCTCTCTTATTTGCGCTTAACCTATTGGTTTTCGCAATGCCGGCAACTGCTGAAAACGTTGATCAATATATAAGGAACCTTGAAGATGAAAATAGCGTTACTAAAGCGGATGCTGCAATGGCTCTTGGTGAGCTCAATGACACAAGCGCTATTGACCCGTTGATTCAAGCCCTTAAAGATGAGAACAGCTCGGTTCGATCTGAGTCGGCCAAAGCTCTGGGATGGATCAAAGACAAACGCGCACTCGACCCATTAATTCAGGCTTTGAATGACCAGGATGGAGAAGTTCGCGGGTCAGTCGTAGCGGCTCTCGGTGAGTTGAAAGACAATCAAGCCGCAGATCCGCTAATACAATCTCTGCGTGATGATATGGTCTCAGTCAGGGCTAAAGCTGCCAAAGCTCTGGGAAAGATTGGGGATGAAAAAGCCGTCGATCCATTGATCCAGGCTCTAAAGGATGAAGACCCCATAGTAAGGTATCAATCGGCAGAAGCTCTGGGCAATATAAAAGACGACCGAGCAGTCGATCCACTGATAGAGGCTCTGAATGATGAGGATAACAGTGTAAGATACTGGACGATAGTGGCTTTGGGAAATATAGGTGACACCCGTGCTACAGAACCATTGACTAAAGTGTCTCAGGAGGATAGTGATAGTTACGTCCGAAATGCTGCAGAAGATGTACTGAAGAGACAGGGATGGAAATAAGGGAAACTGGCAATTATGCTCGCAAGCATGCACCTTTGATATGATAAGAAATGAAGAGCACCTCATTCTTATTTTATTATAAAACGCAATACCCGCAGCTTGCTGCGACTGGGATAAAGGGCATACGTATTCAACTTAGGCTTGGATCAATCAGCCCTACCGGGTTCCATTTTCATGCGGCGACGCTTTGGATGCCCCGCAGCTTGCTGCGCGGGTGCGCCGCCGCCGTTTCACTCTTTTGAGATAATGATCTATCTCTCCAACACCCATCTATGGCCTGATTAGATTTAATGTTTCCCAGGCACCTATTTCGTTGCGGTCGGCTACAACTTCACCGCCGCCTTCTGCACAGATATATTGGCCATTGGCCGCTTGAATAGCCATCTTGCCAAGACCGATTAGCTTGAAAGTCTCCCAGGCACCTATAGCATTGCGGTTGGCTACGACTGTTCCGCCACCGCTGCCTTCTGCGCATAAATACTGACCGTTGGCTGCCTGGAGGGCTACATTATCGTTTCCTATATAGATTAGCTTAAATGTCTCCCAAGCAGTTATTGCATTGCGGTTGGCTACGACTGTTCCGCCACCGCTGCCTTCTGCGCATAAATACTGACCGTTGGCTGCCTGGAGGGCTACATTATCGTTTCCTATATAGATTAGCTTAAATGTCTCCCAGGCACCTATTGCATTGCGGTTGGCTACGACTGCTCCGCCACCGCTGCCTTCTGCGCATAAATACTGGCCATTGGCTGCCTGAAGGGCTACTTTTTTCAGATCAATGAATTTGAAGGTCTCCCATGCGCCGATAGCATCGCGGTTAGCCACGACCTCGCGACCTCCTCCTCCTTCCGCACAGAGAAACTGGCCATTATGAGCTTCAAGAGCTACTTTGCTATTTCCTTGATCGACAAGTCGGAATGTCTCCCAGGCACCTATTGCATCGCGGTTGGCCACAACTCCATCTCCTCCGCCGCCCTCTGCACAGACGTACTGGCCGTTGGAGGTCTGAATGGCTATGTTGCTAAGATCTACGAGATTAAACGTCTCCCATGCGCCGATATCATTACGGTTAGCTACGACTTCGCCTCCACCGCTACCTTCCGCACATAGGTACTGACCATTAGCTGCCTGAAGAGCTACATTGCCGTTCCCTACATCGATGAGCTTGAACGTCTCCCAAGCGCCTATAGCATTACGGTTTGCTGTAATTTCGCCGCCACCGCTGCCTTCTGCACAGAGAAAATAACCGTTGTCAGCTTGAAGAGCTACGTTACCATTTCCTTGATTGATAAGCCCGAATATTGCCCAGTTGCCAATTGAATTGAGATTGGCCCGGACATCGGTGCCGCCACCATTTATTGCGCAAACATACTGACCATTGACTGCCTGAAGGGCAACATAATTTGGCAAATATTTGTTGGGATCATTCATATATTCATTGATATGCTCGTTTTGTGCCTCCCATGATTGTAATAAATTTGCTGGTTCTAATTGCGAACTTACTGCCCATTCATTTATAAAATCAATGACTTTTCCAAGTTCTATTTCCTCGTTTTTCCATAAGTTAATGGCGCGAATTACATCCGCAAGCATAACTGCCGGATTAAGGGTAAGATCATAATATCCATCTATGTAATAACTACATATTTTATTATGATCGCCGCCATAGTCTTTAATTGCCTTGCTTCTTCCATCATCATAACCCCGTTGTGCATCGCTGCGGCAATCGTATGGAACCCCATAGCAATAGTGGTAAATGACTCCGCCATTTCCTGGAAAATCATCGCATCTTGGAGCACATACTTGAAATTGAATGTTATATGTAGTCTCTTCTTCCGGCAACCATCGATCGCAATCTTCGCTTAGACCTAATTTTCTATCTATGGCGCCTCTTGCTCTCCACTTCGTAACTATATATTGTTTCCCATCCGCCAATCCCTTTCTATATCCCTGTTGATAATCATCATTACCCTTAAAGCCCTCCATTATCATATTCGTATACCCAATGAATTCTAATAGGACCTGCAAAGCATCCAATGGAGATGCTATCGAGTTGCTCTGCAGGGATGACAATAACCCCGTCTCATTGCTGCTCTGCCGAATGCTGGTATCATTGCTTAAGGTGTAATTTGATTGAAACTCCTCAGCACATATTACATTAAAACAAAGCGGCATTACAAGGATTATTAGGATTACGAGTTTCGTTTCGTTCATTACTACAACCTCATGTCATCTTATTAATCAATCCAATAACTATTACAGCATTAACTTATAAAAATAGCTTTCTATTTTGGAGGACTTCTATGTCGTCCCAACATTGTAGTCCAATGATTTCAATTGGAATCCACATAACTCATTTCAGTATGTCTGTGCGGAAGGCGGTGGTGGAAATGTAGTTGTGGCTAACCGAGATGCAATAGCTGCTTGGGAGACCTTGAGGATAGTCAATCTGGGAAATGGCAATTATGCTCTACGTGCCGCTAATGGCCAATATGTCTGTGCCGAATTTGGTGGTGGAGATGGAGTTATGGCTAATCGAAACGCAATAGGTGCGCGGGAAACATTAAGAATAATCCCGTAATAGGATGTCGACAAAAAACGCCATCCTTCTGGAGTTAACGAGAGAATTTACCTGAAACTCGTAAATGTTGGAGATCTCCTCAGGCGGCGCGCCTGCAGCGCAGGTTGCCGCATATAACTTTAATACTCAAGGAAAGGATTGCATTGCACACACTCACTAGCAATAAAATGGCAAGCAGAAGGACGCTACAAATGAAGCTAAATAGGTTATTGATACTCGTAATGGCCTTAGCAGTTATAGCCTGCAGCGGCTGTTTAACTGAAACCGAACAAAATAAGATGCAAGAGAGTGCCCCGCAGAATTCTTCATCGTTTATGGCTTTTGGCCCAGGCTTCCATAACCCAGAAGACTGGTCCGGCACCCCAACCCGCTGGATGAAGGACAACGCCACCCTACTGGTAAACTCGTCTGAGAATCGCACCGCCACTTTGAGCCTGAATGCGCAAAGCTTCTACCGCAACCGGACGCTTGTTGTATACATAGGCAATGAGCTTGTGACAAAGGCGGCAATACCAACGAAAGGCTTCGTCGAGATTGAGGCACGAATCCACCTGGTAAAGGGCATAAACGCCCTCAGACTTCGCGTTCTTGAAGGATGCGAACAACCGAGCGATATTAAGGAGTTGAACAGCTCTGATGAACGGTGTTTAGGCGTAGCTATTCAGAACATAGCTCTGGACGAGAGGAAATCCAGCCAGTTGAAATACCTCAAGGGCTTCTATGATACCGAGAACTGGGCTGGTGCCCCCTCCCGTTGGATGCAAGCCAATGCCACCCTCCTGGTAAACTCCTCTGAGAATCGTACCGCTACCCTGAGCTTGAATGCGCAGAGCTTCTATCGCAATCGTACGCTGGAGATCTCCTCAGGCGGCTCGCCTACAGCACAGGTTGCCTTGCCCACTAGCTTTATCGACGTGAGCGTGCCATTGCAGCTTGCAAAAGGGCCCAACGTCGTGTACCTGCGCGTGCCAGAAGGCTGCGAGATGCCAAGCGATATCAAGGAGCTAAACAACCCTGATGAAAGGTGCCTG
Organism: Methanothrix sp.; assembly: GCA_037128175.1. GTDB lineage: Archaea > Halobacteriota > Methanosarcinia > Methanotrichales > Methanotrichaceae > Methanothrix. Next base: position 90,177 of record JBAXWY010000006.1, read on the forward strand.
AGCGTGGCGGTTAAGAGCATAACACTGGATGAGAGGTAAGGCGGTCAGGCGGCTTGCCTTTAACTTGTAGGATTGCGAAGGACGAATTTCGCTGACCGCGGGTCAACGAGAGTCTCGACGAGATGATGTCAAAAGTCTAAAAAAAATTGAGTGGCGCGATTCTCGCGCCTCCTTTCCTAGCTGGAAATTATATTGAGTTCAAAGGTTTCCCAAGCACCTACCCAGGGCCTATTTGCATAGATGCCGGCACCGCCGCCGTTCTCGGCTACGACAACTTGACCATTGAAGGCCTTAAGGCCGATTTTGCCGTTCCCCAGGTCCATATAGCCAAAGGTCTCCCAGGCACCTACGGAATTGCGGTTAGCTACTATCACACCACCGCCGCCGTTCTCAGCACAGAGATACTGGCCATTGGCAGCACGAAGGGCTACATTGCCATTGCCCAGATCGACCAGTTGGAAGGTCTCCCAGGCACCTACAGAATTACGGTTAGCTACTATCACACTACCGCCGCCATTCTCGGCACACAGATATTGACCGTTGTAGGCCCGCATAGAGATTTTTTTCGGAGTGCCGTATTTCAGTGGAGTGAGCATGGGATCGCCTAGAATATTCATTCCGTAGAACCAATCTACATCATCGACACCGTTTTCTTTGAACCATTCGATGAATGCCGAGCCAACAATCTCCCCATGAGCAATCGGTCGATAGAAATTGTCGAAATAGAGCATGCTCCCTGTTTTTGTGGAACCGATGGCCACTAAGCCATTTGTGCTGGTGAAGATATGCCAACCACCTAAGTAATTGGATTCTGTAAACCTGGTTGCAGAGCAAACGAATAGATTATAGAAGATGGCTTTTGGATCAAGCGTCTTGATATCTTGCGAATAGATTGAACCATCCCATGCATCGTTAATCTTGAACGTTTGTCCACCAGACCAACCATGGCAGCAAATCTGAACCCAATCGTATCCTTGCGTTAATCTGTTCAGATAATCGGTTGGATTCGTCGTAGCTTTGTCATTCACAAGAGTTGTAGTATCATATATCAAGCCGAGTGCATTGTTCCAATCTGTTGACGAGCCAACCCAATCATCGTCGATGTACATTAATCCCCGCTTGGGCTGCGGTATTAATCCCTGCCGATATAAATGATTTTTATTGAAGTAATTTCTCAATAAAGCTATTTCAGTTGCCCCCTCTAGATTGAGGTTATTTGCCAGTAATCTTGCCACGAAGATCTCTGGATCTCGATCGCCCGTATGTGAATCGTACAACCCATCAGAATCAGTGTCCGTCCAGGTTCCATCAAGATCCATATAGAATAGATCGATCGGCCATTGTTCCCAAGCTTCTCCAAAGGTATATTTCTCAAACCAAGCAGTTGGGATATCACCGATTAGGAGAACTCCTGCAATGGGTTGGATGCTTTGTAACCAAGACCTTAAATCCGCAGGAGAAGGATTTGAACCATCTGAAAAGAACCAAGACTCGGCATTGTATCCCTGCCGTTTTACATCTTCAACATAGCGATTTATTTCAGGAGTTAGGGATGTAGCCAGAGATCTCGTCCTAGTTAGGATTATGAATCTTGGAGTAGCACGAACACCAGGCGTGGGATTCGATTGTATTGGAACGATCTTTTCCTGGGTTAAGCTTCTGCTAAACTGCTGAGACTTTATATAATCAGCATAAGTGTCAGGATTATTTGGCCCAGTCCACTCTAAGCGCTTTACAGTCTCCGTCTCTTTAAGTGGCTCTCCAACAACCTCATTGGAAACAGGGGCTTGATCTCCATGGATGGTCAAGTAGATTGTATCGCAGCCCTCCCAATAAACCTCTTTTTCGGGATCTATGATCTTCCAGGCCAAAGCCTCGATTAAAAAGGCTCCAACATTTGTAAATTGAATTGATGCATTGAACTCTACCGAATCATTTGCTCTCAGGTCCCCTTTCCAGGTCAAATTTCCTTTAATCAATTTGGCATCAGGTGGTAGAATAACGTTTGCATTCACCTCTTGAACATCGAATTCGCTGGAGATGTTGCAGATTACCATCGCGGTTTCGTTTGCCAAAGGAACTTTTGACATAGTCAGAGTAACATTCAAGGGGGATGATCCATCTCCCTGAAGATCTTCCCCGTTCGAAAACCCCATTCCTTGCATTAGCCATAGAAGAATAATGACTAACGTTACCTTTCCCTTTCTCGTCATCGTATCCTCCCAATTTTCATGTCTATATTAATAACAATTATATGTATTTATATTTTGCGTTTTAATATTCCATTATTAGATATTGTTTAGCTTTCTTTTTCTCATTTTTAAGCTTACGTTTTTTTTAAATGTATCCTATCGAAAATTTATGCTAAGAATATTCCTAGATACTATCTTTATTCTCCAATTGGGTTATTTGCATGCGAAATATATCTGAAAAAAGAGTATTGGGAGATGTCAGGCAAAGCTACGAGCTTGCTTATTACCTGTATTCACGATAAAACGTCTCCCAGGCACCTACTGCATTGCGGTTAGCCACTACTACGCTTCCACCACCACCTTCGGCGCAGAAATATTGGCCGTTATTGGCCCGAAGAGCTATATTGTTATTTCCAAGCTCAACGACTCGGAAGGTCTCCCAGGCACCTACTGCATTGCGGTTAGCCACTACTACGCTTCCACCACCAC
>JBAXWY010000007.1:0-91156 GCA_037128175.1 Methanothrix sp.
CTTCGATCGATCGGAAGACCATCAATGGCCTTCTCCTCTCGGGCAGGGTTGCAAGGTCTGTAGCGTTTTTTGTCTTCGATCGATCGGAAGACCATCAATGGCCTTCTCCTCTCGGGCAGGGTTGCAAGATACAATGATACAATGATGATACAAAAGCGATCCATCAATGGCCTTCTGATCTCGATACGGATTGCGGCCCATTTCCAGACTTCCAGAATCTTCCAGGAATTTCCAGAAATTGCAAGGTCGGTAGGTCGGTAGCTTAATCCGGTAGGTTTGGTAGGTATCATGCCTGCCTGCTATTTTCGCCGCCTTCTCGTGTCATCCCACAGCGCCGGGAAGATCGCCCGCTAGACCTAGGGATTCATTGAGGGAGAAAAAAGCCTCTTAAAATCGATTGCAGAAATTATAAAAATAGAATAGATTAATCAGAGATCTCACCGCGCGCTTTCATCTTCTTGTCATGCTGGTCTTTCAGAAAAGGGACAGTTGTTTAGATCTCATCATGCCGTGGTGCCTTCCATGCATGTTTTTCATGTTCATGCGATGGTCTATAATCCTAAGATTCGTTCGCTTGTCGTTTAATCCATTACCGTCTATGTGATCCACAAGCTCGTTTCTTTGCAGTGGCCTGCCCACGATTCGCTCAAATATCAGCCTATGCATACCGATTTGTTTATTTCCTTCTATTCGTCTTCTTGCATAGAATTGATATCCCCGTTTGTTTTCAACAGCGAACCAGCTCGATTTTGCCAGGTCTCCATCACACTCATCGATTTCAGCTATTTTGTCTTTAGTTAGTTGAATCTGCATGGTTTGTTTAAGCCCCCTGAGTATTCAAATAATTGGCCTTATCATATCGGTTCCTTACCTAACAGATTCTTATGGGCGTGTTAGGTAAGAAAGAGGGAGAGGAGCAACAGCACCGCGCCCACAATACCCACCAGGGTTAGTGCCGTCTCAGTGCTCACCGTCTCCCTCCCTGGCATGGCCTGAGATCCTCATAAGTTCGGGCCTGGTCGTGTCCTGCTCCAGCACCGGCCAGAGCTCCATATCCGATCCTGCCCAAAATTGCCGCGTTCTTTTATCCAAAATTAATTCCTTCTAAAAAAGAATGGATCCGGAAATATCTATCATTTCGCCGCCTTCTTTCGGTTCGTGCTCCTGGCAACGGCTCGGAGATTGTCTTTTCGATTGCTTCCGCCGTTGCTAATCGGGTTCTTGTGGTCGCATTCTCTCTTATCACCAACTGCAAGCCCTAACTTCGCCCGTGCAGCGTTTCGCTGTGAGCGAGCCGCTACTTGGGCAGGCTTGCCGTGAAAATCGCGGTATTCCTTCGCATAGTCGCGTTTCTTTTCGACCATGTTATCAGCATCCCACGCCGCTCAGGATGTCCTCGATTCTCTCCAGCCTCGGCACTAAATCGGCAAGCTCCGCCTTTGCTTTGGCAATCCGGGCTTCGGCTCCTGCCTTTTTGGCCTGGTAAATTGGATCTTCTGCTAGGGATTCTTCAGCTGATTTGCTTTTCCCAAAATTCTTTTGGATAGCAGCACTTGCCCAACTGGAGAGCACTGACCGCGCTTGCCTCTCTGCTCCCGCGAGGCTATCCCTCTGGCTTCTCATCTCGTCCAGCCATCCACAGCCAACCGAATCAAGCTCACGCATCGCTATTTCAAGGCGGGTGATCTGCTCGCTATGCTCCCTGATAGTGGTTTGGATAGTGTCGTACTTCTCGCGGTTAGCGATCCTGAAAGTTATGCCGTTCTTGCCTTCGACCGCTTCAAGGCATCCCATTGTCGAACTTCGGATCATCGGCAACTGATCAACCAGCACCTTCCAGCGATGCACCAGAACGAACGTGCGGTCTTGTGCGTGGTGTCTCGCGTGTGCGTCGTGTGGATCTGCCCTAAGAAGGGAGAGGCGGGCCGCCACGAAGGGCAACTGCTCAATGGGCATCACAGCGCCGGGCGTGGGACCGCTGGAGACCTCTTGCACTTTGGCGGCGCTCATAAGCTCACCTCGATTGGGGATTTTGCGAGAAGGTCACTCTTTCTCACCTTCAAGCTGGTAAGCCTCTGGTAGAGAGGGTCAGGGTTGGTTAGCCGGGTCGTTGCTTCATGGACTGCCTGCTCTGTTGTGGCTATCTGCTCATCTATGGCCTCTATCTGCTCTCGGAGGTTAGCCGGGGCAGTCATCGCATCCACACTAAGAAGCCTTTGCTTCTTCATTTTCAAGGAGATTACCCGCTCCTGTATGCGAATCATCTCATCCATGTTCATGTTATCGGAAATCTGCTTTTCCAAGCCGGATATTTCAGCATCCAGCGCCTCAATTTGTGGGTTTGGCATTTGTATAACCTCTTTGACATCACACCGGAAGGGAGGAACCCTTAACCGGCTTTATGATGTGCCGGGATAGGCCCGGCTGCCTCTCTACGTTCTCGGAGTCTGCCTATGAGGCGAGAGAGCCGGGCATCCAGCTCGACCGGGTTCATCGCCGCAACCTGCCCACACTCGGGGCATGTAGGGCTTGGTTCGGGCAGCGTCCACAAGGCAACGCGCGGCTTGCCTGCTACCAGCGCATCAACGCACGCGCCCAACCTTTCCTTCTTCTCCGCTTCTGGTATAGCCGCCCATGCCTGACAGTACGGGCAGCCTTCTGGCTCCATTTTCGCTATGCGCTTAAGGAGATACTCTAATCGCCTCATTTTCGACAATCTCCTTAGACATGCTGGAAATACTTGTGAACAAAATCCCATGCTCGGTTGGTAGCGGTTTACGTTTTGCCCACATGGTTACATCTGTCAGAACTTCCTGTGAAAGGGGCTCGGGGGTTTGCCCCAACTGCAGTGCCGTACAGAACTCCAGCAAATCAACAAACATATCCAGCAACGGCACTTTTGGGATCCACTTTGAACCGTCTTCCAAAACAATCGCTTCCTGAAAGGTTGCCGCTTCGATGGCTTCCAACCTCTTTTTTAACAGATCAAATCTCATTTTTTCTCACGCTCCAGCTCCGACAATCTCTTTTCTATATCCTCGATTTTTTCAACCTCATAGGCTTTGAGCCACACATTGAGCATTTGCACAATCGTTCCGCCGTCCTTCTCAAAGGGCAATTTGCCCGTCTCGGCAACGTCACGAAGCCAATTTTTAATGAGGTTTCGGACATCGCCGGGATTACTCAATTTCAATCTCTTAGTAATGATAATCACCTTTTTATAATTTCTAAGTTGGGGAGGGGTCCGCCAATTGCGGTTTGTCGTACTTGGTGCGGTCGTATCCCTTCGCCCTGGCCTGCTCTCGGGCCTTTCGCCTGGCATTGCTGGCATTGCTTCGCATGATGTCGTTTCTTGCCTTCCGGTTTCGGCTCTTTCCTCGGCTCATGGCCTCTCTTGCTCCTGGTTTCTCTTTGGGCTATTTCGGTAAGTCTCATAATCAGTTGGCTTTCGGTTCGGGTACATCATTTCCCGCAAAGAATCGCGGCTACTGTTATCGTCTTTGTCACTCATGCTGATCCGGCTCCTGGTCGCTTGCCATTTAGGATATTATCTATCTTCCTGATTTCATCTGATGCATATACAATTGTTTCAATTAAATGCTTCCTCAATTTAAGAAGAGGAGAGGAGCCTTCGGGCTCTATCATGCCTTCTCCTCTCATCGGGCCGGATAGCCACAGCCAACCACGGCACAATAGATTTTACCGCTCTTCTCGACGGTCCCTTTGCCGGTGAGATCCTGCCCACATTTGGCACATACCAAGGGAGGCTTCGGCAAGTTCGCGGCGGTACAACCAGTATCTAGCGGTTTAGTTCGCACAAAGTCCGCATCGGTTCGGCACAAAGTTCGCGGGGGCAAATCGCTATCTAGTGGTAGTAAGTTCGCAAGTTCGCCAGATTTCGCCCACGTGAGAGAGAGAATATTATTTTCATCCAAGGGAGAGGGTTCGCATAATATGTCCTCTCTCATATCCTTATATTCTACGAACTTACGAACTATCTCTCTACCAGACTCGTTTTTGACCTGCGAACTTCCCGCGAACTCATACGAACCTGACGAACAATCTCGCTTGATAGTGGTTTCGTCAGAGAGATATACGGCCTTGCCATAAGCCGCCAGGATGTCATAGTCTTCTGGTAATCGGTAGACTTTCCGGCGCTTCGTTTGCCGGGTGTCTTCATCGATTCGCTTTTGGGTGCTTTCGTCTTCCTCGGTCAGAGCCGGGCACTTGTGCAGCAACCCGTATTTCGCCTGCCCATCTCGGCTTCGGCCATTGAAGATGTCAGCTAACCCACCCTTGGATATGCCGGTCTTTGTCATCACCATTTCGCGTGTAGCCTCTCCGTCGAGGTCCTTTATGGCCTGCAGTACCCTAAGTTCGCCGGGCGTGTACTTGGTGTCACCGTGGCCTCGTATGGCATTGAAAAAGATTTCAGCATCTTTATAATCTTCATAGGATGCAACCACAGCACCGGCACTATCACGCGCCCTTATGCGATGTCTCCAGATTGCAAATGAGGAGACCAGGTCCGCAAATATGGTTGCTCCTCTCGGATCACCTGCGAACTCAATGTTATCAGAAAATGGAATTACCACATCAAACAATACTTTTTTAAGTATGGATATTATCGCCTGACAGACTTCCAGCTCCCTAGAATCGAATGCCGCCGCGCCGCTCTTCCGTTGCAGGAAGATGAAATCGATGACTTCTCTGGTATGTTTCGCGGTTTCCGTGGTGTCAATCCTGAGCAATCTATCACGAATCTGTTCGTCGGTTTGATCATCGGCCGTGGTCAGCCAAAAGATGATTCTTGGTGCCGTCTTGAACTGCTTAATTTCGTGGTCTACAACAACGGTATGCGTTGCCCCTTCCCGGTAAAACGTGGTGCACGTCTTGAACATTTGGGCAGCTTGATCATTCCAGCCAATATCATCCAGATAGACCACCGCGCCGGCGGGCAACCTCTCGCCCAAGTAGTACAGTGCTTTGGGGCTTGCACTGCCTACCAGTAAGTGACTTCCGGGTATGGCCTCAGATGCCTTCTCAGCGCCGTCACTCTTCCCGGACCCTCGCGGGCCACATGCATGAATATGCACACCCTTTGATGAGATGCAAGATTGTGCACCTATCGATAAGAATAGACCTTTTCCTAAGTTTTCATCGCCGTGGTGTCGCTTCTGCCAGACCTGGTATGCATACTCAAAACCCCTGCCTTCATCAAGTATCTTGTTTGCCTCGGCGAGGACATCCGGCGAGACTTCTTCCAGCTCCTTTGCCGCCTCGTTTGCCGCTAGTTCGCTTAGTTCGCGGGCCTTGCCGTCTACTTTCTTGTTAAGATCTCGGAGAGATACCAGGCCCTTCAGGATCGCCCTTATGCGTTCATACTCGGGCTGATTCTGCCTTTTGACGATTGCCAGGGCCTCGATATATTTGGCCTCAAATGGTAAGCCTGGGTCAGGGCTTAACTTCATTTGGTCTCTGAGATCAGTGACTAAAAGCAGCGCTTCGCCTACGTCCATGCTCGCCGCGGTCGGGCATCCAGACCTTGATTCTAGTATCTCCTCAGAGACCAGGCCCCTTTTTACGGCGTGCTCCAGCGTTGCCCTTACTGTCTGCGAATCCTTCAGCACGCCGGCACCGGCCCGCGCCCACGGTACAGCGCCGCACTCACATGCAAGCCATACCCACGGATCGCCGCCCGCGTTAATGCCGTTGTGCATCCAGCAATAATTATTTTTTGCTGGATTCACTACCAGGTTTTTGCCGGTTGTGCTGCCTTCCGTGGGATGAGGCCCAGAAAGCTGCCCGCCGCTTTCGATAAATCCCCTGGTATCTATCACATCCAGTATATCAAGTGCTGGAAACCGGCCCTTGCCTTCTGCATTTTTTGATTTTTCTGTGTGCTTAGACTTCCCGGCCCGGTTTTTATCAGGATCCGTCACAAAATCCTTTAGGGCAACGGATAGCGCGGCGGTGCTGTCGCTGTCCCTGATCGGAAAGCTGAGCTCTTCCAGCTTCATGCCGGTTATGCTGAGGTGCCGGTTTGCTTCGTAGAGCTCCAGCCCATTGAAGGCAGGCTGTCCTTTCGCTATTTTCTTGTGGGCATCCGGCTTTGCGGTTAGTATCGCTTCTTTATCTGCCTCGGTTAGATCGTCCTGGCAACCGTGGCCAAAGACATTATCAAGTTCGTTGGGCAGGTGTCCCCAACAGAAAAACCTTAGACCGGCACCGGAAGGACTTATTTCAGTATAAAAGGGCAAGATATCTTGCAAGAAAGCCGCCGCCCATGCCGAGATTGTGCCGGTGTCGGGATTTCGACAGCAATCAAGATCACCGCCCAACGGTCTCTTAACTTCGGGGCTGCTCCTGGCAACCAGGAAGCCTATTCCCGTTGCCGGTTGCATCTTGCCATCGCTCCAGACTTTAGCACCTCTCTGCAAGGCTTCTTCTGCCTCGGCTAAAGTCATCCAGTCTTCCCGGTGCAGGGGCCAGCCGGAAGAGGTGAAAGAGTTTGCGCGGTTGCCGTCTCTTATGTAAGGCTGCTTTCCGCACCTTATACAAAACTGAGGTAGGTTCGCCAGCTCAGGGGGAAGGGGTGCGGGAAGGGGGCCGCCATTGGACATTAAGAAACCTCACGCACATGATATTTACCATCCAGCCGTAGGCAAGCCACTTCCCGCCCGATCATTTCGCGGAGCTTCGGCTCCAGCTCTTCCGGGAAAGCCACGGCGCCGAACTTGAACCCGGCAATGGCGAATCCATCCCTGAGAAAAACGGTAAGCAGAACGTCGCGGGCCTCTTCCAGCTCCGATAGCCGGCGCGGTTCGGAGCCGGTAGGATGATCGCTCATGTTCGCCGCCTTCTGCCGCACCGGCAAAAATCGGACCTGGCAAAGATATCTGAAAGATCATCGTCGCCGAGCATCCGGCGTGGCTTCATGCACACGCCACAGAACGCGCGGTTTTCAGATACTTCGGGTGCTTTTCGTTGGTCGAGGAAAGTCTTAAATTCTAAGCAATCGTAAAACATTACAGGTAACTCCTGTGGTCGCAATCGGAGAGCCGTTCGCCCTGAGGCCATGCCCGTGGCCTCTTGGCATATCGTTTTTCATGCTCCTCCCTGAATTGGCGAGATCTTCAGAGAGCCATCATCTAGCATTTCTATAGACACTTTATCGCCTTTTTCAATTCGTTTTGATTTCGTCCAGACCAACGGCAGATTAACAAAACTGCAGTTGTTGATGCGCTGGATTTTTCGTGATCCAAGAGCCAGACCCATGCTCACCCTAATGATAAGCTAGAATATATATTAATTGTTGGATTTTGTGTGCAAAAAGTACAACAAATTCGATGCGTAGCGAAAATTTTATCAACCATAGCGGCCAATTGAAAAAAGGTGCCACGAATCCTAACTGATCCCCAACTGACAACACTTTGCTATCTTGCAATAAATGAGATGGGATATTCTTCAACTGAATTAGTGAAAATGCTCGATAGTTCCCGATTAAAAATGGATAAACCAAGATTCTCAAGGGATATTCTTAAACCGTTGCTGGAAAAAAAGTGGATAACAATTGAAAAATCATCTGGAAATTATCGCCCCGGAAGGCCAAAAGAGATTCTGAAAATAACAAGAGACATATCAACAATATTCGAAATTGCTACATTTGCTTTAATGAAAGAGAAGGAATATGAGATAAAAAATATAGAAATCCATAAAGAGGCACAAAACCATGCGGATGATGTCGATTTTGATCCCGAATCGTGGGATCTCAAAATAGACAAAATAGAAACATCCCTAGAATTCTATGCTTATACAAGCAGCACATTTTACGAATTAAAGGAAAGTCTATTCTCGGATATTATGCGGAGGGCAGCCGGATCAACTGAGTCTAAATCCCCAACTGTGGAATGCACGCCAAATAAGCCTCTTTCAGCTCCTTAAGGTCTATGTGGTTGTACAGATCAAATGCCTCTTTCCGACTATCGCCCCTCAGCTCCTTGATGTACTCTCGCCTCATCCCTGCCCGGAAGAGGTGAGTACAGAACCAATGCCGGCAACAGTGCGGGCCGAAATGGTCCTCAAGCCGCTCGGACTCAGGATTATGTAGGCCGGTGCGCCTGGCCGCTTCCACTACCAGGTTATAGACTCCTGATCTGTTAAGCCGCTCTCCTTCATGATTCAAGAACAGCGCCGCGTTGCCCTTCGGGTTCATGCCTTCCCGAATCTTCAACCAGCGCCTGAGGAGATAGGCCGCCTCATCGTCAAAGAATACCGTTCGGTTGGTCCTCTTCGCGGTTGGCTTCAACCTGGCCTTATTTTCGATCAAGTCCACATCGGAGACATCCAGCTCTACCAGTTCATGCCGCCTTATGCCGGTCTTTGCCAGGAGTGCGATAACCGCCTTATCTCTGATATCCATGGTGCAATTGATCAGATTGGCCATATCTTCCACAGAAATGAGCTTACGGGCCTGGCCATCGTCATTATCTTTGTAGCGCTTCAAGTATCGCTTTCTGACGGCCAGCACGGGGTTCTTGTCCACAACCTCTTCATAAGTCAGATATTCGTAAAAGCTGGATAGAACACTGAAATAATTCTCAATGGTCTTCGTTGTCTTGCCTTGCCCTTTCAGGTAGCCAATGAATCCTCGGAGTGCTTCTTTATCCACACTGGAAATATCTTTGCCGTCTAGGAAGGCGCAAAAATTCTTCAAGCAGTAACCATAATGCAGAGCGGTTATCTTTGTCTTGCCACTCAGTTCAAGGTCTTGCAGAAAATCGTTTATCAAGCGATCCATTGCCAGCCCTTGCCATCCGCCTTGATGAGGTTGAACTTTTCCAGCTCTTCCAACTGTCGCGACACTGCTTTGATGGCCTCGGATTCGCCCGGCCCGATCCCCAACAGCTCAAGGATCTGATAGCTTCCCACGTGGCCAGCACGCTTTAGGATGTCCACCAATTCGCGGGAATAGGGCCGCACGCCTTGGAATTGATCGGCCTGAAATGGCTCAGCTCTGTAGCGCCGCAACTCGCCCTCATATCTCTGCAAAACAACCTCTTTCTGCCTGAGATCGTCGCGAAGGGTCTTGTTTTCCGCCTTCGTTTGCTCCAGCTCCTTCGCGATCTCATGCCGCGGGACAAGGCCTTCTTCTACTGCCAACCGCTCCTCGATAATCGATACGCACCACGTAGATAATGGGGTCTCTGCCTTTTCCGCCAGGGCTTGCCATCTGTCTTTTTGGGCTTTAGAATTGGCATAGACCCAAATGTATCGCGATCTATCAGGTTTTACCACATGCTCACCTGATAAGGAAAAGGCTTCGAAGGTATTTAAAGCTTACCTGTAAAATAGAGTGAATATCCCACCCTCGGCGCTTATCGTTTTTTGAATAGGTCTCTTTGATCGACGGCAGGTTTGCCTTCTTCGCCAAGATTGGCATTGAGTTCTTGAACTATTCACTTACCAGTAAGCGTGCCATATCTAGTCCGTCTCCGGCAGGAGTGGCCTGATCTCATAGACATCCAACTGGCGCTGGATGGTGAATATATCGTTGCCCTTCTGGTGGCTCACGAGCAGGGAGTTGCCCACATCTTTGGGCAGATAGAACTCCTCATTGTCCAGTTTGACGCGGAAGAATTTCCGGCTCTTGCCCATCTCCATGTCCCTGTATCTTCCGGTTACCTTCTCGCCGATCTTCAGAATCCTGGGTTCCATACAAATCTCACCTCATTGATGATTATAGTTGTGTCCTGCTTCTACTTCTAACTTCCTATTGAATTTTAGGATATTTTCAGATCTTCACAGGAGCATGAGCCTTCTCTACTTCCGGACACCCCAGTGGGCAGGACCCCCCATCTTCGCCCGCATTATCCCACTGCATTTTCATCTGTGTTGCATCCAAATAGTCGGTCTCGTTGGCCGTTTCCTGCTCCCAGCAGGCGCAGCTTATTCCCGGAACGTTCGCCGCTTCTGTCCCTGCGTTCCTCTTTGCGGGCGGGCAGCATCCCAGATATCCCCGGCTGATGACCGACAGGTTTTGCGCGAAAACCTGGCCATAGCTGCAGTTGCCCTCGACACGAGCCCGGTTGATGATATCGCCCTGGCACTTTTCCACATCCAGGTTGATGCCGATTCTCAAAGTATCACCGATGGAAAGATGCAGCAGTGTCCAGTTGGAGCCGTTCTGGCCGATCTGGTTGGGCCGCAACGTAGCGTTAAGGAACCGGGCCCCGGACGGGAAAAGGTCTTGCAGGAAGAGCGGCCCAATGGAGGCGTTGCCGTCATTGGTGATGGTGATAGTATAAGCGGCCACGTCCTTGACCTGTTGCCCGTCTTTGCGAAGATAAAGGTGCGGTCGGTCGTAATTGGCAGCGCCGGAGAGGATGATCCTTCGCTTCACTTCGTAGTCGCCCATGAAGATCTCATCCCTGTCCACCACAAGGGTTCCGTTCTTGCCCACAGCGGTCCGCAGCTTTGCCGTCCCGGAAAAGTTGGCCTCGCTCACAAGCTCCCTGGAGCTGGCCGCCGTTGCCTTCTTTTTCAGCCGGATGGTGCTGGAAAATTCCTCGGCGATGAGGCTTGATGGGCTATGGAGCCGCATCCCCTCCGACCACTTTTGAGATATGTTCAGAAAAGTGCGAGGCGTGACTTTATAACTTAAGCTATCGTAAGACGCATCCAGATCCTTGGCCATAAAGCCGGAAAATGTGTCACTTTGTTCGACAGCCCGATAGGCTCCTGTGCCGGACTCGTAGCTCCTCTGCCCCCGGGCTCGCGCATCTTTGGACACGTATCCCCGGCCGGAGGCGGAGCGGTCCATCATCAGGCCCTGGCCCAGATCGCGGACGCTCCCCTCAAGCTGAAAATATCCCGCATAGTCTTCTACCGAAAAGATATCTTCTTCGCGCCCCGTCGCCGGTCGTTTCAGCGTCCCCAGGTGGGCCAATCCTTGGAAATCGGACGTTATCTGCATCAACGATCCGTTTTCATCCAGATCAAAGAGGCTCTCGCTCTCCAGGTTGGCGGAATATCGATACGATTCTTCAAAGGAAGTGTTGGTGATGCCGTTCTTGGCACGAGCATCCTCGTGCCAGAGGCAGGAGACGTTCTGCAAGCCGTTTCCCGGTAGAAGAAGAGTTGTGGGATGATAGCTTGCCTTCACGCTTCTCTCCAGCCGGATGGATTTGTTGGTGGTGAGAAAGCGCAGATCTTCCTGATTCACGTAATCCCCGCTGCCGTGCTCACGCAGGCATAGCTCTGTCCCCTCTTCAGCCAAGATTTTCACATTTGCGGTTGCAGAGAGCTGCATCTGGTCGGAGGATACGTAGACACGGTTGGTGAGAAGGCCGGCCGGGCGGCGGGTGCTGTAGTCGCGGTAGGATCGGACGAAGCCCTGGCCGGTGACACTCTGTTGGCTCTGGTACAGGACGTCCGTTCTGGGAAGGCGCACCGTCAGGCCCATCTGCACGCACTGGCCGGGCGCAAGAGCTGGGAAATGCCAGACTCCATCCTGCGCCGTCTCCGGCCAGACGGAGACGAACTCTACGGCGGAGGCGAAGACATCGCGCACGGTGACGTTGGTGGCGCTCTCTCCTCCGTTGTTGCAGACTGTAATGATGTAGCTCACCTCCTCGCCCCGGCGCACTGCCTTTTGTAGCGCCGTCTTGTTGACGGATAGAAGAGTTCCATTCTGAACTTGTGTGTAAATGCTGCCCGATTTCGGCTCCAGCTCACTGCAATTGATGGTGAAGTGATTTAGCAGCAGGGCGCCGTCGGACAGAGTGTCCCCCACGTGCACTTGCAGGCGAAAGGTGTGCGGGCCGTCCGGATCAAGGCTGGGAACGGTCCAGGCGATGTTCCTGGTGTTGTTCCAGGATGGGACCGGGTCGGCGGAGAGGAAGGTGGTGCCAGGATCCAGATCGTCCGTAATGTTGACATTGTGGGCGGCTCCAATGCCCTGATATTCATAGGTGAGGATGTAGGTGAGAATCTCGCCCACCTGGACGGGATTGGGATCTGCGGTTTTGCTTATTGTGAGGCTCGCGATGTTCACGCGGGCAGAGGCCTCTCGAAGATAGTCGTTCACCCCTCCTGCGCCCGTGCGCTCCTCTGCGTCTGCGCCGGGACGGCTGGTCCAGGTCATAAGGGCGCGGCCCTCCACCAGATCGCCCGCGGCGGCGCGAGCCGTGGCATTGAAGCGGAAAAGGGCCTTTTGGCTGGCGTTCCAATCCAGGTCGAGGGCGTCCAGATGCCATCTGAGGGACTCGCCATCAAAAGCGGCGGCTGGACCTGCCAGGACCTCTGCCGAGCCTGGATCGTAGGCCAGCCCCGCGGGCAAAAGGGGCTGCAGATCCACATCAAACGCAGGCACGCTACTCTTGTCGGAGTGGTAGAGGAGAAGGGTGAAGGAGACGCGCTCTTCCGGGGCGGCAAAGGGCCGGGAAGCCTGCATCTCCAGCACCAGCTCGGGCTCGACCACAGTCAGGGAGCCGGCCTCGTCGGCATCCGCTTTCTGAGCCAGGCCATCTTGCCAGCTCATGCGGGCTATCGTCCCTGCCAGGACAGCGCCATCCTGATTCTCGGGCTTGTTTGCCAGCAGGCAGTTGTAAGTGATCGCAATGGTCTCTGCGGGACCGGCGTCTCCAAAGAACCAGCCGATTGAATTTTCGGTAACCAGCTCGCGCTGCAAGCCCGTGCCCTGCACGAATAGGCTGCTCTTGTTGTAGATCAGGCCCTTTGCAATGGTATCGTTGATCCACAGGCCGTGCGCGCCGCGGGGCAGGTCGGCAGAGATTTCATAGCCGACGGTTTCACCCACGGTCAGGCGGCGAGGCTGGTCTGGCATCTTTTTAAGGGCGGTTCTTGCTCCGAGCACGGAGAGCTGGCTGATCTCCTGGCAGGGGGCAGGCCCCCAGCAGGCTTGAAAGGTGCTGGAGTAGCTGCTCTGGGCGGATACCGCTCTGGCTTTGAGTATGATCTGCTCTGTCTGGCCTGGGGCAAGGGATGCATAGCTCCGGTTAAGTGAATCAATCTCTACAGGCTGCAAGCCCGGATCAAGTGTGATATTGACAACGACGCCGTAGGCAGTCCCATCTCCATCGTTTCCCAGCAGAATGGTCCAGGCGATCTCATCTCCCTTAGCGATATCGAATCGATCCGGCGAGGCGGAAAGGCTCAAGTTTGCCCTTCTGATGTTTAAAGGAAGTTTCGGCGCGAGAGTTTTGCCGGCAGAAGAGATAATCTCCGCCGACAATTGGGCCTGGCTTTGTGCGCTGCATCCGGCTGTGAGATTGAACTGCAAACGCATAGATTCACCTGCATAAATATCTGCAGAGCTTCCGCCATTAGAACTTCCTGAAGTTGCCGCCTGAAATTTCCAATCCAGATCGCTGTCCAGGTCTTTGCCATTGGGATAACGCGCCCAGCAGATATTATTGTTCTTATCATCCTTGACCAGGGATGTGCGGTCAACCTCTCTCCCAGCAGAATCCAAAAGGGAAATGCTGCTTGGGTAAGAGTTGACCAAGGAGCCATTGGTCCAGGTGAGGAGTTGATAGCCATCAGGCACGATAACTGTGCCAGGGGAAAAAGAAACCGACTTCTTATAGTAGCTGTCGACGAGCTTCCACCCACCGATATTGACTGCCTGGGAAGTTGGATTGTATAGCTCAATCCATTCCTTTAAAGTGTCTGAGCCTTCTGGATTTTGCTCCCATTCGTTTATTATGATGTGTCGATTGGATTTTAGTGCACTAGAAATGTCCCACTGTAGAGACTGACCGCTTTGGTAAGGCTCACAAGATGACTTTGTGCCGTGCAAAATGATATTTGCGTTTCTTGTATAGCTGAATCCCAGAGGAACCTGGAGCTGTGCAGACAGACTTCGAGCATCATCGCTGGAAATGAAATTCATTTCGTAAACGCCTTCTCCAGAGACATCTACCTCGGAGGGGGCAAAGAGGTTCAGAGATGAGGCAGCGGCCGGCAAGAAAATCGTATAAGATAATATAAAAAATGCTAGTATAATATAAAGTGACTGGGTTGTTTTATTTTCATAACATATTTTAGATATATAATGTGTTTTATCGGCAATGCGTTTATGTTCATTCGGATTGGTGCGTCCTAAATAAGATTCTATTGGCATATATTGTGTCCGCCTGGAATTAGTTCGTATTTTTGGTACTGATCAGTAATACGAATGTCTTATTTAATTTTTTCTGTTAGTATCTTTAGAAAGGTCGGCCCTATATCAGGAGAAGACAAAAAACAAATAAAAATTCAATTGTTTTAAAAAATAACATTTATATTACGTTTTTCCTTCTCCTGCCCACCTTTTCAGCCCACCTCGGCAGACCAGCTCAGCCTACATGCGGGCGAGAGGCGCACTCGCCTGCACCCGCCCGCACTCGCGCCGCCACGCACGCGCATGGCGCGGCCCCGCGGATCGCCTCGGTGGTGCGCGGCAGAAGAGGGATGGCCGAGGGCGCGCGAGTCCCCGGCCCCACAGCCCAGGCGCCAGCCCCGCGGCTAGGGTCAGTCAAGGCGCAGGTTGGCGATGGCTTTGCCTCGGAATATTGGTGAGCAAAAAACGGCTCTTCGCTATTTTCCGTGTCTAACCTCTGGTTACTATGGTTTTCCAGTTGTTAGTTAGTCGCTCTGTGCGTTCTCTGTGAACTGTGGTGTCTCTGTGGTGGAATAGTCGTTAGCCACTGGTTATAACCAATGGTTTACGGACTACCACCACCGCAGACACAGAGCACGAGGGAGGACTCACAGAGGACTCGATTATTCCATTACCCACGCGAAACAACGAGGAACCCGAAAAATGTCGAACGAAGCTGGCTCCGGCGGCACTCCCATGCGCACGGGCAGCCACGCTCGTCCAGGCGGGCCCGGACCCGCATGCACGCACACGCGCGCACGAGCCCACGAGCGGCGACCAGTCCCGCAGATCACCCCCTTGGTCTACAAAAGAGAGCTGATCATTTCAGCTTCACACCAACCTCAGGGGGGCAGACGATGATCTGCACCGGCTCAATGATGATATTGGAAGTGGCCACCGCATTTCCTCCTTGCATGGTGTTTATGGCACTTACAGATATGTCATGAACATCTATGTTCAGATAATTTCCTGCCTGGTGGATATCATTATTTTCAAGTTCTCGGCCACCAATGACGTCTTCCCTCCACTCCATTTTGGAGACCTGATCTACAGATTCATCATTCCCCTTGCCACTCACACTTATATTCTGGGAGTTCACCGTTCCCAGATAGCTTGTATCCCCATCCTGAGAGTCCTTGTAAAGCAAATCTCTCTGTTTTAAGGAGTTTATCGCAGACAGATCCCGCACATTTGCCGTTGAATTGGTGCTATCCATCAAGATCTCTTCCTTTTTGGGAGAGGTCGAGATAGAACCGGAAAGATCAGGACGAACCGGCTGATCTTGTCGGTTATACCAGGGGAAATAGAGGGTATCCTCGCCCACTTTTAGTATTCCCAAATCATCAGGATGATGCTCTTTTAATTTATTGATCTGTTCCAGGCCATTTAACTGCTGCTCAGCTAACGCTGGGATCAAGAAGATGCAAATAAATAGAAATCCCACTAACATCAGGCTAGTGGGTTTGGTCGATATCTTCATTTCGGTCCTCTAAGATAGGAGACTGGATCTACTGCTGATTAGCTACGACCTTAACATTGTTCGTGGCGGAAGCAAATCCGAAAGCCATGGCCTCCCTATTGCCTACCTTGATCTGATCTACATTGACCTTGATGCAAGAGTCAGTGCAGCCAATTGGATTACCCTGGTCATCGTTTAGAGTGCATGGTGCACACGCACCGGAATCCTGATTCTTCTTGATCTCCAGGTTGTTGGTGGCAGTGGCGAGGGGAGTCTTTTGCCAAATATTCCCAAATGCCAAGGCCTTATCATTGCCTACAACCAGAGTATCGACATTGGTGTCTTGAGCCTCCGGGAACCTGACAAGGGACCCATCAGTCTCAAAAATACCAGTTCCGAGAATATCCACACCGCCGCTTCCAGCCAAGCCATAATTATCCACTGCCATTGCAGGAAGGGATAACATGGCTATAGCCAATACCAATACAACGCCTATTTTTTTGATAATCTCACCCCATACATTCTTTAATATAGACGGATGTTAGCATTGATAGTATTTATATTTTTTGGTAAGACATACAAACATAGGTATGATCGAGAACACATAAGCACCCAATTATTCCATAAATGTCATGAGGAACTACAGTAACAAATGAGTAGATGCAACCAATTATCAGTATTAATATGTATTAAAAACATATATTTAAAGCAATAAGATAACAGAATTATAAAATTTGAAGATAAGCATATTTGCGGAGAGAATTTAGGCAGAAGACGATGTGTTGAAATTTAAATATTAATAAAGTATAAATCAGGCTTCGGAGAATATCAGCTTGCGCACCTTCATAGTAGCCAGATCGACAATGGGCACCACCGCCGGCACAGGCTGAATGTTCATCTTCTTCTGAAAATCGGTCTGAGACTGCCAGGTTCCGCTATTAATCACAGCCACGCCCTTGTACCGGGCAATACCCACGGTGTGAACGTGTCCGCAATGCAATATGGCCGGTGGCCTAGATATAACATAATGGTCTTCATGCTCTGGTGCGATGGAGACGCGACTGCCGTAAATCGGTGCTAGATGCCGCCGTCTCAGCATCTCGATCATGGCCTTCTCCGGCGCGGCGTAAGAGATGCCGGGCAGACGCAAGACGAGATCATCTATGCTTCGACCATGGTAGATCAAGACCGATACCCCGCTCAAGGTCACCCAAGCGGGATTGCCCACAAAGAGCATGTCTTTTCGGAAATACCTCTGCACATCCTCCGGAAGAGAGGGCTGAGGCTCTGCCTGACGCACAATATCGTGGTTGCCGGGGGCGATGATCACTTTTATGCCCTTTCTTATGCCGTTGAGCCACTCTGCCGCCGCTTCGTACTGGGCATATATGTCCATGATGGCCAGATCATTTTGTTGACCGGGATAGATGCCTACCCCGTCCACCAGATCTCCGGCAATTACTATGTACTGCACCTGAGAAGCCAGGCCGGAAGCATCGTCCACCTCGCCGTTGAGCCACTGCAAAAATCTCTGCCAGGCATCTGCCATGAAGTATTTGCTTCCCACATGAAGATCAGAGAGCAGCAGAGCAAAGCCGCTTCCCTTCTCCAGAGGAGCCGTCTGATTGGGCATATCCGGCCAGAGCAAAGACTTGACAAAAAGCCTTCCATTGCCGTCAGAGATGCCCGTGACGCCTATGACCTCATCCGTTATGATGAGACCAGACTGCTCATAGACCTCAGCATCCTTTTGAATGACGGCAATTATCATGCCGGTAGGATCCTCCAGCTCGATTACTCGATTGCCTTTGGCAGTAGTTTTAACATCCATGACCATGCCGATGAGAGAGACCTCTCGACCGGTTGTGCTCTTGCCCAGGGATTCGATGGGCCGGGAGTTGAGCCGTCGAGAGAGAATTTCCCTGATTTTTGAGTATCTATCGCGAAAATAGTGCACGAAATCATCGTAATCACCAACGCAAGTAGACCGGCCGGTTATGTCGCATTTCAGTTCGACAGACGAATCCTGCAAGCATGGAAACGATGTGGACGGCTGTGGAGACAAGGCCTGCGAAGATAATAGAGGCAAAGAAGGAGATGAGGAAAGAGAGGAAGAAGACGATGGGAAAGGCAAAGACGGTGAGGACGGTAGAGCCTTTGCAAAAGATGTCCTTTTTGCAGCAGCTAAATCAAGATGGCATGATACCATGGATGTCCCAATCACTGCCACGGATCTATCCGCGCTGCTGATGATGCGCGCCAGAAGCTCCTCTTTGCTGCCGGGATAGCGGCAGATGATCTCCAGGGCCTCCGGCTCTAATTGATAACCCTGCTCGGCAAACCTCTGCACTATATCTCGGTCGACCGCTTTGCTCGGGCGGATGCCACGTGGCAATATCTGCTGCATCGAAAGGAGTATAAGAGCCTACCAACTGATAAATATGGTTATGAAGATCGCAGAGTGGTTTGACAATTTGCCTCTTCCGGGCCTGGTCAAGGACATAATTTTCGTGGTTGTGGTAGTGGGTGGCATATCCTTGCTATCTCAACTGGTATTGGGCCTCTGGACGCCCATGGTTGCCGTGGAGTCAGGAAGCATGGTGCCCAACCTCAATATTGGAGACATAGTAGTAGTTCAGGGGGCATCGCGCACAAATGTAATTCCCTGGGACGAGGCAGAGAAAACCAACTATACGGCCTTCAATAAGCCGGGGGATGTCATACTCTACCGGCCCTATGGCAAGGCTAGCCTGAATCTGCTGGACCAGTTCAAAATGCTTCTGGGATTTGCGCCCGGCAAAGAGAAGGCCACGCCCATCATTCACCGTGCACTGCATTATGTGAAAGCTGGAGAGCCCATGTGGGAAAGCGGGCCTGCCGCACCCTTCTCCGGCTATATCACTAAAGGTGACCACAATGAGGTGATCGACCAAATGGCCGGTCAGATCTTCGGCACGGCCAATAAATCCTATGTCGAGACAAACCGGGGCGAGATTATGGATGTAGGCAGTGATGTATACCTGGACAAGAAGACCGGCCTGCTCATTTACAAGACCGAAAACGGTACCTTTGTAGGCGAAGGTATCAGCTTCCTTACGCCCGTAAAGGAGGAATGGGTCATTGGGGTAGCGAGAGCCAAGATCCCGCTGGTAGGCTATGTCAGGCTTCTGCCCAACATCATCTACGATGGGATTAAAAAGATCATAAGCTAGCCTGCATGGCAAAATGGTCCTGGTGAAAGGGCAGAAGATCCATAACCTGCAAGAGATTCAGATCTTGCAGATTTTTCATCTCTGCCTGAAGAACTGCCTCAGGACTGGCAGTTACATCCACGGAGCGAGTCTTGAGCATGAGGATGAGATCGCCGCCGGACTTTAGATAGCGAGCACAGTTTCTGGATGCGATCTCGGCTTGACTACGCTGAGCTACATCCTGATAGACCAGGTCTACCGGCTCGACAAGAAATGCATACTCTTCGGGCCGGGCTGCATCGGCAAGGATGGGCACGATGTTTTTGCGCCTCTCGCAAAGCCGGACCAAATCGCGCATGGCGCGGGGTGAGAACTCCACGGCATAGACCAGCCCATCGCGAACGATATCGCTAACATGGCTGACTGTGGTGCCTGTGGCCGCACCCAGATAGAGAACCTTTGCATCGCGTGCCAGTACAGGCCGCGTGCTACGACCCTTGAGCAGGAGGGCAGCGAGCTTGGAGCGAAAAGGATCCCAGAGCCGGTAACCTTCCAGGATGCGCTCCCCATAAACGGGCACATCGTCATCTGATCTGGTCGCCAGCCTCTTTTGCCCATCCACCTCTAAGATGAATACTCCAGGTGAAATTTCCAGAGGAGGCATGATTATTTGGCCATTAGAGTTAGAGCTCTTTGCCCATGGAGGTCGTGGTGAGTTTGACGTGCTTTACGCCCTTTAGAGACATCATCTTCTCGGCTGCCTTTCTTACATCCTGACCCTCGCCCCGCAAAACGATAACCTCCAGGCAGTTTTCGTGGTCCAAATGCACATGCAAGCTGGACTGGATAATGCCTCCCGCTTCATGCTGGATCTCCGTCAGATTCTCCACCAGACCGCGTTGACCATGAGAATACACGAGGGAGATTACGCCCACCCTCTCGCCCTGCACATCGCTCATCCACTCGTAATGGACGATGTAGTTTCGAATGGCATCTCTGATACCCTCTGAACGCGACGAGTAGCCGCGATGCAGGATTATCTCATCAAACCTGGAGAGCAGCTTCTCCGGCAGAGAAACACCGATCCTCATTAATTCTTGGTCCATATATAATCGCGATCAATATACCAATGTTATTTAGTAATAAACTTAATGGAGAAAAATGTACCATAAAGGTTTTCACTGGGCAGGGCAATAAAAGATAGTAATATGTCAGATATCGCGCTCATCGGCGAGAGAACCTTTCTCTATGAAAAGCTCTTCGAAGATTTAGGAGTAAGCTTTCAGTTTCTCTCCTCCGCCGTCTTAGGCAGCCCCTTTCTGCCCAGGTTCAAGGTTGTAATTATTCCCACGGGCTTTGCCAACCCAGAGTACTCCAAGACACTGCCGGCACTACAGAGGATGAAGTCGAATATCTCCGACTTTGTGAAAAGTGGAGGAGTACTGACAGTCTTCGGTCCGATGGTGCCCGAGCACGAATATGATTGGCTGCCCCTGCCGCTCCGCTATGTTTGCGAGCTATCCTCCCGAAGCGTTACTCCCTACGGGCACGAGTGCTCCTGCTTGCTTTGCACCAGCACGCCGGAATGTGACGGCTACCTGGTCCCTGGCGAGGGCTTTGAGACCGTCTTGAAAGACGAAAAAGGCAGGGCCATCCTGGTCCGGGCAAAGTTTGGAGATGGGCAGATCGTGGCCACATCAATACACGAATTTCCTGCTGCGCAGTACATAATGTGGGCTTTAAGCCGGGCGAGACCTGCCAAGCTCTGAGGAGATGAAGATCTTGCAACAAGAAATGCCCGCTAATGAGGAGATGCCCATAAAAAAGAAGAGCAAGCTACGTGAAGAGATCGAGAGCTTGCTGAAGGAGAAAGGAATTACGCGAGAAGAGCGGATAACGGTCATGAGCCTGGATACAGGGGAGACCCATTACTTCAACGATTATCCAGAGGCCCTGCAGTTTCTCAAAGAAAAGAAAGGGCGATGGTACCTGACAACGCCGGGGATCAGACGCGAAAGTATTCAATAGCATTTTCAAAAAAATCAAATTAGAAAAGAGGTGTCCCGAAGGACTGCTCCTCCGCTTCCATCAGCTCTATCCAGGTGGACTTGCACGGGCAGTCCAGGGTGTGGAATGGCGCGACATCCTGAGAGAGAGCGTGCGTCCGAATGGCCTCGGCCACGCCGTCATCACATACTCCGCAGTTATGCGGGCCGCGCCGGGTTCCGGCACCTACAGGATCGCAGACGATGGGGCCAGGCACGCTTTTTAGCACCTCCAGGGCCGACCAGAGCCAGGGTGGCCGAAACTCGCCTCGCTCCCACATGCGCTCCACCACAGTATTACGCTGCACATTGCAAAGGTTGAGAGATAGAATATCCGCGTGGTCGCTGGCCGCCCGGGCAGAAGCGATGGCATCTCTCATGGCCTGGCCTTCTGAGAGCAGAGGTGGCTTGAGCAGGAGATAAGCTTTGACTCGCCCACCCTGCCTGTGCACGGCTTCAGAGGCGTCGGCAAAGTCCTGGAAGGTGAAGCCCTTCTTGATGGCGTTCTCCCGGATGAGGTCATTGGCCGTCTCCAGACCAATGGCAAACTCCGTGGGAAGACAAGTGAGGCATATCTCGACCGTCTGGGCCGTTACATACTCGGGACGGGTCTCGATGACCAGCTTCTTGATTCCCAGTGCCTTTAGCCTTTTTAAGATCTCATCGCGGGCCTGCACCGGCATCTCGGCAGGATCCAGGAAGCTGCCGCTGGTGTAAATCTTGACCACGGAAAGGTCCATTGAGGACCTCTCCATGGCGCACTCGAACTGGGCGATCAGGTCCAGGGCTGACGCGGGCGCTCCCTCGCCGGCATAGCCGCACATGGTGCAGCGGTTCCAGCGACAGCCCACGGTACGCAGGATCATGGTCAACGATTCTGCTGTCCGACCGTCCTGGAGATCCTGCGAACGCCATACGGTAACGGGCCTTCTCAGATCCAGCTCTCTGTCCACTCTTGCTCTTGCCATTGCCTTACCCTAAATATTGCAGAGCACTGATGCCAGCCGATGCGCCCGTGCCTACGGCGGTGGCCACCTGCAGCCTTCCGCCCGTCAGGTCTCCGGCAGCGAAGACTCCCGGCATGTTCGTCTCCTGATTGAGCCGGTTGACCTTTACGTAGCCGCCGCTCGTCATCTCCAGGCCCAGGGCAGCCGCCAACTCGGTGTTGGGATTCATGCCCATCTCCACGAAGACGCCGTCCGCCTTCAGAGAACGGGGAGTGTTGCCGACCTTATACTCCACGCTGGAGACGAACTGGTCGCCCAAAATCTCTGTGATCTCCGCTCCGAAGGAAGCGGTGTAGTTGGGTAGCTTCTTGATGCGGTCCAGGTAAACCGATTCTGCGACCAGCTTCTCTCGCATGGAGAGCAGATGCACCTTGTCGGCGATGTTGGCTAAATAGAGAACTGCCCGGGCAGCGCCGTTGCCGTAGCCCACCACGGCCACTGCCTTGCCCCGGAAGAGCGCACCATCGCAGTGCACACAGTAGGACACGCCCCGTGCCGTCAGCTCCTTCTCGCCAGGCACGCCGATGGCGCGATGGCTGGCGCCCATGGCCAGGATGACGGCTTTGGCCTCGTACTGCCAGTTCTCCGTCTTGAGGCGAAAGGAGTCGCGCAGAGGCACGATCTTCTCCACCTGATCAATCTGGTTCTCCGCCCCGAACTTCTGGGCCTGGGCCAGCATCCTCTCCGAGAGCTCTATGCCCTGAATGCCCTCCGGAAATCCGGGGTAGTTTTCATAGAGGCCGCCCATGGACTGCTGTGAGCTGTAGATATTGCCCAAAACCAGCGTCTTCTTTCCGCCTCTCGCGCAGTACATGGCAGCGGTCAGCCCAGCCGGGCCTGCTCCTACTATGACGACATCATGCAAGCGAATATCACCATAAAGAAGCCCCCCTTCAAGGTAGATAAAGGGTATGTAGCCTTGGGCGCGAGCCCAGGGCAGGGCATTTTACCCGCAATGTTTTTAGACTAGAAGGTGATTGTAGGGGATGCTTCGTGAAACACGATAGCGCCGATAGTGTAGCGGTTATCACTAGGCGTTGCCAACGCCTAAACTCGGGTTCGATTCCCGATCGGCGCATATTATTACCAGCACGATTTATATTCTATTTTGGAAAGAATTATATTATTGTCAACTCAGTATTCCAAATGGGATTGACTCATAACTAAACGCGGATCTTGCAAAAGTTTTCGCTTGTCTAAACTCTCGACTTGTAGCGAGAAAGGGGAAACATCGATGAAAATAGAACTCATCCAACAAATGCAGAGTCGAATTGACCCGCTGGCCCAGACTTTGCCGGGCAAAAATGTAGAATTCTGGTTTGCCAGGGACTTGCAGTAGTCGCTAGGATATGCCCATTGGGAAAACTTTCTCACTGCCATCAAGCGAGCCGTAGAGTCCTGTGAAACAACTGGTTACAATGTCTACGATCATTTTCGTGGCGTTACGAAATTGATCACCCACGGCAAGGGCGGACAGCGGGAAATCGAAGATTTCATGCTAACACGCTACGCCAGCTACCTGATAGCCCAGAACGGCGACCCCCGCAAGGAACCTATCGGCACGTTGATATGTCTAACGTCATAGTTGATAGAACGTCGATAGATGTGCCATAGAACTACTATACCATGGTATAATATGTCCATCTCGGAGGTGTCCCTCGTCGTTGAAGTTTTTTGATGTTCACCATTTTCTTGAGAAGCCT
The DNA here is from genome assembly GCA_037128175.1 of Methanothrix sp. Taxonomy (GTDB): domain Archaea; phylum Halobacteriota; class Methanosarcinia; order Methanotrichales; family Methanotrichaceae; genus Methanothrix. Next base: position 23,570 of record JBAXWY010000007.1, read on the forward strand.
CCCAGCCTGAGGACTCGTTAGCCCACACAACTCCATTACATGCCTCCGCTCTATACGTCCATGGGCTTGCACATACTCCATGATCATACCCTCTTGGCGAATTGGAGAAAATCCATGAACTCGCACATAACTTTCCGACTGGTCCAGTCTGCGATATAATTCCGCACTCAAATGATAAACTCGCCCTTTAGTCTCTCCTTTACCTTCGATCAAGCCTTTTTCGTTGAGATGCTCCAGAATTCGCCTGGCCTCAGCAGTGCCTTTCTGGATCAGCAATCCCGCAAGTTCGGAATCTATTCTTCGATCAAAGAACAGAGTATTCAATATCATGAGTTCATCCAAAGTCAAGCGTAGACCTTTTTTATCCTGCTCGTAGACGAAAGCAGAGAATTGCTGAGAGGCCTTTCCTCCAGACAAAACGACTCGAACCCCATCGGGATCGCTTCTTGTATAGTCTGGTGGGGGTCGACCATACCTTAGCTGACCCATGTAGATCCTATCCACGCCTCTGCCAGTCTGCTCAACTATTCCGATTCTCTTGAACGCATCCGCTAATCGCGGATTTCTCGGCTTTGGCTCGTGAACCAGTATGTTCTCGATTGTAATTCCTGCCGGAAATGCTCCTGGATTGGCTATCAAAAGATGGTCATGGTGCAATTGGACATAAACAGAACCAAGGCGTGTATAATCCCTGTGGATAATCGCATTGTTAAACGCCTCACGAAAACCCTCAAAAGAGTAATCGGGGATCGGCACCCTAAAAAGACCTACAACAATCTCATTCTCTTGATTACGGACATTAAAACGGGTTTCGATCTCATTTATTAGGCGAAGCAAAGGCCAGCGAAAGGAATCATTTACCTTCACGTTGCCTTGATCATCCATTACCTGAAAATGCACCTCATGTGTAGGCAAGTTGTTCGCCAGGACGTCTTCACGACCAAGAATGAGCAACCCGGCAACGTTTGGAACCAGGTGATGTCCCTTGGTCTCGACAAGCTTAAGAGCTTTTGCTATTTCTTCGTTCGAAAGCTCCAGCAGAGTTCGATCCCCGCGAAGCCTCGATACCGTTTGTCGCAATCGCTCGAATTCTAATGGATCAAGGCTTTCAAAGGATACGTCACCCATTGTCTGGGAAGAGAAATCCAAAAGACCCAAGTCTACTCGACGAGATCTCTGGTCTCTCGGATAGAACGGAACTGTTTGAGGCTTTCCGTCCGCTTTTATCGTTCGATGCAATGCTCTCCCTTCAGAGGTAGCACAAGGTTCCGGATAGAGATCAACTTCGATAGCTAAGACCACACCATCAGAATGCAAAATTGTGGCGACCCGTGTATTAATATTTGGAACCGTGTTATTGAATATAGAAGACTGAAGCTTAAGTGGATCTGTTGTCTTTCCATGTCGGGGCTTGCATCCAGTGACTTTGCCGTCATCACCTACCCCAATGAGAAGAACTCCTCCGGAGGTGTTTGCAAATGCAACAATTTCTTCATAAATTTCCTTATCAGAAATTTGACGGAGATCTGATTTGAATTCACACTCTATTGATTCCCCTAACACGATCAGCTCTTGAAGTCGTTCTATTGTTATCACTTAAAGGCACTCCAGATCATTTTCAGCACAATATTCACCCATTTTTCAGGATCTGCCATCTGCTCGATCACGGGAACTTTGGCGTTCCCATACCGGGCATGCTGACCGAGCTGGGGATGCTCATGCCGATGCCGCTCATATCTCGGCTGGAAAGCGAGCTTGATCCCGGCAACTCGGTGCGAGTTAGATTATTGGCGTCCGCGACCTGGGACATATCCTTTGGTATATCCATGGGAATATCCGTAGGGACGTTCTTCGAGATAGTTTGCATCGACATCTCTTGCCTTCCGCCGTTCTTGCGAGAGACGGCAAGAGAGGGCGAATCCGATCCGCCAAAGGATCCGGCAAGGTCCATGGAAACGGCATCATCGGGCCGCAACATTAGATCAAGACTCTTAAATGTGGACGAGGCACCGCTCGCCGGATCAAGGGTAGTCATGAGAAGCTGCAACGTTCCCGGCTTGAGATTACCAAGCGTGCTCATGCTGAAGGCCCCCAGAGCCGGATTCATGGAGATGTTGATTCTGCCGGATGGGTCGATTTTCAGGCCACTAAGAGTGATTCTCTGATAATCGGTATCTATTGAAATTGTGGGAGACAATTGACGGTTGGCGCCGATGCTGACATTATAGGCTTCTCCCTCCGAGAAAAGGTCCATGCTCTGATTCAGACCCCGCCCCAGGTCAGGAACGGAGCAGGCCAGGGCAAAGCCGGGGGCAATGATGGCCGTATCGGCCTGATTCCTTTGGCTGCCGTTTGCTGTGCTGCTGATATTTATGGCCAGATGAGAGTCATTTATCAGGGCTAGAGGGAGCAGAATGACGGGCGGATGAGAACCGCCGATGCCGGCCAGGCCAAACTTCAGATTGCGAATCTCGGCCCCCGGGATCTCATTTACCAACTGGCCCGACTCCAGGAGACCGACTCTCTGGCCGCTTTCATCTGTGACCAGGGCGCGAGCCTTGCCGCTCTGCCAAATCTGGATGCTTTTTGTACTCCCGGCAGCACTTTCCTTGGCAGCGCCACTCTCCTCTCCACAAAAATCGCACTGCTGCTGCCCGAGGCGCGAAGAGAGAGAGACAATCTCCAGATTCCTGGTGCTGGCATTACCGGAATAAAGGCTGTTTGGCTCATCCGGATTGGATGATGCCAGGTAGCGCCAGGAATTGGTGAGCGTGTCCACCTCGATGAACCTGCTATCCTTGGGCCAGTTATTATCATATACCAGAATACGGGCCGTGCCGTTGCCGAGATCCTCAACAGCATAAGGCGTAATAGCGTGGCCGCCGCTGCCGTCAGGCAAATAGATGCCCATGACCCACATTTCTCCGGCACCTGACCCATTGCCAAAGGCGCTGGCTAAAGTTTCCAGCACGACCTGAGGGGACTCCAGAACCTTCTTCGACCCGCCGGGACTTGTGACCTGGGTGGTCCACCAGTAGCCAATCTCGCGCTGCAGCAAGACATCTTGCAGAGATAGATCAATGACGCTGTTACCTCCAAAAAGGCCGGGGCTGGTCTTGTTGTAATACAAAAGGCTGGATAGGACAGCGATGCCTTCGCAGTGTCCGGATTTCATAGCAGAAACGGCCTGATTCATCCAGCGCTCGGCAGGATAGGTGAGAGTGCACTTGCCACCGGCCGTACTGGCGCATACTTTGTCTCCGAACATGCGCTGTAGCTCCGCCGGGGTCAGATCGACGGTCACGGGGTCCTCGGCGTAGTTTTGAAAGCTGAATCCATCGATATTGGGTCGAAAACCGCTATCGTTTATTTCCGCGCCCTCCAGAAAGACGCTGCTGTTATTCTCGGCCCCCATTGCACAAAACATAGTAGCATATAGAGATAATAATGCCATCACTGCAAGATATTGCTTCCTCATAGTTCCCCTGTTCCTCTGCCACATCTGATTAGAAATCGCTAACTAGCTTTTCCTTGGGACTTATACATCTTTTGCCGCAATATGAACGCAAAATTTATATTTTAGGCGAGATGACGTGAGGCAAAAAAGAGTGGGTGTAGAAATGAAGAACTTCTTAGTAATGGCATCAATGATTATGTTCGTATTCGCAGCTCAAGGCTTTGGTTTCGCCTTAGGGGCAGAGCAGGCAGCAGCAAATGATTCGATCAACGCTTCCCAGATGAACGAAACCCTCAAGAATACAACTCTGATCAATGAGACACTTGAGAATGTAACGATCATCAACGGAACACTTGAGAATGTAACGATCATCAATGGGACACTTGAGAATGTAACAATCATCAACGAGACACTTGAGAACGCATCTTTATCCCAGAACGAGTCTGACCCGTTCACAAATGCAAAGAACCGCAAGCCAAGCAGCAGATAAATCTTGGCATTTTTTATTTCTTTTTCTTAATCGCATCCTTCATCTTTGTGAACTATCCAACGCTCATCCGATGATCTACGATCCAATGATCAGCCTGCCTAACGTCACCAGAAATAGAGCCATAAGCAGCCATCCTACAATGCCCTCCGCAATTCCCAGGTATTTATAATGCCCTCGCAGAGGAAGCCCTTTTGAATTAGCAGTAAAAGCAATTGTGCTGTAGAAGAGAGAGGCTATCATGAGCTGGTGGCCGTGAATGTCATGAAAGCCTTCCACGCCCCTGCCGGTCCAATAGATAAAGGAGAAAATAAGAATTATCACCATTCCGCAGAAAAGCGCATAGTGAGGACGCACCCCATAACCGCAGGTGAGCCAGGCCACCGTATCCAGAAACTTGGAAAAGCCGACCGGCTTACGAGCCTGATTTAGATATCGATACTCATAATAGCATTCATTGGCATCGTTGCTCTGGCCGAGGTCCTTGTAATTCTTGATCAACGATAGGTAAGCCGCAGTGTCGAAACTGAGGATGTCCCGTATCTGACTCCAGCTTACTATCAGCCGGTTGATATCTGCTTTGGCCAGATACAAACGAGATGCTTTGCCAAAGGTTGAGCCATCTAATACCATCCTGACAATCTTTGTGCTATTTAATTTCAGATCGGCGTTAAAAACCGCAAATGAGAGATCAGTGGGCGCCTGGAATTGTGAATTATCAAAATTTGCATCTTTGCAAAAGACAGTGTCATTGAAGAATACAGGTCCATCGAAGTTGGTACTCAAGAAGTTGGCCGTGTCGTTGAAGTGAGCTTGAGAAAAGATGGAATCCGCAATAAAGCGGGATCGAGCAAAATCGGCCTGTCCAAAAATCCACGTTTGGAAAAAGCCTACGCCATTTGAGTATTTTGTTGCATGAAAATCTGCATTCTTCTCCAGTCGCGCATTAGCGAAGGTGCAATAAGTATTAAACTGACTGCCGTAAAAATAGACATCTCCAATGCAGCGTGCGGATTCGAAGTTAGCATAAGCACCATTGAACTCCGAGAAGGAAAACTGAGCGTCTCCCATAAATGTAGCATTATAAAAAGTAGCGAATTTGTCAAACCAGACACTTTCAAAATTAGCTACACGATTGAAATAGGTAAAATCAAAAGTTCCGCTATCAGGAAAGCGAGACATATTGAAGGTTGCTTCTCCCAGGAAACGAGTCGCATTAAAATTTGCCGCCGTTAGGAATTTTGTTTCATTGAAAATCGCATTTTTTTGGAATGTAGTGTTCTCGAAATTCACATCTCCATAAAACGTTACCCCTTTGCAGCTTACATTATCCTTGAATACTGAATTAGTTATCCTCAGGGGATTATATTGATTATTATTTAAAAATAAATCGCCCTTGATGATTACTCGGTCAAAAACGGTAAGGCTATTATTTGCATTTGCCATGACCTCTTGGGCTGATATCTCCCTCAGCGAAAAGGATTCCAGAAAAGGCAACGCATTATCCGAAGCTGCCCCGTTCGCCAATGCCGTTAGAATTATCACCAGCACCAGGAATATCCTCAAGATCATTACTTCACTCAAGCCTATTATAAAGTTAGAGACCCAGTCTAGCTTGCTGGGGCACATTGACACTACCCAGAACCTTCAGCCGATAATCCTGTTGCAATGTAGCCTTGAGCTTACCAGAGTAAACACTAAGAGTGATCTCTTTGGTCCGACCGTATCTACCCTTGCTGATTACAATCGTATGTAATATACCCAGCATATCCAGCTCTGCAATGAGATCCGTTATCCTGCGATGGGTCAAAAAATCGGTCTCAACCAGAGGGCAGAGTTGTTTGTACATGTTGTAAACGGCACTGGTGGTGATATTTCTTGTTCCCTGCTCCTCTAGTAGAACAATGCTGTAGAGCACCAACTTGGACTGAGTGGGCAGAGTCTTGATTACCTCTTCTACTCGGTCCTGCTCAATCTTTTCGCGAGCTGAACGCACATGATCCTCGGCTACAATAGCAGAACGGGCTCTTTCAGCTAATTCGCCTGATATGCGGAGGAGATCCAAAGCTTTACGAGCGTCACCATGCTCTTGGGCCGCAAAAGCAGCACATAATGGTATGACCCCTTCTTGAAGAACACCTGGACTAAAGGAGAGTTTTGCTCTCTGCTCTAGGATGTCTCTAATCTGCTCGGCATTGTAAGGCGGAAAGATGATCTCATCCTCTCCAAGGGAGCTTTTTACTCTTGGATCGAGAAACTCTGTGAACTTGAGGTCGTTGGATATGCCGATGATACTAACCTTGGAACGGAGAAGATCGGAGTTAATACGAGAGAGGTTGTAAAGAACGTCGTCTCCCTTTCTCACCAGCTTGTCTACTTCATCCAGCATTATCACGACAACCTGTCTCTCTTCATCTACCGCATTTCGAAACTCGGCGTAGACCTGATCTGTGGGCCAGCCAGTCATTGGAATCTCTTTATCAAAGTGTCTTGCTAAATGAGCTAGAATTCGGTATTGAGTATCTACCACCTCGCAGTTGATGTAGATCACTGTACACTTCATATCTCCAAAACTAGCTTCTTCCAGCTCTTTTCCCACGTACTTGGCAACTGCAGTTTTGCCGGTACCGGTTTTTCCATAGATGAGAACATTGGAGGGGGTTTCTCCTCTTAATGCAGGAACCAGAACAGATGCCAGGCCATTGATCTGCTCGTTTCTGTGAGGCAGTTCACTTGGCGTATAGGTAGGGCGCAGGACATCTCTAGACTGGAATATACCTCCTTGTGCCAATAAATCAGCAAATAACCCTTTTGAAATAGATATCAAGTTAATTCCCCTCAAACAATTTTTCTAGGTCTTGGGGGATATTAAGAGTTATGGTAAACACCCCTTTATTTCCAGTGGAACTAAGACCCCTCACCCCATGATTTCCAGTGGAATAGAAATAAAAACAGCTTATTTTCTCATGATTGATAATGAAATAAAAAAGCCTGTTGTATGGTTTATTTTATTTGTATATAAACTTTATTGTAGTAGATTAACATTATTATTACAGGTAATACGGCCAAATTTTTTTTGTAAAACCAGTTCTAAATTCTAAAGCTCTTTAATTTAGGTTCTAATTGCTGTAGAAAATTGAGCGTCGTAGATCGCGAGATAGGTTCATACTCGTGCTTACATGTAAAAAATTAAAAGTTAGTTCGCGTAAACCGGTTTACAAAAATCAGCACGCTTAAACTAATTATCGAGAGACCATCTAACTGGAATCGATTGGCTGAAATCGATTCACATAGATCAGTTAGCAGTCAGCTTGTAAGTTAGCGGACAGGAGGAACTTAGTCTCCAGTGGAAATCATACGGTCTCTCTCGATCCTTGCTTTTTCTTGTCGTGGTTGCTTTTTTTTAGGGCCAAAAGGTTACGTATGGCCAGCATATGGAAGCGGAAGCTTCAAGCTACGGGTATGGTTTCAAGCTGGCTGGCAACATTCCAGATCAAAGTTCTGGTGTGAAGAGGAATATTGGGATCATTGCTTATCTCGTCAAGTATGGAGATGGCAGATGCAGCCTTGATTGCTTCGCTTGTGCTCTCTTTCATGAGTATAGATTTGACGTTCTCTGCGGAGCGCCTGATGTTTCTTGGTACGGCATCATCGCTCATAATACGTTCTATTACCTCAACGCATTGCTTAAGGACATTTTCAGCTGTCGTAGAATCACCACCCGTGTTTCTGGGAAAAAGGTTAATGACGATATTCGTCTTAATCAGTTGAGAAGTGATGATATGGTCGTTGTATTTAAACGTATGTGGCACGTAGGTGATGAGTCATGGATGAGGATGAAGTTCTTAGCAAGATAACCAGGCTTCTGGAGCAGGGTTGCACTATGTTGGCTACGCATCATGACTGTGGCGCACCTCTTTTTCGTCGCAATGGTGAGGTCGTCTGCCCGGTCTGCTCTTTTGCCGATGAACCTAATTTGCCGGCAAGAGCGCAGCTTTCTGGCTTATCCGGAGCAGAACTTGACGAAAAATCAAATTTTGATAGTGCACATTTGCAGGATAGTGGGCCGGGTGATGACGACTTAATGGTCGTAATAGGTAATTTGCGTGCTTCTCTCTTGCACAGGTTACGAGAACTCACTGCAGCTCTGGAAGAAGAACGTGATCTGGATATGCTGAAAAAGCAACTGGACTGCCTAGAAGGGTTGCTGCGAGTGTTCCGGTCCTTGCAGGAGTGATCTCTCATCTCTATGTTTTATACGGGCCCAAATGCCGGGATTTCCCGGTCTCCACTGGAAATAAAGGGGTTGATCAATTGGTAATAAATTTTTTTAGTAAGTGTGGTATACCTTTAATTTTATTTCCTCTTATCCTGGCATTGTTCTCTATGACGGGTTGTCTGGAGAAGGTTCCCGAGCTCTCTGTGACGCCTTCTGTGCCACAGGATCAACCGGCAATGCAGATGGATTTTGATGCTGAATTGAGTAGCAACCTTTTGGATGTGCGAGGCAATATTATGCTCCCTGGCAATAGCTCGCTTGCTTATCTCATGCTCAATGCCACTCTTTGTCAGGGAGAAAGAGCGCAATTTAACACAAAATACCTGCTGATGCAGATCGATCCTAACCGGGATTACAGCTTTGAGATCACCAAGAATGTAAAAATTCCGGCTGGGGAATATGATTGTATTTTAGAGGCAAATGGTCCACAAGGCGTTTTGGCGAAAGAAAGCAGGAAAATCAGCCTTGCGTCCGGACAAAAGCCGGTATTCGAGCAGGTACCATGGCCGGTGGAGCTGGATGAAAAAGTCTCCGAAGAAAAGAATGAGGAAGTTTTGCCCAAAGAGGAGAGCATTGTGCAAAAAGAGATCCCCAATGATGCGGCAGGAAAGAAGGATCCCGTCGCGATGGCAGGCAAGGAGAGTGAGAATGGCAAGTTTATGGGCAGCATAACCTCGAAAAAGTACCATCGTTTGGACTGTCGCTATGCTCTCAAAATAAAGCCGGAGAACCGCATCTACTTCCAGAGTATTGAGGACGCAAAGGTGCAGGGCTATCTTCCCTGTAAGACTTGCTCTCCGTGAACCTTTCTCCCGGCCTCGCGATCTGCCTGATCTGTTAGAATTCGCCTATGAAAACGCAGGACAGGCCGGGAGCCTGGGGCGGGCAGGCAGTATTGGCCCGATAGATCTTCTCCTCCGGATAGCCGAGGTCGGTGAGAGCGGCCACATCTCTATGCAGGCCCTTCAATTCCAGATATTGGCAGAGCCCGGGCAGGTTTGTGCCGTCATCCGTAAGCAAAAAGACGCATTTTCCCCGGCTTAGTTCAAAGGCTATGGCGTCAGAATCCAAGCTGCGGCCGTGAACCGTGATGGGAACCACTTTGGTCAGACTGATTTTTAAGCGGGCACAGGCCACTTGCAGGCTGGAGATGCCGGGGATTACCGTACCTTTGAGATATCCCAGGCCAGAGAGCATGGGATCGCCAGTGCTTAAAACCACTGTGTCTTCGGGAAGACTGTGTAGCTTCTTATAGTCCTCAATGACTCTGACTGTGCATCCTGGATTTATGTGCTCTATGACCAGATCGATGGCTCTCTTTGATCCGTAGATGAGCCTAGCCTTTTCTACGGCCTGTGCGGCCTGTGCGGTCAGCATCTGTGGGCCGGCGCCTACTCCTACTATGATCATAATATTGCCTGCTCCATAATTTACCTAATTTCTCTTGTTTTATAATTTACTTATTAACCAATAAAAATTCTCCGTTATGGCACATCTCTGAGTATGCTTCCATCTTTGTGCAGCAGAACGATGCGCGTTTCAGGCAGTTTTTCTCTGGCCATTTGCAGAGCCTTGGCGATGTTAGGATGCTGCGGTTCTATCTCTACCATCTCGGCCACTGTGCCGTAATCGGTTTCATCCAGGATCTGGGGCCAGGCCCATTTGAGAATGAGGGCGGGCAGCCCGCAGAGGATGCTCTCCTGGTCTTTTTCAAATGCCAGCCGGCGTAGCTGGCTTCCCATAAGCACAGCTTTGTGTTCGGGAAAGATAATGCGGCTAAACTTTAGGCCCGTTCTGCCTGTGGTGACGAGCACCTTCTTGGCCCCTTTCAGTTCCTGGGCCCGATCGTCGATGAAGTGATCATTCCAGGGTTCCACAAATCCAGTCGAGCCCAGGATGGAAATACCTCCCACTATGCCCAGGCGGGGGTTGAGGGTCTTATTGGCCAGATCGACGCCTCTGGGAATTGACAGCTCCACCTCTGCCCCTTTCAGGCCCGTCTCCTGCAGCGCCTGCCTGATGGCCAACATGATCTGTTTTCGGGCCGACGGGCTGATGGCGGGTCTTCCCACCTCGTCGCATAGCCCCCTGGCTAAAATCCTGCCTACTCCTTTTCCTGCGACAAGAGTTGTCTCCTCTGACGATCTGGCCGAAGCCGCAATCTCCAGTCCGGCTGTGACATCGAATTGATGATCTCCGCCATCTTTAACGGCTATGCAAAAGCCCCTCTTGGCAACGATCGGCAAAGAGACGCTGATGCCGGCCGGGGTCGCGACCTTTGTGGTTTGGACCGATCCTTTCAGGGAGAGGACGGCTCCCTTGCAGGCAGCTGCTGCGGTCGTTCCTGTGGTCAGGCCGCGTCTGCAAAGAAGGCCGCTGGAGAGAATGACCCACCTGCCGCTTTGGATCTTTTGCAGAGCCTCTGGATCGGAGCTGAGCCTGATCCAGGAAGGGGGAATGGCAAAGCCTGTGACTGGATCCTTTACGGGATTGGCGAATGTGTCAGTGCATGGCTCGAGCATAGGCATTTATGATCTCGTTTATGGCCGCGACGGCGATGGGAGTGCCTCCGCGCGTGCCTGCCGTAGATATGGACGGTACATCGATCTCTCTTAGTCTCTCCTTGCTTTCCGCTGCATTGACAAAGCCCACGGCAGCGCCTATGACCAGTCGCGGCAAGACCTTTCCCGACTCGATGAGGTCGCACAAGGTTAGCAGAGCGGATGGAGCATTTCCTATTACTATTATGGAGCCGGAGAGCTTCTCCTGCAAGGCCATGACCCCGGCTGAGGTGCGGGTAATACCCTGCGCCACCGCGATCGCATCTCCCTGGCCGATGAAGGCCTCAATGAGGCTAGTATGCCCCTTCTTTAAAACCCCCGCTTGCACCATCTTTATGTCCACGAAAATGGGCGCACCCATCTTCAGAGCCAGCAGGCCTGCCTCGCCGGGCCGGTCATGAAATCTTAAAATCTCGGCCACGCTGGGATCACCGGTTGCAATGACGCATCTCTGCTTGATCCGATCTTCCAGTGTGCCGTCTCCAATCATCTCCGAAATGATCCGCCTGCTCTTTCTGCTTATTTCCAGGGCCTCGGGGGTTGTAGCCCCAATATCCGTGTAATCTTCCATCATGGGAAATCAGCTCGAATGACTCTAGTAGCTGTATTTGCTCTCATATCCTCGTTTGGTGATTATCCTTCCTTCTTCAATGTAGGAATTGGCTGAGGCGACCAGAAGTGTGTTGCGAAAACCGGCCGGCTTGGCGGCCAACAGATCCTCTGCTGTGAGAATCATAGTATTTTCTCCCTCTCGGGCCACATCCTGGGCCAAAACAACTGGCCTCATCGGATCGACCTCTTCCAGCAGATGGGCAATTTCCTGCCCTTTTACATTGTAGGCCACCACGGCAAAGCCGGCACCTGCCAGCGCTGAAAGGCTTGCCGGATCATGGGCCGAGGAGAGTAGGGCGAAGTCGTTAACCAGCGGCGCGCCAGCTCTTGCGGCCACAGAGGAAAAAGCGCTCACTCCGGGAGAGATGTGCACGGGCAGATCGGCCTGATCCAGGATTCTCCAGCCGGAGCTGAAGATGCAGGGGTCGCCGCCCGTGAGGATGGATGCCTTGCCGCCGGCCCCGGCAACCTGGACTGCTTCTTTTTGGCGGGCGGCCATTCTCTCCGGGCAGGGGCCGCTGTGAGTGACCTTCTGGGCAGAAGTGAGATCCCCAATCAATTGCAGGTATCTATTTGCACCGTAGATCTTCTGCGAGTCTTGTAAGATACTCAGAGCTTCCTGGGTCAGGTTGCCGGGATCGCCCGGGCCGATGCCCACCAGGTTTATGGCTGCCTGCGGGGCTGCCTTTCCTCGGAAAGTGCCCCGGCCAAGGATGATGACCAGGGAGGTCATATTGATCCTCTCTCGCAGGCTTTCTTCCGCCAGCAGCTTTTCTGAGCTGGTGTAAAAGATCTCTTCTGCATCGCGACCGACGTTTTTTGCCACCAGGACATCTCTGGGCCCGCAAATGTCTAAAGCTCGTAGGAGCTGCCAGTCTCGCCTCTTGCTTTTGGGATTGTAGAGAGCCACAGGCATCTGTGTCTTTGCAGCCAGGCGTAGGCGCCCTTCGATCTCTGACCAGGGTGTGAGCAGATCGCTGAGGCTGATCACGGCCACGCACTCCCGGAAGGCCAGACCAGCGTGGCAGGAAGCTGCGGTAAACGAGGTGACTCCGGGCACAATCTCGACCGCAAAAGGCCGTTTGGCCAGCTCCAGGCCGAGACCGGCCATGCCGTAGACATTGGGGTCCCCGCTGCTCACCAGGGCTACCGACCCCTTTTCCTGGAGGTCAACCGCTGCTGCGACTCTATCCACCTCTTTTCCCATGCTGCTGGAGAAGACCTGCTTTCCCGGCAAGAGATCGCTGATCAGTTCCAGATAAGGTTTGTAGCCGACCACGAAGTCTGCCGAGAGGATGGCCCGCGTTGCGGCAGCGGTGCGAAGCCTGGGCGAACCGGGGCCGATGCCCACGATGGATAGTTTGTGTCTACTCACCGATGGCAACTGTTACCCTCCCGTAGGCTTTCTTGGCAAAAATGAGCTTTGTGGCCAGGGCCAGGACGGACGGCTCGGCCACGCCGTTAAGGCCCAGGTCGCGGGCCCGGGAAGGGGTGCCTGGTGCTTGAGAATTGAGCGCCTCCTTTGAGAGGCAAATCATTTCTTTCCCCAAAATGCCGGCTGCCTGCAACATGCCCTCTTCCTCGCTCTTCAGCCAGGCGGTGGCCAGGATGGCGATCTCCTCGCGCCTTCTGCCTGTCTCTTTTAGTGCTTCATCAATGGCCTGCAGCACTTCCGAAGCAGAGACGCCCTTTCTGGCGCCGATCCCGATAACCAGGCCCTTCGTTTTCAAGACGGCCACATCCTCATCCACTACTACAATCTTGGGCCCCTTCAGCCTTAAAACGGGAACATCTTCTTTGAGGAAGGCCAGGTTGACGGCTTTGGAGGACTCTTTGTTGACGACGGTGGCGTTAAGGCGCGTTGCCATCTCTTCCAGGCAGGGCCGGCCGGAGGTGTCGGTGGCGGTGGTGACGGCGGCAAAAAGGCCCAGGCCGGCGGCAAGGAAGCGGGCCATTTCATTGGCTCCGTGATGTCCTCCCACAACTGGCACGGCACAGGAGAGAGAGGAATCTACGGCCACCACGGGCCGGTCCGTCCACTTATCCATAAGGCGAGGGCAAAGCATTCGCACAACGATTCCTACCGCCATGACCGCTATCAATAGCTCATATCTCTCCAGCATCATCTCCAATTTCTCTTTCTCGTAAAGGATAATGGTAGGAGAGTAGCGCTCCTGCAAAGCTTCGGCTATCTTCTCCGCTTTCTCCCTGTCCCTGGAAAAGACAAGAATGGCTACTGATTTTTGTGCTACCGATCTCTGTATAGGTGAGACCTCCGAAATCCGGTTCTTGTCACCACGCCGCCCACCAAGATGAGGGCGCTCTTGCTTATGCCTGCCGCCTCTACCTTTTGAGCGATATCAGCCAGGGTTCCCTGCAGCACTATCTCATCCGGCCAGGAGGCATGATAGACCACGGCGACAGGTGTGTCGCCGGGGCGGTCCAGGTTATCGACAATGTCTCGTATCTTATCGATGCCCAGGAATATGGCCATAGTAGTATTATGTCGGCTTAGAGCGGCCAGTTCGTCCTTCTCCAGGGTGGTGCCGGCGGGCCGGGTCACAATCAAGGACTCTGATACTCCTTTCAGAGTGAGCTGCGTTTTCAATGCCGCAGCCGAGGCAAAGAGGGAGGAGACGCCGGGCACGACCTCCACCTCCACACCCGCTTCTTCCAGCGGCTTCATCTGCTCGAGTATAGCGCCGTAAAGCGACGGATCGCCGCTGTGCAGCCGCACCACCTTCCGGCCCTCCTCTAGGGCAGCGATGATGCGGGCCGTGGTCGCCTCCAGGGAGACGCCGTTGCTGTCCAGCGTCTCCGCCTTCAGTCCTTCCAGGAGAGCGGGATTGACCAGAGAGCCGGCATAAACCACCAGGTCCGCCTCCGCGAGCAATCTTTTGCCCTTGACGGTGATGAGATCCACATCTCCTGGGCCCGCTCCCACAAAGTACAGCTTCATCTCCGCCTCCGGGCTAAGAGAACGGAAAAGTAGTCGCTTTTTTCCGGCATCTTATCTCGGATGATCCTCTCCTGGGGCGTGCAGAGCATCGTTCCCAGCACAAATTCATCAAAACCCCTGGCACGAAGCTCTTCGGCCAGCTTCTTTGGTCGGGTGGCCTTTATCCTGATGACCGTTTGCAGAGGCGAGCCGTCCGAGACCTCAAAGGATCCTTCCAGGGGAGCGGCAAAGCGCGAGGCGAGGGTGGGCACCACGCCTACTCCAGGAATGGTCTCTATCTCAATCTGGGGATGGTGCTGCCGGATCACCCTATCCAGGTGGCTGAAGGTGGAGAAGGTATTGACATCCCCAATGCAGGCAAAGCCAGCGCAACCCTCGGCAGCCGCCGTCGCTACTGTGTCGGCATTCTTGCGCCAGATTTTCTCCAGCTCCTCTTTATCCTCAATCATGGGAAACTGCAAGATCTCTGGTTCGCAGTAGGCCCTGGCCAGCTCTGCCGCCATCTCTCCCGGCACAAAGACCTTTGTGCAACTCTTCAGGGCTGCTGCTGCCTTAAATGTCATAAGCCCCGGGTCTCCCGGGCCAAGGCTGATGCCAATCAACATTTACCAATCACCATGAAGATGGGGTTCACCGGTCTTAGAGCAATGTCTCCCCCTAAATCGTAGCCCCTTGCGATATGAATCTGGATAAGCTCCTGGAATATACCAGCTTCTTTCATCAGCTGCGCCAGCCGGGCGGCTATGCCCAGGCGGGCCAGGTCGGCCACAATTATGCAGCCGGGGGCTGCCTTCTTCAGGAGCAGAGGCAAGAAATCATCGATGCCGCGTGTGCCGCCGATAAAACATCGGTCCACATCGGGGAGGCCGGGCAGAAGGGCGGCCGCCTCGCCCAGGGAAAAATTTCCCCCCGGGACCTTTGACCGGCACATCTGCACCGCCTCATCTCGGCGATCGAGGCCGAAAATTTTATCGGTGTAGCGAGAGGCGGCCAGGGAGACGGCCCCCGAGCCGCAGCCGATGTCCAGGAAGACCTGGGCCCGCTGTATGTCCAGCTTTCCCATGGCGATGGAGATGTTCTCCACTTGCGTCGCCGTGCCCGGAAGCTTCATGGTTCTAGTGGAAACGCGGGCTGGCATAAAAGGTTAATGCAAGTAAACTTTGCTGGAGTTAAATTAAGTGAATCCTCATTTGGGCACAACTATTACGATTTTTTTCATACTTTCTTTTTCCTGTTCGACTTTTTTTCTCTTTTTTATCGTAATACCCCACGTCTACGCGGTGAGATAAGAGCATATTAATCCGTTTTTGGGAATGATCCTCTACATGTTTCCGTTTTATGCAGCTTCAAAATGCGTTATCGAATTATAGAAATAAATATATATGCGTGGCTTCAACCATTGCAAGAACATTTTAGGATGATATTTATGACGCAATCGAATAAATTCGTAAAGGAAGGGAATAGTCATTATGATAATCGAAATTATACTGAAGCCCTAAAATCCGCTAAAGCAGCCATCAAGGCAAATGAACAAGACAAGAACGCTTGGCTATTGAAAGGTAAATCCTTGCGGGAAATGGGCCGCTACCATGACGCAATTGAGTGCTTCAACGAATCAATAAAAATAGATCGGAGATTTGATGATGCCCATTTAGCGAATTGTGCTGCATATTTAGCTTTGCGCGATTATAAAAAAGCAGATAATTGTGCAGATGAAGCTCTCAAAATACATCGTGACTCACCATATGCTCTAAACTGGAAGGGCTTTGTTACCTATAGAGAAAAACGATATTCCACTGCAATATCATATTACGAAAAGGCTACTCGGCTTCTCAAAGGCAAAAAAATAGCAAATATTTGGTGTAATAAGGGACTTGTATATTTGGCCCTAAAGCGAAATAATGAAGCTGTTGATTGTTTTGCCACTGCGTTCCTTTTAGACAAAAACGATGCGGGATCTAAAATGGGTATGGTAAACTTCTTTTTAGAAAATGGAGATAATGACCGGGCTGATAAAAATCTTGCTGAAGCTCTTAATATCGATCATGATTATGTATATGGATTCTGGATTAGCGGTGGTGTTTCTCTTGTTCAGAAAGAAAAATATGTTGAGGCAGTGAACTATTTTGATAAAGCAATTGCATCAGATTCTTTCTTTAAGCCATTAGCTTTAATAAATAAAGGCTGTATATATTTAAATGAGGCTAAATATAACGAATCAATCGATTGTTTTGATTCCGCTCTAAATGAGAAATCCAATTATTCTGCACTCGCATTAATCTGTAAATGCAGTGCATTATATAAATTAAATAGGCTTCAAGAAGGAAAGGACTGTTATCATAGTGCTCTGCAATTGAATAACGATTTAGATTTTGCTGATTCGAGCGATCTCATTTACAAATCAGAGGTAGGTGTCTTGGTTTTTTTTGATGCTTATGATTTACGTGCCATAGAAAAATTGACAAAAGAATTGCAGGAAATTTTCAAGGAGTGAGATTTCAATCGATGAAAGCCATGAACTCGTATTGGTCGTCGGTTAAGGGCTATTTATTATTTTGAATACCCTCGCAGCTCCCCTGCGCGGGTGCGCCGCCGCCGTTTCTCTCTCTTCTATTCCTCTGTAGCCGGATCTTCCTCCTGGCCGTCGCCTTCCCCGGCGAGATCGAAGTATCCGGAGATGCGCACGATGTCCAGCCGGGAGATCCGATAAGCTCCCCCCTTTCTATCCAGAGGCGGGTTGATCTCAATATCCCGCAGGGAGAGGCCCGTCTCTCCGGCGTTGTATCTCTGGAAGATCTGCCCCCAGGGGACCAGGTATGCGCTTCGCGCTTTTCCCGCGCCGTAGCGTAGCTCCACCGCCAGGATGCCCTGCCTTCCCGAGCGGGTGATGAAATCAGTCTCGCGTGTCATCTGATGGGCTCCGGCGGCCAGGCTGAAGTGCTGCTTGAAGTAGAGCGACTTTGTCTTTCGTGCATCCAGGCTTTTGCATTCGATGGCCAGATAATACTCGGGAATCTTGGAGTCCACCAGTATGTCCATAAACTGGCCGGTGAAGCGCGATTGCTTGAGCCGGTAGGCTATGGCGGCGATGCCGTCTTTTTCAAAGAATGAGTTGAGAGCGCTCACCAGCGCCCACTCGAAGTCTCCCATTGTGTGTTGTTTTATACTGATCTCTAAAAATATCTTTTCCTCTGATTACTTTCGCTCCGCACCCATTCCTCTCCTTTAATTACCTGGCAAAGAATCCATTCCGGTGCGCTCTGCTGGGGGCAGTATGGTAGTAGGAAGGACTATGTGGGACTTTGTTATTGAGGCATTTCAAACGCCGGGCATCGGCGTTATCCTCGTAGCTCTGCTTATCCTATTTGAACTTATATTGATACTGATATTATTATTGGTGCATAACGGCCTCATCGACATAAAATTCAGCTACGGCAGCCTGGGTCTGGAGCTGCACCAATTAGCGGCCCTGGTGGCATGAGACTAAATGGTTCTTCGCCATTTTCTTCTTTGGTGGAAACGTCGTTAGCCGCTGGTTATAACCAATGGCGGACGATACTACCACCACCGTTAGACACAGAGCGCGAGGGAGGACTCACAGAGGACTCGATTATTCTATTACCAGCTAGAAACCGCGAGGAACCGAAAAAACTTAAAGTACCTTGCAGAAAGAAGCAGATCTCATGGATATTGAGGAGATCGCCAGGAAGTACTGCATGCGGGATCTGAAGCCCATCGCCAAGAAATACGGCATTGGAACACGTCGCGTAAAGATAATAGACATCATCAAGGCATTTCCGCCCGAGGCGCTGGCGGAGCTGACGGGCGAGAAGCAATAAGTGGGAGTTTTTCATGGCAAGACTGGGCAGATTCATTCGGGCGAGAACCATCTCCGATGCCTGGCAGCGTGGGCTTAACCTCATCTGGCGGCAGGGAGCAGAGATCACTGATGAGAGGGGCACCAGGATTAGGGAGCTCTTATCTTTGCAGGTGGTAGTGGAGGATCCCTATCAAGAGATGATTCCTTCTGAGTACTCCTGGAATGAGGAGCGTCTGGAAGAGTACGCCCAGCAGCTTTTGTCCGGCAATAATCCCGGTTTTGAGTACACCTACGGCGAGCGCCTGCGTGCCTGGTCTCTGCCGGGCGTGCCCGCATTGGACCAGATCGAGCAGGTCATCTTGCGGCTCAAGGCCTCGGCCAATACCCGTCGCGCCACGGCCGTAACCTGGATAGTGCCCGTAGATGCCTGCAAAGATGAGGTTCCCTGCATGATTGTGGACGACTTCAAGCTGCGCGATGGGCGCCTGCATCTATCCATCTTCTTTCGCAGCCATGATTTTGCTGGAGCCTATCCCGCCAATCTCTACGGTCTGGCCAGGCTGCTGCAATACGTCAGCCTTGAGGTAGGCGCAAAGCCTGGATCGATCTCCACCACCAGTGCCTCAGCGCACATCTACGAGCACGACTGGGACTTTGTGGAGAAGATGCTGCTGGGGACGGGATCGGAGGAGATTTGAGAGGTTCCTCGTTGTTTCGGGTGGGTAACCAGCGGCTAACGACGTTTCCACCACAGAGACACAGAGCGCACAGAGGACGCACAGAGAACGCTAAAAAATCGGAGTGTCCATAATAACCCAATGGCACCGCAAAGAATATCTGCTATTATCGATTTCTCCCTTCGTTTATGGTCGATAGCCTCTTAATGATCAAGGCCGAGGAGATCCTGGAAAAGATCGAGCAGGGCAAACCGGTAGAGTACGAGAACGTCATCATCTACGGGGACCTGGATCTGCACCGCCTGGACCTGCCCTTTAATAAAAATAAGCTTAAGATCATAAAATCAATAATAAAAATCGAATACTCGGTCATCAAGGGCGATGTCTTCTTCGATCACGCTGCCTTCTTTGGGCTGGTGGACTTTGACGGCACCTCTTTCACCAAGGCGGCCAACTTCTCAGGCTCTCATTTTCAGGGTGATGCCGGATTTTCCGATGCACAGTTTCAGGTGGAGGCCAACTTCACCCGGGCCCACTTTGCCATCGATGCCAATTTTTCCCGCGCCAAGTTCAATGATGCCGACTTTGGCCGGGCGAGGTTCGAGAAATATTTTCACCTGGCCAATGCCAAGGTGTACACATTGAATCTGTCCGATGCCGTCTTCTCGGAAGGATCAAGCATCCACCTCAAGGACTTCAATTTTAACCGCATTGCGGTGCGCTGGAATTCCATTAAGGAGCACATTCCCTATAACGGCTCGGTGTACCTGACGCTCACCAAAAACTTCAGGAACCTGGAGCAGTTCGAGGATCAGGACGACTGCTATTACCAGTACCGAAAAGCTAAGCAGGAGCGCTCGCACAAGACTTTTCCCAAGCTCTTCGATCGTATGGCCTGGATCTCCTGCGGCTACGGGGTGCGCCCCTCTCATACTATCCTGCTGAGCGTGGCCATTATTCTCCTCTTCGCGGGCGTCTTCTGGGCAGGAAACGCTCTGCAGCCGGACGGCGTGGATACGCACTCGCAAGTAAAGGCGAGCGTATCGCCCAACGATGCTTTTTACTTCAGCAGCATGGAGTTCTTAGGCAAGACCCCCCAGAATTTCAGCATCATCGAGGGCTATGAGGTCCTGACGGTGATAGAGACGCTGCTGGGGTGGCTGCTCATGGCTCTCTTCCTGGTGACACTCAGCCGGGTTATGCTGAGGTAAGATTACTTAGCTATGTGCAGCCTGCATTATGCCGATCTCGGACATTTCCGTTGCTGCCAAAGTCTCCTGTTCTTCGATCTTCTTGAGGATGATGGTCCCATCCCCGAGCTGGTCCACGGCGATTTTGTCACCCGGCAGCAGATGCAGTCCGTATCTGATGGCAAGAGGGAGCTGAATTCTGCCGTTGGTATCAATATTGGTAATCAAACCCAATTCACCCGAGCCGTTGGTCTAGCTCCTGGTTTATAAAAGACTTATTTTGAGATGAGGTTCATATGAGGGCTGGGGAGAAGAACTGAACGAGATCGTCGGTTAAAGTGGAATGCCCCCTGGCGCGAGGGGCCCGTGGGCAGAATTGGGGACTCTTAGCAGTCTATGCCGTCGCAGCCCGATTGTTTCTTCTCTTCCACGGGACTTTCCCGGAACTTAATCATCTTCTCTACTTCGAACTTGCCCGTGAAGGACTCGTGCACCTTGAGATCCTTGCTGAACATTTTATGCATCCGGGCGTCCGTCTGCCAGGTTCCGTTGAATGAATTCTTGGTCTGGATGCCCACGGTGTGCACAGGGCTTGCTCTGAGCAGTTCTTCGATCTTCTTAGGATCAGTTATGTAAGAGGCGGGATTGGTTGAGGCGAAGTAGCTGCTTCCCTCTCTCTCCATCTCTGTGACTGAGAAGCTCTCTGTGATCTCTGCGCCGATGCCGCCCCAGAAAGCCTTGGAGTTGATATATTTCATTCCCACCATGGGGGTCTTGCCGGAGTAGGTGAGTTTGTTGCTTTCCCAGAGGTTGAGCGGCACAGCTATACCGTTCTCCATGCCCGGAAGCTTGGCTGCCCTCTGTGCTTCGACGGTTGCTGTGTCCATCTCCAGGTCACCGTCGCCGTACATGAAATTTTCGTACTCGAGAGCAAGCTGCCTGTCCTTAACCGAGACGCCCACCTCAAAGGTGCCCGTCCCAGTTACCTTCAGCATGTTGCAAAAATCTCCGTCCTGGATGGCTTCGGTGATGGCCGGGGTGGCAAAGACCGGCTCCAGGGATAAGAGTAACATTAGCAACAAAGCTACTGCAATACCCTTCGTTGTTCTACCCCATTACTAAGGTCTTATTAGGATCTTCTAGCTAAAAAAGTTATTGTAGCTTTCACGGCAAAAGTTTCATCTCACCCCTTGAACATCCAACTCCAAGATGGGCAAAGATTTGGCCGTGGTCATGGATGTGGCAGGAACCATACTCCGGATGTATCGCGTGGCCAAGGATATTGAAAAGGGCGTCATTCGGTTGAATGTGGTTACCTGGGAGCTGATTATGGAGAAGAAAGGTCGAGTCCTGGTTGTCCCTCAGATGGACCCCGACCTCATGTTATCCTGTCGGCCCGATGATGCTCTGGGAACGCTGATGAAAGGTCGCGAGCAATTACTGGAGATAAGTTGTGCCAGCAGTCCCATCTCCAAAGATGAAGCGGTACGCATTCTAGGCGGTTCTCAAGCCAAGGTACGTGATCTTGTGGAGGTGTATCGGGAAGTATTGGCCAGGTGTCCTGGTAATTATCATACTGCCGGCATGATTGTCGATGTTGATCTGCAGGAGGTTGTTTATGCACTTAGCACGGGGGGATCTCCCTTTCCCGGACTGCGGGATGTCCTGGCATGTCTGAAAAATCATGGGGCTGATGTCTATGTGGCCTCTGGGGACAGCATGAGAAGCCTTGCTTATCTCCAAGAATTAGGTATAGATTTGTCGCGAGTTTATCCTGTCTCTGGCCCAATGCGGAAAAGAGAGATAATAGTCGATCTCAAGAACCAATATCGTCAAGTGGTAATGGTGGGCGACGGTCTAAACGACCTTTATGCCTTGAGGGCGGCGGATCTGGGCATCTTGACCGTGCAGCAGGACACTCGTCCCACTTTGAAGCTTCGTGATGCTGCCGATAAGATAATAAGGGATATAAAAGAACTGCCTAAAATACTTATGGATAACTGCCAGATTATTTTTTAGATCAGTGTGTGTTCGGAATTCTCCACCTTCTTTATCCTTCTAATTCGGGTGGCGGGTGAATTGATTTGATGAATGGCAAATATTTGTGAATCGGATAATTCTAGGAAAAGTATATATACTTGGGTCGTGCATTCTTACTTGTTAACATTTTAAATTTGCTTCGAAATAAGACCATACTAGAATATACTAGGAGTAGCGCACAAATGTTCGAAGAGCTTTTAGAGATATACAAAACAAAGGCCGAAGAGATTGAGAAAAATAGAAAAGAAGCACAAGCTATGCTTTTGCTGGTTTCAGCCATCGAAAAGATATCCCTGGAGCTCGACTCCAAACAAAGCGATGTAGAGCTCTTAGGCAGGCTGATCGATCAGGTTGATCGCCTATCCAAAGAGGTATCTGATCTGAAGAGCCAGCTTCGCACCCGGCAGGGACGACCTGCGCCTATCCAGGAAACGAGCTCTGGAGAAGGAAAGGCCCTGGATAACCATGCGCGATCACTCATCGATATCATGGAAGAGAGGCCGAGTAGGTACACAACCAGCGAGCTGGTGGACATGCTGGGCTTAAATAAGACTACGGTAATAAGCGTGATGAAGCGCGCTCATGAACTCGACCCGAAACATGTCAAGATAACACAGGGAAAGAGGCGCAAGCTCTACCTGTCTTATGTGTCTGAAGGTGAGGTGCAGACGACAGCAGAAGCGTCGCCTGGATCTGGCGAATCAGACCGGGTGAAGCTAGAGCTGATGGCCATGACCTAAAGTTAAGATAAGCCGGAAGACAATCCATAAATTCCTAATCTGTTAAAGGTCGAGCTGCCTGTCGTTCTTCCGGCTGATTTGTTCATTAAACAATAAACAATCCTTAGGTGCTCGATCTGCGAAGGGTTTCGACGAGTTCGAGATCTTAGAAGGGCAGCAAAAAAATAGTATAAATCATGTCTTCTTCTGTTTTCTTCTATACATGTATCCAACGACCGCAACTATTATGATGAGAATGACAATTGCCGGCATGAGTAGAGACGTGTAGGCGGCCTTGACCACAACTGGTATCTTCATGCTCTCCGAGATCACGAAATCGCCATTAATATCCGTATATTTGATCTCGCTGTTTATGCCATAGTCCTTGGGCGTAGCGTCGGAATCGACGTCAAGCCGGAATACGACGGTCTTCTCTTCTCCCGGAGCCAGCGTTCCGATGAATGCCTGATCATCGGTGGATGAGAACGGCTTGAAGATGGATAGCCTGGCGATAGCGTCTTTGACGGTGTACTCCCCAATATTTTTGTATGTTGCAACAATTTGTGCTTTCTTGATGCCTGCAGAGAGCGCGCCCGTTGCATTCACGATCAAAAAGTCCGCTTGCTTCTTGACGTTGATAATGATGGGTACGGTCTGATTGGCTTTCTGGTAGATATAGGATACCTGGTAATTTGCTAAAGTAGGCGAGGATCCGCTGGTAACAATCTTGGAAGCCTGCACCCGGACATTGTCCTGATAATCATAAGATAGGTTCAAACTGAGTGGATAAGTCCCCGCCGGGGCATGCTCACCTATCTTAACGGTGAATTTCAAAGGCGATTGGGTCTTATCACCTGATTTTAAAGATTGAACAACCTGGTCACCTGACTTTATCTCGATCTCTGGATTGTCGGAGAGGAGATATGCCGTGATTCCGAGTGCCGTCGGCTTCTTGTACTCTTCTTGCAGTTCAGCGCTGGCCAGAGCGAACTCCTTGGGATCCTGGGGCGTTAGATCTTCCTTGAATCCCAATATCCGTCCATAGTTGGTCAGATCCAGGTAAAGGGAAACGGTATCTCCACGTTCAAACTCATCTGTCCCGGAAACGCTGGCTGAGATATCCGGGCTGCCATACATGGTGTAATAGTTATCTCCGCCCAGCTCAAAAGGTATATAGGTGTTTTGAGCCGATACCGCGGCAATTAATAGGCAAAAGCCAACCAGGGCCATTTTAATTCTCATCAATCATCCTCCTCTTGCTATCAGCTTGAGGGCTTTCTTCATTTCGTATTTCGCATTTTCCACCATAGAACGTCGAATCTCCATGCGGTACATTAGCACAACGAAGACCGTGAAGGTCGTGAGCAATGCGAATATTATTGCTAAAACTGTAACGGTCCCAAAATTATTGGTGATCAGGAAGGGCGAGGATATCAGGGCCGCAAATCCAAATACTGTGGTAAGGCCGGAGGCTATGAGTGCGGAACCTATACGTCTTGATGCAATCTTGAGTGCCTCTCGGGGCTGTCCTATTATGGCCAGTTCCTCGTAGAAGCGCTCCATCATCAATATTGCGTATTCAGATCCCACGCCCAGAATGAGTGCACCCAGGCATGCCGTTAGGGGCGTGTATTTCATGTCGGCCAGGTACATAACGCCCCCCATCCAGCCGATTACCACCAGCATGGGCAGTACCGGCAGCAGCGCTTTTATCAGATCCCGGTAGATGAGCAGCAGCACGACAAAGATCAGCACCAATCCCAGCAGAGTCATCTCCGTTCTGCCCTGGGTCAGCGCGGTGATGACGGTGGTCATCACTACAGCGTCGCCCGTCTGTCGCACAGACACTCCGGGAGGCGGCTGATGCCAGGCGATGTCTTTATCGATCTCTTTTATGAGCCGGTCTGTGCCCTCTGCGCCCAGGTTGCTGAGTGCCTGGCCCACATTCAGCTTGATTAGGGCCGTGTCGTGACCATCCATTTGCAAAACTCGCATCTGGGGGGGAAGGGAATCGATCAGCCTTCGGATCTCAGTTTGATCTTGAGGTATCTCGCCGCCATTGGCCTGTTTGACCAGGGAGGCTATGCTTTCGAAGCCATATACCTGATCTCGGGAACTCTTCAGATATATGCAAAATTCATCCATCCAGCGCAGAGTACCGGGATCGGTAATGTCATCGGCCTGAACGATGAGATCTACCGTATCCGTGCCTCCAAAGATGTCGCTCATATGTCCGAAGTCGATGAGCGGAGGCAAGTCTTGGGGCACATAATTCTTGAAGTCGGTATCCACTTGAACTTGAGTATCTGCATAAATGCCCGCTAAAGAGAGGAATAATGCAGCAGCAAGCACCAGATGCCATCTTTGAATGCAGATATCAGATACCTTTTCAATGATGCCTCCTATGATTGTATCTTTGGGCACATTGGCGATTGCATTCGCTCCATTCGGTGCTCTCTTGCCCAATCCCATCTTCTCCATAATGTAAAGCAGAGTGATGCCCACGAAGAGAGCGGACAGATAGCAAAGAAAGAGCCCTACCAGGCATAAGAGTCCGAAATCTCTGGTCATGGGCACGGATGAGGTGAGGAGGGAGACGAATCCCATGGCGGTTATGATCAAGGCTATCATGACCGGCATGGAGACATGGCTTACCGTTTGTATCACGGCATTTGTAGGTGAGCCGCCTTTAAGGAACTCCTCATCGATCCTGTTGTGAAATTGGATAGCATAGTCTATGCCGATACCGATCAGCACCGGGAATGCGGACATGGATACCATGGTAAAAGGTATGTGCAAAAATCCCATAGCTCCGAAGGACCATATTATGCCCAGGAAGACGACGGGGATGGGGAGCAACGACCATTTCACATGGTTAAAGGATATCAGCAAAGCCACGATCATGAGCAGGCCGGCTAGAGCAAGAATGGGGCCGTTGCTCTTGGCCATCTCTCCGGTTATTGAATTCATAAGCGCCGGTTCGCCTGTGACGGTAACGCCCACGTCCGGCGGAAACTCGGCCATCTCCACCTGGCCAAACGTCTCTAAGTAAATCTCGCTCAGCTGGGATTCCTTCAACGAAACCGGCAGCTCGATAGAGAGCATGGTATGCTTTCTATCCGGCATCATAGCATTTACGGCAGGAAGATTTGCCGGATAAGAGAGAATTTCATCGATCCTCTCCTGGGTGGGAATTATTCTGATACCGTTTTCGGTTTTCTCTGTATCTGCCACGATATCGGCGATGCTGGTCACGGCCAGCACATCCGGGGCTATGCGCATCTTTTGCGAGAGCTTATCCATCGCCCTCAGAATCCCAGGTTTTGTGACATCCTCCGCTTCGATGAGCACGGCTATGGACTGGGTGGCAAACTTCTCCACATAAAGGTGGTCGAAAAGCTGGTAAAGAGGAGAATCTTTGCCCACCATGCTCTCCGTGGTCATACCTTGCATCTCAATTTGCTGGGCATAGTGCAGGGAGGCGAGAGTTAGAAGCAGTGCGGCAGCCATGATTATGATCGGATTATCTGCGATCCATTGGCCGAGCCGTTCTGTGCTTTTCATTCGCGGTCTACCTCAGTTTTGTTCGGAAATTACCAAACGTTTGGAACATGCGAAAAGTACTTAAAATTTGTGGTCTTCTGGAAATGGATGGATAGAGATGAGGCGGATATCTTGAAGAGATATATGGTTGACGCCTGCGTCAAAGTGGCCAACAGCTACGGTTGCTGCGATGCGGTGGGTGTTTTACGCGGCACACTGTTTCTGGCGGACAGGCCCGTTTCCATGGATGAACTGGTGGAAGAGACCGGCTACAGCAAGTCCACAGTCAGCTCCAATATGAGCACTCTGGAACGAATGGGGTTGGCCAAGAGGGTGATTATCCCGGGTGACAAGAGATACCACTATATCCCAGTTACCGAACCTGATTCTCTCAAGAAGGAAATGATAATCAACATGAGGCATGAGATGCAGGGAATCATAGTCGCCATGAACCGGACGGAAGTGGATCTCAGGGCCTGTGGGCATGTGTCAGAAACGGCATTGGAGAGGATTGGCAAAGCTAGAAGCTTCTATATGCAAACGGACCTGCTCTTAGATCTGATATCCCGGTACAACACCGAGGAATTGATCGTGTTGTTGCAACAAGGTTTTCAAGAGAAAAAATCGCCCATATATTGATTAAGAGTAACGATGTCTATCTGTTAGAAGCGCAGGCAGTGATAACCGTTGGGCGAAGAGAAGCTTGCAAGCAGCGATCCAGAAACGAAGATCGAGCAGATGCTGCGGAAAATAGCAGATATGCAGGAGAGTGGCGGCAATGCGGGGCAAATGCCGGTGTTGCTTAAAGGCCTAAAGGATAACCTCGAAGATCTTTTGGCCTGCTTGCCGATGACAAAAGCGGTAGAGGCAGTTCCCACGGCCGTTGTACTTACCGATATATTCGGAAATATTGAGTATGTAAACGCCAGCCTTTTGAAAATTTCCGGTTTTCGTGACATATCTGAGGCTAAAGGCCGGTCAGTATTCGATTTTACGAATGCTGAGGGTAAAGCCAAGCTGCAAGAAGAGGTTATACCCGCTCTTCATTCCATTGGGCAGTGGCAGGGGGAGCTTTTTTTAAAGAGGTCGGATGGCCAATCCTACATGGCGGAGATGATGTGTGCGCTGGTCAAAGACGACTCTGGCAAACCCATCTATCTATTGGCCAACTTTTACAACATCACCGACAGAAAGCGCGCGGAAGAAGCACTGCTTCTGGACGATTCCCGGCTGGAGGCTCTGCAAAGGTTAAACCAGATGGATGAGGCCTCCATTAAAGAGATCGCAGACTTCGCTCTGGAGGCTGGGGTCAAACTAACCGGCTCTAAGCTCGGCTACCTGGCTTTCGTTGACGACGAAGAAAAGACGCTCTTTATGCACTCCTGGTCCAAGAAGGCCATGCAGACGTGCGACATTGAACATAAAAGAGTCGTCTATCATCTGCAGGAAACGGGTCTTTGGGGTGAGGCTATTCGGCAGAGAAAAGCGGTGATAACCAATGATTATGCTTCCTGCTCCCAGAGAAGAGGCACCCCCGCAGGTCACGTCAATGTTGTCCGCCACATGAATGTGCCCATCATGGACAAAGGCAAAATTGTCATTGTGGCGGGTCTTGGCAACAAGGAGGAGGAGTACGATGACTCCGATGTGCGCCAGCTCACGCTGCTTATGAGCGGAATGTGGAAGATCATCCAACGACGAAGTGCAGAGGAGACGCTGCACAGACGCGATTTATTGCTGCAAGGGGCGGCCAAGGCCACTAACTACCTTCTCACATCCGATCTCCAGGCCGTAAAGAGGGCTTTAGGCATTCTAGGTGAGGTGGAAGATGTGGATCGGGTTCATATTCTGGAGAACCGGGAATTGCAGAGCGAAGTGCGTCTGGAATGTCTTCCTATGCAATGGTTTCGAGAGCCTGCAACGCAATTTTCCGGGGATTTGTCCTGGGTGGTGCATTTTCCAGACTGGCAGGATATGCTCTCTCGCAGCAATCCCATCCAGGGCATAACTTCAGAGCTCAGGGTTCCTGGTGCAACGGTGCTGGTGGAGTTAGATGTTCGCTCTTTTCTGCTCCTGCCCGTCTTCATCGAGGGTCGGTTTTTTGCGGTTATATGTTTTGAAGACTGTCATAATGAGCGGCGATGGATCGACAGCGAGATCGCTGTACTTCAGGCTGCGGCGGGTAGCATCGGCGAAGCCATTTTGCGCAGAAGGACGGAAGAGGCCCTGAAAAAGACGCAGGAAGGGCTGGAAAAGAGGGTATCGGAGAGGACGGCCTGGCTCCTCCGGGCAAATGCGGCATTGCAAGAGGAGACGGTCTTGCATAACGAAACGGAAATAGAGCTTCGTTCTGCGCAGCAGGCGGCAGATACGGCTTGCCGGGCGAAGAGCGAGTTTTTGGCCAATATGAGCCACGAGATACGTACTCCCATGAATGCGGTTATTGGCCTCGCCGGGCTCTTGCTGGAAACCCGCCTCACAGAAGAGCAGCGCGATTTCGTAGAGACCATTCACAGCAGTGGTGATGCGTTGCTTGCCATCATCAATGATATCCTGGATTTTTCCAAGATAGATGAAGGCAAGATGAAGCTGGAGCATTTGCCCTTCATTTTACGCGACAGCATCGAGTCCTCGCTGGATATGGTGGCGACAAAGGCAGCGGAGAAAGGACTGGATCTTACTTATGATATTGACGAGAGGATCGCCCCAACTATTCTAGGGGACTCGGTTCGGCTGCGCCAGGTGCTGGCCAACCTGCTCAGCAATGCGGTAAAATTTACGGAAAAAGGCAGCATAGCCATTCATGTCAAGCCTGGTGAAAATGCGGATGAAATCCACTTTTCGGTTTTCGATACGGGAATAGGCATCAGTCCTCTGGACATGAAAAAGCTCTTCTTATCCTTTAGCCAGGTCGATGCTTCTACTTCC
The DNA here is from genome assembly GCA_037128175.1 of Methanothrix sp. GTDB lineage: Archaea > Halobacteriota > Methanosarcinia > Methanotrichales > Methanotrichaceae > Methanothrix. Next base: position 52,842 of record JBAXWY010000007.1, read on the forward strand.
AGAAAATATGGTGGTACTGGCCTGGGTCTGGCCATAAGCAAGAGGCTGGTAGAACTGATGGGCGGCAAGATCTGGGTGCAAAGCAAGCTACGCGAGGGCTCAACCTTCCACTTCCTGATTTTTGCCCAGCCATTTTCCGGAGAGGCTGTAAAGGTGCATCTGGCCGGTAAGAAGATAATGGCTCTGCTCAGCAGCGAAGGCTGCTTGAAGGGACTGTTGGATTATGCCCGCTCCTGGGGGATGCAGATACATCCTGTGGTCTCGGCCTTTGAGGCACGGGAAATGGTAGAGAGTCGTTTTGATGCCGCAATTTTGGATCTGGATGTTCCGGGGGCAGAAGAGCTGGCCGAGGAGATAGAAGAGCGTCTTCCTACCATCACCTTCGCAACGCATGGACAACATCGCATAGGCAAAAAAACTCTAATCAAGCCCCTTTCACAGGCCAGCATTCTATTTGCTCTGCAGGAGGCTTTAATGCCCCCCTGTCATAAGAAGGTGCGCACCTACTGCAGTGCGATGAAACACCCGGATCTGGACATATTGCTGGCGGAAGATAACCTTGTCAACCAGAAGGTTGCGCGTCTTATGCTAAAGAAGCTAGGCTACAGAGCCGATGTGGTCTCCAATGGCCGGGAGGTCTTACAGGCTATTTTAAAAAAGAGCTATGATGTGATTCTCATGGACGTGCAGATGCCGGAGATGGACGGCCTGGAGGCTACCCATGCCATTTTGGATCTTAATTTAAAAAAGAGGCCGAAGATTCTGGCCATGACCGCTTATGCGTTAGAAGGGGACAAAGAGAGATGTTTGTTTGCCGGCATGGACGGTTACATTTCCAAGCCGGTGCAGCTTGAGGAGCTGAAGTGCGCACTCTATGGCCTGAAAAATATCCCTCTCGGTGCGGATAATACCGGCTAAGACTGCTTAATAATCACATCCTCTAAAGGTCGCCGGGGGCTGGGACGCATGGGCTTTGCATTCCCCAGGCTGAAGATTAGCTGGGGGTAGCCTCGGTTGAGCAGCATCTTCAGCTCCTCTCGCAAGTTTGCAAGGCCTATGGGCTGGCTGAAGAAGGATGCTCTTAGATCGTAAAAGGTGGCCCGGAGCAGCAGATTTTCCAGGGCGAAGCCGCACATGGTCCAGGTCTGCTTATCATCTTGGTCGGTGGTAAGCACGGCAAGGGTGGAGCAGTCGTGGATGAGGCCGGAGTCCCGGTAGATGACCGGCCTGGAGAGGTCGAACTCCTTGAAGGCGGCGGGAAATCCCAAAGATACGACATCCGGTACTCCGAAGGTATAAAGGGGCATGCCGTCCGGCTCGGTCGTCTTGTTACTGCGCAGCCAATCCCCCAGATCATGGCGAAATTCCTTTTTGGCCAGTTGAATTTTATGGCTGCGGGAGACCAGATCTGCCATTTTCGCCTTGGCATCCTTATCGGGCAGGTAGCTGAGATAAAGGCCGGAAAGATTTATGTTCCTCTCAATCTCCTCTAAAATGAACGGTTCGATTTCTCCATTTTCATATCTGTCTTTGGTGGTGTGCCTTCTTTGTATCTGGGGGAAGAGATCATCTTGCCCATGCACTGGCCTTCTGCCAGAGGGCAAAAGCTGCACCTCGGCCACCAGATCGCTCTCTTGCCCGTCTGGGAAGTAGCTTACCTTCGGAGCAAAGCCGAAATGTGCTCCGGCGACGGTCAGGTTGGCGATGGCACAGCCCACGCTCATGTAGAGGGTGCGGTTGCTGGGATCGACAAAAGGCAAGGCCCGGCTTAAATCGGCGAAGACGGAAATGCTCTGGTCATGGATGGCGTACTTCCATGGTTGGGTGTTGGGGCCGGAGGGGGCCAAAATTGCATAGCGCAAAAGGAACTTTAGCCTCCCCTCCATTGGGCCGTCAACGGGGTAGTCGGCCTCCGATACATCCCATGCCTCATAGTTTTTAGCAGTCAATTGCAATTCCTCTCCAGAAAGATTCTACGCCATTATTGGCATATAGCTTTTCTCCAAGCATCAAATTCTTTTATCTGCAACGGAAATTCCATTTCAGTAATTTGGAGGTGGGAAAGAATTGAAAAGCACTGTTTATTTTGCCGGGGTCAGGGCGAGAAGCTTTCAAGATAACAAGCAAAACAGGATCATGGGGCTCTTTGATGCCGCGGGTTTGGATGAAGTGGTACAAAAAGGCGACCTCACCGCCATCAAGATCCACTTCGGGGAAAAGGGAAACGATTCTTATGTAAATCCCGTTCTGGTCCGGCCCATTGCAGAAAAGATCCGGGCTCTTGGCGCAAAACCATTTCTTACCGATACCAATACTCTTTACGGAGGAAGCCGGGCCAATGCCGTCGATCATCTGCAAACGGCCGCTGAGCACGGCTTTGGCCAGTCCGTGGCCGGAGCGCCGGCCATCATTGCCGACGGCCTGCAAGGCGACAATTTCCGGGAGGTTTCCATCGACCGGAAGCATTTTCGCATTGTCAAGATCGCAGCAGAGATCGCCTCTGCCAATAGCATGATCGTAGTATCTCATTTCAAGGCCCACCTTCCGGCTGGCTTTGGGGGCGCTATAAAGAATCTGGGCATGGGCTCTGCTCCCGCTTTGGGCAAGGCGGAGCAACACTCTGCCAAGCCCATATTCAACGCAGAGCTATGCAGCGGCTGCCGCTCCTGCATGGACGGCTGCCCACAGCGGGCCATCACTGTGGGAAAAAGGATCTCTGCAGTCGATTACCATCTATGCACAGGCTGCGGCAAGTGCCTTCGCGTTTGCCAGACTCACGCCCTGGACTTCGACTGGTTTGTAGAGGTGCCGCCCTTCATGGAAAGGATGACGGAGTATGCCTATGGTGCGATAAAGGGAAAGGAAAACCGGGTAGGGTTCTTCAACTTCCTGCTCAATGTCACCCCGGACTGCGACTGCGTGCCCTGGAGCGATGCATCCTTCGTGCCGGACATCGGCATCCTGGCCTCGAAGGACCCGGTGGCCATAGATCAGGCCAGCTACGATCTGGTGAACAGGCAGATGGGCCTGGCAAACACGCTTTTGCAAAAGAATCATGCTCCGGGAAAGGACAAGTTCCTGGGCGTATGGGAGAGCACTCTTGGAAATATCCAGTTGGACTACGGGGAAAAGATTGGTCTCGGAAATAAAGAGTACCGTCTGATTGAGATCTGAATACTTTACGTAAAATAAATAGTGGGGAGGGAAGTAATCATGAAAGTTGTGGCATTTAACGGCAGCCCTCGCAAGGATGGCAATACCGCCACCCTCCTTTGCGTTGTTCTGAAAGAGCTGGAGGGCCAAGGCATAGAGACGGAGCTGGTTCATTTGAAAGGGGCCCTTTCTGGCTGCATTGCCTGTTTCAAGTGTTTTGAGAAGAAGAACGGCAAGTGCGCTCTGGATAAGGATATGGTGAACGGATGCATCGAGAAAATGGTTGGGGCGGACGGTATCATTCTGGGCTCGCCCACCTATTTCGCCGATCTTACGTCCGAGCTCAAAGCCCTCATCGATCGGTCCGGATTTGTGGGAAAGGCCAACGGGGATATGTTCAAGCGCAAGGTGGGGGCGGCAGTGGTTGCCGTGCGCCGGGCGGGCGCCATTCACGTCTTCGACTCCATAAATCACTTCTTCCTCATCAACCAGATGATAATAGCCGGCTCAAGCTACTGGAATATCGGCATGGGTCTGCACGAAAAGGATGTGGAAAAGGATGCGGAGGGTCTACAGATCATGAGAACTCTGGGGCAGAACATGGGCTGGCTTATGAAGAAGATCAAAGAGTAGAGGGATTAATGGGCGAAGCGTGGCAAGACCGGCAAAAATTGGGTGCGAACCCAGGAAATTGTGCGGGATTTGCCCAGTCGGCTCGCAAAGCCTTAAGATCCTCTGGATTTATTGAGAATGCATGCCCCTGGATTATCTGACATTGGTTGCATCAAACCTCATCCTGCAATTGATCCTAGCTGCGGCCTTGGGCTTTGCCGTCTTCCTGGCCAAAAAGAAGAATTTTCAGAAGCATTGCCTCGTCCTCCGCCTGGCGGTCACGGCCCAGATTCTGGCCGTCCTGGTGCTGATGTCTCCTGCCATGGCCCTGATCCTGGTGCCGGGCCGGCCCAACGGTCTCTTTCAGGCCGAGGTCTTGCTGCATCACGGTCTGGGCCTGGCAGTGGTACTGCTCTGGATCTACATCAATCTGGTTTATCTGGGGCGTTTGAAGGCCCGGCTTGCTCTCAGGCGGGCCATGCAGGTGGCGGCTGGCCTTTGGGTGGCGTCCTTTGTCTTGGGATTTCACATCTATCTAAAACTGTATTATTGAGCGATTGCTCGGATGGTATCATATCATCAATCATGTACTGAGGGGGGACTTAAGGACTGGTCAAAAAACGCTCGCTTCTCCCCGTCGCATCGCCCTACTCCAGCCACTCGTAGCCGGGATATTTGATCTTATTGAAATTGCGGATTAAGTCTGCTGCATCCTTTCGGCTGAAGTTTGCTTCCATCATCCGGGCGCAGACAAAGCGCAGGGCAATTTTCTGCGTTTTGACCTCTGGGCTGTCATCTGGTTTAGAGGCCAGACCATAGGTCTCGAAGAGATGCTCCTTCTCGTTGATATGAGTGCTTTTGCCCCATTTTCCGAACATCTCTGCGGCGTGATCCAGAAGATGCTGATCAAACGTCTCGGGAAGCACGATGCCTTCGAACTGCTGCAAGAATTCATCTTTTCTCAAAATGATCGACCCCCTTCATTAAACCATCCAAAGGGATTTATCTCTTTCCGGTAAATAGTGAATGAAAATAATTGTAGTGGAAATAATCGAAGTCAAAAAATATTAAAAAATAAAAAAATAAATTAAATATATACAGCAGTTCCCGCTTCCACGTTAATTATCTTTAGGACCCCTCTTTGGAAATACATGCTCTTTGGGTAATTGAATTGACCATCGAATACCCTTACGTTGTGGTTTTGGTTGCCTATCACATTGAAGCTGAATTTCCCATCCGGAGCATCGCCGCCGGTTCCTTCCGTGCCGATTAAGACTTCATCCAGAAAGACCTGATAGCCCCTCATTCCCTGGGACTGAATGGTAACTGGAGTGTCTCCTGCCAAGCCTCCCGTTTGTGGTGGATACGACGTGCCATATGTCTGGTAAGAGGTCGTTGCACTGGTGGTGCTCTGGCCCAGGCCGCTCGTAGTGGTTTGACTGTAGCCTGCATTGGGTTGATTGTAGGCAGGCGGCATATTGCTGGAAGGCGGCATTTGGCCTGCTGCCGGGACCAGGGATACCGGTGGTGCCTGGCTGATAACATCTACAATGATGGAGTTGCTGGGCTGGTTATTGAGCACGAAGTTCAGAATGTGCCTGCCAACTTTATCCGCCATGAAGTTCAGGCTGTTGTAGCCGGAGTAGAAATTGACGCGCTTGCTGGTTATATTCAGAGCATCTGTCTGTTGGATCTCATAGTAATCGGCCTGTCCGCCTGCCGGAGCAAAGGCGATGAACTGCATGCCTGTTCCCGCAGGGACTATGGCATACGCTGACCAATCACGACCCTTCTGAATCCACAGTTCATTGCCTCTTGCGTTGGCCACGGTCGATTGGTACTGGGTATAGGTGACATCCCGACCGCTGCCGAAGTAGATCCTGGAGGGCATCTTATGCGTGACATCGAATTTCACCGGGGTAAATCCGATCACGGGCACGCTGGTATTGATGTAGAACTCGGAGAGGAAGGAAGAAGCACTGCTGGTGTTCTCGAACTGTGGGCCAAACCACGGGCTGCTCAATTCCGTGCCCGTGCCGCCGATGCCGAACAGGCTGTTGACGTAGTCTTCGCTAAAAGCCCCCCCGGTCATGTCAATAGATTGCAGCATGGAAAAGCCCTGCGTTCCTACCGCACCTGCGGCTCCGGCACCCAAGATCAGGGCCAGAATACATAAGCATAAGCAATTAAATCTCAATTATTACACCTCATTGGCTGCTACTCTGGCAATGTAATATTTAGCTTTAAGTCTCTCCTGAGCCTCATCTGAACATCATGGAAATCAGTAAGTTACCTCCAGGCTCCATTTGTTCAGCTTGCCTGTGTCTCTGCTTGCTAAATCCCTGATCCGAAGGATCCATTTGCCCTTCAAGGATTGACCGAGAAAGGCGACTAAAGAGGCCTTTGATTTAGAATCATAACTCTTCAGCAGATCCTTCTTGCCGATGCCGGTGCGATTGTGCAGGATGGCTCTTTTGCCACCTGGTGAAGTGAGTTCCACTCTCAGGTTGGAGATGTTGTTGTGGCTTATATCAACTTCCACTACCAGTCTCTTCACTTTGCCATCCTGATCGAGAGAAATCGCATTGACAAGGCCCGGGGGGCTATTGTCGGGGATTATCTCACCGGATAGCGTTGATCCTTTGGCCACATGATCGGTCTTTTCCTGTCCCATCACAAATGTAATGACACGGCCAGGTTCTCCGATATTTGATATCATCAGGCCCGAGTCCGAGCCGTCCCATAAAACCGAGGCGGGCCTTGTGTTGTGGCTGAGAGCGATTCCCACCATCTTGCCGAAGAGATCCTTTACGTCACCCATGCTGCGATTGGTTTCCAGATCCAGGCTGCCGTCCGCCTGCAAGAGCCCGCACTGGTAGTGCTTGGTTGCTGATCCTCCTTGCCATTCATTTGAGCCTAAAGTGTCGCAGTGATAGACGGCCAGGCCGCCGGCGGGAATGGAGGCGTCCAGATCTATCCCGGAGCGGTTCTCCACCAGGAAATACTCATTTATCTTGCCTGTCTCATAAATCATGGCTGTGCCATAATCCCCATGATCTGCCTGATACTGGCCGGGCTGGTTGAGGCGAACTGTTTTATTGCACCATCCTACCAGGTTACGAAGGTATACGCATACCGGCGCAGGAGTTCTTCCATCATCGTTATGATTTCCGGCGCTCATGAGGCAGAAGTAGCCAAGGCCAGCACTCTTCTCAAAGTCACCGTCTCGATTGCCGTAATCGTAGAGGTCCGGCCAGCGGCAGATCATGTGACCGCTCTCATGGCAGAAGGTTCCAATGGAGAGGTCCTCCTTGCTTCTGCCCATGCTGGAAAGCATATAAAAATAGGTCTTCATATTTTTGTACTTGAGGTCTATGATATGGTTATGTGGCCACAGCTCTCCCAAATATTGGGTCTGGCCGGCGTAAAGAAAGCTCATGGCATCGACCATTCCCACTCCTCGCGAGTCGAACTGCTCCAGCGCGAGACCGCCTTTGACAGCCAGGTCGAGGGCCTCCTTGACGAGCAGGTTTTCCGTATAGTATTGACGGTTGCGGCTTAGGGTTATGGGCCCCACCACCACGTTGGTGTAGTCCAGCTTGCCGCTGGACATGAGGCGGAAATACTCTCGCACAGAGCAGAAGTTGCCGTTCTCATGGTAGCCTTGGCCATTGAGCTGGGCCTCTACATCCTCCCTTGTGACGGTGCTTTTCACGTCACTGAACTGGACCAGCACCGTCAGGCCTTTGATCTCGCCCTCGCTCACCCGTCTTCCTTCTAAGAGTCCCTTCTCTGGCCCGAAGGTGCGGAGATTAAGGCTGGGCTTGAAGGCGGATGCAGGGGGGTCCATCTTGGCATATCTCGCCTCAAACTTGCGGTTTCTAACCTCTTCTGACTCTTTGAAGTGGCGGCGGACTCCATCAGGCGGGCTAAGGGATGAATCCACTCCACTGGAGACGAACTCGCCCGATATCAGGAAGGCATAGCAGTACAGTCCATGGTCCTGGTCGTAGACCACGGAATAACCGTCCATATTCTCATATCGGGAATAGAACTCGTCGCCGTAGACTCGAAGCTGCACTTCGGGGCCCTTCTCTTGGGGGAAGGTCAGAAACTCTCCAAATATCGAACTCATGGCAGATCAACCTCGCGGATGCGCGCCGCAATGCGACGCTCAGGTCAATTGCATCAGATAACTATTTAATTATTTTCTATGTCAAAAAAGGTTCTAAGGGTTCTTACTTGCGCCCTATCCCCTTCTCCATGGCCTCTTTGGAAAGTCGTATGGCGCATAGCTCCGAGCACATGGTGCAGGTGTCTGTTTCCACGCCGCGCCGGTGGCGGATCTGCTTCGCCCTGGCCGGATTTATGGCAGCCTCAAACTGCCCTGTCCAATCCAGCTCCGCTCTGGCTTTGGCCATCTGCAGGTCCCACGCTCGCGCCCTCTCCCTCACACCCGGGCGCGTCAGGTCCGCGGCATGCGCAGCTATGCGGGTGACATAGGTGCCCTCGATCACATCCTCAACGGTAGGCAGGTCCAGGTGTTCGGAGGGCGTGGTGGCGCAGAGGAAGTCCGCTCCCGCCATGCCTGCAATCACTCCTCCAACGGCGGCTGTGATGTGGTCGTAGCCGGGCGCTATGTCTGTGACCAGCGGGCCCAGCAAATAGAGTGGCGCGCCGTCCGTCAAGTGCTTCATGGCCTTGACGCTGGTTTCGATCTCATCGGCGGGCACATGTCCCGGCCCCTCCACCATGGCCTGCACTCCCGCGGCGCGCGCTCTCTTCACCAGCTCGCCCAGCATGATGAACTCCATGTACTTGGCGCGGTCGGATGCGTCCTCAATGCAGCCAGGCCGAAGGCCATCGCCCAAAGAGAGAGTCAGATCATATTCTTTGGCTATCTCCAGAAGATAGTCGTACTCAGAGTAGTAGGGATTGTCCTCGCCCGTCTCGCTGATGTACTTCATAGTCAGAGAGCCGCCCCGGCTCACCACGCCCAGGACGCGCGGATCGAGTGAAAGTCGCTCCAGAGTATTTTTGTTCACGCCTACATGGACCGTTACGAAGTCCACGCCGTCTTTGGCATGCTTTTCCAGAGCGTTGAACATGCCCTGGCTGGTCAGATCCTTTTTGACGGCCGCATTGTAGAGGGGAACGCTGCCCACGGGAACGCTTACCGCGTCCAAAATCATGCGTCGCACTGCGTCCAGATCCCCGCCCGTGGACAGGTCCATCACCGCGTCTGCGCCCGCCGCCGCTGCCGCTAGCGCCTTTTCCACTTCGCTTTGCGGAGAGTCCAGGTTTTGCGATGTGCCCACATTCACATTCACCTTGGTGGTGAGCAGCTCGCCCACACCGGTGGGCTGCATTCGTTCACGGCGGATGTTCCTTGGTATGACCACCCGGCCCAAGGCCACAAGACGGGCCAGCTTCGCTGGCTCTATACCTTCGCGCTTGGCCACGGCCTCAATCAAATTGGGCACGCGTCCTTTGATTGCCTCTTGCATCAACGTCATTAATACCAACTAATATATTGTAAGAGCTAAAGTGCTTATCTCATGGTTGAAGTGCATAAGGTTAGCGGTGCGGCATTCGACGGCAATGTCTACCTGATCCTGGACAAAAAAACCATTTTGGTAGATGCAGGCATGATGGCTGGCCCGACCCTAAAAAATATCAAGAAATTCATCGATCCAACACAAATTGAGATGATCGTTCTCACTCACTGCCACCACGACCACTCCGGCGCGGCTCCGGCACTCCAGGAGGCAACAGGAGCGCGGCTCCTCTTGAGCGAAAGAGAGGTAGGCGCGGTGGGCGACGACATGGCATCCGTGGCTTATCTATTCGGCCAGCAGGCCCCGGATTATAAGGTGGATGAGCCCCTTAAGGAAGGCATGATCCTGGATATTGGCGAATGGAAGCTGCGGGTCATGGAGACTCCCGGCCACTCCCTGGGCAGCCTCTGCCTCTACGAGGAAAACGCGAAGGTTCTTTTCTCGGGAGACACCGTCTTTCCGGACGGGAACATCGGCCGGACGGACATGTACGGAGGGGATACGCCGGAGCTTGTCAAGTCCATTGAGCGGCTGACCACGTTGGATGTGCAGACCATGTATCCCGGACACATGGAGATTACCTCTCGCGATGTGAACCGCCAGATACAGATGAGCCTGAGATTCGCGAAGATCATTTAGAAAAGATGCGGAAAGCGCAGGCCAAGCCAGGATGCCTTTAAGCTCCTGGATTTTTGCATCTCCTGTGCTCCGGCGGCACATGGCCAGGGATATGAACAGGTGGCATTTTTGGCGGTGAAGTAAATGCAGGTCGGAGAGATGGAATGAAATACTACGTACTCAAACAAGAGGATGATCCCGCAACTTTCGTGGAGTTCTGGGCAAGAAGGTACAACGACAGAAACGAAAAAAAATATTGGGAATATATCAAACGACCTTTAACTCCAGAATCCGTCAGAGGACTCTTTGCTTGGAAGGCCATGCCAATAAACCGTAAGACTATCAAGGCAGCAAATCATCCGTTTGTAGAGACCGTAATTTCCAAACTTGACCGTTTTCACAGACTTCAATTGAATACGCCAGAAGATACGAACAACTTTCTTACGAATGAGTTAAAGGGCAAAGGTATGATATGGAAAATTTTCACCTTGCACATCATGCATCCCGACAGTTATCCGATCTTTGACCAAAACGTTTACCGAGCAATGCATTATTTTTAATGAATACCCCGCAGCTTGCTGCGCGGGTGCGCCGCCGCCGTTTCACTTGCATACCGGCACAATTAAGGAGATTCCCCGCAAAAATAGCGATAAACAACCGAGTTACATCAATGAATATCTACCCTTCTATAATCACCATGAGTCTTACGAAGACCGAAAGCTCGACAAAGCTCTAGTTCTCTTTTGGACGATTCCTAAAGATCCCTCAGACATCGTTTGAAGGCACTGGGAGAGCTGACCAAGGCAAAGATTATAAAAACATACAGCGAGCTAAAGAAGCGCAACGCTAAGAGATGGTGGCTATAATCATGACAAATTCAGAGATTTCGCCAAAATCACCAAATCAACTGGTCGGAAACATGGGTCTCTTCCACGTTTGCTATGAACTATCAAAGAGAGGCTGGAATTGCCTACCAACCAGCAGAAACGCCAAGGGAATTGATCTCGTCATTTATAGCCAGGATGCTAAGAAAATGCTCACCATCCAAGTTAAGTCATTGAGCCACAAGAATCCAGTTCCATTTGGCAAAACCCAAAATATGATGGCTGAATTTTTGATCGTCTGTGTACTGCTAGAAAGTCCCGTAATATATATCCTCAAAGCAAAAGAGGCCGAGGAAGCGCTCCATCGAGGTGAGAAAGAGGGACGTATATCTTATTGGCTGCAGTCCTATGAAGACCATAAAGACAGCTGGAATAAAATCGGAACGGGTTTCGACCTTAACAACCCAATAGATATTAGCGATCAAGCTGATGTATGGAATGATAAGCTTTCCTTCAAGAACAAGTCGGCCAGCTAAAGTAAAGCATCAGCAAGTGGCTTAAAGCCCAGGCTGGAATGGAAGTCAAAGAGGAAAGTGAGGCAAGAGATAAGCGAAAGGGCCGTTAAGCTGAACGTCATGCTTCGGCAACTGCTTCGGCGACTCTCAACCTGGCATGTTCATCTTTCATCTCAAAAATTCTATCCGCTTCCTGTTCTAATAGATTCTGAGATTCATTTGGATATTTAGAGAGATCGTAAACAATCGCAATCATTTCGACCTGTTGGTTCACTCTTTGCCAAAGCAGGGGGTCCAGTAGCTTTGAGGCGACATGCTGCCGTTTGTCTGATGTGCTGGAGTTCGCATGGCTAATAATCTGTATAAGCCTATTTTTATTAGCGGGGGACATATCGCTATGTATTGTTATTCCATCCAGCTTAATTGATCGGGGCTTGGTTAGTTTTAGAGCCCATCCAATGGCATCATCCCTTGGACGCTCGGAATAGTCATTGATGAGGGTGTCTAAGATAGTCCTTCTTACTGTTTGAGGAAATTTATCTTCGACTGTAGATATGGGTTTTGCCTCGAAAAATGTGGGTAGCCTGGAAATGCCTTGAATATACTTAAGAATGCCATCGTGCGAATCTAGATAGCATAAATCAAGGCTTCCTCTTATCTGCTGGATATTATAGCGTTCATAATAATCCAATTTATAGGGCCAGTACTCAAAGTCCTCAATAACTCGTAATGAGCTAATCTGATTGAGCGTTTGCCCTCCATCGGTTATGCGCCCATCTTCTGTGATGTACAGGGAAACCGGCGCTCCCATCCAATCAAGATACGGAGTAGTTACCTTTATGGCATTTTTTCTGACCGAGGAACACTCTATGCTGCTGCAAATTGCCTCTTTTATTTTCGAAAAAAGAGCTTCCTGATCTTTATTCATAAAACTCCTCTAATCCTTTCTGCACGGCCTTTTTTAATGGCATTTCAATAGCATTCAATCTTCCATCACTAAAATAGTAGTGGTTTAAAAAGGCTTCCAAGAGCTCTGCAGAGTTCATGCCCGCCTGAAGGCTTGATGGCACAGGTCGTCGTGTTCCAGGCGCACCGTTTATTCTATGAAAAAAGTCTAGCTCATGGAAATGTGGATAATCATCAAGTCTCCTTCCGTCTGCTGCTCTAAAGGGTCCACTATGCGACTGATGAGCCATTAGTAGATAGTCAAAGCCATCTGGTTTTACGTAGATTTTGAATCCTTCATATTCAACATAATAGCCTGAAATGTGCAGTTTATCCGCATAATGGCCAGGTAGAATTTCTGAAGACACTCGATGAGCATCTAGGTTTACTGCGTCCTCATCATTACAATATGGACACGGCGTAAGTTCAAGCGGGCCGCCTTCAACCACTTTCGGGTTTTCTCCTAACCACGCCTCGTAGATTACAGGATCTAGCCTAACTGATTCGTCCCTTCTAGCCGTGTATAATCCCCTCGATTCATTGAATAAATTCTTCTTCAATGATGAAATAGTTTGGGGTCAAAAAATCGAATCGCCTTCTGCGAAATTGTCACACATGGAACTGACACAAAAAATTTCTTACAGTTCAATTATCCACATCAATTCGCTTTGCAGCTTGTGAGCATTGAGGCTCGATGCTCGCGATGGATAAGCCGGAGATGTCTCACTCCTTCGCGGCCATTGAAATATCTGCCACTTCATGAGCGGAAGGTATATTTTCTCTCCAGACTGCAAAGAAAGCGATTCATAGATGAAGAAACAAAAACAAATACTGGCAATGGAGCCGGAATCAATACCATGACCGATAAAACTGATCTGAAAGCCAGGGAATCAGAGGCCATAATCCAGACCTACGCCCGTCAGGATGTAGTCCTGGTGCGCGGCAGTAAAGCCCGTGTTTGGGACTCGGAAGGAAAGGAGTATCTGGATTTTGTGGCCGGCATCGCTGTGAACAACGTGGGCCACTGCCACCCGGCTGTAGCCAAAGCTGTAGCCAGGCAGGCTGAGACGCTCATCCACACCTCCAACCTCTACTACACGGAAAATCAGGTGCTTTTGGCGGAGGAGCTGAAGGCTCTCACCGGCATGAAGAGGGCCTACTTTTGCAACTCCGGAGCGGAGAGCGTGGAGGCGGCCTTGAAGCTGACGCGCCGCAGCACGGGCAAATCGAAGATCGTGGCCGCGGAGCGCGCCTTTCACGGCCGCACCCTGGGCGCTTTAGGCACCACCTACAAATCCATCTACCGCGCGCCTTTCCAGCCGTTGAACGAAGCGACATTCGTTCCCTTTAACGATGTGGAAGCCCTGAAAGCCGCTGTGACGGCAGAGACTGGCGCCGTCATCCTGGAGCCGGTGCAGGGAGAAGCCGGAGTCTATGTGGCCGATGCCGAATACCTGCGTGCTGCGCGGCAAATTTGCGATGATAAGAGTGCGCTGCTCATTTTCGATGAGGTGCAGACCGGCTTTGGGCGTACCGGAAAGTGGTTTGGCAAAGATCACTTCGGCGTTATGCCGGACATCATCACCCTGGCCAAAGCCCTTGGAGGAGGCCTGCCCATCGGCGCCATGCTGGCCTCTGGCCCAGCGGCGGAGGCCTTCCAGAAGGGCGACCATGGCTCCACCTTCGCCGGAGGCCCCCTCATCTGCGCCGCTGCTCTTGCCACCATTCAGGTCATAAAGGATGAGAAGCTGGTGCAAAGGTCCGAGGAGATGGGCGCATACCTGAAGAGCCGGCTGGCAAAGCTCGTGCCCCGCGAAATACGCGGCCTGGGATTGATGGTGGGCCTGGATCTGGACACGGACTGCAAGGCTCTGGTGGAGAAGGCTCTGCAAAAGGGCGTTCTGCTCAACAGCACCGGCGAGCACACCCTGCGCTTCATACCGCCCCTGGTAGTCGAAAAAGAAGAGATCGATAAAGTGGTGAGCGTGATTGGAGAGTCACTCTGATTCCTGGCGGCAAGCCAGGCTTCGACCAGCCTTAGGTCGGCTTATGCCCTACGTGGCCGGCAAGGGCTTTGGCGAGATTTCCCGCAAATATGGCCTCGCGCTGGAAACGATAGTGAAGCTGGGCAGCAACGAGAATCCCTATGGCCCCAGCCCCGGCGTAGTCCAAGCTCTGGCGGGCATCTCCCCGGAGAGATACCCTGAGCCCGAGGAGTTGATAGCGGGCATCGCCAGCTACACCGGCTTTCCCGAAGAGATGATCATAATAGGAGCGGGCATGGACGGGGTTATGGACACCCTGACCCGCCTCTTTTTGGAAAAGGGCGATCGGACATTCATTCCCACTCCTACCTTCAGCTATTATGAGATACTGACCATCACCGCCGGGGCTACGCCTTGCCTCGCCCCCCGGGGCCCTCATTTTGAGATCGCTTGCGACGTGCCGCCCGACACAAAGATGGCCTTTCTCTGCTCACCCAACAATCCCACCGGCAATGTGACGAGCGAGGAGGAGGTTCGCGCTCTGCTGGAGAGCACGGAGGCTATTGTGTTCCTGGACGAGGCTTATGTGGAATTTGCCGACAAAAGCCTGGTCAGGCTGGTGGAGCAGTACGATAACCTGATCGTGGGCCGCACATTGTCCAAAGCCTTCGGTCTGGCCGGCATGCGCCTGGGCTACGCCGTGGCACCCCAGTGGATCGCCGATCAATACAGAAGGGCTGCGCCTCCCTTTTATGGCATCAGCTGTGCAACGGTTGCGGCAGGAGTTGCGGTGTTGTCCGATCTGCCTTTCATGCGAGGGTCCGTAGAAAAGATCATCTCCGATCGGCAGCGGCTGCAATGGGAGATAAAAGCGCACCCATCCCAGGCTAACTTCCTGTACCTGGATACTCCGCAAGACTCTCGTGAATATGTGGAGAGATTTCTGGCCAGAGGCATCATCATTAGAGATTGCCGCTCCTTTTGGGGGGCAGGCGAGCATCATGCCCGGGTGACCGTGGGAACGCCGTTCGAAAATGACCGCTTCCTTTCCGCTTTCCTGGAAATATGCAAATAGCACTGACCGGGACTCCCGGCACGGGAAAGACCACCATTGCCGGGCTTTTGCCCTACCGGGTCATCGATATAAATGCCCTGGTGAAGGGGGGCATGAATTTCGGCATAGATCCAAAGAGGGGCTGTCTGGAAGCGGACATGGATGCGCTTGCCTGCTATCTGGCAAGGCTGGACCCGGATGAGACCCTTATATTGGAAGGCCATTTCTCCCATCACTTTGCAGACTGGTCCATAGTTTTGCGGCTTTCTCCAGACGTGCTCAAGTCGCGGCTGGAGGCACGGGGCTATTCTGCCGAAAAAATTAGGGAAAACCTGGAGGCAGAAGCACTGGATGTCATTTTAGTCGAGGCGGTAGAGTTTTGCGATCGGGTTGATGAGATAGACACAACCGGAAAGAGTACCTCTGAGGTGGCAGAAATGGTGGCGAGAATAATCCAGGGAAGGCTTATGCTCCCTGCCGGCCAGGTGAACTGGCTGGATGAATTTTTTGGCTGATTGAATGATTTCGATATCTTTAGCCAGGGGCGGTACTGGTCTTTATTTCGGTCAGCAGCTCCACCGAGGGAAGCATCATTTTATTTTGGTCGCACACCTCTAGGAGATGGCCGATGCGCCCGGCTGCCTTTTCTAGAAAATTGAGGCTATATGTGCAATTTTCGTCAGTACTGGCAACGACCACCGCTCCCTTTGCCTCGCCGGCACTTCTTATGGGCGCCGACATCCAGCTATGTTGTGAGCTCGCCTCACATTTATGGACCCGAGGCAGGACCAGAAGAAGGCCTAATTCCATTCCATTGATAAATTCGATCAGTTCCTCCACCGATCCGTGCAACGCTCGCAGCACCAGGCCGCTCTCTTCCTGGAGAAATACTCCGCCGACCTGTACACCTCCCACTCCCGCGATGAGGTGGGCCAGGGCATCGGTCAGCCTCTTATCCATATCGACCGAAGAAGGCAAACAGGTCTGCATTATGCCGTCAATGGCGGCAAGTTCCCGGTTTGCTTGCATTATTCCAATCTCCAGCTCTTTTCTTGCCGTTATGTCCAGGAGATTGCCAAGAATGGCTCTCTTGCCTTCGTACTCAATTGGGACGGTCCTAAACTCAATCCAGCGACAGGTTCCGTCTTTGCGCTGCACCTTTGACTCATAAACGGGTATATCGGACAGCAAGTCACGCTGCAGGCGGCTCACGCACTGCATATCATCGGGCTTCACGAGCTGCCAGAAGGGCAGGCCAAGCAGGCTCTCTGCAGAACAGCCGAATATCTCGCCCAGTTTTGGATTGACAAGCCGAAAAGCCCCCTCTTGCAAAATGTAAATACCTGCCAGGGCGTTCTCCACAATATTTCTGTGGATTCTCTCCGATCGCTCGATCTGCCCACGCATTGCTCTTTCGTTACCCTTGAATCTGGCCTCTTGAATAAGGTTCTCGAAGACATAGGGGAGGCTCTTGAAGCTTTCCAGGCTCTTGACCACATATTTGGTTGCCCGGTTTTCAAAGGCCACCACCGCCATCTCTGTAGTGCCGTGGCCGGAAACCATGACTACAGGAATGTCTGGATCAAGCTTTCTGATCCTTACCAGAACATCCAGGCCCCCAATGCCGGGCAATACCAGGTCCACGGAGATCAGGTCATAGGCGGTGGCGGCGATCATCTTCAGCCCCTCTTCACCGGAGGCGGCAAAGTCTAAGAAGAATTCATCATGCCTTCTAAATCCTATTTTAATCAGATCGGCATGCTCCGGATCATCCTCAATAATTAGTATGCGAAATCCTGCCATGAGAATCCTTCCCTGCTCAAAATAATGATAATAGATTTGCATATTTCAGTCTTTCTACTTATCGCCATAGATTTAATAGCCTGCAAATGCATAAAGCAGGAAAGATGAAACTATGCATTGTCCTCTTTCTCTTGCTTCTCGTCGCTTCCTGCCAGGCTAAGACACTGATTGTCGATCCGGGCGAATCAGGAGATGCTAAGACGCTTTTGGCCGCCATATTCCTGGCCGGCAATGGAGATACGATTCAAATCTTGCCTGGAAATTATGCAGGAGCAATTGTTGACAAAAGCGTGAACATCTCCGGCACAGGTACTGTTATTGTAGACGGATCATTAGCTGTAACTGCGCCCGGCTGCAAGGTTTCCGACATCACCATAAAGGCCAGTGGAAAAGATGCCGGCATAAGCCTTGTCTCCCCCAACAATCAACTCGTGCGCTGCACAGTAATCGGCATCGCGACGGCCGTCAAAGTGACCGGTGAGAATAATTCTATAAGGGATTGCCGGATCGATTCGCCTCAGGGTGTCGAGATCTTCGGCGCGAAAAATGAGGTTCTACAGAGCACCATCTCGGGCAGCACTGCCATTAGGATCAACGGCACCGGAGGGTGCATGATTTCCGGCTGCCAGATATCTGCTTTGCAAGGTGGGGTGCTGATAGAAGACTCCCGGGGAAACTACGTTGTCAATAACACATTTTCTGGAAACGGATTTGGAGTAGTGCTCACCAGATCCCATGGCAACGATGTTTCTTATAACAACCTGTCCCGTGGCTATGTGAGCGGTCTTGATGTTGTCGACTCTCGCAGCAGTAACCTGACAAAAAACTACATAACAGGCGGTAAAGTCGGCATAAGCCTGCGCGGATCGCAAAATTGCAACGTCTCCGGCAACATCTGTGAGAAGAACGAGCGGGCTGGAATATTTGCGGAAGGAGCCGATCAAAACCTCCTGGTGAGCAATAATCTTTCCGAGAACGGCAACGGCATCCTTCTTCAGGGCTCAATGGAAAACACTCTTATCTCCAACCAGGCATACCGGAATGTCTATGGAATATCTTTGCGTGGCGGCACGAAAAATATGCTGAGGGAGAACGTCCTTTTGGAAAACTCTTACAACCTACGCGTTGATTCCGGCCAGGAACGATCAGGGTCATCAAATCATGATTTCTTTGTGCAGGACATAGACCCGAGCAATCTTCTGGACAATAAGCCGATCTGTTATCTGGTTGGAAAAGCCGATCTCATGGTGCCAACGGACTTGGGCTTTTTGGGGCTTGTATCTTGTAAAAACATTAGTGCCTCCAACTTAACCATAAAAAACAGCAGCAATGGCGTGTTGCTGGTCAATTCCACCAACTGCAATATCCAAAACAGCAGCATCTCATGGGCGGAAACGGGTTTTCTCCTTCAAGACAGCCAAGCCTGCACCATATCTCAGAGCCAGGCCGTGAACTGCAACACTGGCTTTCTGGTCGAAGCATCATCCGGGTGCCAGTTTGCCTACGACCTGGCCCGCAATTGTTCTGCCGAGGGCTTTCGCGCTGACAACGCACAGGGCCTGAGCCTATTGGGGTGCGAAATACAGTTCTGCCGAAGCGGTATAGCTCTTCATGAATCCCGGCTATGCAGGATTCAAAACTGTAGTACCAGTAAAAACCAGGGGGAGGGGGTGCTTCTTAGCAAATCCCATAATTGCTCTCTTATCGGAAATGCAGCATTTTCCAATGATCGGGGCATATCTCTTACGGGTAGCAACTCCTGTCTCCTGCAGGCAAATAATGCCAGCGATAACAAGTTAGACGGCATATCTTTGCAGCAGCTATCAAATGTTAATATCCAGAACAACATCGCCATAAGAAACGGCCAGGGAATTTATGTCCAGTCCTCTCGTCGATTGAACCTTTCTGGAAATATACTGGGTGAGAATAATCGTTTTGGCCTGCGCATGAGCAGCTCTAAGGATTGCAACATCTCCGAGAATAACATCTATGATAATCAGATCGTGGGCGCTAATTTAGTGGACTGCGCAAGACTTTTGCTCTACCACAACGTCTTCGCGAAAAATGGCATCCAGAATGCTGCGGATAACGGGCAAAACCAGTGGGATGGCGGGCCTAGTGCCGGTGGCAACTACTGGAGCGACCATTCCGTCTTAGGCAATCCTGCCGATGTGCCGCGCCAAATTCCCGGGGGCGGCGTTGATCATTATCCGTTTCAGGACTCGTGGGGGTGGCAATGATAGATCAAAAGGATCTTGATCTCCTCAAGATCGCCCAGGACGGAGTGCTTCTTACATCGCGACCCTATCAGGTCTTAGGAGATCTGGTGGGCATATCCGAGCAGGAAGTTATAGTTCGCCTCTGTGCCCTGCAAGAGGCGGGCATAATTCGTCGCTTTGCCGCCACCATTGGTCACAGGGCTCTGGGAATTGTGGCCAATGCCATGATTGCCTGGAAAGCGGCACCAGAAGATGTGGAAAGGGCAGGCGTGCTATTTGCCTCAGTCGATGAGGTCACCCACTGTTACGAGAGGGCGACAGCCGAGGACTGGCCTTATAATCTTTACACCATGGTACACTCAAAAAGCCGGGATGACTGCCTAAAGATCGCAGACCAGCTCTCCCAAAGATCAGGCATAAGTGATTACAGGGTGCTATTTAGCGATTTTGAGTACAAGAAGACCAGTGCCCGGATTTAGTCGAGGCGACAATGGCCGAACAAATTGATATCGAATCAAGAAGGCCGCAAATCCCCCTTTTTCTGGACCTCACGGCGCGGCTTGTGGTGATTTTTGGTGGTGGAGCGGTTGGGGAGCGCAAAGCCAGGCTGTTTTCCCAATATGGACCGGTGAGAGTTTTGTCTCGCGATTTCTCCCCCGGCTTCCTGGATCTGGCGGCGGACCCGCAAAGGCAGATTGAGCTCGTGGAGTGCGATCTAACCTGCGATTTTGGCAATTATCTTCGGGGTGCATTCATTGTAATACCTGCCACCAGCGACTCAAAATTAAATCGCGCCATCGAGGAGGAGGCGCGCTCTCGGAAAATCCTCGTGAACAAAGTGGAGGGCGTTGGGGATGTGGTGGTTCCATCTATTCTGCAAAGGGGCTCTATTGCCATTGCCATCTCTACACAAAGCCCAGGCCTTACCAAGTACCTTCGCCTCCGTCTGGAAGAGGAGCTTACTGAGAATTATCAGGACATGGCCCGGTTGCTCTCAGAGATAAGGGTGGAGAACAAAGAAATTGTGCCCCTGCAGAAGGATCGCGCCCGCATAATCTGGGAGATACTATTGGACGATGAGGTTTGGAGGCTTCTTTTAGTCTCCTATGAAAAGGCCTATATGAGAGCCCGCTCACATGTTTGCCTCGATGAGCGAGATAGCCTCGATGCTGGTGACACACCGCAAGGCCTCCATTGATGAGATTGAGCTGGCCTGGCACGGAGATGTACAGACCCTTCTTAAATGGGTGGGCTCACTGGAGAGGGTGGAAGAGTGCGCTGTGCTCAAGACTTGCAATCGTGTCGAGATTTATGTCGTTAGTGCGCGCGGCGAGAAGGTGCTCTTCGACCTGGCCAAAAAGGCGCGCGTTTCTTCTCGCATAATCGATTTTCATGATCATGATGAGTCTCTGCTTCACCTTTTGCGCCTGGCCTCGGGGCTTGAGTCCATGATCATCGGCGAGGATCAGATCCTGGGTCAGATGAAGGATCTGGTGCAGATGGCAGCTAAGGCGGGAACGACAGGATGGATGCTGGATACAGCCTTCAAAAAAGCCATTGCTGTTGGAAAACGGGTAAGAAAAGAGACCAAAATTAACGAGAGGTCCGTATCAGTGGGATCTGCCGCGGTTGACCTGGCCGAAGAAATTCTAGGGGATTTAAAGGGATTGTCCGTTCTGGTAATTGGTGCCGGGGAGACGGGAGAGCTGATATCACGAGCGCTCTTGGCCCGGGAAATCGGCTCGCTGGTGGTTACCAACAGGACCTACAGCTCAGCCCAGTGTCTGGCCGAATGCTTGGGTGCGAAGGCCGTGCCATTCGAGGAGATGAAGACTTTCCTTAAGACTGCCGATGTGGTTATCAGCGCCACCTCTGCGCCCCATTATATCCTGCTTAAAGAGGACATCGAGAAGGCCATGGCGGGAAGAGAGGATAAGCTGCTCATAATAGATATTGCCAATCCCAGAGACGTAGACGAGGCGGCGGCAGAGGTGGCAGGCGTTGAGCTGCATAACATTGACAGCCTGAAGAATATCAGCAGCGAGAACATGTTGCTCAGGATGGCAGAGGCCAATCGGGTCGAGGCCATCATCGCCGAAGAGATGCAGCTACTAAAGGCCAAATATAAAAGAAAACAGGCCGAGGATCTGCTGGCCCGGCTATATTCCAAGGCCGAGGTCATCAAGGATCAAGAGGTAAAAAGGGCCATGAACAAGCTATCTGCCCGGCATACTTTGGGCGAGATCGAGCAGCAGGTACTGCAGGACATGAGCCATTCCATTGTAAACAAGCTCTTCTCCGAGCCCACCAAGACTCTCAAGCGGGCGGCAGAGCTTGGGGACACAACGGTCCTTAATGCGGTCAGCGAGCTATTCCGTCTGGAGGAAAATATATGAGGAGAATGAGGCGGCTAAGAGTGCCGGGAATTCGCGAGATGGTCGCACAGACCCAGCTATCTCTAAATGATCTGGTGCAGCCCATATTTGTGGATGAGAGAATATCGGTGCCGAGGGCAATTGAGGCCATGCCCGGCCAGTTCCGGCAGAGCCTGGAGAGTCTGCCGGCGGAGGCGCAAGCCCTGGAAGATCTGGGCGTGCCTGCCGTGCTTTTATTCGGCCTGCCGGCTATAAAGGATGAGACAGGCTCTGGTGCCTACGACCCGCATGGCATAATTCAGAATGCGGTAGCCGCCATCAAAGAGACCACCAGCCTGATAGTAATAACCGATTTGTGCCTGTGTGAGTACACCAGCCACGGGCACTGCGGCCTCGTCCGGGGCGAGAAGATCCTCAATGATGAGACGTTGCCTTTGTTAGGAGAGGCGGCTGTGAGCCACGCTCTGGCCGGAGCGGATATAGTAGCTCCCAGCGGCATGATGGATCACATGGTGCAGGCCATACGCGCCTCCCTGGACCTGGACGGATACACAGACACGTCCATCCTCTCCTATTCGGCCAAGTACGCATCCACCTTTTACGGGCCTTTTCGCGAGGCGGCCGAGTCTGGCTTTGCCTGGGGCGATCGTAAGGGATACCAGATGAATCCCGCCAACTTTTCCGAGGCGCTCTGGGAGGTGCAACAGGATATCGAAGAAGGTGCGGACATGGTCATGGTCAAGCCGGCCATGCCCTACCTAGATGTTCTGCGCGCCGTCAAGGAGATGTTCGCGTTGCCTACTGCCGCTTATCAGGTCTCAGGCGAGTATTCCATGATTACAGCTGCGGCAGAGAGGGGCTGGCTGGATGAGAGGGCGGCCTTCCTGGAGGCTTTGACTTGCATCAAGAGGGCGGGCGCAGATATAATCATCACCTACTGGGCTAAGGAGTATGCCAAGCTTGGTCTTTAGGACCAAAAAGATCGATTTCCTGATTTAGCAGAGCCATCATACTCCATCAAAAGGGGCGAGGGGAATATGGTACTCCCGCCCATTTCGCCTAAAAAGTCAGCTCAATTGTATTACCTTTTATTACGTCTTCCTCGCTCACGTCGAGATTTTTCTTATTCACGGCATCTTTGTTTCCAGAGAATACTAAATATGAATTGATCGCATGGCACCCATTTTGGCTTTTTGTGGAGTAAGGAACTCTAATCTCAAATGAATCACCGTTTGCTTTCGCCTCATTGACGTAAATGAAAGGCCTCCCTCGATTAGAGGTCATATTAAGCAGAGCGCCTATCTTCTGGCCCGGACCGGCCCGAATTTTTATCAATGCCCCTGGGACGTACTCAAAGATCTTAACCATGCTCTTGGCCGAGCTTTCTCCCACAAATGTCTTCGATTCATGGATCAGCCGGAAGTGGCCAGTGCCCGCGCCATCGAAGAAATAAAGCCTTCCTAAGGTCGTATTGAAGAGTCTTTCCTGTGGTGTTACCGTATGTTGTGAGGCATAGTTTTCCATTTTCATGTAGCTGCTCAGATTCTCATTGGACCAGGTAGTGAGTGAGGAAAGTTTGCCGTAGATCAGGCTATAATCTGCAATGATGTATCTAGATCCCCTGGCATCCAGCACGGCTGTGGCCTCTTCCTCGCTTTCCGATAGATAGAATTTGGCAGCATCCGCCACTCCTGCCTGGAAATTGTTGGCTACTACCGGCCGCTCGGCCAAATAGAGGACCCAGTTGCCATAGTCCCACCAACTCATGACGCTGTACTCTGCCGTTTTCTGGGGGGCCTCAAAGAAGCTGGTTGTGTTGCTGTTTTCTTTCAGCCAGGCAAGCGACTCCACCCAGTCGCCCGTCGTCGCAGGGGGAGAACTCTGGGCAAAGGAGGCTGCATCCCAGGCGGTGGGCAGGACAAGAAGCAAAAATAAAACCGTAGCCAATAATCTGGAATATCTTGCTGCTGGTGCCTGATCACCTTCTTTTTGCTTCTTATTGGCTGTATCAAGTAAAAAGAAGAATAGTATGCTTATCAACAGTCCCATGGAGATCGTAGAGATGTAGAGGAACCTGGACTGCCCAAAAGTGAGGATGAGTGTGAACGCCATCCATAGCAAGAGCAGGGTCTGGCCCTGCCTCTTGGTACCAGTACTGCGACGGATGTAAATTAAGGACGCGGCCATCCCTCCCAGGGAGAAGAGAAGATTCAGTCCTAGTAGTGAGAAGACCACCTCTGAAAAGGTATCTGCATTATAGATGAGTGGCTCGGCCTCGCCGATCTTTCCAATCATCCCTCCTCCCCAGATGTATTCTAACCCCGACTGAATCATTGCACCCACACCGAAAAATCCGCCGGCAAGCTCTGAGAGCAGCGCAAATAAGGCGAATAAAATCAGGATGCTCAGAGGAAATGTCTTCCAGGATAATTTCCTCTTGGCCGTGATGTAGGCGAGGGCGAACATGGTGGAAAGGGCAATGATCATTGCTCCTATCCCATGGAAGGATGCAGAGAGAGCGGAAGTATTCCCAAACGGCAAAACAAGAATAAAAGCAATAGCAAAGGCGGTCAAGAGCATTTTCGTTGTCTCTTTAGATGATTTGTCCTCTTTGAGGTCTATTGTCATCTGGACGGCCGCGTAAAGCGGGAATATTGCCAGGTAGATATCTGCCCCTTGCCAGGTATATGCCAGGGCGGCCATGGCAACTCCTGACAGAAAGGCGTAGAGGTATCTCTTCAGACTCCTGTTGATGGCCATGATCATGAACAGGAGCGTGATGAGGTAAAGCAGTACCTCCAGGCAGTGGTGATCCAGGGCGGCAAACATGGTATAGAGGAGATAATATGGTGCCAGGGCGGCCATGAATGCGGCAAGAAGTGCAACTTTGTGATCGAAGAGCTCTCTGACGATGTAATAGACAACTATTATGGCTACGATGCCTATGATCATAGGTACAAAGCTGGCTGCCATCTCGACTCCGGCTTTGCTATGCTGGCCAAAAGCCACACAGAAGGAGGCAGCGATCTGATCGAAGAGAGGGGGCCAGGTTATCTCCAATCCTCGGGGATAATTCAGGTAAGAGTCGAACCAGAGCGTATTGGGAAAATGGTTTGCAGTAAACAAAATTCTGCGCATATGGTAATATTCATCATAACCCGGTAGCAGTACGCCGTTTTCAGTTAATGAGTTTCTCCCGGCAAACAACCTCAACAAGAGGCCCAGGATTAAAACTGCAAAAAGCTCTGCCGGCTCGCTCCTCCTCCCTTGATCCATGGTTCTCGATAAAGATATGGAATATATAAAAGTTTCACCTGATCTTTAATTTTCATGATCTTCCTGCCATGCCAGATCGCTGGACCTGCTATTGTCAATGTCCTGGCTATCAAAGATCACCAGTTCATAGATGACTTCATTCTCTCTTACCTCGGTTCGAACTCCATAGCTCTCCTCCATCTCTACAAATATTTCTTCCTCTATATCCAGGCCGTGTTCTGTCTCAAAGCCAAGAATCTCTTCCAGGGAAAAGCCGTTGTCGGATGCAACATTCGCCTTGATCTCTTCTAAGATTTCCTGCGGCTCAATCGCTTCCAGGTAGATTATGAAACCATTGATCTTATCCTCGATAAATTCGATGGTGAGCTGTAATTCCCAGGGATCATTTGCGATCGATAATTCTCTTTTGCTCTTCAGATCATCAATCAGAGCCTTAGAGAGCTGGAGTTCTTCAGCTGCCTGATGCATGGCGGCAAAAAGTGGATCGTGGGCCAGAGCAATTTCCTCAATGATCTCCTTCCACAGGTCGTAGGTAAGGCTAAACAAGTCTAAAGCTCCCTGGTATTCAACCTTTTGAGGTCGGATACGAACTCATTCATGAGATTTCTATTTCGCAAGACTGCGGCAGGATGGTAGGTGACAAGAAAGCGATCCTGCAAGATCTGGCCTCGCAAGATTGTGACTCCCTGCCGGCCTAAGACGGCCTGTGTAGCCGTGTTTCCCATCAGGCAGATGATTTTAGGATGGAGAAATTCTATTTGAGCCTGCAAATAGGGGCGACATTGATCGATCTCTGCTTTTTTCGGCTTTCTGTTTTGCGGGGGGCGGCATTTAATGACGCTGGTTATGAATACCTTCGATCTCTCCAGGCCTGCTTGCACGAGAGCCGCATCCAGCAGTCTTCCCGCCCGGCCTACGAATGGCTCTCCCGTGAGGTCCTCTTCTTTGCCGGGGGCTTCTCCCACCAGCATGATATCGGTGGGAGCGGGGCCGCTGCCCGGCACGGCGCGTTTTCTCCCTTCGGATAGAGGGCAAAGGCGGCATGTACAGATTTGCTGGTCAAGATGGCGAAGATCGACATGGTCCATGAAGATGACTTTTTCATTTTCCCTTATTGATAATCTTTTTCTTCGCAGAAAACGAAAGGTTCTTATTTGCTCAAAACCTGTAGCCAAATGAGGAGGGCACGAGATGCAGTTTGCAGAGTGGACTTATCCCTTGAGGAAGTTTGACGACATCTATTATACTATTGAGAGGATCGTTTACGGCAAGGGTGAGCTGACGGGATTCACCACAGAAGACGTCTATAATAACCTGAGAGATAAACGCTTTTTCCAGGATGCTCAGGACCTGAACCGATACCTACTGGATAACGGTGCGAAATATAAAATAAGAAAGATGGATGATGCCTGGGAGCGCTACTACTAGTTATTAACTAGCGCTTCATCGAACCTTTTTCTGCAAAGTAAATATTTCTTTCATCAATTCCCAATTCCACGAATCTGCCGGTGGCCAGAATGCTGTGGCTGTGCTTGAGCGGTGCTACCCTTACGCCTGCTGCTACCACTGATTCGGGTGGCAGAACAACATTCTCGCCGATAACGGCGATAAGGTTCTCTCCAATACCATTTTCTCCCCCCAAAATGCTATGCTCCTCGATGGTGGTGTGGCGGCCTACGATGGTGCGGCGTATATTGACCATGTGCTGGATATGGGCGAAGCTCATGATCATGCTCTCTTTGATTTCCACATCGCGGTCGATGAGGCTGGTATGGCCGATGTGGGAGTTCTCGATGGTCACGCCCTTTTCGATGTGGCAGTTTCTGCCGATGGAGACGTTGCCCACAAGCTGAATCTCGCCGGAGGCGAGGAAGGGCTCGATTCTGGCTAATGTGCTGGGATGGATCCACTGATTGGTCTTATAGTGGTACTTGCGATCGAAATGACGGACAGCTCCGGATAGGCAGTCCATGGCCGCCTGGTGCAGCCGTTCCGGGGTGCCTATATCTATCCAGTAGCCTGTGATGGGAAAACCGTAAACGGGATAGCCGTTCTCCGTTAAGTAGGGGATCAGGTCGCCGCCGATGTCGCGGCCTTTATCTCCCATCCTGGCCAGAACCTCGCGAATCTGGGGCGAGAAGAGGTAGAAGGCGGTGTTAATCATGCGGCTGGGCTCGCTTCCCGCTTTCGGCTTTTCTACGAACCCCTTTATGCGCATATCACCGTCCACGCGGGCCACGCCGTACTGGGAGATATTCTCTTCCGGTCCCAGCTCTTTGAGGGCTACGGTGAGCAGGGGCTTGTGCTTTCTATGAAACTCGACAAAGCTTGCGAGGTCGATGTCGATGAGGTTGTCGCCCGATACCACCAGCAGGTCATCGTCGATGTCGTAGTAGTTCATGCAATAGCGCAGGGAATCGGCGCTTCCATTGTCGTCGTAGATGGGCTGGTAGCTGAAGTCCTGGTGGTCGGTGATGCCCAGGCGCTTGAAGAAGCCCTCGCCGGCTTTGAAGTAATTGCTCAGGTTGAGGGTGTTGCTGGCGCCCTTGCTGCCCAGGATGAATCTTCTGCAGCCCTGACTGGCTAAAACCCGGAAGAGATTGGCGATGATGGCAGTGTCGCATAGCTCCACCAGCGGCTTGGGCTGGTCTAAAGTAAGCGGGTACAAACGCGTTCCTGAGCCGCCAACAGTTGCTAAGACCTGGGGAAACATGGCTGCCTGTTAGATGTCGGCAAATATTAAGCCTGTCGCTTATTCTTTGGTTAATCCTTGTGCCTTGCCAATGATTGTGAGAGGATAGTGTGCCTTTGTGAACGGCTGATCGTTCTTCGCGGCTTCGCGCCTTCGCGTGAAACCGGACCCTGTTGAATCTCACGCGAAGCCGCGAAGCCTAAACATTGGTTTATTTCAGCCTCGCTAGTAGCCGCGCATGATCCTCATGATGATGCGGGCGATCATGAAGGCGAGGACGAATACGATGACGTAGAAGGCTATGCTCATTATGTCCATGAAAACAAGTTAGTCATTTCTGGTTTAAAGATTTGACTGAAAAACTGAAGCCCTGTCTTCTTTTTTGGCTCTTCGCTATTTTCCGTGTGTCTAGCCTCTGGTTACTATGGTTTTCCAGTTGTTAGTTAGTTGCTCTGTGCGTTCTATGTGAACTGTGGTGTCTATGTGGTGGAATAGTCGTTAGCCACTGGTTATAACCAAATGGCGGACGGTACTACCACCACAGAGACACAGAGCGCACGGAGGACTCACAGAGGACTCGATATTTCTATTAACCACTCGAAATAGCGAGGAACCATTTTTTCCCTGAGATCAGCGGTCCCGGGCGCCCGCGCGCGCATGGGCAGAGGCGAGCGCATCCTGCGGTGCCAGCGATGGGCGTGGGATGTGCGCCCTCATGCCATCGGCGAGGCTGAGGCCATTCGTGCTCTCCAGCGAGAATAGGAGCACTCTTGATAATCGATGATGGCGACGGCAGGAAGGCCGCCGGGCAGCTCGGCTTGAAGATCACGGGAACCATTGGCGTTTTGCTCCTTGCATCTCAAGAAGGAATGCTAGATCTGAAAAGTACGCTGGACGAGTTGAAAGCTGCCGGCTTTCGACTCAGTGACAGAGAGTACGAAAAGATTTTATTTCATCTGAACTTCGCGCCTTCGCGTGAAACAGTTTTTTGTGCCAAGCTATAAAAGGGTGTAATAAAAAAAAATTAGTGCTTTACAATTATTACCGCTAAAATCCGGATTTGGATTAAATAATGGATTAGTTTCGCCCCGCTCAGAATATGTTTATCTCTGATGATGCACATCCCTATTTAGCTTTGCAGGGGTGAAGTGCTGCCGCGCAAAGCTCCCAGGCGGAGGCCAGGCATTTGGTAGAAGATGTTTCTCAGATAGAAGGGCGTTTTTTGGAGTTCTTTAGAACAGCTACACATGATGATAGTAGTCCCGAAGGGCACAAACCTTATCCTTTTCAGACGAGACTTGCCACCGCAAAGGAGCTGCCGGAGCTTATCGACATCCCCACGGGTCTGGGCAAGACCGATGCCGTGGTCCTGGCCTGGCTGTGGCGCAGGCGCTTCGCGGGCGAGGAGACACGTGCCGCCACGCCCCGTCGCCTGGTGTACTGCCTGCCCATGCGAACGCTGGTGGAGCAGACACGGGACAAGGCGAAGATGTGGCTGAAGAACCTGGGCCTCCTTTCGGAAAAGTCGGGCGACAGCAATCCTGCGGATACGAGCAAATGGAAGCGGACGGAAAAAACCGACCAGGATAAAACTCGCATCGCCGTCACGGTGCTCATGGGCGGAGAGGACAGAGATGAATGGGATCTTTACCCGGAGAGGGACGCCATCATCATCGGCACGCAGGACATGCTGCTCTCCCGAGCGCTCAACCGCGGCTACGGCATGAGTCGCTACCGCTGGCCGGTGCACTTCGGGCTGCTCAACAACGACTGCCTCTGGGTGATGGACGAGGTGCAGTTGATGGGGAATGGACTGGCTACATCCGTTCAGTTGCAACTATTTCAGGACAAATTCTGGAGACCTGCCATTAGCAATCATTTCCTTTGGATGTCCGCTACACCCGCCAAAGGAATGTTCTGCACACGGGATCGCAGTGATCATGAAATGGTTGAGATTCCAGAGGGGCGCATTTTGAGCCTTCTGAAAGAGAAAACGCAGGATATTCCATCATTAAAAGCAATTAAAAAGGTTGTAGGATGCGAGAGCGAACCAAAGATATCCAAGATTTTAAATCGTCATTATGCGCAATCAGGAAACTTTACATTAATGGTGCTGAACACGGTTAAGAATGCTCAGAATTTGTTTAGTGATATAAAGAACGCAGTATATTGTCAAAGCGAGTCTGAAAAGAAAGCAACAAAAGTGATTCTGCTTCACGGACGAATGCGTCCCTGCGATAGGAAGAGTCTGATGGATCAGATTTCAGACTTCGATAAAAAACAGAAAGAAAAGAAACAGGAGGCTTCGGGCCTCATTGTAGTTGCAACACAAGTTATCGAAGCAGGTCTGGATGTATCTGCAGATTACTTGTGGAGCGAAATTGCTCCCTGGTCATCGGTGATTCAACGTTTGGGCAGGCTGAATCGACGAGGTAAACAGGACAACGCATGCTCGTGGTTCTGGATGCCAAAAGCAGATGTGAAGAACGACAATGCAAAGGATTCACCGAATGAAGGAAGAGTCGGGCCTTACGAAAAAAAAGATCTAGACGCAGCCCAGCATCTTCTGAATGAATTGGGAGAAAAAATTCAAACGATAGGTGACTATCGCAATGCCCTTGATGATGTTTTAAAGACCGACGAAAGCGAAAAAGCACGAGAGATCAGCCATGATATTGTAATCAGACCGCCAGATCTCCATGATCTATTCTCCACAGAGCCGGATCTTGTTGGTGGATTTACGGATATTTCGCGATATATTCGTGATGCAGACCAAGACGCAGATGTCCAAGTTTTCTGGGCTGACTTTAAGGATAGACCTGCAAACGAACATTCAGTTAAAATGGATTCTCTTTGCAGAGTCCCGGTATTTACTTTAAGAGCATTCCTCAAATCCAATAGGACTTCTGCATGGGAATGGGACCCAGAGATAAGAGCATATCAAAAAGTTAGGCCAGAAATGCTATGCCCAGGCATGACCTTGCTTTTAGCTAAAAATACTGGTGGCTACTCCAAAGATTTAGGGTGGACGGGAAATAAAAACGATCAACCTACAGATGGATTTGCTGAGCCCGTAACTCCTGAAGCATTTTCTGATGACACCGAAAGTGCAAGCGCCTGGCTCAAACTTGATGACCACTTGAGAGATGCTAGAGCAGAAGCATTGGGACTGGTAGAGTCTCTTGCATTGGCGAATGTCTTTAAAGACTCGGTTGTCACTGCCGCTAGTTGGCACGATGTAGGCAAAGCTCATCCACGGTGGCAGGGAGAAATTCGAGCGTATAATGATCGAATTCAATTCAAAGTAAAAGAACGGGCACCATCACTTTTCCAGGAAATCAAACCTAGCTTAGATCCTGCAGAAAACCTGAATTCGCTTCAAGCCAAGTTCCCAAACTGGGACAAACTTATTGAAAGCTTCCTTAAAAAAAGAGGAAACTATACCGAGTCGTTGATCGGACAACTCAAATCCCGATTCGATCCGAGACTTCGTCATGAAGCTGCAAGTTCATTGGCTGCATGGAAATATTGGCTAGAAAGAAGCGAGAACATGACGGCCTTGTCATTATATCTTATAGCAGCTCATCACGGGAAGGTGCGAACTGTTCTCAGATCCAGAGGAAAGGATCGCAATGATGTCTTCGGGATAAATCCGGATGATAAACTCAAGCCAATTCCGGGATGGATTAATAAGGAAATCATATTAGACCTAAGCCCAAAATACTTCGGATTACCTGGAAAGTGGCTGGACGACGGCGATTATGAGTCTTGCATGCCTTCCTGGATCAGCGTTGTTTCGGAAATCCTCGGCAAATCCCATCCTGGTGATGTGGATATTTTAGGAAGTATTCCTGATGGAGAAACCAAGAATATTGGCCCGTTTGCGTTGGCTTTCTTGGAATCCTTGGTGATCGCTGCAGATAGGCGTGCAAGCTCGAAACCTGGCAAAGGAGGCAATCTATGAAGGTCAAGCTTCATGCAGTCCACTTCGGTGGCATCCGCGCAGACTCTCTCGGCAGTTATTTAACGGGACTGGGATTGCTTTCAGCCTGCGCGAAACGGTGGCCAGATATTCGAGGATGCTGGTGCGAATGGGATTTTGCATTATTTCACACAAATGTCGATTCAAATAAAATATATAATTTTTTATTAGATGAATGGGATGCATCGCAGTATCCAACTAGCCAGGTATCAGCCAAAGGAGCGGCAAAAGTATTTTGGACAAATGAACAAAAAGCTGATACAAAAGCAGGAAAGTCTAAAAATATTCAGAAATTACGATCTAGTTGTAATTTAAATGAACTACGATTCTTAGACAGTCATTTGATCAGCATAACTAAGAATGTATTCAATCCGGTTTTTGGTACGGGAGGCAATATAGGACGACGTAGTTTGGCGAAGGTTTCATTAGATGCTAAAACTATGCTAAACAACGCAGATCCTGAAAACAAGAGTTCTTGGCTAAATCAAACACTATTTAGATATGAAGCAAGTCTTCCCGAATTACAATCGACCGGCACATGGTTTGTCCAGGCAAACAAAACATATAACAGCGGGCAGAGCAATTTTTTTAGAGAGGGGCGCTTATCTCCCTGGTCATTCTTACTTGCATTAGAGGGTGGGCTCTTGCTTATTGGTGCGGCAGAACGAAGATTAACTGCAAAAGCTAGGCCTTATGCAGTTTTTCCATTTATTACAGAATCTGCCTGTCCAACTAGCGAAAATGAAATGGGTCTGAAGCAAGAAGGTGAGTTTTGGGCACCTTTGTGGGATTTGCCTGCGTCTCTAACAGAGGTACGATACTTATTGCATCGCGGTCTGGCTCGCGTGGGTAATCGAAATGCTACATCACCACACGAATTTGGGGCAGCTGCGTTGGGTGAAGGAGTTGATGCTGGAATCTCGGCATTTGCGCCATTTGAATTGAGAGAGACCACTAGCTCACAAGTATTTGAAGCAATTCCACGCAATCGAATTTCGATAATCAGGGACGTTAGTAGCCATGCTGCTTCTGAGCATATAACTGAGTTGATATCCTGGTTAGAGCATTTACCATTCGAGGAGACGATTAGCAAAGGCAGATTCTCAGGGCTGAGGGGGCCAATAGAGCAAGCCATTCGATCGATAACTGAGAAACCTGATGATTCGTCTCGTTGGCAATTCTTGTTACTTCAGCTTGCGGAAGCACAGAGGCGTATAGACCAAGATAGAACTCGGGACTGGCGAAAGACATGTATCGCTCTGCCAAGGCTCTCAATTAAGTGGCTGGATTTTCTTTGGCCGGATCAGATGCCAGATGAAGTAAGAATTGCCTGTTCAATTGCTTCACTAGGAGCAGAGAGCATATCGCCTCTGCTTGTGAACATTTTCGGCGTTGAAATTAACGCGAATGGTACGCCCATTCTCCCAAAGAATCGTCCATTCAGAGCGATATGGGGGCAAGGACCTTTAGTGGATCAGCTTGTCAAAATAATGTTAAGGCGCCTGATTGATGCCAAGAACGAAGATCAATGGCCCTTAGAGGGCACGTATCATGCTACTTTCAACTTGGTAGGAAGGTTTCTTAGTGGAGCTATGGATGAAGAAGAAATATCCAACTGGCTGCCAGCATTGTCGTTGCTGGATTGGAGAACGCCTTCGATTAATAACCACTATGCTAACAAAGAATCGATTGGAGGCGTTCAATTATTGGATGGATTCTTCCGTCCGTTATTGACTTCTGGATTGAAGTGGGATGGAAGTGGGAACGCAGTCGAACCAAAATTGTCTTTTGCCTTGCGTTTAGTAAACGCGCTACAACAGGATGATCTGGAAAACGCTGTCGATCTTGCGATTTCGCGGATACGGTCGCTCGGAGGAGAAATTACTGCTCGCCCCCTTCTATCGGATTCTTCGGGACAACGTCTTGCCGCATCGCAGTTACTTCCATTGTCACTTAGAGATATTTCGCTAGTGCGCGATCGATGGCTACAGCCTATGGAAAAAAGATACTATTAAAATTAATTGGAGATGAATTAAATGAGCGAGAGAAATGAATTGTCACTAAATATAAATAAGCTATTACAAAAAGACGGCCCTGTATGCCTCATAATTGAAGCACATCTGGCCCCAGTCAGTGGAGAAGACCGTTTCCAACCTGCTGGATTTCCCCAGATTGGTCATGTAATATATGATGCCCCACGAGGCGAAAATGGGATCGAGAAGGTCTGCATTGTGGATAGCGCCGCAAGCATGGCAAATCACCTTGAATCTGTTTGCTTATCGAGTGCCAGAGACCTGGCCTTGGAATATGAAATACTTGGTTTACCTCATGTGGTTTGCGTAACAGATAACGAAGCTACAAAAGAAAAGAACTTATCAGTAACCAGTACTCTGAAAGAGGGCCATCGACTCGCTTCGGATTATTTCTTGGATGGCTTAATAAAAGAAGAACGTTTTCGAGAGATAATTCGGAAAGAGTTTGGAATCAAGGAAGTGAAAAAAGATAAAACATACTTTATCTATCCTGAAAACTGGTGGGCGATATTTACCACGATTTTCAAATATGATCCAAATTCGCTTTTACATGGTGTTCTATTCGCAAGGGAACAAATAAAAATTAGTAGAATGTTGACCGCCCATATGGAAGCATTCGGAGCTAGAAGAGTTGTAAGTTCTGGAGTGAAGTTTGATCCACTTGGCAAAACAACGTCTGGGCAACCTATCTTTTCTGTAGATGAAGAAACTGCGAGGGACATTCGCGCAACATTTGTCCTTGATCTCGCCCTCTTGCGCTCTTATGGCAGAGATAAATTGGGCTTAAATGATAAGCAAAAACGCTTGCTTTTGGAATTAGCTTTGTGGAAGATAAATCGCATGTTATCGCATCCGTTCACATTCCGCAGCAATTGTCGTTTGAAATGCAATGAGCTTCGTATTAGAGATGAAAAATGCACATACCTCGGAAAATTGCCCCAATTAAATATCAGGTCTGCACTTGATGAATGCGGCTTTAATCGGGAATGTGAACCAACTAAAGTGTACTATGCATCGTCAAACCTGTTCAAGGAAGGAGAGGCTACAACTGGCGAGAATAGGGTTGAAAATGCAGGTGGAGACAGTTAGGTGCGAGTGATGTCTCTCTACCTAGAACAAGAATTCCCATTAGGACGTTTTCATGCTACTCGCTGGAATCAGGGGGTATTTGGTGACCCTTATGGTGAGTGGCCCCCATCACCGTGGAGACTATTGCGCGCACTTTCGTTCAGATGGTTCCAATTGAGCAGAGAAACTGGCGATACAGATATAGAAAGACTTTATAGGCTGCTCAATGCATTAGCACAGTCCCCTCCGGAGTTCTATCTGCCGAATCTAAGCTGGAATGGCCCCGCGATCAAACAGTATCTTCCAACCGAGGTTGACTGGACCGATGCCTCAAAAAAAGCAGCCGCATTTAAAAAGGCAAAGACGACCCTAAATGAGGACCATTATCGTACCATTTCGCCAGACGCAATGATATTCTGGTCTTGGCCAAATCTTGACGATGTAGATTTTGAACTCCTAGATGCACTTAATTCCAGAATATTGTACTTTGGACGTTCTGAGTCCTTAACTCAAATTAGGCGGATTTCCTCCCTGCCGCCGAACGTGGGAATTAAGTGCGATCTTTCCGCAAGTGGAAATAAAGACGGAGTGCCGGTCCTAAGTCCAATTCCTGGATTAGATCTGAATTTTGACATTCTTCTTGCAACCACGGAAGATCCAAAGATTAAGAATTGTGAAATCCCACCAGGCACCACATGGCTTTACGCCAAATTGCCAGAGCGCCCTAAAATAATTTCCACATCAAAACGCAGCCCAAAATATCCGACCAACTTAAATTTGTTGCAGTTTGCAATAGGCGGACGTGTTTTTCCTCTGCAAGAAAGATGGGTTGTAGTGTCGGAACGATTCAAAGGTATGGTTTTAAGGGAGAGATTAAAACAAATTACCGGAGAGAACAAGACCTCATTTGCATCACTCTCATCAGAACAAAGGATGGCAGTTAGCCTGCTTTCTGGCAAAGATTCCGATGGTCTACCTCTTGTGGATCATAAACATGCCTATTTCTCCATTATACCTGATGCAAACAGCCAACCAATTCGCCTGGTAGTTTGGAGGGAGACGCCATTTACTCCGGACGAAATCGATGCCTTTTTAAAAGCGACTGAAAGAGATATCTTCTGGGATTACAGCACTCCCAAGTGGCCGTTAAGACTTCTTCCCTTGCCTTTTGATGCGGTTCCACCTGAATCCTTCTCGAACAAAAAGCATAAAGTGTGGGTAAGTCTTACATCTCTTGTTCCACCCGTTTCTCGAATGCGTTTTCGAAAAAGCGGAAGGGAAAGACCTGGGGAAACCCCAGAAATGATTACATCTAAGTTGTTGGAACGAAAAAGACTGCCTCGTCCAAAACGCATAGAAATTTTAAGTGCAAATAACCAATGGATCGATCGAAAAGACCCAGAACAAACGTGTCAGCTAAGATCTGAATGGGTATCAGTTCATCGCAGTTTCAAGGCCCGACGAGAAAATAAGGATAATCGTGAACGGAATGTAGCTCTGGGCTATTATCTTCGTATCAATTTCGAGGAACCAGTAGCTGGGCCAATTATCCTTGGGGAATCTAGTCATTTCGGCCTGGGCCTCTTCGTCCCCGAATCGCCTTGACCCGCCCCCCTGTAGCCGTCCTCGCCCGACAGCCCGCGTGCACGCCCTCATCGTCCGGTGGCCCTCCGGCCCGCCCAGGCGACCGGGCCCGCGCGCGCACGTGCCTGCTCCCGCGGGAACGCCGCCAGGCCGGGGTCGGATGGTCTCTTGCAAAGCGCGATTCTTTTTTGCAGCAAAATGCCCCCTCACTCCAGGGTCCGAAATTTCGGCAATTTAAGCGAAAGACGGATTAATAGCGAGAGGCTTTTCGAGAGGTTATGTGGTTCCGGGAGGACCGGGGTGCGCTCGAAACGCCTCCAAACAGCGAAAACTCCTGCGAAGACAGACGCACTTTGCAAAAAACTCCACGAGAGTTGGAGAACCTCTCGAAAACGGCCAATTTTTCGATATCAACAGAGGCCGAAAAATGGCCGCCATTTCCACGGCTGAAAAGTCGTGGCCCCATTGAAGCGATTCTATAGCCTATAACACGGAAGGTTGCCGCAATATTTCCACGGCTGAAAAGTCGTGGCCCCATTGAAGCAAGAGCCTGGTTGGCCACGGTGCCAGTGTAGGTCAGAATTTCCACGGCTGAAAAGTCGTGGCCCCATTGAAGCCCGAGCCAGTCCCCGCCCCCACCGCCATAATCTGGTGATTTCCACGGCTGAAAAGTCGTGGCCCCATTGAAGCGGGCGCGGGCGTGCCGGCATCTACTTGGATCTCCATCATTTCCACGGCTGAAAAGTCGTGGCCCCATTGAAGCCAGCGAAATGCCGAAAGAGGCAGCCGTTGGCCCCGCCATTTCCACGGCTGAAAAGTCGTGGCCCCATTGAAGCTCTGAAAGATGAGACTATCAGCATCACAGGCAGCTCGATATTTCCACGGCTGAAAAGTCGTGGCCCCATTGAAGCGGCACCCTGGGTTGACTGAAGAGGAGCACAATAAAATTTCCACGGCTGAAAAGTCGTGGCCCCATTGAAGCTACCAGGATGGCGCCAAGGAGGGAGGGCATGTTGTATTTCCACGGCTGAAAAGTCGTGGCCCCATTGAAGCGTGGCCTTCTGGGATGAGGCGGGGCAGGGGCTCTATGTATTTCCACGGCTGAAAAGTCGTGGCCCCATTGAAGCGGTCTGCTCGCCAGCATCCGGCCCGCAGAGGACTGATTTCCACGGCTGAAAAGTCGTGGCCCCATTGAAGCTTGAGAAGATCGGCCAGGCAGCGGATGAGATCGCAAAATTTCCACGGCTGAAAAGTCGTGGCCCCATTGAAGCAGGTATTCCTCTGGCAGTTCGAACTCGTTCTCGACCATTTCCACGGCTGAAAAGTCGTGGCCCCATTGAAGCAGAGCAGACAACATACTGGCTGTTGATAGGCCCGAAGATTTCCACGGCTGAAAAGTCGTGGCCCCATTGAAGCTACATCCCCTATTACGACCTGTCTGCCGACCTCGCCTATTTCCACGGCTGAAAAGTCGTGGCCCCATTGAAGCTTGATAGGCCCCTCGGAATTAGATATCCCAATGCCACATTTCCACGGCTGAAAAGTCGTGGCCCCATTGAAGCCATTCCACCCGCAGACCCGCAGTTCAACGATGGTGCTATTTCCACGGCTGAAAAGTCGTGGCCCCATTGAAGCTAAGGTGTCCGAAATTGTAGTGACGCGAACGGCTACAATTTCCACGGCTGAAAAGTCGTGGCCCCATTGAAGCAGTCGCGGCCTCCATAAGCAGCTTAAATTTTTGCTGATATTTCCACGGCTGAAAAGTCGTGGCCCCATTGAAGCAGGTATTCTGAGCATGTTTATGCCTCTTTTTCGCATTCATTTCCACGGCTGAAAAGTCGTGGCCCCATTGAAGCCACAATAAAGTTATTATTAGTTTCCCTTTTCGCGATTTCCACGGCTGAAAAGTCGTGGCCCCATTGAAGCTCCATGTTTGGGGTGCTCCAATCACCTTAAATCGTTGTGATTTCCACGGCTGAAAAGTCGTGGCCCCATTGAAGCTCCATGTTTGGGGTGCTC
>JBAXWY010000008.1:0-90659 GCA_037128175.1 Methanothrix sp.
AACGCAAGCATGGGAATCAGAACCCTCGGACTGAGGGGGATAGCCTGTGGAGAACCGACCTCCGGCTTTGGCCTATGTCCAAAGTAAGCGCCGGTTCGTCGAAGCAGGAAGCCCCATCCTTTAGGGTGGGGAGGAAGTCACACCTGCAGAGATCAGAAGATGCACACAAGGATGACAAGATAAATGAAGATATTAGTAATACCCACCACCGACTGGATCAGGCATCCTGTTCCCAATCGGCTCAACTTCATCTTCGATTCATTGGCTGAGGAGCACGATGTGTATGTATTGCATTTCGGCCTGAAGAGGTTTTCCAAGCTGCAGGCAAGGGAAACAAAATGCCGGCTAGTGGAAGCGAGCTGGATAAATGTCGAGGACCCTTCCCTCTATTACCTCTTGAATTTTCCATACCACTTGTGGAAGATCAGGAGCATTGTGAAGAAGCTGGACATAGACGTCATCCTCTCCACCAATATTTTGCCATCCTTTGCCGCAAACTTCGCTTACTCGCCGGTCGTATTCGACTACCTGGATCACCTGGAGGAGTCGGCATCGATTTACTATCCCGGATCTGCCTTAGGTGAGATCGTCAAGCAGGTGGTAAGCCTCATCACCAAATACAATCTTCGCACTGCCCATTCCGTAATTACAGTTACCCGTGAACTTTCGGAGTTTCTGCGGGACCTGGGTGTAAAAGACATAACTGTGGTCCCCAATGGCGTGGATACAAAACTTCTTTTGCCACTTTCCATGCAGGAAGCCAAGAAATCCCTGGGCCTGAAGGGTGTGGTTCTAGGCTACGTGGGCTCACTCGAGCACTGGGTGGATCTGGAGACGGTGGTGTCGGCCTTGCCAAGCATTGATGCCACTCTGCTCGTAGTGGGGCCGGGGCTTTTTACCGATTATGGGGATGGGATAAAGAAGATGGCGAATGGCTTAGGCGTTCTGGATCGGATTGTTTTCACGGGCGCTGTCAAGTACGCGGAGCTCTCCCGCTACATTTCAGCCATGGACATAGGTCTTAATCCCCTGAAGATGATGAAGAAGAACGAGTACGCCGCCGGAGGAAAGGTCTTCAATTATCTGGCCTGCGGCCGACCGGTGCTCTCCAGCCGCATGATCTCTCTGGAAAAGCTGTTGGGGGATGAGATATACTACTACGGTGATGTGGAGAGCTTCATTGTGCAGGTAAAGAACGTCTTGGCAGCAGGAAACGACGAGAAGAGATACAGATCCCTGGCCGAGAAGTATGATTGGCGTCTAATCTCGGACGATTACGAAAAGGTTCTGGAAAAAGCTGTGGAAAGGACGAGCTCAACCTGACTTAATCGGATAAGGTCTCCAGGCAACCAAAATGCAATCTTGGAAGATTTGATATGAAGATAGCGTTTATATACTACGATCTTTCCTCCTTCGTAAAACAGGACTACGAGATCCTTTCGAGGCATTTTGATGTGGAAAAGGTCAACTACAGAACGCCTAAGGACATCCTCAAGATGGCAAGAGCCATATTTAATTCTGATCTCACCTATTCCTGGTTTGCCTCAGGACATTCATTTATTGCAGTGCTTCTATCAAAGGCGATGAAGAAGCGATCCATAGTTGTAGCGGGGGGCTATGACGTGGCCTTCGTACCTGAGATGAATTACGGGCAATATACACAGGGAAAGGATAAACAGATATATGCAGACTACGCCTTGAAAAATGCGGATATCGTCTTGGCGGTGTCAGAATTCACAAAGAGAGAAGTACTTGCCCGGGCGCATCCCAGGGGTTTAAAAGTCATATATAATGGAATAAATATTGATAAGTTCGTGCCGGGAAACGGGAAGGATAATCTGGTGATGACTGTGGCCTCCGGATCGACAAATGTGATAAAACTCAAAGGCATAGACACCTTCGCTAGAGCGGCTGCGCATATTCCTGGTGCCAGATTTTTGGTCTTGGGGCTGTCCGATCAAGATAAAGAGATTCTGAGGGCCAAATACCCTTCGTCAAATCTCGAGCTGTGCGGATATGCGTCTGCAGAGACGTTGATAGAATGCTATCAGAAAACGAAGGTTTATTGTCAGTTATCTTACCGTGAGTCCTTCGGGGTTGCCCTGGCCGAAGCTATGGCTTGCGAATGCATCCCCGTAGCCACAAACAGCTCTGCGCTGCCAGAGGTGGTTGGAGATACTGGATTCTTTGTTTCTTATGGCAGTTTAGAGGAGACCGCAAGAACTATCATCAGAGCCCTTGAAATGCCGGTGGAATTTAAGAAAAAGGCAAGAGCAAGAGTGGAATCCCACTTCTCATCCAGAGACAGAGAAAGAGAGCTGGTCAAGACAATAGATCAATTCGTGACGAGATGATGAATCAGAAACTCGATGCAAATGGAGAAACGTACGCATGAGACGCCTATGAAAGTCTTGATGACTACCACATATTGGAAAGGGTGTCCGGGTGGAATTCGGGCATATTTAGAGAATTTGGTGCAGGAGCTTGAGACGAGAGGAATTGATGTAAGGGTAGTTTTCCGAGAAGGATACGATCCAGATAATTATAAGATACATGAAGAGCCCCGATTCATTGATAAGCTAATATCGGCATTTCGTATAATTATAGAGATACGGCCTCAAGTGATCCACTCAAATGGAGGAATGTATTATTACCTTTTGGCAGGATACCTCTATAAAAGGATCTTTGGAGCAAAGTTGATCTACACATTCCATACTGAACCAGAGAATGAGAATAGGCTTTCCTTTATCCGGAGAGTGGCCCTACAAACACTTCTAAATCGATGCGATTGCGTCATATTTGTGTCAAAGAAATTGGAATCGAAGGTTCGAGATATATGGGGGATGAAGTTTAGGAATAGCAAGATAATATATGCAGGCGTGAGGCCACATGATATCTCCAAAAGCTCAAAGAGCGCCTTCCGTCAGAAATATGGCATAAATGATGATTCAATAGTATTGCTAACCCAAGGATTTTTTGCCATGAGCTGCAAATCCGAAGGCATAAAAATATTGATTGCATCGATTAAAAAGATAACGAAGATATACCCAAAGATCTTACTTATTGCTACAGGAAGTGGATGTCGCCTAGATGATGTAAAGAACTTCTCAAGCAGTCTTGGCATTGAGAGGAACATCATCTTTACAGGGAATATAGAAGATCCTTATGTAGCCGTTGCGGTCTGCGATATTTACGTGCATATAACTCTGGCAGAAGGCGGCTTATCTTTGGCCCTCCTGGAAGCGATGTCAATGGGTAAACCAATCATAGCTACTGGCGTAGGTGGAATACCGGAAGCAATAGATGATGGCAGAAACGGACTTCTAACGGAGCCGGATGTGGATAAAATAGCTGATAAGATAGTTAATCTGCTTGAGAACTGGGATATGGCTGAAGAGCTTGGTAGAAATGCCAAAAGAACCTCAGAAGAGAGATTTACCTGGGAGAGTTCTGCAGATAGCATTATGGATATATACGTAGAGTGACCTCAAATATCAGTGCTATGGGAATAATATGAAGATAGATTATTATGCCGTAGGCGACCCATCCGATCCTCGAGCATGGAGCGGGACATATTTTGAGCTCACAAATGCCCTCAATGACCTGGATGTATTACAGGGAGCATACGATATCAAGCCGCAGAGACTAACTTCGATAAATCCGGAAGATAAATTGATAGAAAAGATCACGTTTATCCTTAAGAACGTGAGGTATTTCAGGTATTACGAAGGAAAAATATATGTCTCATCCGAGTATTATCCCGACATCTTAGCGAAGACCAGGGAACTAGCTCGCCAGATATACAATACACATCCTAATCCTGATGCAATTATCGTGCATGGCGAATTTGCTATATTTGAGAAGACGCCGTTCTTCATATACCATGATTTGGATATGAGAACGCTATTAGATTTGAGGCTGCGGGGAGAAAAAAATTATATGTGCGATCCACTGCCTACCACAATTCTTAAGAAACGAGTGGATGACCAGAAAGAGGCGTATGCTAAAGCAAGTGGATTATTCGTAGCCAGCGAATGGATAGGGAACAGCATAAGATCCTATATTGAAAATCCGAAAAAAGTCTACACAGTCGGTATGGGGCATAGATATGAGCCAATTGAGCTAAAAGAATCTCAAATAGAGGAGAGATTTGAGAATCCACAGCTTTTATTTGTCGGTCGAAACGGATTCATCAAAGGCGTAGATATAGTTTTGTCTGCCTTTAATCTATTGAAGGAAGAAATGCCAGAGGCCAAATTGAAGATCATCACGGACATCAGAGGGTTACCCGGGGCAATTAAAAAAGAACTGGGCAAGAAGGATCAAGATATTGATGCATACGCGACAGGTGTTCCGTGGGAGATGCTTCATAAGTTATATTTAGAATCATCTATTTTTGTTATGCCATCTCGATTCGATGCCTGGGGCAAAGTCTTCTTCGAAGCTATGGCCTTCGGAATGCCTGTCATAGGCGCAAGGAATTGTGCTATGCCTGAATTTATAAAAGATGATTATAATGGATATACAACAAATTACGATTCCGGAGAGGTTGCGGACAGGATAATATCTATCTTTAATTCCTTTGAGAAATATAAAAAAATGTCAGAGAATGCGATAAAGGTAAGCGAGAGATATACATGGAATAAGGTTGCTAAGAATATGGTCGACATAATCAACAATATTATATCTTAATTTATTTTTGTCAATTATCGCCGAGTCCATAGTTTACGTGATTTAGTTATCCCTTTGGCAGTACTCCCTGAAGCACACCCTTGAGAAAAATCAATATGCTCCCCGTATCCCTCTGATATACATAATCTCTTAAAATAATCCAGAACTGGCGCATAAAAAAATAGGCTAGAAAAGAACGAAGTTCCTGTCTTG
Organism: Methanothrix sp.; assembly: GCA_037128175.1. GTDB lineage: Archaea > Halobacteriota > Methanosarcinia > Methanotrichales > Methanotrichaceae > Methanothrix. The sequence goes on from JBAXWY010000008.1 coordinate 4,885, forward strand.
TAGCATGATCTTTTACAAACCAAAGTCTATTTCTTGTCATGTAATACAGTTTAACGCCTTTAGGGGCAGATGATGAGACCTTATGCCAGATCTTTGCGGTCGGAACGCATATGCATTTGTAACCGGATTCTCGCCCCCTGATGCAAAGGTCAGTTTCTTCCCAATAGGCAAAATATCTGGAATCAAGAAGACCTATTTTGTCTAATGCAGCCCGCCGAATCAATAAGCAGGACCCTTCTAAAAAATCCACGGCCATCACGGCTTTATATTGGCCCCGATCCGGCTCGATGCTGCCGATGCGCACAAACCATCCTTTTTCCATTACGAGATTTATGCCCACTGTACTGAAGATATCTGTCTTTCCTTTATAATTATAATAGTATATTGAAGGCCCTGCAAAGCCTGCCGTTTCATCGCTTTGGAGGGCTTTTACAAGCTCGTTTAGAAAATCACTCTTGACCACAGTATCGTTGTTTAAAAGCAATATGTAATCCGGATTTTGAGCTTTGAGAGCGTATCTTATCCCTATATTATTTCCCTCAGCAAAACCATAATTCTTGTCATTTCTGATAAGCACGATCTTCCTGTTAGAAGGCAGATCGGCAATCTCTTTCTCCCTGCCGCCACCAGCTTCGGCCTCGCTATTTGTATATTCCAGTATCTTTATGGGTTTATTCTTATCGGTATATTCGAAGAAATCAGACTGGACGATCATATGACCTGCTAAGTAGTCTTTTATTCTCGCCAAAGAATTGTCTTTTGATCCATTATCAAGGAGTATAACATCGTAAGGGGGAGAGGATATCCGATAGAGCGATTCCAAACATTCGACCGTATCTTGCCAGCCGTTCCAATTAATGATAATGATTGAAATTCTAGGTGTCATTCTTCACCATGCGGCAAACAAATCTTTTAAAAGATATTAATAAGCGAAAAGCGGTTTTATTAACAACCATATATTTCCTTTGTGCGGTCACAGAAATAAACGTACTCCAACTCCCCACCGTTGTATTAACTCGTTTAAAATATTTTTTATGCTTCCTTAGCACTTTGCTCAAAACGACAAAATAATTCTCTGTTAAATGGCCCAGAGAACCATGATATATCTGCATTGGTATCGCATAGGCTTGCAGACCAATACGTTTGACGCTCAAACAATAATCTACTGCATACAAATCCCAGCCATTGCATGCAATCTCATCAAATCCTTGTGCATCAAATATCTCTTTCGGTATTATAATCAGGCACTCGTCGAGGGTTTGCACAACCTCCGGAATCGATATAGGATTTCCCCAGCTCCATATTTGCGGAGGGATTCCATGTTTTATAATATTCCTGCCTCGTTCTCGATTGGTTTTTCCGTGCTCGCTCATGCCGGCGACACCTGCGATTCCGAGATCTGAAATCGCATCTAACCAGCGCTCTGCATCCCCCAGCCATCTTGTTGAGGATAGGTCAACATCCTGATGTATGAACATTATATATTTCGAGCTTGCTTTTTTCCCTCCATGGTTGAGTGCTTGCGCCGCTGAAGAGAACCTGGATTTGGTATTGTCTTCTAAAATTAGCTCGTAGTTTGCCATCTGATCCTTCAGGCTTTTAAGCAAATAACTGTTCAGCAACGTCTCATCATTATAAACGCACACTATGGAGAACATTCAGATTACCCTGGCCACGGCATATAGTCTAAAATAGAAATCGGGGGACATTAACCGCAGCTTATAAATAAGGGATAAGAGGTACCTTGCAAGCCTTGGCAGACCTATATTGCCAAGAAAGATGGGCTCACCCTCCAGAACATTGCACTGCAGGAATTGCTTCGACAACAGACTCTCCAGATCTGACTTAGTAACGAAGTTAACATGGTACTTTTCAAGCATGTGATCATAGGTAAGCCCTACCTTTCTGAGCCGATGAAACTGAGTACAATTAGGCACAGTGATAAGCACGTTTTTTCTTGCCACCCGGCGAACCTCTTTCAGCACATCTTCCTGTTTGTCCACATGTTCCAGAACCTCAAAGAGAAGGACGGTATCATATGATTTGTCCGGAAACTTAAGATGCTTCGCATCCATGACCTGGGCATCGAGTCCCTTTTGCATTGCTATGTTGACATATTCGGAATTTATGTCCATGCCTGCGCAATGATAGCCCAACTTTCCCAATCTTTGCAGGTAATCACCTGTAGCACACCCGGCATCTAATATTTTATCGCCCGCATGCAAAACAGCAAAATCGACCAACTTTTGCGATGCGTAATTTGACCTGCATTTATACCAATTTTTGGTGTCTCTGAAGATCTCCTCATATTTCATCTGTGTATTATGTCTGGTTAGTCGATGTATAAAATCGTTCTCATATGTGCAAATTATCTATGTATCGCCTGTCGCAAGAGCATCATATCCTCATTATCTATGCCACGGACTAAATATAAAGTCATAAAATATACAAATCCGGCAGACATAATAAGAACTATTAAATGTATATTTTGGAAATACAACACAAAGACGGACATGATTAGGGATGAAAATAGAATTCTAAGCAGATAATCCTTAATAATCGAAAGAGGAATCCCGCAGCTTAGCCTGTAGGTGAGGAAGACAATGCTGCCGACGAGAACAAATTCTGTGACTACGGTAGCAAAGCTTGAGCCGACATAACTGAATTTCGGTATTAACAATACGTTTAGCAATATATTTACTACAACGCATATTAGTGATATCTTGGTGATGATCCTTTGCCTGTTTGTAGACTCCAAAAGCTTAACAAATGCTGCGCCGGCAAACGTGAGCACTATGGTCCATATGAGTATCTGAAGAGCAATTATGGATTTTGCGAACGCGGCGCCAAATACAAACAGAATTATTTTATCGGCAATGAGGGTAGTGCCAATGCCGATGGGAATGCAGAGAATAACCATAAATTTGAGGTACTTCGCATAAAGCAGTTTCAAGAAAGAAGGTGAAGAGGTAAAATACCTGGACATGACGGGAAAAATCACAATATTAATCACATTTGGTATGAATAGCAGCATAAGTACTAGCCGATAAGATGCATTATACCAGCCCACTACCTCATTGCCCTGAATAGAGGAGAGCATTATGGAATCCGTGTAGGTGTAAATCATTCCAGATAACGAAGTTAGCCCAAAGGGCAAAGCCTCTATCATCGTAGGCCAGATCATTCCCCGATCAATCTGCAGCGCATGCGTCAATAGCCTGCGTTTAGAGATGAATAAACTATAAGCTAAAACCATAATACTGCTGAATATATAGATACATGCAAAGCCCAATACGCCAAAGCCTTGGTTTATGGCATAGACGGCACCCAGAAGCATGAAAACGCTGCTTAAAAGGCTGCCGATCGCCACATACTCAATTCGCTCAAATGCTTGAAAAAGCGAGTAGAAGACGCCAGTAAACGCGGCTACTACTATGCTTAAAGAGATTAGATAGACGACCTCAATAGTGCTCTTTTCGTGACCAATCAGGTTTATCGCCACAACGATAACGAACACTGCGAGTATAACCAAGATCGACTTCAAGAGCAGAAGATTTCCAAAGTATTTCTCTGCAAGATTCTTATTCCGAGCAACCTCGCGTACGGTTAAAGTATTTAAACCGAGATCGGTAAAAACCCCGAAGATGCTGGTGAAGGCCAGTGCAAAGGAGATAATGCCATAGCGCTCCGGCCCGAGGTAGCGAGCAGTATAAATCGAATACATTAAACCCATTATCAGAACAACTACGTTGGAAATGGACAAAATAGCTGTGTTCTTCGCAAGCCTTTGTGAAGTGCTCAAGAATATCACTTATACGCATAGACGATAACAATATAATCGCGATATAAGTTATCCATCATCACTTAAACGGAGTACTAAACCAGTCCCAGGGCTTGCAGCAGCGATCGTCCTTCTTGCCATTGATCGTGGCCGGAACAACCGTCGGATCATCCCATGGCCGCCGGGTCTCATCGGGACTCGAATAATCATACAGCCTGTTCACGAAATAGACAAGCGTCGCGGGCTCATTGCCCACAACCCGAAATCCATGCCAGTAGTGCCCCGGCATCCTGACGATCTGGGGATTATCTCCCGTGGAGATGATCTCGTCCAGCTCTTCGGTTTCATCATCATAGGCGCAGATCTTCATCGCGCCCCTAACAGCCAGAAAATGATCCACCTGCCCGCGCTCATGCCGGTGCCAGGCCCGCACCATTCCCGGATAGCTTACGGACATATTTACCTGCACGATCTCATCCTGGATCACATCCTTCCAGTCCGCCCTCATGATCTCGGTGAAGAATCCGCGCTCATCCGCAAATCGCTTTAAAGGCTTTATCACAATTCCTGGCCGCATCGGTCCTAATCAGCAACTCTGAGTTCTTATAGTTACCTCAATCGACGTGAATGTTTTTCGGCAAATACAATGATATGATAGGGAGGTGCAAAACAGGTTGATATTATATCCAAGTTCTGAAACTCCAATAGTTTTGAGATATTTTCGACATCGAACACATGATGATGCAAGCACCGATTCCTGTAATTACAAAGAGATCTCTCCATAAAAAAAGCTGCGTTTCCTGCCGGAGCATCCATTTTTAGGTCGTGAAGTTTCAGGATCTCAGGCAAATGAGTCAGATCGTCTTCTTTGACATCTCTCTCGTAATCATCTATCAGGTGCTGCAAGAGCGTGACAGGACGATTGTGGTCAAAGGTCTTATCTTTAAGGGGAACTACTAACAGAATATAGCCACCATCTTTGAGAACCCTTGTCCACTCACGTATCGCTTTTAACGGATTTGCGGTATGCTCTAGGATATGGGAGGCAAGAACAAAATCATAAACATTATTATTTATCTTACTCAGATCAGTAGCTTCGCAAATATACTGATAACCTTGTTTTTTATTTTTATGATAGCGATAGTTAAGGCCCTCATTCAAACATCCCTCCCAGATTGTAGTCTCGCTGAAATTGCACCCATCTAATTCACCAATGACCGAATAGATCGGCATGATACTTGAATCATTGAAAATTCGGCTAGGTCCACCCACCTCTAGACCTCTTTTACCACTAAGGCGATCAATGTAAATATGGACGTCGATTTGACTAGCAAAAAACGTCTCCCTAAAAGAGTTTAAGAATCGTCCGAATCTTCCTTTCATCCATTTGTTGCCCCGTATCATTAATTTCCTCTTTAATCTCGCCACAATTGATGTTCTATTTCCGCCCTTAAATTCTTTAGTGACACTTCTATCCCATCAGGCGACTCCTTGAGATCACTCTTTGCCTTTGAAGTATCCAGTGATGAATCGATCGGCCGCCTGGCAGCCCATTGCAATTCCTCCATCCTGGAAGGAATGATAAGGCTCGCATCCAGATCGAATTCCCTGGCAAGCTCCAGAGCATAGTCATACCGGGATATCCTGGTGGCACCTGCCAGATTGTAGACCCCGCATAGCCTTCGGTCTGCCGCCTCCAGGACCATTTTGGCCAGATTGGTGTTCAATGTGGGAGTGATAAACTGATCCGTGACCACGCGAACCTCCTTGCCGGATTTGAGGCTATTGAGCAACCAGAGAGCAAAATTGACCTTGCCGCTGGCTGGTCGTGAGCCATAAATCACACAGGTCCTGGCGATGCACCCACGGCAAAACTGTTCGCCCAGGAGCTTACTGTAGCCGTAATAGCTTACCGGATTAGTGCAGTCGTCTTCACGATACATGCCGCGGTTTCCGTCGAAGACATAATCCGTGGAGATGTAGATCAGAAAAGAACCGGCATTTTCCGCCGCCGTGGCTATGGCTCGCGTGCCCTCTACATTCATCTGATAGGCAAGCTCCTTCTCGCGTTCGCATCTATCCACATCGGTTAGGGCTGCACTGTGAATAATAACCTCGGGTTCAATCTTCCCAACCAGTTCATACATGCTCATTTCATCCCTAAGATCAAACTTTACAGCCCTTCCGTACTCTGGCAGATTATGGGCATATCCGGAAAAGACCTCATCACCTCTGGCTTGGGCTATCTCCGCGACCTTGCTTCCCAAGAGCCCACTACCACCTGTTATGAAAATCTTCATAGATAAATTACCATTTCAGCTTCCATGGGGTGGGATGCAGCACCTTTTCGTCCATGAGATGCCTCCACCATGCTTCATTTTGCATATACCATTGCACAGTTTTCTCTATTCCATCAGCAAAGCTCTGCCGGGGGTGCCATCCCAGTTCCCCTCTGAGCTTCGAGCTGTCCAAGCTGTACCTAAGATCATGTCCTGGTCGATCTTCCACAAACTCCATCAGATTCTCGTCTTTGCCCAAAATGTGGAGAATGGTCTTTATGACTTCCAGATTGGTCTTCTCCTCTGCTCCGGAGATGTTATAGATCTCGCCTTTGCGGCCTTGGAAGAGGACATTTTCTACCGCACGGCAGTGATCCAGAACATAAATCCAATCCCTCACATTTATTCCTGTGCCGTAGACGGGGATCTTCAATCCGGCCCTGGCCCTCAAGATCGTCTTTGGTATCAGCTTTTCCGGGAATTGATAGGGACCATAATTGTTAGTGCATCTGGTTATCATAGCCTCCAAGCCATAAGTTCGGGCGTAGGCCAGGACAAAGACGTCACCAGCCGCTTTGCTGGCGGAGTAGGGTGATGAGGGAGATAGAGTGCTCTCTTCCGTAAAAGAGCCATCGAGAATATCTCCATAAACCTCGTCCGTAGAAATTTGCACAAATCGGGCCTTTGGATTATGATTTCTCAGGGCTTCCAGCAGACTGAAGACACCTAAGACATTGCTATGCAGGAAGGAGTCGGGACTGGAGATAGATCTATCCACATGAGTTTCCGCAGCAAAGCTCACCACTGCATCCACATTTACAATCAAGCTGGATATAAAAGCCCTGTCGGCGATATCCCCTTGGCAAAAGGAGTATCTACCATTCTCTTTCAGATCCAGCAGGCCATTTACATTGGAGCCATACCCAAGGGAATCCACATTTATTATTCTGCAATCTTCGTGCTCATCCAGCATGAACCTTATGAAGTTGCTTCCAATGAAACCCTGGCCACCCGTAACAAGAAGCTTCATCTAAATCACAGCGATATCTCGGAGTTGTCGCCGACAATGAGCCTGTTTCCCTTAGGCAGGGCGACGCCCTCTTGGATGCGGACATTTCTGCCGATGAGACTCTCTACGATCTTTCCGGCATTAATTATCCTGCTATCATCCATGATTATGGAATCCTCGATCTCCGTCCCACTGATGTTGCATCCATATCCCACCGAGGTATAGGGGCCTATATATGAATCGGATATGACGCTGCCTTTTCCTATTATACAGGGCCCCTTTATCACCGATCTCTCGATCCTTGTCTCCTTTTCAATTACGACCCTGCCCATCACTCGCGACCCCTCCATCTGGCCCTCATTTTTAGTGGTGATATCATCCAGGATGAGGCGATTAGCCTCAAAGATATCCTCAGGTTTTCCCGTATCCTTCCACCATCCTTCCACAAAAGATGCATCGACTTTGTAGCCATTTTCGATGAGCCATTGAATGGCATCGGTGATCTCCAGTTCATTTCTCCAAGAGGGCTTGATGGCTTTGCAGGCGTCAATTATCACCGGCTTGAAGAAGTAAACGCCTACCAACGCATAATTGGATGGAGGAACTTTGGGCTTTTCCACCAGACGTCTTATACTTCCATCCTGGTTTAAGTCGGCAACTCCAAAGCGTTGCGGATCATTAACCTCTGTGAGAAGCACACTGGCATCGCTCTTGAGGTTATTGAACCGCTCTTTATGTCGTACTATGCCGTCTCGGAGGATGTTATCTCCCAGATACATCACAAAATCTTCATCCAGAAATTTTTCTGCCACCAATATGGTATGGGCAAGGCCCTTGGGCTCCCCCTGGTAGATGAACTCTATTGGAACATCCCAGGGCCCGGACCTCACAGTATCTATTACTTGATCCTTATTCGGACCCAGGATTATGCCGATCTCATCGGCTCCGGCTTCAATGACATCTTCAATGGCATAGAAGAGTACCGGCTTATTGGCCACCGGTATGAGCTGTTTTTGCTGAGAATAAGTAAGAGGACGAAGCCTGGTTCCAGACCCGCCGGATAGTATGAGAGCTTTCACGAATAAACCTCAACGCAGCATCTTGATCGCTCAGGATTGGCATTGGCCAAGATATACCCTTCGATTAAGGCCCCGGATAAATAACCTCGATATTCTCCATGTTCAATATCAACTTCCGGAGCTCCTCGCAGTTTATGGGATGCTTGAACTCGCTGCACAGCTTCACCCGTTCCGATAGGTCACCCAGCTCCTTGTCCTTTAAGTAGTAGCCCATTCTCTGGGTGATGTATTTGAGTGCCTTGGCTCCGGTGTGCTTGCCTATGATGATATGCCGGGCGGCGCCCACCATTTCCGGAGAGTAGAGCTCATAGGTTCTGGGCTCTTCCAAGACGGCCGCCACATGGATTCCCGACTCATGGGCAAAGGCATTGCTGCCCACTACAGCCTTATTTCTGGCCACGGGAACCTCTGAGTAGGTCTCCACCAGCTTGGATAGGTCCTTTACCTTGGTCAGATCGTAACCCCCCAGGTCGTAATGCAGCCGTAAAGTTACCAGCAGCTCTTCTAAAGGCGTATTGCCGCTCCGCTCTCCAATGCCGTTTACCGTAGTGTGCAGCTGCTTTGCCCCCGCTTCCGCTCCGGCCAGGGTATTGGCCAGGGCCATTCCCAGGTCGTCATGGCAGTGCATGCAGATAGGGACCTTGACAACTTTTTTCAGCTCGCTTATCATGTAATATGTCGTGCGCGGATTCATGATCCCCACGGTGTCAGCAACGCTGATGTAATCGGCATGGTACTCCTCTGCCTTCTTGTAAAGCTTCTTCAAAATCTCAAAGTCGGTGCGTGTGGCATCTTCGGCTGAGAAGCGCACAATCAGGCCATGGTCCTTGGCGTACTCCACAGTCTGCAGCGCGCAGGAAATCGCCTCGGGACAGCTCATATGCAGTTTGTACTTGAGATGAAGATCAGAGGTAGCGATGAAGACGCTGACCATGTCGGCGCCGCATTCAATGGCTGCGTCGACATCCTTCTTGACGGACCGGCAGAGCGCTGAGATCTTGGCATCAAGTCCCAGATTGCAGACCTCTTTTACGGCATTCATCTCGGCCGCGGAGACGACAGGAAAACCGGCTTCTATAACCTCGACGCCGATCTCGTCCAGCCGCAGAGCTATATCCAATTTTTCATCGGCGCGAAAGACTACTCCCGGCATCTGCTCACCGTCGCGAAGGGTTACATCGCAGATCTCGATGTCCAGGGGTGGTGTCTTGGATAGGGCCAAGAATTGATTGAGGGAGTAGTCTTGCATAGCGCGCTAATAGTGATAATTCATTACATAAATCGGTTTCGAAGGAAAGGGGTTTCCGGCAATTGTGACTACTCCCACGACTGAAGTCGCGGGCATCTAGGCTTTCGCCACAGGCTGTAGTCCCAGTATGAGAATATTCCTATGCAACCAAACCTTTAGATCTCCGATCTTGGAAAGATGCAAAACGCTCCAATATCCAGCGGCTTCGCACTTCAGGATGAAATATGATGCCGTAAGTGGGATGAGTGCAGTGCCTGAAAGCCTCTACTGCACCAATTCTTCTGGCCAGCTGCAGGAATCCCTCCGGCAATGTCACTGCATAGTTATGAAGATGATAGCCTTCTATCTGTCGCGTCTCGCCCAGCAGCGATGAATCCCTGACGACCTCTATCTCTTCCAGGCCGATTGCCCGATTTGGCACTATCGATCCGCCATAAACGGCGCTGATGACCTGCATGCCTGCGCAGATTCCTAAAATGGGCTTTTTGAAATCCTTTATCCAGGAGAAGAGCTCTAAATGCTCGGCATAAACATTGTCCATCAGGGCCGTTCCGCAAAGGATAATTTTATCGTGGTTGGCGAGATGCGGCGGCTTGACCTCGGTATAATGCATAATGTTGCAAAGAAAGCCCAATTTTTGCAGCGTATCTCTAATGGGGTGGACAAATTCGTACCGGGATAAGGAGTCTTTTTCAAAGCACAGGTCAACCAGAAGGATGCACGACCTCTTATGCATCATCTCCGTTGGATTTTGTCCTTCGTACGGATTTTTCCCATCCATTTCCGGACTCATTGCCTTCACAGGTTTCACCACCAGTTGTATCTCTTCTATGACAAACTGTCCACGATAGTTGGCATATCTCTGGGATGCCTTCATGATCTCGATTCTCTTCAGGAAAAGGGGGCCGTCCAGGACGAAGGTCTCCAGCTCTCCGCCCTCACCAGAGGGATTTATCTTGTATTTTTTCTGGAGCCGTTCCAGCATTTGGATGCGCTCTTCCGTCAATCGCGCGCCCAGCCAGGAGGCATCGAAGGGATAAGCATAGACCCCGGAGATGATGATGGAAAAGTTTTCCTTTAAAAGTCTGCGGAGGTAATCGATCTGATTTGTCTGCCAGAGGGGATTATAGCACCATATATTCTGGTCGCGACAGATTCTCTGCACACGCGCTGCCTGGTAGACGGACTCAATGGCTCCTGTGACTATTCCCTTGACGGCGTATCTCTCCCGGGCGGCGGCAATGGCCGCCGACAGGTCCGCCAGCTCCTCCTCTTTGACGCCGTTCGTGGGCCAGGTGAGCAGGGGAATGCCCATGGCCTTCGCTTGCCGGTCGGTGTGGCGAATGTTGGGCGTGTGGAACATGTAGCTGTCCGGGTTCTCCGAGACCAGAGTTATCAAGCAGGCTACCTGGTTCTTTTCCATGGCCAGGCGGCAGGCAAAGACCGAGTCCTTGCCGCCTGAGAAGAGCACGCCCAGTTTCATCCGGCTTAAGAAGAATACGGCAAGCTAATAAAAGATATTGGCGAGCGGGATGGTTGAAACGTCGTTAGCCACTGTGGTTACGCACTTACAACCACAGAAGAGCGAGGGAGTACTCACAGAGCAAGCATCCGCCAGATCTTCGTCATATCCAAGTTTGCCTCTACAGCCGTGGCCAGCTCGGTGAAGCCATCTCCCTTCGCAGCCTTCGTCCCCATTCCGGTCTTGGGGGACAATTTTTGGTCCTGGCCGGGATTTTTGTGGTGGCGCAGGAAATCGAGAAAAGCATTGCGAAAGTTCTCATTCTCGAAGATGCCATGCAGGTAGGTGCCGATCACCATTCCGCTTTCCGATACCGCGCCGTCGTCTCCGAAGGCTGTCTCCCCCTTGGGGCGGGTCACACCCATGTGAATCTCGTAGCCTGTGACGATTTGGCCGCGGATCGGCTCCAGGATGGGGCCGCCACCCGTGATTGTCTTTTTCACCTGCACCGTCCTCTTCTCATAAAGGTCGAAGCGGGTCACAGCATCCAACAGACCCAGGCCGGGGATTGTTCCCACAGTATCCTCAATGCCGCAGTCGATGATCTCCCGGCCCAGCATCTGGTAGCCTCCGCAGATGCCCAAGACCGGAGTGTCCGGCAGGGATTTTATCTGATCAGCCATGCCCTTTTCCTGCATCTCCAAGAGGTCGGAGACTGTGTTCTTGGTGCCGGGAATGATTATCGCATCCGGACAGCCCAGCTCTTCCGAGAGGCCAACGTAGCGAACGTGCGCCTGCCGTTCCAGGGGCTCGAAGTCGGTGAAGTTGCTGATGCGCGGCAGCCTGATCACCGCGATATCGACCTGCTCGCCCGCCGGACCGTTCTTTTTGTCGCCCAAAGAGACCGAGTCCTCAGATGGTATGTCCAGGTCCAGGTAGGGCAGGACGCCCAGCACGGGTACACCTGTGAGTTCTTCCAGCGTCTTCAGGCCGGACCCCAAAATGGCAGGATCGCCCCGGAATTTGTTGATAACCAGGCCCTTAACCAGTGGCCGAACGTCCTCGGGCAAGAGCTGCACCGTGCCGAAAAGGCTGGCGAAGACGCCACCCCGCTCGATGTCCCCGACCAGGATTATAGGGGCTTGCAGGTAGCGGGCCACGTAGATATTGGCGAGATCCCGATCGAAGAGGTTGATCTCTGCCGCTCCGCCCGCTCCTTCTACTACTATATAGTCGTAGTCTTTCTCCAGCTCCAGCAAAGATCGATCCACTACCCCCTTGAGCCCGTCGATCTCTCGATAGTACTCTTCTGCCGATTTGTCGGCCACTGGTCTACCCAGGACGATGACCTGAGAGGTGCGGTCCCCTTTTGGCTTGAGCAGGATGGGATTCATGAACTCGCTGGGCTCCGCCCGGGCCGCCCAGGCCTGCGCCGCCTGAGCGATACCGATCTCCGAGCCGTTCTGGGTAACCCAGGAGTTGAGGCTCATGTTCTGGGACTTGAAGGGCGCGACCCTGAAGCCGCGATCGGAGAGCAGGCGGCAGAGGGCGGCGACAAGAGTGCTCTTGCCGGAATGGGAGGTAGTGCCGAGGACCACAAGAAAGCGGGACATGGGAATGGCGAAGCCGTGCAAGCTTATTTGCCTTTTGGAAGGTGGGATTTTGCAGCGAAAACACATCGGTGATTGAGATGAGCGAAGTCGGGCAAGGTGATAAAAGTATCATGCAGTAGTCACTCATTTAAACGTATAATAAACTATAAAATGTATATCGTTCGCAATCTTTAATTATTTAGAAGTAAGCGAGTAGAAATGGAGTGGATTATGAAAATGAGACCTACAATTGGATTTATGATATTCATAATAATGTTGACCTCTTTATCGGATGCATATGACTTTACCGAGAAGATACATGTTTATGGTTCAGGCAGTATGCTCGCCCAAACAAATGCCAAGCAAGCAGGCGATCTGGCCCAGGGAAGTGGTGAACAATATTATTATAGGCAACTAATATCAAAACCTAATCAATTAAGTTTGACCTCGGAATATGATCTAAAAGGCGATGATGCTGAAAAGAGATTTTATTTAAAAAATTCGGAAGGGCTCAATACAAGCATCTATCAAACTTATATCCCTAATCGCTATTCAATAAATATGCTAAGTTCTGGTGGACTGCAACACACTGTATCAGTCAATGGTTTTTCCTCGCCAAATACCACTAATCTGACCTCCAAGAGCCAAATCATATTTAATATGCCGACGTCCGACATCTCTTCATCCGAATCGGGTGTTGTTACAAATTACAATATTGAGGGTGCAGGAAGACTGTCCGAAGTGCTATTGGACTATAATTTTGGAAGACATCCCTGGAGAGTTGCAGAGACCTCGATAACTGGCCCTCATTTCAAGATCCAATCAGGTATAACCGATGACAAAGGTATGCAGGGAAGCGATACATCCTCACTTCTGGATAGCTTCAACCGCATGTCTTCGTCTACAGAAACCGGGAAACCTAATACCAAGGAATTAGATGAATTAAATAGCAAATTTGATCAAGGCATAATTGATGCAACGATGTACCTCAGCGGCCTGGTGGAAAAATGGATGGGGGGCAAAATTGATAGCGTTTCTCTGCAGGAAGAATTGAAGTTGAGGGTGAATAAATACCAGATCAAACAAAGTGAATATGATGAAATCAGCAAGATCATGCAGGACAACGAGATAAAAGTAACCAGTGGTGCTAAAATCCTCGCATTGGTTGATGCGAAATTTAAAAACAAGCTGATCACCGCACAGGAATATCTGGAATTGATAACGGGGATGTGGAGAGGGCAGGAGATAACAGACACGATTTATCTTGAGAGATTGCGGACACTCCGAGAAAATAACGACATTGACGGGGCTAAATACACAATATTGAAGGCAGAAGTATTTGAAATATCGGATGCAAGAATCAATGTCGATCTCCGGCTAAATAAAATCGAGGGGGATTTCGATAAAAATATCACAACCAAAGAAAAATATCTTGGCGACATTCATGATTTATGGGATAAGTTTCTAATCAGTAGCACAAAGTATATGGAGATATTGAAGGCGAGACTGGACAATAAGAATATCAATGACGAAGATTACACCAAAGCCAAGGAAGAGATTTTTGCACGAGAGATGCAATAAATTTTATTTCAATTTTTTTAAGTTAAAAAATGTGGAGATGGATATATGGCAAGAAAAATCTTGAAGTGGAGATGCAGGTTTCTGAAATGCGGATTCGACAAGAATTGGGTATATGCAGATGACGTTGAGGCCAAAAAATTATTGATCTGCATGAATTGCGGCATAGGGACCGTACCAAAGGAACCTGTGAGTAAATCCGGAAGCTGGCTACCGTGCATTGACTTAAAAGGATTGAATTTGCGTCTGCCAAACGGCTCGCCCGGCCAGGACTGGGTCGACGGAAATGGGAAGACGTTTTCGCTTGAGGACTATATTAGGGTGCACCAGGTGCACCCCGAAAGATTCTATTACTTCTCGCACTCCAGCTACAAGAGGCCTGAGGATCTTATCCCGGAACCAATTCCTCAAGATGCACAAGTAGGGGACGATCCAGCCCCTCAAGAAACCATCACCTCTGCAGATCTGAAAGTCCAAGATGCCCAGAAAAAAGTTGAAGGATTCAGAGACGGAAAAAAGATTAATGAGATGGATTACATTAAAAAGTTACGGTATTTAGAAAAACTGCGGGAGTGGAAAAACAGTGGCCTTATCAACGATGAGGATTTAGATGCGCAGATTAATAAGACATTGAATATTGGTGGAAAGTAGGTATGTAAGGCGATATCTTTGCGGAGCGCAAAGATATCTTTACAAATTAAATGAGCCAAAAGATTCGGATCACACCGTCGCCCTTTGGCTATAATCGACAAGTGCCATCAGGATGTCCTTGTCCTTGAGCATCCCCATCAGCCTTCCGCTGGATGTGACCACTGGCATCTGGTCGATTCTATTCTTGTGCATTATCGCCGCGCATTTGCCGACCTCATCTTTTTTATAAGCCGTGATGGGCGGCACCATAGCCTCGGAGACAAGAATATTTTTCAGCTTGATACGCGAAACAGTGTAATACTTGCTGATGGTCTGCATCACCCGGTCCCACATCCAGGTGTCCTCTCCATCATTGGCAGACATATCCGTCTTCTCGACCGTATCCTCGATGACACTGGTCTTGATGAGATCGCGGTCCGAGATCATGCCCACCAGCTTGAGGCTTCTATCGATGACGGGGCAGGCCTCCACTACGGCAAACTCCATAATCGATCCGGCTACCGCCAGGGGCATCTCGCTCCAGAGAACTACGGTCTCTTTCTCTAAATAGGGCTCAATGCTCTCTTTTATTCCCAGGTCCGCGGCCACCCGGACGATATCGGCAACGGTGATGATTCCCACCAGCTTAATGCCCTCCACTACAGGGAGCCGCCGGATGTCGTGCTTGATCAGCAGCCTTGAGGCTTCGACTATGCTCTTGTCCGGGCTTATCACAACAGGATCACGAGTCATGAGCAGGGCCGTTTGGTCCTCATCGCGATTGCGGAGCAGGTCGGTCCTGGTTATCATGCCTACGACCTCGCCCTTCTTTATTACAGGAACGCCGGAGACCTTGTGGTCCTGCAGCGTCTTCAAAACATCGTCCCTGCTGCCGGGGATGGCGACATGAGCCACATCCCGGACCATTACGTCCCTGACGAGAATGCTCACGTCTTTTCCCTCGGAATGGTCAGTACAGGAATCTTGGAGCTTCTTACCACCTTCTCTGCCACACTGCCCAGCAGGAACTTATCAAGACCGGTACGCCCCACAGCTCCCAGGATGATAATATCCATGCCTTTTGACTCTGCATAGCTGATGATCTCGCTGCCTGGATTGCCCTCAGCCACAACACTCGCAAAGGCAACACCCATATCCTTGGCCAGCGTTTCTACCTGTTTCAAGGCCTCTTTTCCTTCTTTGAGCAGAAGCTCTCGGATGCTGAATAGTAGCATATCATCCGGCAGATGGCTCGTCCTGTTGGTGTCGGCCACATAGATCGCATTGACCTTTCCACCAGATATCTTTCCCAGCTCCAATGCCACCTTGGCCGCATTGTATCCGTGCTCTGATCCGTCGGTTGCAACTAGAATCTTCTCAAACATGATTAACCTCTAAAAGATAGCTATTATGTCAGACTGCCTGGCCCTTCTCACAATGCTGGAAATAGGGGCCATCGACCCCCACATATTATCCGATTTTTTATCAATAACCATCACTCTTGCCTCTTTTCCTTCCAGAATGGACCCCAGCCTCTGATCAAGCCCGGTTATTTTAGCACCATTTAGCGTGCACATCTTAAATACCTGTCTATCGTCATGCAGCAGAGCCTTGACAAGGAAATGCATCTCATCAAAGATGTCCGGCGAGTTCATCATAACGTTATCTGTTCCAACGGCAATTGTAATGCCAAGCTCCGCCATTCTTTTCACATTGGGCAGACCAACGTTCGTCACCAGGTTGGATCTGGGACAGACCACCACGGGAAGGCCGGAGTGGGCCACATCCCTCAGATCCGTCTCCCCTGCCCGGTTCATGTGCACCAGGAAATCAGGATGAAGGGCAAGAGCATCGCCGATATCGTCATTACCGGCTTCGCCGGCGTGCACTCCCACCGCCTGGCCCCCCTTTCTGGCTGCCGCCACTGCCGCATGGATTTGGTCCCGATCATGGTCTCGGGTACTGCTTATCCCCAGGCCCCAGCAGCTCTCTGGGATATCTATCCGGCCTGGGCTTGGCCGTCCCAGGATTCTGGCAAGAAGGGGCAAACCGCGCACGGCATCTTCCAGCATGCTTACACCATCTGCCCCTCCCTCCCGAAAATCGGCAAAAGCACAAGTACCCGATGCCGCCATCTGTTGCAGGCTCCTTCTCATGCCTCCTACGAGAACAGCACGCGGCATTTGTGCCAGCATTCGTGCCTTCAGTCCATCCGGGCCGACCAGCAGAGAGAGCGGCAAAAAGGGTGGGTCCTTAAAGGCAGAGTCGCCCACATGGACGTGTGCGTTCACGAAGCACGGGCAGATAATGCCCTCATAGTCGGCGTCTACATGTTCAAATCCAAACTCCCGGATAATGCCGTCTCGGATGCTGATGTAGCCATCTTCTGCCTGGAAATCATCTCCATAGATTATGGTTCCTTGCAGCAGAATCTCGCGTGCTTGAGGCATGTCATGAAATGGGCAGGCAAGCTATTTAGTATCTCTTTGTCTAATTAGAAGCATTGACCCGGCCCTTCGTATTCATCAATAGCGCCATGAGCGCTGACGGCAAGATCAGCTCTTTTGAGCGCTGCCAGGTGAGCATCTCCGGTCAAATGGACAGATCCAGGGTTGACCTTCTCCGGGCGGAGAGCGACGCTATCATGGTAGGAGTGGGAACGGTGCTGGCAGACGATCCCAGCCTGAGGGTGAAGTCGTTAAGCTCTCGCGAGGCCCGGCGAAAGAGAGGGCAGCCGGAAGACCCGCTTCGCATTATTGCCGACAGCCGGGCAAGAACGCCTCCCTCTGCAGGGGTCCTGGGACCAGGGTGCATCGTGGCCGTCACCGGCTCTGCGCCGCAGGAACGGCTGGATAGGCTCTCCTCAAATTGTGAGATAATAGTATGCGGAAAAGAGCGGGTCGATCTGACGGAGCTGTTTTCCCGGCTTTTTGATAGGGGCGTCAAGCGCCTCATGGTGGAGGGCGGGGCTACGCTCAACTGGTCGCTTCTCAAGCTCGGCCTGGTGGATGAACTTTATGTCTACATGGGGGCGATGCTCATCGGCGGAGAGAATGCACCCACCCTGGTGGACGGGTCGGGATTCAAAGAACATTTCCCCCGGCTGACCCTTCGCGACGTGCAGCGGTTAGACGAGGGAGTGCTTATCAAGTGGAGCCTGCCAAGCGAATCTACTCCTTTCTCACCACCAGCACGGGAATATTGGAGCTTCTGACCACTTTATCGGCCACGCTGCCCAGGAGGAACCTTTCCAGGCCAGTGACTCCGATTCCGCCCATGACGATGAGGTTCATATCGCCTTCTTTTGCGATTGCAATGATGTCCTCAGCAGGATAGCCTTCCGTGATCTTTCTGGTCACGGCAATGCCCGCTTTCTCTGCCATCACTTCTACTCTTTTGGTGGCTTCATCGCCCTGATTTTGCAGATTGCTTCTTATGCCTGCGATCAGGTCGTCGGCAACCTTTGAGATCAGGTCCCCCAGGGGGCCATACTCTTTGCCGATATCGACAACAAAAAGAGCGGTGACGGCTGAGCCGTAGAGCCTGGCCATTTCTATTCCTGCTTCTGCGGCCCTCTCGCTATGCTGGGAGCCGTCGGTTGCAATCAAGATCCTTTCAAACATGATTCCTAGCCTCTCATGAACTTATCCCAGCCCTGGTATTGCGTCTTGAGGACGGTGCAGATACTCTCCATCATCGCATAGGGTATGCCCACCACGACATCCTCATCTTTCAGGCCGGAGTTTTTCGCAGATCCATCGCAGCCTAAAGAGATGTTCACCTCTCCTTTGAGGTAGGGCGAGGCTGTGGCATCCACGCAAAAAGACTGGATTCCCGCCGTGTTGAAGCCGGCCCTGCCTCCATCTTTGAACATGACCGCCTGCACAATGCGCCGGGCGTTAAGCGGACTGCCTACAAATATCACCACATCGGGGTTCATGATCATCTTGTCCAAGGGGGCCACGTAGGTAGCTACCGTGCTGCCGGGAAGGAGGCGCGGCATATTGGAAGCGATGCTGGTGCCGATCGCCGGGGTCTCGCACTTATGCAGCTTGTCGAAGTACAAAGATCCTGAGGCGATGTTCTCCGGGCACTGCACAATCCCCAGACCCGAGGCTCCGCCCTTGCATCCGTGATAGTCGGCCCGCGCCAGGAAGCTTTTCCCCTCTTGTCGCGCCCCCTGAATCATGCCGCAGTAATGGAAGGGCTTCTCCACGGATTTGAGATCGTTGGGAATTTCCGCTTCGCTCTTGAACAGTCTTACGCCAACGATATTGTCGCGAATTCCTAAGGAGGACTTCAATATATCTGACATTTCTTCAAGATTCATCTCAATACACCGCATAACAGGAGGCAGGAATGGCATTTCACACTTGCGCTCTGCGGCAAGGGCGGGAGAACCGGGAGCGGTTTCAATTTGAAGATATTTGAAAATTGATGGAAAAAAAGAAAAAATGATATTTAAGCTGCCTTTGCCTCCTCAGGATAGCGAGAGACCATATTGCCAGAAGCATCCGTTAAGGTAGCCACATCGCCATCATTGTTCCAGATGGATGAGCTGCGGTTCCAGAAGAGATCAACGGACGTGTCATTTCCCATTCCCGTGCGAATCTTGACGACACCACTGGCCTTCAGGCTGAAATCCGGGAACTTGTAGGTGTGATTCTGCGCATCCTCCAGCGTCCAGCCGGCCAGGCTGACATCCGCGGTGCCCAGATTGGATATCTCCACCCATTCCTCATCCAAGTTCTCTTTCTCCGGGCTTGGAGCCGCAAAATTGGCATTTGTTATGGCGATACCGTTCTCTGCTGCGCCCTGCACCAATGCCGCCCCCAGAATCAGGACGGCAAGGGAGATTAGCGCCCCTACAAATATTCGGTTATTCATCTTTATTTCTCCAGATTTACTTTTCCGCAATTTAGTATTTTTAGTACTGATCACACTTCAGTAATATAAATTTTTCTAAAGAGTTTGGCTGCTGATGTAGTGGTATATAATAATTAATTGCTAATTAAATTTCTATTTAAATAATTAATAACCATAAACTGTGCACTTGATTATAATCGCTCATCTCGCCACCTGTCGAATCCGCGGACCCGTGCCAACGAAGGCGGAGAAGGTCGCAAAATGACGGGCCGGGGCGAAAAGCGGACCCCAGCTTAGCCAGCTCAGGCTCCGGTGCGCCACTTCAATATATCAGTTGCAACAAATACATAAATCATGGAAGACGATATAATTTATGAGAAGGCAGTCGAAATACTCAATCCCGGCCGGCTCTATTTTGCCCTCAAAGCCATGAGGAACTCGCCGGTTAAGATATCGTTTGACATGGGCGATCTGAATCTAACATCGGGGGCCGTCTCTTCCCTGGTAAGCATCGAAGGGAAATTGCCGGAAGAAGTACAGGCGAGAGAGTGGCTTGTGCCCCTGGAGGATCTGAAGATATTGCAGGATTTGATCCCGCCGGATACATATTACTGGGAGAACCGGGCCCTGGTATTGGAGTGGCAGTGCGATCTGGTTGTTGACAGCACGATTGACGAAAAGAACCCCCTGGAGTCGCTCGACCAGGAAGAAGAGTATCGCGATCAGCTCCTGGTCACCAATCGCGAGTATCGTGAACTGCAGATGGCATTGGATGACTGCAACTCCCACATCCCGCAGGTTCTCTTCTCCATCTATCCCGACCGATTGAATTTCGCGGTCAATTGTTCAGAGCATGATGAAATTGTGGGAACGATGATTCAACTGAAGGGGCAGAAAGAGGCGTGAGAAAATAGAGTAATATAGTCCTTTGTGCGCTCTGTGCCTGTGGTGGTAGTCTGTAACCACTCGATGATAACCAGCAGCTAACGACGTTTCAACCACAGAGACACAGAGCTCACAGAGAACGCACAGAGCGACTAACTAACAACTTAAAAACCACAGTAACCTGAGGTTAGCCACCTGAAATTGCGAAGAGTTGAACTTCAGTCTCCTTTTCTCCAAATCCTGATGATAAGTGCAATTCCTGCCAGGTTAATGACCAGGATAAGTATGATTCCGATTATTCTCTTCCAATCTCCCTCGGGCGCTGCCTTCCCCGTCAGATCTATCGCCGCGTCCCCGTTCACCATCACCGTCCACTCCTTTCCGCCTGCCTTGAGGCTGTACAGCCCGCGCGGCAGGCCCCGGAAGCGGCACTCTCCCGCGCTGCCATTCGCCAGCCACGCTCCACCGCGCCACAGCTCCAGGCCCGCGGGCGCGCCCGTGACCCGCAGGTCGAACCCCGCGCGGATGGGCAGGCTCTTGCCTTCTGAGCTGAGGTTGCCGGAGATATTCAAAATGCCGAGCACCGTGGGAGCGATATCCGTCTCCGACCAGCGGCCACCCAGGTTCAGCTCCTCCACACCCGGTCCCAGAAAAACGAGGGGGACGCGCAGTGCCTCCGGGTGGGCGGCGTATTTTTCTGCGGAGTGCCCGCCCTTGCCCACCCTGGAAGGAAAGACCATGCCGTGGTCGGCGGTGACGGCCAGCAGCACGTTATTTTGGCGGCAGGCTTCGGCCAGGCGGCCCAGCGGCACGTCCAGAGCCTGCACCGTCTGGCGGTAGCCGTCCGCGCCCAGGTTCTGCCCGGCGCTGTCCACTGCGCCCACATTCACCAGCATGAGAAAACGCTGTCCGGAGAGGTTCTGAACGGTGTCTGCCGCGACGTCCAGCGCCCAGGCATTGTATCCCGCGTAGCCCGCGGGGCCCTGCAGGGCAGTGTAGCTGGCAAACCTGTCCCGCCACACCTGAAATCGGTACTTCAGGCCCGCAGGCGCGCCGGCCCGAAAGCCCGGTATCGGCTCGGCCCCGTGCAGGGCGTTGTCGCCCAGATAGAGAACGCCGTCCATCTCCTGCAAGACGGGCATGGCGTCGCCCCGTTCCAGCACGGCCAGACAGAGGTAGCCATTGGCGTGAGCCGCATCGAAGACTGTGGGGCCGAGATGGTCCGGATTAGTTCCTGAATTTCCGGTGATGAGAATGCTGTGGCTCTGGGTGGTCTCAGGCACGGGTACCCGCACGTCCACCGCCCGCGCCCCGCCGCCCGTCAAATTGAAGAGAATGGCGCCTTCCAGCGCCGTGCCGTCCAGGGCATAGGCGCGATGCTCCGGATAAACGTAAGACGACCCCAGACCATCCACCACCAGGATGATTGCCCCGTCTGGCTCTGCCACGGGCCCCACCTGCACATCAATGGCCCCCGCGACGGGAAATAGTGATAATAATAGTAATAATTGTAATAATAAAAATGAATGTTGTTTAGGATGGCGCGAGAGCATAAAACACGAACTAAAATAAAATCGCTCTGTAGGTCCTCTGTGCGCTCTGTGTCTCTGTGGTGGCCGTCCGTTCGCTGTGTTTTGTTGTTGTTCTTTGTGCCTTTGTGCCTTTGTGGTGAAAAGTCGTCGCCCGTTGCAGCTAAAGCACCGATCGCGACCATCAACCAAAAAGACACAACGCTCACAAAGTACGCACAATATTCTCAACAAAAAGAAAAAAGGGCGGATCATCCAAGATCTGCTATCTTCAGAAGTCCGTCATGACCCGGTACTGGTCAATCTCTGTCTGCTTGAGGCCCGTCAGGAACTGCTCGGCCATGTCGCGAATATCCTTGGAACGGGTGATAGCTCTGCCCACTACCAGGATGTTCGCGCCTGCCGCCAGAGCCGCGCCCTCGGTATCCACGCGAATGCCGCCCGCTACAGCCACCAGCAGCCTTCTTCCATCTTTGGCAAGGGCCTGAATATCACGAATGTTATTCCAGGCGTGCGCGCTCAACTCATTGTCGATGGCCCGGTGCAGCTCGACCACGTCCGGTAAAACTTCGAGCCCCTTCAGGACTGTCAGCGGATCGGGCACATTGAGCATGTCGATGATGGAGTAGATGCCGGTCTTTCTGGCCTCTCGAATGGACAGCTCCAGCGTCTTCTTAGGGGCGAGGCCGGATATGACCACGGCGTCAGCTGTGGAGTCCGCTGCCAGGCGCACCTCCAGGTTACCGGTGTCCAGAGTCTTCAGATCCAGGATGACAAAGGCGCCCGGCCGAATGGCACGAATCTCCTTGACCACACTGATGCCCAGCATCTTGACCAGGGGCGTACCCACCTCAATGAGAATGTGATCGCTATCAGGTAGGGCCGTTAGCACGCGGCGCACCTCGGCCACATCCACCAGATCGAAGGCCACCTGCAAGTATGGTGGGTCCCAGAGCCGGGTGACCCGGAAGCCCATGATGGGATGAGTAGAGCGGTCCTTCTCGTAGAGCACCAGATCTACATCCGGGAATCCGGTCATGGCTCTTTCCAGGGCCAGCTTGGTCGCACCGTAATTGTAGCGATAGATGGCGTCGTAGTCTTTGGCCTGGGGATGAATGAACACGGATACTATTATCAGCAGCTCTTCAGCCTTGTCCTTGGGAATGATGCCCTCTGCTACCGCATCCGCCACGGCCTTGGCCACGGCCATCTGGGCCGGGCCGAAGATCTGGGCGACTTGATCCATATTCTTCACAGTAACTTTGGGTACTATGAGAGTGGACGGCTTGGCCGGCAAATTGGGCCGGATAACACCTAAAAGGGGCGTGTGCCCTGCCGAAAGCTGCGAAAGCGCGGAGGCAAAAGCCGTGGCTACCGGCCCCTCCTTATCTCCGATGATCAGATCGATATGAGCAATCTCAGGCTCCTTTCCTATAAGAGCCTCTCCAACTAAAAACAAAAAGATTCACCTCGAAATGGAGGTTGAGCAATCTCTCTATTTTAATCCTTTCTCACGAGGCGCGCACACTAGATCAGTTGCCAGTAGATAAGAGGGGCCAGCGCCAGCAGGGCCAGGCCCGTGGCCAGCCTCATTCCTACTCTATGATCCTTGCGAAAAGCGTCCACCTGCCCCGGGCTCATGCCTAGAGCAATGGCCCCGCCCAGGATAATGATGGGCAAAATTACTCCCAGGTTGAAGAAAAACAGATAGGTAGCCCCCTCAAAGTAGCTTCTGGCCGAGAGAAGATCCAGTATCGCGAGGTAGATGGCACCCACACAGGGGGCTTTGACCAGGGAGAAGAGCGCCCCTATGAGGAAGTACGAGCTGAAGCGGCCCTTGTCAACCCCGGCCTGGAAGTACTTGAGAGCCCAATCCGTACGAAAGAGGGATGGCCGTCCCTGATGGAGCCGCAGCGCATCCCAGACCTGAGAGAGGCCGGCCAACAGGAGAAAGGCAGTCAGGATATAGCGGAAGGCACTGGCTATCGCTTCTGTCTGGAGCAGTTGCTGCATGCCCAGGCCGAAGAGAAAGTACATGGTAAAGATGCCCAAGGAAAAGAACACCACCATCGTAACCATCTCCCGCCTCTTCCCCTTAGAGGAGAGAACGGATGCCGCCAGGAAGACCAGGATGCCAAGCAAGCAGGGATTGAAGCCCGCCACCAGGCCCGCACCTAAAACGGCAGAAATGGTGTAAAGAGATATCTCCTGCAAATTCAGACCCTGGCCACTGGCTGCGCTCAGGTTCTGCTTGGTGCTCTCATTGCCGGGCAGGGTGAAAGCAGCCGGAAGATTAGGAGTCTGGTTGGCCAGGGCGCCTTTGATGAGCTTTTCCAGCAAGGCGTTGTCTCCCTCATAATCCCTATAATTTATGACCTGCACGCCGATTATGATGGCAGGAACATCCTTGGCTCGATACTGCTTGATGATACGGTGCCCCTCATCGGAATAATAGTAATGCGTGCTGACATTGATGGGCACCTCTTGCTCGATCTTCTCAAGAGTTCTCTCCGCCGCGGCACATTTCGTGCATCCTGGGGACTTGATGAAGATGACCTCGGCGGCACCCGTGGCATTTTTCCCGGAAGCGGCAACGCTGTTTTGGAATAGCAGAGCTGCGCTTAAGAGCATGACAAGCACGATGAAGAGAGCAGTGACCGCAATGCGAGGCATGATTGTGCGCATCAGCTACCTAAGGTACACAAGAGGTATAAAATCCCCCTGATCCGGGGGATTGAGTCCTAAATCCCCCGTCCCATCAAATTCACCCTTTAGATTCACTCTTCGGTGACATAATTAAGGGTCGGCTTATTCTCTTTTGAGGCCTCGCTGGAAGTGAATGCCACAGAAGCGTCATCTTCTGCTACCATTATTATAGAGTAACCGCACCCATCCACGCAGGTCTGCACCGCCTTCTTGATGATATCAGTCACGTCCCAGGTGTAGCTTCCCGCTTTATCGATATTCACGGGGGAAGAGTAAACCGTGGCATTGTAATCCTTTTTGTCATACCAGGTCGTTTCTAAAGTCGGTCCCTGCAAGAAGTAAGCCTTGACATTGCCGGGCTTGTCCACCTTTGTAGCATCAAGGGTCAAGGTCGCGGATGCAATCTGCTCCGGCTTGAAGATTCCCTGTGCGCCGAACATATTGATAACGCTCAAGTAGACCTGTTTTGTGGGCTCTGCTCCCGCTGATGCGGCCCAGAGTAGATCGTTATCTGTAAAGCTCTGGTTGGCTTGATCCGCATCCACATAGGTATCGACGTCCATCTCGGCTGTAAAGCTCCCGGCGGCGGCAGTGGCAGCCAGAAGCAGGAATATGCCCATAAGTGCATACAAATATCTCAAATTCATTTCCTCCACTAGAGAGTACCTGTAATCAAACAAATAAAAAGACGTACGTTCATGTGGAACTTATGTAGGCAATATCCGAAACGTATATTCTCCTTGCAGCGTTACCTTCTTTGCCATTCCTCCAAACCTCGCCCCCAGGATCAGCTCCCCTATCTCCTCCTTCATCACTCTGGCAATGCCGACGATGGATGTGGTTGGCCGGGCGTTCACATCCACGACCCTGGGCCGTTCCCCCAACACAAAGTCGATTCCCGCATAGCCGGAGAGGCCCAGCGCCACAGCCGCCCTTCTCGCTTCAGCCCAAATTTCATCAGCGCGGGGCGTGTTGTAGGGCACCTGGCTTCCCTGGTAGCTCATGCCCTCGCCCCGAAAGTCGATGAGCTGGCGATTGATGGTGAGCGGCAAAAAGCTCCCATCGCCCACGATGAAGCTGGCGGACAGGTGCAGCCCCTCATGGTAGCGGGTGACGATCTCCCCGAAACCCGCCCGGGCAAAAGAGGTGACGCGCACGCCCTCTGAGCCACAACCCGTGCGCGGCTTAACCACATAACGGTGGCAGCCCTGCTCCACTGGATCGGGCCTATCCACGATCTCAGCCACGGGAACTCCCGCTCGCGCCAGTGCCTGGGTGCAGAGCAGCTTGTCGGCGCATAGCCGCGCCGCGTCGGGACTTGCCCCCAGGTTCACCGTGTTTTTCTCCAGGATCTCCAGAAGGTGCGGCTGCAGGTCGTCTGGGGCAATCAGGAGCCCGGCATCCGCTTTGCAGTCCAGGACGCCTTCAAACTCCTCTTCTCCCTTCATGAGAATGGGCCGGCCCGCCTCTACAACAGGCCCAAATGTGGGATAAAGCACCTCATGCCCGGCCCTCTCGAAGCTGGTCGCCAGAGTTGCCAGCATGGCTCGCCCCTCCCGCTCGCATGTCCCGCAAAGGCCAAGGGCGGAGGCGTACTCGGCAATAAGAATCTTCATGGATACAATTGCGGCCCAAACGTACTTAATCCTAGGCTTTATATGCGCGGGTAAAAAAATGCAATTTCACGATCATTTTTCGAGAGATCCGCTTCTCTTGATTAAATAGTACCCCAAAGACAGCGATATTATGATAGCTGAAAGCCCGAGCAGTCCCATATCATCCGTACCGTCGTTTATCTCCATGATGATGACTTTTCTGGCCATAACGATCAAGGCCACCAGCAATACACTCAGGACGTTAACCGTCTTATCCCGTTGAAAGGTCTTGAAGGTCTCCAGAAGCTCCACTCCGATGAGCACTAATAGGATGCTTCCGAAAAAGCTCAATAGCTCGGCAGTCTGCAGGCTTAAAGGAGGGAATATTAGGTATTTGGCCAGGGTGTAGATCACATCTAAAGTGGCCACAAGCGTTACAATTGCCATTGTCCAAATTAATAATGTAAATATTATATTCTGAAAACGTTCAAGGTATTTCATAAATCTGAGCCCATCACCTCAATCTCGCTTCACTCGCTTCACGCACCATGTGGTAAAATGTTAGATGTTAAATATAAAGTTATTTCTTTTTTGGAGGGCCATAATCAAATGCATCGCTCTCGGAGCCCTCGAAAAAAGCACCGAAGCCAAAGCCGCTTTCGCCAGAGCCATGAGCTGGGCTATGCGAGCCAATACTCGCTTTCGAGTAGTGCGGGTGACCTGTAATCCATCACTCTTTTTTTGATATGCTTTGAACTGCTGGAGTACTATGTCGGGCTCTCGACCGCCAACTACAAATATTTATAACGATTATACAAGTAATTAGTCACTTCATGCCATGATAGGGTGGCGGGCGTGCCGTGGGCTTAACGTATCCGATAATGCTCTGATGACAAGGAAGCTTTTTCCTTGGTACAGGAGATGCATGCCTTCGTGGCACTGCATTTGGCTACGGGCCTGTGGGGCTGAAACTCCGGCTGGCTGAAAAAGTTGCGCGCTGTAACTGGCGCAGTAATCTGCCGGGAGTCTCACGCTAATACACGGTCGGGGCATGTTGCGGCACAAGTAGAACGGAGTAGAAGGCGAGAGGGCGAGCATCATGGCCCCATGAGAAAAGGGTTCCGGTAATTCGGACGCTGTGTGAGATTCCAGCGCGCTGCCGCCTTCGAGCTGGTTTAATGTCGGGTTTCGGGCAGGTCCAGGCCATCACTTCGGTGAATGGCTCCAGCCTGTTGGGGCGTTGCGGATCGACGCTGGCCTGCCCAGAGACTTCGGTTATGCTATTTTGTAAGTTTTTAAACCAATGGCCGGGGCTGCTTCTTCTCGGGCAAAACCGGCAGAGACATGGTATTTATCAGAAGCGGCTGTTCTACATCCTTGGCTCTCTCCACCAGCAGCTCCTTGCCCCAGCGTGTCAGGCCGAAGAGCGGCACGGCGGTTCCCACCTGCACCAGAGGCTTTACCTGCTCACGAATGTGCTTTGAGGCGCAGGCGGTAACAATATCGGCTACAGCCAAAAGCCTCGCCGCATCTTCTCTGCTTAGGGCGGTGAGATGAACACCCACAATCATTATCCGAACTCTCGTCGTCTTCTCCAGCTCTCGCAGCTTTTCCGCAGATGCTGCATCGGCTACCGTGACGGCAAATTTCTTGTACCCGGCCGCTGCCGCATAGGCCGCCCCTTCTATCTGGTCTATCTTGCCGTCCTGGGGGGAGAGCACATGCCCATCCCTGGCCCGGATGCCTTCGATTACCTCTGGTATGGGATCGGTCTTAACAAGTCCAGATATGTAGCCGCCCATGCCCTGAACCAGATCGGCATTGGCTGTTATCACGCTGCCCGCTCCATCGCAAACGGTAACTGCTGCGTCGATAATTCCTGTCTTTATGCCGGTCATCATGGACTCGGAGGCCCCAAAGCCCACGAAGATGCCCATCTGCAGCTTGCGCCGCGCCGAGAACATACCGTGATTTTTTATTCTAAACTCCATATTTGCAGCCGCCGATTCAGCAGTCACTTTTTTTATGCCCCTGATCTTGTCGAAGAGCGGACACCACTCAATCAAGGGCTCGCTCGCATCCAGAACCTTTTCGCCTTCCACTTTGACGCGAGATTTGCCTAATAGCTCCATTATGTGCATTTAGTCCACCAAAGAAATGTAAAAGCTACTCTCACTTCAGCCTTGCGGGCAAAAATTCATACATATAAAAAAATAATTAATAAGATACGCAGGTTTTTCACCTCAATGGAATTATTTTCGACGAAACTTATATATATGTTATCACTCTTTATGCGCCTGGTGACCGCTTTGAATACATCAACCGCCTCAGACCTGAAAGTAGAGCGCGATGAATTTGCATCCATACTCATGAAGGTAGGCCTGAAAAGGAACGTGGCCAAAGTTTTGACCTATCTGGCAGGGATGGCAGAGGCAACATCTCGCGAGATAGAGATTGGATCGGATCTTCGCCAACCGGAAGTGAGCATTGCCATGCGGGAGATTCGAAAACTGGACTGGATTGCAGAGAGGGACGAGAAAAATCCAGGAAAGGGACGACCATATCGCATTTACAAGTTAAATAGAAGCCTTCCTGAAATTGTCGATTACCTGGAGAATGAGAAGTCAAAGGAATCCGAGAAGATGATGAGGCAGATTGAAAAGCTCAAATCCTTGAGGGCCAATTGAACCGCACAACATTTTCTTTTCTATATGCCAAAAACTATATACTGATTGATCACTAGAATAAGGCAGAACAAAAGTAGAGGGGATGGAGATTAAGTACATCATCGACGAAGCCCTGGGCAGATCTGAGGCCGAGAGCAGGATCAAGCCTTCCAGCATGATCCAGAGCGATGAAGAGCTGGTTATGGTTTTAGAAGAGCTGACCACGGTTATCCGAGTTATAGGATGCGGTGGAGGCGGCTCGAATACTATCGACCGTCTGGCAGAGTGCGGCATCCAGGGTGCGGAGCTGTTTGCCATCAATACCGATGCCCAGCATCTTTTGCACATCAATGCCGACCGACGTTTCCTTATTGGCAGGCGCACCACACGCGGCCTGGGGGCAGGAAGCCTGCCCGCCATCGGAGAGGAGGCAGCCCAGGAGGATATCGATGAGATTAAAGCCTCCGTGGAAGGAGCAGATATGGTCTTCGTTACCTGTGGACTTGGCGGTGGCACGGGCACAGGGGCCTCTCCCGTAGTAGCGGAAGCCGCACGCGAGGCAGGGGCTCTCACCATTGCCATCGTCACTATCCCCTTCAGTGCAGAAGGCTCCATCAGAATGCAGAATGCCGAAGCCGGCCTGAAAAGACTGCGAGAGGTTTCGGACACAGTAATTGTGGTGCCCAATGACCGGCTCTTAGATGTGGTCCCCAACCTCCCCTTGCAGGCCGCGTTCAAAGTCGCCGATGAGGTGCTGATGCGCTCCGTCAAGGGCATCACTGAGCTGATCACCCGGCCCGGGCTAATCAATCTGGACTTTGCCGATGTCAGAACTGTCATGACCAACGGCGGCGTGGCCATGATCGGCATGGGCGAGGCAGAAGGCGAGGAGAAGGCACGCGACTCCGTCATGAAGGCTCTAAGAAGCCCTCTTCTGGATGTGGATGTATCGGGCGCGACCTCGGCCCTGGTAAACGTGGTGGGTGGCCCGGACATGACTATCACCGATGCCGAAACGGTGGTAGATGAGGTCTACCAGAAGATCAATCCCGATGCTCGCATAATCTGGGGCGCGCAGATAGACCCGAACCTGGAGCATACTCTGCGAACCATGCTTGTGGTCACAGGTGTATCGTCCCCGCAAATACTGGGAAAGGACACAAACCGGCGTGTTACATCCAGGCATGGCATAGACTTTCTACCTCGCCGGGCACGCTACTGAGAGCGGATGTGATAGTAATTCTGACCGAGAAGGTGAGCGGTGAGCTTGAGATGCTGCAACGGCACCTGGTCATCCTCAAGCAAGTGGTGGAGAACGAGCCCATAGGTATCCTCAAACTGGCAGAGGAGACAAAGATACCCAGCCACAAGGTACGTTATTCCCTGCGGGTTTTAGAACAGGAAGGATTAATCAAGGCTTCTGCTCCGGGAGCGGTGACCACGGAGGAAACCCAATCTTTTCTAAAAGAGCTGGATGGCATGATTGAGAATCTGGCCAAGCGGACAGAGGATCTGTTAAAGGTCAAGATCGCGAGGTAAATGCGTTATTCTCGAATTGCACAGGCCTTGCAAGAGATCTCCCTGGCCCCGCGTAGCCTTAAAGTCAATCTGGCGGCGGGTCTTCTCTCTGAAATCGAGCCTACGCCAAAGATGCTCTGTCCAGTCGTGCGGTTGCTTTTAGGAGAATTGTGGCCACCCTGGGAAGGGAGGGATATGGGCATAGGCCCGGAGGCCCTCATGGCGGCATTGGCAGAGGTATCTGACCACGATCTACCTTCCCTGCGAGAGAGATATATTGATATGGGAATGGTGGCCGAGGCGGCGCTGGGGCAGAAAGGGCAGCATTCCCTTTTTCCGGGTCCTCTCGAAGCCATATCTGTTTATGAAAAGCTTCGGCACATCTCTGCCATGCACGGCAAGGAATCGGAGCAGCGCAAGAATGCTTTGCTTAGAGGCCTATTTTTGGAAGCCACGCCCCTGGAAGGAAAGTACATTGCACGCACGGCTCTACGAAACATGCAGGTTGGCATCGGGCATAAGACCATGATTGCCGCACTCTCTTCCTCACTGCACTGCGACCAGGAGAATATTCGCCATGCTTATGGCATCATGCCGGATCTGGGCAGCATTGCCGCGATGGCCCAAAGCCAGAAGCTGGGAAGTATAGTAATTCAGCCCAGGGTTCCAATCCGATTCATGGCCATTCGCACCGGCAAGATCGTGATTCCCGGTGCCTTTCTGCCCAAGTATCCTGGCTTGAGGGTGCAGGTCCATAAAATAAAAAATGAAGTTCTGATCTTCACATCACAATTGCGAAATATCACCGTTGTTCTGAACGACATACCTCGGCTACTTGGGAAAATAGAATCGGATTTTGTTGCAGATGCCGACCTTATAGGCTTTCATGATAAGGATAAAGGGATTTGCAGCCAGGCAGAAATGCTAAGGTACATCAATCGCCGTCGCCTCTCTCGAAAAAGCAACATTCATCCAGCTCTCTTGGCCTATGACCTCATCGCCCTGCAAGGAGAGGACATTTGCAGTATGCCTTATCAGGATCGACGAAAGAGGCTTTTATCAATACTTGGCGAGCCCAAAGCCATGCCCTTTCCGGGAATATCTCCGGCCTATGAAGAAGTCCTTATGGATAAAGGCGCAGTAGATGAATTTCGGAGCAAGGCAGAGATTGCCGGGGCCAGGGCATTGCTAGGGCGAGATCTTCAGGCCGCCTATCGCCTCGGCATAGTTGCCGAGCAGGATTTCATCATCAGAGAGGATGCGGATGATCTGGATCGGCTGGAGAAGATCTGCCGCGCATGATCCTACGACCCTTTGACCCCTGGAAGAGCCCGCTATGCACCTGCCCGGCCAAGCTGAGTCTGAATCCCTACACAGGATGCCCGCATGGATGCCTTTACTGCTATGCTTCATCCTATATCCCCCGTTTTGCAGAATGCCGCCCCAAGGTCGATCTCCTAAAACGCCTGGCCAGAGAGTCATCCAAGATCCCGCCCGGCACCATGGTGGCATTGTCCAATAGCTCCGATCCTTATCCTCCCCAGGAAAAGGAGCTGCGGCTCACGAGGGGATGTTTGCAGATCCTAAAAGAGCAGGGTCTCTGTGTTCAGGTGGTGACCAAGTCGCATCTGGTGGCCCAGGATGCAGATCTATTGGCCGAAATGGATGCCTGTGTGGCCATAACCGTCACTACTTTGCAGGACTCAATCTGCCGCAGACTGGAGCCGGGTGCGCCACTGCCGGCAAAGCGCCTAGATGCCATGGCGAAGCTGGCGAAAAAGGGTGTTGCCGTCTCGGCCAGAATTGATCCCATCATCCCCGGCATCAACGATGAGGAGATCGATGATCTGGTACTTGCCGTCTCACGAGCCGGAGCCGGGCACATAACCTCATCGACTTTTAAGGCCCGGTCAGGAAGCATGAAGACGATCATCTCCGCCTTTCCCCAAGAGGGGGCGGCAATAGATGGCCTGTTTAGGTGGGGCGGCAAAGTTGCCGGAAGCTGTTACCTTCCGGCAGGGATAAGAATCGATCTGATGCAGAGGGTAAAAGAGAATGCCGAGCGAGGGGGCGTGACGTTCTCTACTTGCCGGGAAGGATGGGCAAAAGTTCCGGGAATTAGCTGCGATGGGTCACATTTATTAGACCTACTAAAACACAAAAATAATACAGATCGCCAAAATGCCGGGATGGTTTTTGCCGCCGGCTCGCCAGAACAGCCCTGACGAAGAGAACGAAGGCGTAAATGCGATGCCGTCCCTTAATTGTGGTCTTCGTCCATGAAAGTCTATTTATATGAAGAATAACTAGACTTGACGACAATTCTTCTCAAAGGGGAGGATGTTCAAGCTACAGTCATAAATGCTATGCGCTAGTGGAATAGGAGGTATTCAGTATGAGGAAAATTTTGGCTATCACTGTGGCCCTCATGATCGCAGCCATCGTTTTAATGCCTGCTTTGGGGTACACTAATCAAGCTGCAGGAAATCAGTCTTACACTGCAAAATCAGGAAATCAAGTCGAACACAGCTTCAAAACATTGAATGTTCCCGCCCATAACCTGACTCCAGATATGGTGGCAAACAAGTATTCTTTCAAGTCCGCCGCAGTTCAGAGTACCAGGATGCCCTACTCGTTCCAGCTGGGAGCTGCCACACCCTACTCCCTTAAGCTGGTAGGTGTCGAGAATGCTGTTGCACAGGGAATGCAGACCGTGAAGCCTATAGCAAAGCTGGGCAGCATGAATAAGGTGGATGAAACACAGCCAGTTGCTGCGCCAGTGGTTGAACCTGTAGCTGAGCCCGTTGCAGCGCCAGAGGTTGCGTCCACATTCTCTATTGAGGGAATGGTCGTAGATAATAATCAAACTGGCTTGGCCGGTTGGACCATAAACCTGACAAAGGATGAAGCAGTTATCAATAGCGTTCCCACAGCCGCGGACGGCAAGTTTGCCTTCCCAGACCTGGCTGCTGGTGAGTACACCGTCTCCGAGGTCCCCATGGAGGGCTGGAGCGTAATCACCCCGGCAGAGGGCAAGTCTGTATTGAACATCACCAATGCCAGCGTGACCGACCTGGTATTCGTCAATCAGCTTGTGCCAGTTGTTGTAGCTGTACCAGAGGCAGTCGTGCCCGTGGTTGCGGAGAACGTGACCGCTCTAGCCAATGGCACTACACTCATCAACGCTACTGAAACGATCAATGCCACTGTGTAGGATCGGAAAAAAACAATCTAATAAATCATGACCCTGGTTCTCCAGGGCCCCTCTTTTCGTTTTTCTTTCGCGCCATTCAACCAACAATCTTTCATAG
The DNA here is from genome assembly GCA_037128175.1 of Methanothrix sp. GTDB lineage: Archaea > Halobacteriota > Methanosarcinia > Methanotrichales > Methanotrichaceae > Methanothrix. The sequence goes on from JBAXWY010000008.1 coordinate 38,620, forward strand.
GTTGAAGGATAAGAAGTTAATGATTATTTTGGGGGATATTTGTGAAAACAAGAAAATTATGGATGCTATCTGGCCTCCTTGTATTGATACTGGCAGCACCAGTCTATGCCCAAGGATTTTACGGGTCCGGCCCCTGCGAGGCGAGAAATGCCATCGAAGCCTACTGCGTGAATCATGGTGGATGTCCTAAAGACGGATATTGCAATTTTCCGGACGGCAGCTTCTGTGAGCTTCGCTCCTTTTACAACGGAACCTGCCCGGGACGAGAATACTACGAGCAGGCCTTGTGGATGACAGAGGCCTACAACTTCCTTTACAGCGACTGGGGATACAGCCCAATGCCCAATATGTACCCTAATAATTACCCCTATTACTATCGGCCAACTTATGCACCGGGATATGGCATGTAGTAATTGTAGGGATGAATTTCGCCGGAAAAGGCAAGATGCCTTTCCGGCCATTTTTGATTAAACGAGGATGTCTTGCTTGAATTTTTCGAAGCCGATCTCTTCTATGAACTCGCCCAGACGCTGCTTTTTGGCGTGGTCCTTGTAGTAGTTGATTATCTTATCGATGAGCGAAAAGACCTCTTCATCGGAAAGATTCTCTGCCAGCATCACTCCCAGTCGAGGCTTGACTCCGCTGCTTCCTCCTACCAGAAGCCTCCATCCCTTGGACAAACCGATCAAGCCGATATCTTTTACGGCCGGCTCGGCGCAGGAGTTAGCGCATCCGGATACGCCAATTTTGAATTTCCAGGGAAGCTGCATACCATGATATAGCTCATCCAGCTTCAATCCTACGCCCACGGAATCCTGCTGGCCGCGTTTGCAGAAGGTGGTACCGGGGCAGATCTTGATGCTTCGAACGCATAGACCAATGGCTGCCCCTGCCTTCATTCCCAGATCCTTCCAGGCATTATCGATGTCTTTGGGATCAATTCCAACGATGGCGATTCTCTGTGCCGAGGTGATCTTGAGAACTTTGGCGTTGTATTTTTCAGCCACATCGGCGATCCTGCGTAGACCAGCCGGGTCTATTATGCCGCCTGGGATATGTGGTGCTATGGCATAGGTCTCTTTGTCCCTCTGCACAATTGCGCCCTTTTCCAGAATATCTTTGGACATGGTTTTAGTTCACCAGCCCCATAGCTACGGTTCTTCCCAGCAAGAAGCATTTCTCAATGTCCTCTTTGCTCGGAACCTGGACGGCTGTGGTCCCTGGCTCAATCACCAGCATGCCGAAAGACTTCATTCGAGCAATGATGGTGGGAACGCCTTCTCCGCTCCATCCGTGCGATCCGAAGGCCACCCCTACTCTTCCCTTTAAATCAAGCTTGGCAAGCTCCTTCAGGTAAGGGTCCATGGACTTAATAAGCTTGTAGTTGTAAGTTGAGCCGCCTAAAGCTATGGCTGCGGCATTTATTACATCATCGGGCGAGGCATCATAGGCGTCTTTAATTACCACCTCGATGCCTGGAATGGTTAAGGCACCGTTAGCAATGGCCTCTGCCATCGTTTTGGTCCTTCCCATACCACTGGCATAAATTATCGCCATCTTAGGCATACGAAATCCTCCATATCAATCAGATTCGCATTTTATAACTAATTTATGGTGCGGTCACAACGCCTGGCAAAAGAATCAGATTATTTGCAGAACCAAATCAAAGAAGAATCGAATAAACAAGAGAATATGCGTCACGAGACTTGCTGATGAGGAGCCTATTTTTAAGTTTCGTATCGCGACTTAATTCCTCATCAGCATTGCTCTGAAGACATCATGCGTGTGCCTTTGCCTGCGAGGCAGCCCCACTGGGCCTGCTCTTGCGATGCCTTATGACATGACGCGAGCGTCTTCCTGCGACCTCTTCGCTTTTTACCCACTCACCCGTCTCGTCGTCCTTTTCGTACTGCTCTTTCACGGCCGACCAGGCAGCTTCGTGAGATGCCTTCTCGCGATCTGCTTCCTCAGTACTCTCCAAATCCTCCCAACAGCCATTATAAGCCTTCATGTAAAGGGCCTTGGCGCGGCTGGGTAAATTTCGCACGCTTTTGGGCAGCTCGCTTATGCTCTCGAATGTCATCAAATACACCTCCTGTCAATGTTTGAGCTTTTTGATAACCAGCTTAATATGAAGATCCTGGTTAAAAGGTTTTGGGATCAGGAAGGAATGAATATCATCCCTTCCCGGTTCCACAACATTCTTCCATCGTCACCCTTTACGGCCAGTACCTCTGCGCTCTCAGATTCTCCCAGCTTGTAGACGATCAGGTCTCGCTGTCCTTCTCCAGTCAGGTCCGGGCCGGCCACGGCATAGGCCAGGCAGGAAAAGGATTGCTGCCAGAGCAACTTTCCATTCGTGCCCTGAAGAACGGCTATATCGCTACTAATTGAACCGTTCTCTGCGTACTTCATGAGATAGACTACCAGCTCATCCCTTCCGTCGCCGGTCAGATCTATTACTGGCATAGCCAGGGCCGGGCCGGCAAAACTGTGGTTCCAGATCATTTTGTGCTCTTGGCCGTCTCTGGCCTCAAATATGGTAGCCGTGATGTTCAGAGGAGTCCCTTCACCAACGCCATCGCTCGTCATCGATCCGTTCAATTTATAAATTGCGGCAATGCTGTCTTGCACAAGGTCGTTTGTGAGGTTGCCGGCCGGATATTCGATTGCTAGAGCATCGGAAAAGATTCTCTCATCCAGATTTGTGCCATTGGAACCGCTTACCCGGGCAATGCTGGTGAATATACTATTGTTCATGCTGTCCAAGCCGAATACGTGCACCAGAAACTGTGTGGCGTTGTCTCCGCTGGTATCTTGTACGGGATAGGCAATCGTCATGGCCAGCAACTGGGGCCTGCTCCAAATTACAGTGCCGTTGCTGCCGTCAAGGACGGAAACGCTGCTGTAAGGAATGAAGCTCGCTGCAGACAGGATTTCATTTATCATGACATCCGTTTGGCCGTCGCCATTGAGGTCTCCTGCCGTTGTGGCAAATACCAGGGAGCCGGGATACTCTTTTTGCCATAATGTGCTGCCGTTTGCACCGCTAAAAGCCGATATTTCTGAATTAAAGGCCCCCGTGTCGGCATCACTGCTGATGTTCATGACCAGAAGGTCTGTGGCATTGTCCCCGTTGAGATCTGTTGCGGGAAATGCCATGCTGATAACTTCCGGCTCACTTTGGATCTGGGAATAATCATAATAGTTGTCGGTAAAATCAAGATCTTTAAATGCGAATTCTGAAGAATTAAAGTCTGAGCCAAATTCCGATGAATTAAGCTCTGAGGAATTGGGTTCCAAAGAACTTATCTTTAATGGGCTGATTTCTGATGAATTAAATGCAGTGTAATTAAATACTGTGCGATTCAGTGTTGTTTGGTTACTTAAATTCATTGCCAGAAGATCATCAATTGATTCGGATTTGTTATCCATTGCTGCCCCCTGGGCCAGCAATAAAGAGCATGCAATCAGATAAAGAGCTATCAATTTTATGTTAAATCCCCCTGTCATATTTCATGAGCGAATTGGGATGCATGCATATGAACCTTCGCCTCTTTTCAAGAAAAATACACGCAAAAAGTTTAGCTTTGTCATGTTTAAAAAATTAGGTTATAATAAAAGCCACCGGTCAGGACGGCCCAGATGGAATTATCTTCTCATACTCTCCCTTGTCGCCTTCATTTTTGCCAGGGCAGCCTCCCTATCCAAGGCCATCTTCTCTCTGCCGGTGGCAACATCCTCCTTTCCCGTCTTGGCCGGAGTTACCTCATTATCTGTAACCAGACTGGGAGTTGTATCATTCTGGACCGCGGCCACGGCAGGAGCGACGGTTGTATCAGTGGTATCCGGACAATTGCTTGGTGGGGCCGCGCCCTCATTCACAGCTATGCTCAAATTGCCCAGGAAGGCCGCCATCATATTCGCGCTCATGTTTATATCCGTTAATACCAGGGCAACGGTCAGGTTGTTCGGCTGGTAAGCGATGAGGTTCCGATTTCCTATCCGCCCCAAGAGAGCCGGTCCGATCTCCGATTCATTATACACGGTCTGGGCCAAGATGGGATCAAAAGCTTCCAGATAAGGCTTCAACTTTGCGGGTTCCAGCTCTTCATAAGGCGCCTGGCAGGGGTAGAGAAGATGCAGTTCGACCCTGTTTCCGTCCAGCAGCATTGATGCCGCAACCTCTCTTCCGCCTGTATAATTTGCTTCTGCCATGGTTTCTGGCTCCACAACTACCTCGGGGGGAAGACAGAAGACAAGTTTGGCATAGCTACCCATCTCCGCACCTGTGCAAACGTCTTTTTCCTGTGCAGCTGCCGCAGAAAACACAGTCATCAGTCCAAGCGTGATACAGCAAAAAAGCAGCATCTTTCCAAGAGGCACCGATCTATTCTCCAATTTCTTAAATTTCATCCAATCCACCTCATTGCTAATCTGTTTTATCTCCCTTACAAATTCTAAATATCTGTTTGCGATTATACCTCTCAAACTATTTAGCCGTTTTCCAGTCGGTTTTCCGGGAAGTCCGATCGTTTACTAAACGTCCCCCATTTCTATCCGGCGAAAAGCAGCTACAATATAGAAGCTCCGATATGATAATATACTTGAAATCTGAGTCACGGATGTTGTACAATAATGCATGAGTGGAGGAGACAGCAATGAGATCAACTTCAAAAGCCTTCTATTTTGCGGCAGCGTTGATGATTTTAACCATAAGCTCTGCGGCATCGGTTGTTTTAAACGAAATGGAACTAAATCCCCCAGAAGGCGGGGCGGATTGGGTTGAGATTTACAACCCTGATAACGAGAGCGTGGACATCAGTGGATGGATGGCCGAGATCACCGATGGAAGCTGGGTAGGAAAGCTCCCGGCCGTGCCCGCGGGAACCATACTGCCGGCCAAGGGCTTTTATGTCTTCAACGGCCAGTCTTCCTGGAATCATAATGATGGCGGATATGCCACACTCTACAGCGCATCTGGAGAGATAGTGGACAAAACGGCCAACCGACAGGACACCATGAACAACGACTTTACCTACGGCAGGCACCCGGATGGTCACGATACAAATACTGACGGCGACTGGGGCCTGGGCTCTGCCACCAAGGGTGAATCAAATATACGCTAATATGAAGGGAGTGAAAAGAAAATGAAGATTAAATCAGGAATCGGCATCAAGGTGCTTTTGGCCTTTTCTGGCCTTATGGCCATCTGCGGCCTAGGCATGTGTGATGTAGTCATAAATGAGTTTGAACTAAGCCCGCCCGACAACGGCACCGTATGGGTAGAGCTTTACAATACTGGGGACGCAGTCGTGGATCTGACCGGCTGGATGATCAATATCGTAGATAAACCCTGGAAGGGGCCAATTTCCCTGAAGGGCAGCATCGAGCCCAAGGGATTTCTGGCTTTTGACGGTCAGGATACCTGGACTGCTACAGGCAACGGAACCGTATTTCTCTATGACGCCTCTGGTGTTGAGGTAGACAAGACACCCCAAAAGAGCGACGACTCGCAAAGCGACTTCACCTACGGCCGCCTTCCGGACGGCAAGAAGGCCGGCACCAATGCCGACTTTGCCTTCATGATGGCCAGCAAAGGCAGGTCCAACGTCCGGTGAGCCTTGGCCTGACAAAAGGGGAATCGACTATTTCCGGCCTCTTTCGCCAATTATCGGCTGAAGATGCCAATGATCATTTTTTTTTAATCCATCAGCAAGGTGTAAGCCGTCTCCCTTTTGAAGTTCTTCGTGTGCTCATTCTTGTTGATGATGCCGCCCAGGCCGTCTCTCTCTGATATGGTGATGGTGTGGGTCTTGTCTCCTCCGATTGTTAAGCTGGCGATTCCGTCCAGAGACCCATCGCTGTTATCGTTACAGTAAAAGACGCCGTCCACAAAGACATCGTAGCCTTTGGTTCTCTGGGATTTTATGGTAATAAAAGCGTCACCCATTAATATGGAATTCACGTCCAATGGCGAGAACGACGGCTCACTTTGCCTGGGCAGGACATCCAGAATAAGGGCATTGCCCAGCTCGCTTCCCTGGGCCAGCAGCATGAAGAGCCTGCCGCTCTCTTCCGGCCTCAGTTTGAGACGATAGTAGCCTTCCAGGAATTTGAAATTCCAGTGCTTGATGGTGCTATTGGCATAGGATACGAGATAGATATCGCCATTGCCGTCCTGGGGGGTATGGACGACCAGGTCGACATCTTCGCCGGCCGTGACCTGGCTAAACCGGCTCCAGACTGCACCCTTTCGGATCCACAGCTCTCCGGAAAGTGGCGCGCATGCGGCATTGGAAACGTAATCCGAGTAGTTTAATTGCCGCTCGCCAAGGTTGATGGACTGGGGCTCATTGCCGCTCAGGTTGAAGTATATGGGATCGGAGAGAGTTGAGGCTCGATTTTCCTGGGGCTCCTCGGTGGCTTTTGTCCAGGGCTCCTCGCTCCAGCTCGCACTTCCCTCGGGCATTGCAGAGATCGACAGTGCCAATAGCATAAAAATTGTTGAGGCGAAAGCTGTGCCCCAAAAATAGTGGCGAAGACGCATTTACATCGTCTCTAATGCGTCAATGCCCAGGGTCTCCAGGGTCGTTCGCAACGCATTTTTGGCAGCTCTTGCCAGGGCCATTCTTGCCTGCCTCAGCTTCGGCTCGGCATCCAGCACCGGGCTGAAGCGGTAGAAGTGGTTGAAGCTCTCCGCCAGCTCGCGGGCATAAGTGGCCAGTTGATGAGGCTTGAGCTCACGGGCGGCTTTGTCGATGACCAGATCAAACTCTGCGATCTTCTTGATGAGGGCGATCTCGTTTTCGCCAGTGAGCAGATCGGCCTGGACCGGCGAGGTCTGGCCCACCTGCCCTTCTTCTCCCTTGCGCAGAATGCTGCAGGCCCGGGCATGTGAGTACTGGATGAAGGGGGCAGAGAGCTTCTCAAAGTCCAGGGCCTGCTTCCAGTCAAAAGTGGTGGCCTTGTCCGGAGAGACCTTGACCACGTCGTAGCGCACCGCACCTGCCGCCACCTGGGCCGCCACCTGTTTGAGGAAGGCATCGCTCTCTTCCGGCCGGCGCACCTTAACTTCCTCATAAGCCTGTTTTTCCACCTCATCGAGCAGCTCATCGGCGGAGATGAACTTGCCTTTCCTGGTGCTCATGGAGCCCGTGGGAAGGGAGACGAACTCAAAAATGACCACCTCAGGTTCGCGAATGCCCAAAAGGCGCAAGGCGGTGCGCAGTTGTCCAGAGACCAGCTTGTGGTCGGCCCCCAGGATATCCACGGAGCGGTCCGAGTTTTGGGACTTGTAGCGGTGGTAGGCCAGGTCGCGGGTGATGTAAAGCGAGGTTCCATTCGTCCTCTTGAGGACCATCTTCTTTTCAAAGCCGTACTTTGTTAGGTCGAGCTGAAAAGCGCCCTCCTCGTATTCTGTGAGCCCTGTCTTCTCGAGCAAGCCCACAATCTCGGCCACATCGCCTTTTCGCACAAACTCCGACTCCCAGTGGTAGCTGTCGTGGCGAATGTTCATGCGGTGCAGGGTGTCTTCGATGCCTCCAATGGCGTACTTGATGGCGCTGTGGATCTTGGCAACGGTCTCATCGTCGCCCGCCTCGTAGCGCTGGATAACCTGATCTGCCTCGTCTCGGATCTCTGGATTGGTTTCCATGAGACGGTTGGCGGCGATGTAGACCTTGGCTATGGCATGGTCGGCCTTGCTGCCATCCAGCTGGAAGTGATCGCAGCCGACGACCACCATTGCCTCCTGGCGGCCCATATCGTTGACGTAATACTGGGCATCCACGGTGCAGCCCGCCCGGCGCATGATGCGCACCAGGGTATCGCCGATCACTGAATTGCGGATGTGGCCCACGTGCAGCGGCCCATCGGGATTGGCGGAGGTGTGCTCCACAATGACCAACTCCCTCATGCGGCCCGTCCAGGCGTTGTCGGCCAGGGCCTGGCTCAGGACCGTGTCCAGGAACTTTTGGTTCATGAAGAAGTTGAGATAGGGGCCGGAAAGTTCCACCCGATCGACGTAACTGTAATTCTGGGTGATGGCCTGGTGGATCTCTTTGGCAATGGCCATCGGGCTTTTTTTCAGCAACGGGGCCAGCCGGAAGGCTACGGACGAGGCCAAATCAGCGTGAGGGCTCATATCCATGCCCAGATTGTTTACTCCTTCCTCTACCTTGTAGCCGCAGCGATCTAGGGCATCGCGAAGAAGGCCCTCGACCTCGCTCATAAAATCAAGAAACATGGGAACACCAATTATGAATAGTATCTTCATCCATCAATTAGATGGGGCGATATAAGCATTACGTCATGTACTGCCTTTTTGGGAAAGTATAAGATGTCCGGTGACTTACAATAGTGGTGAGGATTTACCATGAAACTCTTTGCAGCTATTCTAATGCTGTTGTTATGCGCCCCAGCCCTTGCCCTCTCTGATGAGGCGAGCGCAGTTGAGGCCACCACAGCCATTACCCTGCCTGTAGACTCCGTCACCATCTATCCGGACGGCCTGATGGCAGTGAAACGAACAGGAAGCCTGGATGTGACCGAGGGCGTGCACAAGTTCGTGATCAATGTTCCTGAAAAAGCCGAGCAAAGCTCAGTGCTCCTTTCCGTCAGCAACGCGACCCAGGAGCGGGTGGTCTACGATGCCAATCCCGTTTACACTCTGAACATCTCCGCGCCTGGATCGCAGAGCTTTGACCTCTCCTATCTCATGTACAATGCCGCCGCCTGGAAGCCGGTGTACGACCTGCACCTTCTTCGCGACTCTGTACTGGTGAGGGCCAATGCCGTGCTCAGCAACCAGGGTGGAGAGGATCTCAAGAACGTGCGGCTCAAGCTGGTAGCAGGTCTGCCTCTGGCCGTGGAGCCTTTCTTTGCCAAAGCCGCGCCCCAGATAAATCAGAGATATGCGGAAGCGCGTCCCATGGCCGAGCCAGTGGCAGAAGCTATAACCGCATCTGCTTCTGGCGAGCTGGAGACGCTCTACATCTTCGAACTGGAAGGGCGAAAAGACCTGGTTATGGACAAGGAGATCGGCTTTCCCCTTTTCGAGGAAGAGTCGCCTCTGGTGAGAATCTACACCTGGGATGCCTCCAATCAAGCAGATGGCCCTGCCAAGGAGGAGATTCGGGCCAACAACACCCTGACCAATCCCTGGCCAACGGGAAAAGCTCTGCTTTACAGAAATGACGAGTACGTATCCACCATCGAGATGCCCTACACGCCCGCCGGCACCAATGCCTCCCTTGTGGTGGGTTCATCAGCCGATCTGAAGGTGGAACGCAAGCTCCTGGACTACAATATAACCGAGAATATCAGGGAGATAGGAACAGGTGCAAGAAATCACACTGTAAAAGAGACCACGAAGACCTGGACCTACTATCTGAAGATCAAGAGCAACCTGGACCGCGTAGCAGCGCTGGAGGTAACCGACACCGTCCCCCAGGAGGCAGTGATCCTCTCCGTCACGCCCAAGCCTGCCGAGAGCACAGCCACCAGCCTGAAATGGAAGCTGCAGCTCGCGCCGAGGCAGAAAGCGGCCATCAATTACACCTACCAGGTGATCACGACGGAGAGCCTGGACAGTGCATATTAATTTCAAAATCTTTTCTTTTTTGTGTCCATTCCCCGGATAGCTTCGGACTGATTCTTTCATATCCCGGGCCCAGGCTTTTGTTCCCAGGTACCTGCGTCTTTTCCGTCAACCCTCATGCAGCAAATCGCGAATCACATAAATAGGATGATGGATGAGTTCAATTCTATCTTCGATAATCAGCGGATTGTTACCACGGGGGCAGAAACGGAAATGCAACTTACAGGGATAATAAAAAAATCTGGAGACTATTATGTGGCTTTATGCATTGAGATCAATGTATCCAGCCAGGGAGAGAGCATAGAAGAGGCGAGGAAAATGCTGCAAGAAGCTTGTGATGAGTATCTCTCCTATATGAAAGATGAAGGGCTGGAAGATGAAATAAAATCCGTTCCTATGGACATTCTACGCGAATTTCTCATGGATGACGTCGAGTGCGTAAGGCCGTCTTCGAGCTGGGTTTATTCAGAAAGTATAACCTTTGAGGTTTGTGCCAGTGTCTAAGAAAATCCCACCCATGTCGAGCCAGAAACTTGTCAAGCTTCTCAATCAAGGCAATGCCAGATTCGTCAGGCAGAGCGGAACCAGCCATGCCATCTTTGAGCGAGAGAGTGACGGAAGAATGTACAGAGCACCTGTGGTAATGGCCAAGAACGATCTCTCTTCTAAATATGTAAGGCTCGTTTTGCGTCAGTTGGGCTTTAAAGATGCAGAAGTAGATGCGCTTATTTGAAATAAAAAAAATAAAATATTACTTTAATAATTGTTGTAGTTATCTACTTCTTTTAGCTCAAAATATTGCTACTTTAGTTCGCGCAAAAAAAAATGATAGGCATCGCCTAATCCACCTGCACCCTCTGTGCGTTTACGACCACGAGCTTGGGAAGGTGCACCTCTAATATGCCGTCCTTGAAGCTGGCTTTTACCTGTTCCTGCTTGACCTCAATGGGCAGCTTGATCTCTCGCTTGCGGCCCATTGTGCCCATCTCCCGGCGCAGATATTTTCCCTCCCTGGGAGTTGCCTTGGCTTCGACGTAGAGGCTGTCCTCCGTCACCCGCAGATCGATCTTCTCTTTGCTGGCACCCGGCAGAGCCACCAGGACGATCAGCTCATCTTCCGTCTCGATGAGGTCAATGGGGGCAAGATCACTGCTCTTGGCCTCGCCAATCTCGTTGATCTCGCTGCTCACATCTCCCAGAATCTTCTTGGCCGCCTGGCTGGCCTGGCTGGACATCCTGGCAGCCTCGACGGCCGCCCTGCCGATCACACGTTCCAGATCGCTGATCCCTGATGAATCTGATTTCATGCTCAAAATAATGTCATTGCCATCATAAAACCTTTTGCTTTATCTTCGGCTTTCCCAAAAAGCGGCCATAGCCCGGAGAAACCTGGAAATCTCCATCGTAGACTACATTGCCCCTAACTATTGTCATTTGAGGAAAGATGGCGTCTTTTCCCTGGAAGGGCGTCCACTCCGCCCGGCTGTGCAGCCGATCGGCATTTATTTGCGAGATTGACTTGGGATCGACAATCAAGAGATCTGCGTCCTTGCCCGTCTCGATGGAGCCCTTGCCGGCAAGGCCAAAGATGCGAGCCGGCCTAAAAGCCATTGCATCCACCAGCCTCTCCAGGCTGATCAGGTTTCTTTTCACAGCAAAGAGCATCAGAGGCAACATGGTCTCTACGCCCGGCACACCAGCCGGCGCCTCCCAGATGTCCTCTTCTTTCTCCTCGGGCAGGTGCGGCGCATGATCTGAGGCCAGAATATCGATCGTGCCGGAGCGCAGGCCCTGCCAGAGAGCGTCGTTGTCCGCCTGGCTTCTCAGGGGCGGATTCATCTTCAGGTAAGAGCCCTGTTTTTTGTAGTCCTTGGTGTTGAGCAAGAGATGGTGGGGTGTCACCTCGCTTGTCACCTTTCTTCCGCTCTTCCTGGCCTTTCTGACCCTTTCCAGCCCCTGAGCCGAGCTGAGGTGGCAAATGTGCAGACGATTCGTCCAGGCCAGGGCCTTCTCGATAGACTCCGCCTCGGCTGCTGCTGGGCGCGCCTGCGAGTAAACCTCGGGATCATGCCGGCCCAAGAGTGGCGCGGTCTTTTCTTTTATGATCAATCCGTCCTCGGCATGAAGGCTGGCCAACATTCCTGCCTGCTCCACTTTGCTCAGGATTTTCTGAAGCGTTTCATCGCTGTGCTCATAGGAAAAAATCTCGCCTATAGATGCCGCCCCGGCTGCCGCCAGCTCATCGATATTTCCTGGCCCCCCATTAAGGCAAAAGTCCACCAGGGAGCGATGGCGGGCAATATCCAGCTTCTCTGCAAAGGAACGGGCGTCGAGTGTGCGGGGAATTGTGTTGGGCTGGTCGATTACCGTGGTCACGCCCCCCGCGGCAGCCGCCGCCGAGCCGCTGGCCCAGTCCTCTTTATAATTGGGTCCCGGATCGCGGAAGTGCACATGAGCATCGACTGCACCGGGCAGAACCAGCATGCCTTTCGCGTCGATTCTCTCCTCGGCCCGGTGCGCTCCGCCAAGAGTTGCTATCTGTCCATCTTTGATCCAGATGTCTATGCTCATTTGCCCTTTAACCGTGAAAACCCGGCCGTTTTTTACCACCAAATCAAAGTTTATATCCAAACCTCCGCAGCAACTTGCGCCTCTCCTCTACCTGGGGCTGTGTCTCCGCGCCACGGGGGGAAAAGCCATCGATGACGCCCATAATTCCCCGACCTTGCTCCGTCTCGGCCACGACCACCTGCAAGGGATTGGCTGTGGCGCAGAAGATGCCGCAAACCTCCTGCACTGCCTTGACGGCGTTCAAAACGTTGATAGGAAAAGCCCCTTTCATCAGCACCACAAAGGTATGGCCGCAGGCCAGGGCCAGAGAATTCTGTCTGGCTGCCTCGATGAGGCTTTCGTCATTGCCCTCTGTACGCACCAGGCAGTCGCCGCTGGCCTCGGAGAAAGCGATCGCGAACTTCGCGGCAGGGATGGTGCCCGCCATGACCTCATAGATATCTTCAGCCGTTTTGATAAAGTGGCTCTGCCCTAAAATCAGATTCGCTCCCTCAGGAATTTTTATATCTACAGTCTTTAGCTCCATTCATCCATTCCTCGAAGGTGACTAATGTCCTGTGCAGACTTATACTTTAGGGAGATGAGAATTTTTAAGATGCAGGTTGAGGGGCAGGATCTAAAAGCATTTTAAAAAATGAGTGAAATGGGGTGCAGCTACGGCCCGTCTCGCTTGATATAAATGCGCCTCATTTATTGCGTAGTCCCTTCTTCGGCCCCACGGATTGCTTTGCCAACTGCTTGCTCTTCTTGGTCATAATTGATGATGTGATATAGTACACTACTATGAACAAGATGGCAGAATATATCGCCATGCTGATCGATTCTACGATGTTTAAATTCAGCAAAAAGTAGGAATATGGGATGTATACCAACAAAACCATAATACCGGCAATGACGGCCTGTTGCATCAGCGTATACTGCCGAAAGCGCAAAATAAGATCTGCATATTTCAAATTTGGAAAATTCACCACGGATCCTTCACCTCATCGACTTTTAGCATCCCTTTTCTGTTCATATAAAGCCTTGTCCACCAGAGATTGGATAGTGGCGCCAAAACCAGTAGATTCACTATGCCAGTGATTGCGGAGATGGATTCCCCTCCTGCCCCTCCGCCCGTAGAAAATGCGCCGCCCATCATCTGCAGGCCCAAAGATAAAGCAGCTACTACCAGCCAGAGAATTACCACATCAAACTTGTTATACCGGAAAAAATTTAGGGATGCCAAAACGGCCTGCATGGGCCCTAGATCCTGCACTACCAGGGCATAAGGCATCGTTGCCAGGATCACCGACAGGACCAGGACATAAAGGATGAACAGGAGCAGGCCTACGGCCAGGAGGCCCATCGCCTGCGAATCCGCTTGCAAAGATGTCGCTCCACCAGCCAGGGCCGGCAGAAGAAAGATCAGGCCAACCAGTGTCAGGAGACCCATCAGCAGGGTTGCCAGGAACATATTAAAGAAATACTTCTTTCCGGCAGACCACATGGCGCCCGTATTTGATTTTCCTTCCTCCAGGGCCTGCCTGGCCATGCCGATGGCCCCGGCCGTGAAGAATGCATTTACCAGAGACAAGAGCACGACCAGCAACAGGAAGATTACTGCGATCTGCAGGATCTTGTCCATGGCAAGGCCACCCAAAGATCCTTGCATCTGAGCCATCAGCTCTTGCATATCCTCAACATTTTGCAGCAACAATGTCGCATTCATGCTCTCCATGGGCAGAGCGGTAATAAAGAAGGCTGCCAGGAAGGGCACTAAGATCAGCATGGAGACAAAGATGCTGAGCAGGAAGGGAATACATAGGTTTAAGTTGCTCCGCCAGACGCTAAAACCCTTGCCGATCATCTCACCAATTTCTTCCATTCTTCATTCCACCAGCTCATTCCAGATCGCATCGCCCACGTGGTGCAGCGACTTGACCGCCTTTCCTTCACCCTTCATATCCGTTCCCGCTACCAGGGCCCGGCCTATGGCCAGAGGCTTTTGATGCCTCTCCTCTACGATTACCACCAGGTCGCCTACAGCTATCTGTGGATCGGCAGAGACTATGCCAGGCTTCATGATGTCTGCCCCATTCACCACAAAACGTACCGCGCCCGCATCTACTACTACCAGTCTCTTCTTCGGCATAAGTTCAATGGCTCCGAGCACGGTGAAGAAGGGCTGCTCTTCCACAATCATCATCAAAGGCCGACCATCTACGAAGATGAGATCTACCCCCTCGTCGCTTATCGCCATCTCTAGCGATGATTGGTGCAGGCGAGATGGGTCGTCCAGTAAGGGCTCTATCTTAGCGATTACCTTCCGAGCGTCGCTCCCCTTGAGGTGATGCCTGGATTTTATCTTCATGCACAACAGAATATCCCGATAGGTTTAAATATGCAACGAGCACGTTTGGATTTTGAAGCCTTTTGCGGTTATCAATGCTGGAGAGAGGTTAATGGGTCAGAGACCGCTTGATATTCTGAATGAATCACTGAATGGGCCTGTCATAGTTAAGCTAAAGGACGGAAGGGTCTTTCGGGGAGAGCTACAGGGTTATGATATACACATGAACCTAGTGCTCGAAAAAACTGAAGAAGTGGCAGAAGGGGCGGTCGCACGCAAGATTGGAACTGTGATCGTGCGAGGAGATAACGTAGTATATATTTCACCTTGAGGTGTTCTAGATGACAAAAGGTACTCCTTCTATGGGCAAGCGCCACAAGAGTTCGCATATCCGATGCAGACGCTGTGGCAGCATATCGTTCAACTTCAAGAGAAAAGTATGTGTTCACTGCGGCTTTGGTAATTCAGCCAAGCTGCGAATGGGAAGTCACAAGTGGATGAGAAAGGCTGATTACTAGGGGTTTAAAGTTGCACGATGCCTGCGGCGTTGTCGGGATTTCCTTCAATGAGTCGGGCAATAATGTAGCTAAATCCATTTACTATGCCCTCTATGCCCTGCAACACCGGGGACAAGAGGCAGCCGGCATCTCGGTGCATGACGGCAAGGCCATACGCACCCATCGGGGCATGGGCCTTGTCTCCGAGGTATTCGACGATGCCCAAATCGCGCTGCTGCGCGGCCAGGTGGGCATTGGACATGTCCGGTATCCCACATCAGGCCGATCGTGCATAGAAAACAGCCAGCCACTGCTGGTAAAATTCAAAGATGGAGCTATTGCCATAGCTCATAATGGTAATCTGGTGAATTCCTGCCAGCTCCGGGAGAACCTGGAACAGGCAGGAGACATCTTCTATTCTACCTCGGACACCGAGGTTATAGCTCACCTTTTTGTAAAAGAGCTTCTGCGCTATGATCTGCAGGAAGCCGTTCGGGCGCTGATGCGTAAGCTCGTGGGCTCCTACTCGCTCGTCTTTCTCTGGGGGGACACAGTCCTCGCCGTGCGCGACCCTCTGGGCATCAAGCCCCTGTGCATAGGCGAGATCGATTCCGGTATTATGGTGGCCTCGGAGAGTGCCGCCATTGATACTCTGAATGGACGGCTCATTCGCGATGTTATGCCCGGCGAGCTGGTGGTTATCAGGCACGGCGAGATGAAGTCGTATCAACTGGCGCATCTGCCCCATCAGGCGCACTGCATATTTGAGTACATTTACTTCGCCCGGCCGGACAGCATCATGGACGGCCGCCTGATTTACGAGGTGCGGGTGAACATCGGAGCCAATTTAGCTCGCGAGCATCCGGCTGACGCGGACACCGTCACGCCCATTCCAGACTCAGGGATTACTCTGGCTGTAGGCTACCACCAGTACTCAGGGATCAGCTACCGGGAATGCCTGATGAAGAACCGCTACATCGGCAGGACCTTTATCATGCCCGATCAGAACATGCGAGAGACGGCTGTCCGCCTGAAGATGAATACCATCCGGCCCAATATCGAAGGACATAAGCTGGTTTTGGTGGACGACTCCATCGTGCGCGGCACCACCAGTCGCAGGATTGTGGACATGGTCAGAAAGGCCGGGGCTGAAAAGGTGCACGTGCGCATAGGCAGCCCACCCATCATGGCGCCTTGCTATCTGGGCATCGACATGGCCAGCCGCGAGGAGCTCATTGCCGCCTACAAGACCGTGGCGGGCGTGGAGGCCGTGATCAATGCCGACTCCCTGGGCTACGTGAGCCACAAGGGCCTGGTGGACGCAGTGGGCATACCCAAGGAGAACCTTTGCATGGGATGTCTGACGGGACTGTATCCTGTAGAGATTCCGGGCGAAAAGTGCATGGCGGCGCAGACCAAGCTCTCAGAATACCCTTGAATCAGACCGGGCTTAAGGGATCCGCTAAAAAAATCTTTTTAAACCATTAGCTGAAATAAAAAAAATAAAAAATAAAGCAGTTTCTCTATGCGGTTTTCTTGACGGGGGGCTTCAATAGCATGAAGGCCACGACAAGTCCTATTGCAGCCAAGGCAGCTACAACCAGGAAAAACGGCCTATAAGCATCCAGGAATGTAGCGCCGGCTGCGACCTTAGTAGTGGCTGCGATCTCAGCCGCGATAATGCCTCCGACCACCGCTCCAACACCATAGGCTGTGAAGACCAGTCCGTAGTTCTTGGCGTTGTCTTTCATTCCAAAGAAGCTTGCTGTAGCTGTTGGCGCTATAGCCAGCCAGGCACCAAGGCAACCCCAGAGTATGGCGAAGCTGACTATGAATGCCGTGATAGAGGAATAGCTCGCGTACATCAGCAAGCATGCTGCTATTATGAGCACATACGTAATCATTGCCGCATTCTTGGGAGTTAGCTTATCCGTCAGAGTGCCAAAGATCGGTCTTCCCAGGCCATTAATAAGGGCGAAGGGAAGGATCAGTTGGAATACAAGAGCCGTCGACTCTGTCGCACTCATGCCTGCATTTGTCATTACTTCTTTGCCTACTGGCCCGACTATTCCTATGGCCGTCAGCCCGGCTAGAGCTCCGATGGTATAACATAGCCAGAGACCCTTGAAGGTTCCTGTCTTGGTCATCTCGCTTCGCATGAAGTCAACCTTCTGGGCGGCTCCGGCCACAGGAGTTGGTGGGGCCCAGCCGGCCGGTTTCCAGCCCGCCGGTGGGAACCTAAGAAACATAGATGCTACAACCGTAATGATGATGAACGCGATACCATAGACCTGCAGGATGTTCATTATTTGGAGGCCAGCCGATTTCATGAATAGCGTGGCGTATGAGATCACGGCAGAAGAGAAGCCGAAGCCCAACACCGTAAGTCCCACGGCAAGGCCACGTTTATCAGGGAACCATTGCGCTGATACCGCGATTGGGACGCCATAAGCTATGCCTACTCCCAATCCGCCGATAACGCCATACAATGGAATAAGCATTGAAGGCGAAGTAGCATATGAGGCAGCGAGCCACCCCAGGCCACAGAGTGCTCCGCCAATCATACTTACCTTCTTTGGGCCCATCTTCTGTATGTATGGTCCAGCCAGCGGCATTGTTAAAGCAAACAATGCCAGAAATGTGATAAAAGGCCAGGTCATATCAAATGCACTTGGGCCTTTTGTGGCCGGGTCTGCTATGGCCATTATGGACTTGAAGTAACCTGATATGTCACCTCTCACTGCGCCGTAAGCATAAATGGCACCCAGACAAAGCTGAATTATGATGCCTATTACTACCATCATCCATCGCCCACCGGGCGGTTCCTGTGATGCTGAATTTCCAGCCATAAGTTTAACACCTTTCGATGATAACGATTTATTCTCATTCGATACATTCAATAAATATAATATGCAATAAGGATGAAAGTTTCCCTGAGTATATTTTTATTAAATCCCTCCTTATCCCCTCCCTCACCCTTGAGATATTATTCAATGGCTTGGACCTAATTTCATCTCCCATATATTTAAATTTGGCGGCAAATATAGCGATTATAGATTATAATATTGCACATATCGCAAAAATACCGGGGTCAATTTACATTAGTATTCGATGCACGCCCGGCCAAATCCAAAAAAGCAGCCTTGATCGAGCGAAATTATCTATCGCGATCGATAATAGTACATAAGTCCCTTTGCAAATCATCGTTAATGGCAATCTCTCTTAAGGTTAATGGCCAATAGTAGAGGGAGTATGATGCTAGTATGCTAAAAACCAACGGCTAGACAAAAATACAATCACCACACAGGACAATATTAAGCAAAAAAAAAGTTTTATTATTTTATTTAAGCTTCGCTCGGTGGTTTTACCATTACATAGGCCACGACAATGCCCAACGCTGCCAGTACGGCCACATATGGGAAGACGTTGACATAGCCGCCCAGCATGTCCTTGGCAGCTCCTGCCATTAAATTCCCAATGATGGCGCCGACACCATATGCGGTGTAGACCAGGCCGTAGTTTCGGGCGTAGTCCTTGGTGCCGAAGTAGCTCGCGGTTGTAGCCGGTGCGATGGCCAGCCAGCCGCCCAGGCAGAGCCAGAGCAGGGCGAAGGCAACCGTGTACATGGTGATTGATGCCGGATTAGTGTACATCAGCAGGGAAGCCGCGATGATGATCACGTAGGACAGAATAGCGGTCCTTGGTGGTGTGAGCTTATCGGTCAGAGTGCCGAATAGCGGCCTGCCTACGGCATTGCAGAGTGCGAAGATCAAAGTGAGGTCCGTTAGTTTCTGGGTTATGTCAGCTTCTGCAATCATGGCATTTGCTGCTACTTCCAGGCCAGCAGGCTTGGCAACTCCGATGGCCATCAGTCCGGCCAGTGCACCGATCACATAGCAGATCCATAGGCCATAGAACGCCCTATTCTTTGACATCTCATCTCTCATGTAATCTGTCTTCTTGCCTCCGGCAGCAGCTACTGGTGGTTTCCAGCCACGGGGGGTCCAGCCAGCGGGAGGGAAGACCAGGAACATGGAGAGGGCCACGATTATGATCAAAAATGCTATGCCTAAGATGCGCATAGAACCGAAAACTCCGCCGAAGCTGGCAGAGATTATCTCCGACATTTTGCCGGTGATATATGCGGAGAATCCGAACCCCAGAAGGGTCAATCCCACGGCCAGGCCGCGCTTGTCAGGGAACCATCTGGCTGCGGTGGTGATGGGACAGTTGTATGCGATGCCCACGCCAATACCGGCGATAACGCCGTACAGAATCATAAGCATCGTAGGGGATGTGGCTGTGGAACCCAAGATCCAGCCCAGGCCTACGATGACGCCGCCCAGCATTCCTACTTTTCGCGGCCCATATTTTTCAATGTATTTGCCGACCAATGGCATGGTCAGGGCAAAGAACGCCAGGGATGCGATGTAAGGAAGCGACATCTGCATGGCGCTAACGGTTAATCCAAAGCCACCATCGGCGACGGGGGCAGTAAATACCTTTTTCAAAGGAACGCTAATTATACTATAAGCATACACTGCACCAAGACATAGCTCGATAATTGTTCCAATAATAATCAGCAGCCATCGCCCTGATTCTGGTGGCATGCCCAATATCTTTACATCATCTGCCATAAGTTTTACACCTTTGTATATCTGAGTTTTTTGATCAATACCTAAAATTAATATAATATACTGTCATAACTATAAATGTTAATAATCTTACTTCTATTAATCCCCCCGTATCCCATTCATCACCTTTAAAGAATTACCCAATGGCTGGGGCCAAATTTTGTCTCACATATATTTAAATTTAGCGGCAATTATAACAATTATAGTGAATATAGATTATACTCACATACATATCGCAAAAATTCTGTAGTTAATTTACAAATATGTTCGATGCTCATCCTGCCAATCCAAAAAAGCAGCCTTGATTAAGGGTGATTATCTATCGACCTTCGACAATAGCAAATAGGTCCCTTTGTAAACCATCGTTTATGGCAATCTCTTTTAAGGTGAATGGTTATTGCCAGGGGAGGTGGTGCTAATATGCTAAAAGCCAACCCCAAGACATCATGGAACCGCAATGAATGCATGCCAACGGTGGCAGCAACGGCTTACGTGGACGAATCAGCTATGGTTATCGGCGATGTTCGCATCGGAGAGGAGGTTTATGTGGGCCCGTGCGTATCCCTGCGGGCGGACGAGGCCAACCCCATCATCATCGGCGATAAGTGCAACATCCAGGACGGCGTTGTCTTCCACGGCCTGATGGGCAGCTCCATACAACTCGAAAAAAAGATCTCCATCGCCCATGGTGCCGTAATTCACGGGCCCATGAAGATCGAGGATGAGAGCTTTGTGGGCTTCAACTCTGTAGTTCATGCCTCAACTCTGGGCAAGAAGTGCTTTGTCGGCCACGCGGCGACGGTCATTGGTGTGAAGCTTGCCGACGGCAAGTTCGTGCCGCATGGCGCCCTGGTAGATACGCAGGAGAAGGCCGATGCGCTGGGACCCGTTCCTGAGAGCCTCAAGCACTTCAATGAGGAAGTGGTCGAGGTTAACCGCGAGTTTGCCAAAAGCTACGGAGTTAGGAAGAAATCCTGTGTAGGCGAGTAACAACCGAGTAATAATCAAAAATCTAAATCAATTTTTAATCTCGTTGACCCAAGAAGACCCCATCCTTCTGGGCGTGGTAGTTGACCGGCCCCCTTCGGACAAGAAATATATACATCCCTCGCTCTAAGCCCCACTCTAGCTTTAGGTGATTGATAATGGCAAAGATCAAAGCTGGCGTCTTAGGTGCCACCGGTGCCGTGGGACAGCGCTTCATTGAAGGATTGAAGAACCATCCCTGGTTTGAACTGACGAGCCTCGCGGCTTCCGAGAGAAGTGCAGGCAAGAAGTACAAAGACGCTGCCAAGTGGCGCCTGGAGAGCGAGCTTCCCGATGATATCGCGGAGATGACCGTGGTCAACGTCGATCCGCGAGAAGTCGATGCGGATATTGTATTTTCCGCGCTTCCCTCCGGTGACGCCATGACCGTTGAGCCGGCCTTCGCGGCGGCAGGCTTTGCGGTAGCCAGCAATACCAGCTCTTATCGTATGGTGGATGATGTGCCTCTGCTCATACCGGAGTGCAATTACGACCACCTGGATCTCATCAAAGTGCAGCGGGAAAAGCGGGGCTGGGATGGATATCTCACCACCAACCCCAACTGCACCACTGTCATGTTCACCCTGCCTCTCAAGCCGCTCATGAAGTTCGGCATCAAGAGCGTGCATGTGGCCTCCATGCAGGCCGTGTCCGGAGCCGGATATGAGGGTGTGCCCTCCATGGCCATCCTTGGCAACGTCATTCCCTACATCGGTGGAGAGGAAGAGAAGGTGGAGACTGAGCCGCAGAAGATCCTGGGCCGCTTTGATGGCGAAAAAATCGTGTATGCGGATTTCTCAGTGAGCGCCAGTTGCCATCGCGTGCCGGTCATGGACGGGCACACGGAAGCTGTCTGGGTGACCATGAGAGACAATCCCACACCAGAAGAGGTCAAGAAGGCCATGCAAAACTTCGATGCGGGCCTGGGAGATCTGCCCACCTCGCCCAAAAAAGCGATCATCGTCAAAGATGAGCCCGATCGACCTCAGCCCCGGCTCGATCGCGACAGGGGTAACGGCATGTCCGTATCCGTGGGACGGATCAGGTCGGGAATCAGGTTCATCTGCATGGGCCACAACACTGTACGTGGCGCAGCGGGTGCCAGCATTCTCAATGCCGAATTGCTGGTGAAAAAAGGCCTGCTTTGATGCTGATTGTTGCTTGGGAGGTGACGGCAGCCTGCAATCTGTCCTGCGGCTACTGCCGCGCCTCTGCCTCCTTTTTGCCCGATGCGGATGAGCTTTCCACAAAGGAGGCGCTTTCTTTTTTAGACAGCATTGCCTCCTTAGAGCCCATGCTTATCTTAAGCGGCGGCGAGCCCTTGCTGCGGCCCGATATCTTCCAAATAGCGCGTCACGGGGTAGCTTTGGGCATGCGTGTATCTTTGGCCAGCAACGGAACGCTGCTCACACCAAAGGTTGCAGACGAGATTGCGGCTTCCGGCATCTCGCGAGTCAGCATCAGCCTGGACGGCGCAACGCCTGAGAAGCATGATCTGATTCGCGGCAAGGGTTGCTTTCAAGCGGCCATGCGAGGAATAGACAACCTCTGCGGTAAGGTCGATTTTCAGATCAACAACACCCTCACCAGCAGAAATGAGTCTGATGTCTCGGCAATCTTCGATCTGGCTCAAAGAGTGGGGGCTCGTGCCCTTCACTTCTTTTTCCTGGTGGCCACGGGCCGGGGCCGGGAGGCGGATCTCATCTCGCCACAGCGGCAGGAGCAGCTTCTCATCGAGATCGACCGGGAGCGAGAATTTCGTTCCCTGGAGGTGCAGGTCACCTGCGCACCCCAGTATGCTCGAATAGCCAGGCCCGGGAAGGGGCGCGCCGGCGGCTGCCTGGCGGGCAAAAGCTTCGTCTTTGTCTCCCGAAAGGGCGATGTCTATCCCTGCGGCTATTTTCCTCTGCGGGTCGGGAACATCAGGGAAAAGAATTTTATAGAGATATGGGAGAATGCGACTGAGCTGCGGGCGCTGCGAGATAGGGTTCTTAAAGGAAAGTGCGGACGGTGCAGCTATTCCTCCATCTGCGGAGGCTGCCGGGCGCGGGCCTATGCAAAAACGGGTGATTTCCTGGGGCCGGACCCCGCCTGCCGCCTGGAGGTGTAGCCATGGATGAGATCGACTTAGAACTGCTTTCTGCCGTGCAAGACGGCTTTCCCATAACGTCTCGACCTTTCCGGGATTTAGGCCAGGCCCTGGGACTGGATGAAGAAGAGGTAATAACCCGGCTCTCTTGTCTGCAGAAGGAAGGACTGGTGCGCAGGATCGGGCCGGTTCTTGATCTTCGTAAATTGGGCCGCAGCGGAATTTTGGCGGCTCTAGAAGTATCCTGGGAAGAGGCGGATAGGGCGGCAGAGGTCATTAATGAGTACACTGAGGTCTCGCACAACTATCTGCGTCCCGATGAGAGCGGCTACAATCTCTGGTTCACGGTGTCGGCCACAGAGGAGCGAATCCAGGAAATATTGCAGGATATCAAGACTAAGACGGGACGAAAAATGCTGGTTTTGCCTACCCTCAGGATATTTAAGATCGGCGTTAAGTTCGACATAGTTTGATAGAAAAATACAGGTCGCAAACTCCGGTCTTCCGGCCGGAGTATATAGTTTCAATGCCTATAATCTGCTATGGATGTGCGATCTACACGGCATAGTAAGTATAACCGAAACTATCATCTAGTTTGGATTCCTAAATATAGGCATCCTGTACTTGCCGGAGAGGTCGCCACTCACCTATCAGACATCTTGCATACAATTGCAGAAAAGAAGGATGTGGAGATACTCAGCTTAGAGATTATGCCGGATCATATACATCTCTTTGTGTCTTCGCCGCCGCAGAATGCACCGTCTTTGCTCGTTAATTGGTTCAAGGGTATCAGTGCAAGGATGTTCAATTACTGGTACAAAGATACTCATCTGAAATGGACTAATTCGTACTACGTCGGTACAGCAGGAACAGTTACGGCTGAGACCATCAAGCGATATATCGAGGAACAAAAATCAAAATGAAGACTGCCTACAAGTTCAGGATGTATCCTAATAGGCAACAAGTAGCCCAATTGGAGCTAACCCTGGATACTTGCAGGTATCTCTATAATCTGGCATTGGCTGACCGGAAGAATGTATATGAAACTGAAGGCATTCGCCAAAGCTACGAAGATCAGGCCGCAAAGCTCACAGTAGAAAGAAAGAACGGCAATTTCAACAGCATCTATGCTCACTGCCTGCAAGATGTTCTTCGCAGGCTGGATAAGTCTTTCAAAGCGTTCTTCAGAAGGGTCAAGGTCGGAGAAGAACCCGGTTATCCGAGATTCAAGGGGGAAGGCTGGTACAAGTCTTTCACATACCCTGACTCCGAAACAGGCTACAAGCTTGACGGATCAAAGCTGACGCTCTCCAAGATAGGTTCTATCCGAATATTCAAGCATAGGGAAGTTGAAGGCAAGATCAAGACCTGCACCATCAAAAAGGATAATCTAGGTCACTGGTATGCGATCTTGATATCAGAGGTTGAAGATGTATCTCCGATTGAGCCAAAGACCGCTATTGGTGTAGATGTGGGCTTGAAGAGTCTGGTTGCTCTTTCCGGCGGTGAGACGGTTGAATATCCACGGTACTACGTCATGGCAGAAAAGAAGCTTGCAGCAGCCCAAAGGAACCTCTCTCGAAAAAAGAAGGGTTCGGCCAATAGGCGGAAAGCCAAAGCGAAGGTCGCTAAGATCAGTCAAGATGTTCAACACCATAGGGATGAGTTCTTGCATCAATTATCCAAGATGCTCGTAGATTTAGCCGACCTAATTGTATTTGAGAACCTTAATATTTCCGGTATGCTCAAGAATCACCATCTAGCAAAGCATATTCAAGACCATGCTTGGGGCAAACTAATTCAGTTCACTCAGAGCAAAGCTGCAAAGGCTGGCAAAGTGGTAGAACTGGTAGATGCGAGATACACTTCGCAGAAATGCTCCCAATGCGGCATAATGGTTCCTAAGACGCTGGCAGAACGAGTCCATATTTGCCCTAATTGTGGGCTGGAGATGGACAGAGACATCAATGCCAGCCTGAACATTCGCACCCTCGGACTGAGGGGAAGAGCCTATCGAGATACGGCAAAAGAATCAGCCGGTCAATGAAGTAGGAAGCCCTGGTCTTTAGGCCAGGGAGGAAGTCACAATTTGATATACCTGGAAGTGCATCGATTAGATTATGGCTAAACTCAAACTGATGGACTTTTATGCGGACTGGTGCGGACCATGCAAGATGCAGGGTCCCATCTTCGAGGATCTGGCCAAGGATTTCAGCGATAAGGTGGAATTTCAAAAGATCAATGTGGACAAGGAGGGCGACCTGGCTATCGAGAAGGGCATCATGGTTGTGCCCACCATCATCCTGGAGAAGGACGGCGTGGAAGTACAGAAGTGGATGGGCGTCACGTCCAAAGAAGAGCTGATAAAAGCCATCAACATAGCCCTGAAGTGAGATAAAAAGCAAGGAGAGGAAAGAGGAGTGGGAGAGACAACGGGCGGGGACGGTTGCCTGGAGGCGGTGCGAAGGATCAACAGCCGAGGAGGTTGTGCGCCTCATCTCGCCCTGCGCTTCGACTCTCACCTTTTTTCTATAGATACCAGCCGCGCTCTCAAAGCCAGCGTGCAGCCTGATGCCTATCTCATCACTCATGCCCATAGCGATCACTATGGCAAATCGGCCATGAACTCCCCGCGGGCTATCGCCTCCGTACAGACGGCACGCGCTTTAGAGATTCGTTACGAGCGGGAGTACAAAGGCCGCACCTTTGAGGTGGGGAGAAGCATTGTGGTCGATGATGTGAGAGTGGACACGCATACTACCGGTCACACTATCGGCTCGACTGCTTTCTCCTGGCAGACGGAGACGGGAGAGAGGGTGCTGGTGACTGGGGACGTAAAAGACTACAGTCATCTGCCAAAATGCGATTTTCTGGTCACTGAAGCCAACTATGGCGATCCCTATGATCCCTCCTGCATCTTTGAGGACGATCTGGCCGGCTTTTTCGAGGCTTTAGAGTTGGGAGCCAGCTTTGGTGCTTATGCTTTTGGCAAAGCCCAGCGGGCGGTGGGTCTCATGAGGGCCATGGGCTACAAAGATGAGATCGGCATGGATGAGAAGAGCCTGATCCTGACGCGAGAGTTGATGAAAGAAGCTGCCGGGCCGCTCACAGAGGTAAACGGGGGCATATCCAATGTGGTCACGCCCTGGAATCTGTACCAGGTGCAGAGCCGCAACAAGTATTTCCTCACGGGAAGAAGGGATACGTCTTATCCCACCATCCAACTCTCCGATCACCTGGACTTTCGCGGCCTGATGAAGATGATCGAACATGTCTCGCCCCGTGAAGTGCTGGTCTACCATCCCGAGGGAGAACGTGCCAGCCTGCTGGCGCACCATTTACAGGAGTGCGGCTTGGAGACGACGTCGCTCGACCTGATTGAGAAGTTTGTGCGATAAATATAATTCTTAAATGATGATATTGTCGGCGCGATATTTCTACAACAGATCCAATAGTTCTTCTCTTGTTATGCTTGCCTGTTTCATGATTTCGATAAGCAATCCTTTGCCTACCTCTTTTTTGTGGAACGGAATAATAACTGTGATATCTAGATCAGAATGGCAATAGGCATGATGACTACCCCTAATGCGGTCTAATTCGAACCCTTTCTTTTCCAGGGCTTTGGCAAGCTTCTCTGGAGATAGGACGGGTAATTTAGGCATTGGCTTTTACGGTTATCGTAGTTTCGATCCGATCCTCTTCAAGGGGAATCTCTTTGCCTCTGGCGGCAAGGCTTTCAATATACAGCTCGATGGCCTCCTTTGCCATCTCGATGGCCTCCTCAATGCTGTCGCCGAAGGTCAAGCATCCTGGAAGTGCTGGGACGATCACGGTGTATGTTCCATCTGTCTCCGGCCTGATCTGAATTTTATAACGAAATGTTCTCATCCGGATTACACAATGCCTTCTGCGGTATTTAATCCTGTGCTGACCCGGAAAGCATATTTAAAGCGAGCATGCATCCAGAGTATCTCTTGAATGATTTCTGCCCCCACGTCGATGTCAGAAGGGCCTGGTGAAATTAGGAGGACGCGACATTGGTAGACCTCTTCGGCAAAAAGAAGCTGGACGATCGTATTTTGGAGTTGCAGGCAGCATTAGCCAAGCTGGAGGACGAAAAGGAGGAACTCCTGCGCACCCTGGAAAAGCGGGACGAGAAGATGCGCAAACTCTCCTCTGCCAACCAGGAGGCCAATTTAGCCCTCAAAGCCGCCGAGCAAAAGGCCGCCGCCCTCACCACCCCGGCGCTAACTGCGGTGGAGAGGTGTGAAGAGCAAAAGCCTAAGGCAAGAAAGCTGAGCTTGCGGGAGATGGATCTGCTCATGGAGAGGCTCAAGTCCTGCCGCTCTCCTAAGGATGATCTGCTGGTTGCTTTCTACCCAGGACTCGTTCCAGAGGACGATGCCCTCCCTTCGCAAATTAAAAAGGCCGCTGCCGCCATCAAGTCTCAGCGGGGCGGAATAATCCTGCATAGTCCCCAGCTATTCACTCTGCAACTCATTCCACCTCTTCCCATCCAGGAGAGCTATTCTCGGGAAGGCAGCACTTTTGCACTTGATCTCATGAGAGATATGATGGACACGCCCGTGCTGGTCGTCTCTGCCCATGCAGGAGAGACCTTCCTGGGGGTGGCTCTCGGCCGGGAGGGCTTCGAGGCGGAGGAGATGGTGGAAAGCTCGGTAATGGGCAAGCACTCCAAAGGCGGCTGGAGCCAAAAGAGGTTTGAGAGGCTACGTGAGGAGGATATCAAGAGCCACCTTGATATGGTGCAGGAAAAGCTGGCCGAGCTGATGGGCAAGTATAAAACCATCCTCAAGTATGCCGTGCTTTCCGGCGAAGAGAGCCTCATCCGCCAGATCGCTCCCGCAATCGATTTTCCCGTGGTAGAGAGAAGGCTGGAGCGCCATGACGATCGAAAGACAAAGGAGCTTTTGGAAGAGGTTTATGGCTTTACCTGCTACAGAATTGAGATGTAAAAAATGAGCGCGCCACAAGAGGACAAAAAAGGACGGGAAGATGCAGAAGAGCTCTCCCGCTCCTGGGACTGGCACGTGCGAAGAAAAGTGGCCTGGAGTGCTGATGTGCCAGAGAATATCCTTGACGTACTGGCCCGGGACAAGGTGCAATGGGTGAGGGAAGCGGTAGCCGGCAATGCAAGCGCATCTGCGCCGGCACTGGCCAGGCTGGCCGAGGACAGCTCCGGATACGTGCGGGCAGCGGTGGCATTGAATCGCCGCGCCACATGCGAGATTTTGGAGATGCTGGCAGCAGATGAGATGGTGGACTATGATTGCACTTTACAGAAGAATCGCTATCTTGTAAAGGAGGCGACGGCAAAGAGCCCGAACATCAATCCATCGACCCTGGCCTTTCTCGCCCGTGACTCTGAGGAGCATGTTCGAGCCGCGGCTGCATCCAATCCCCTTCTATCCGTGGAATCGATGAACAAGATGGTCAAGGATGTGTTCTGGGAGGTGCGAAACAACATCGCCAAGAACCCGTCCACCCCTATGGATCTGCTTACCTACCTCTCTGCCGACAGGATCATGGATGTGCGGGCCACGGCGGCGCAAAATCCCCGCACGCCCGCGCAGGCGCTGGCCGTTCTCGCTACCGACAGGAACTGGGAGGTTAGAGAAGCGCTGGCCTGTAATGAATTGCTGGATGGCAAGATTCTGGATGAGTTGTCCGGCCATTGGTCCTGGATGGTGCGGGTGGCGGTGGCAGAGAATCCCAATACTCAGGTCGAGACACTGAAACGGTTGGCCGGTGACTCGGATCAGAGCGTGCAGAAGGCGGCGAGGGGGAGGATGGGTTAGATGGATGCGCTGTTTGACTAAACGTAAATTCTGTCTTTTCCGTCAAATGGTGGTGTAAAGATAGAGATGAGCTGCAAAGTTTCATTGCCGGTTACTTCTGATCCATGGAGCGTTAATGCCGGTATGTACATCAGATCTCCGGATTTCATCACTAATTCCTTGCCGGATACGTTCATGACGGCCTGGCCTTTAATGCAATAGGTTATTTCATCACTGTATTGATGATAGTGCATCTTTAGAATCGAGCCGCTGGGACCCATTACTAAATTGACGCTGGCATTCTTCCCAGATGCCACTTGAGTTATATTGAGACCGTCCTTCGTGTCCACACTCTTTTGTTGGGCTAGATCAATGAGATTGACCAGAACTAATTGAAATTCGCTTTGATTGAGGTTTACCTGTTTTTCGATACTCGTTCTTTCTGTCAAATTTGCTGATTGATAGCTTTGTTCTTCTGCCAAGGCTAGGACACAGGTACATAAGACCGCTAAAGACAGAGCCACAAATATTTTTTTCATGCCATACGTTATGTTCTAACTTTATCTATATCTTACGGTTTCCTTGATATGAGACAATCGTTCATGGATTATGCGGGCGGCAGTGGCGCAAAATCGCAATACACTTGAAACGACTGGCTGAGGAGCCGGACCAGAGCGTGCAGAAGACGGCACAGGGCAGGATGGGTTAGATGGATGCGCGAGATTAAAAAACCGAGCACATCTTGGGAGTCTGCAAGTTATTCATAGTACAGCATGCGACTTCCTAAAATCTGCTTAAAGCCACTTTGACCTAACCACCCATTCACCTTCTACAGCAATGCCCCGAGCATATGGCGTAGCCTTCTGCTGAACTTCTGCAGGGAGATTTTACTTGGCTCTTACCCCCTCGACCCAACGTTGTGCCGCCTCCGAACCTTTGCTGCAAAAGTATTCGTTCGTCTGGCCGTACTCTTTCCACACCGGGCACTGCATGCATATACATGTGTTCTCTTTCGTGATACAGATGAAACTGCTACCGTGGGCACAAAAAAGGCCCTCTCCTGCCTTTCGGGCGCAGTCATTGTAAGTCGGGCAATCAGGGCAAATGCATTCTTCTGTTGCCTTTTTCATACTTTGCATCCTTTCCTCGGGAGAGAGTTTGCCAAAGTTCACTACCATCTCTTCGAATTTCTCCATAAGTAGTCCCCTAACAGATAATACAGTTGAACATATTGTTTTAATTAGTAAAAAAAGTTTGCGTAGATTGCCATAACGCATGAACATGCGGGGGTCTCTTCCCCCGCACGTTAACATCACTAGCTGTAGAACGCAGTCTGATTTTTTATGATAATACGCTGATTATTTTGAATTTCTGACTTCGGTGGATATGACTGCAGTGGATATGGGTATGGTGACCCCTCCCTGGTGGCGTTCAATATAACCGGTGGCCTGGGCATTTGACTGAAGTCAAAGGCGTTAAGCATGTCGTTGGCCTCGGCATCTCGGGCGGTCATCGGATTGACTCCAAATCTCTCCTCCACAATCCTCAACCAGGAATCGAAGGAATATGTCTGGTGGTCTACATAGTTCTGCTTAGCATAGGGGCTGATTACCAGACCTGGAACTCTTAGCCCGAACCCGTATTCATCCACCTTCGGTGGAGCTACGTGATCATAAAATCCACCCCAATCATCCCAGCTTATGAATATGGCAGTGGTGTTCCAATCAGGCCCCTCCATGACTGCATTCACGAGTCCAGTCACATAGGCCATGCCTGCTCTAACACTCGATGGAGGGTGTTCGCTCACATTCATCTCTGGTACTACCCAGCTGACCTGGGGTAGAGTTCCGTTTTGGGCATCAATATAGAATTGAGAGGTATCTACCAAACGGTTACGCTGTTCCGGATTGTTTTGTACCTTTGGGAAGGCCGGCAGGGGATTGAAATCGGAATATTTGTCAGGACTCTGAGTCTGAATCTCATTCGATCCAACCTCCTCGGGGTCCAATGTGTCAGGTAATCGGCCCGAGGTAACATAATATTTCCAGTTTATCTTGCCGCTGCCCAGAAGTTCCGTGATCTCAGGGAAGTTGTATGTAGTGGGCTTGGGCTGGTGGTATCCCGTATAGCCTCCACTCTGGGCTGCCAGCATATAAAGATGGGCAACCAGACTATAAGAGGCCACGGACTCGAACATATGGTCCTGAAGAACGTAAAGCCGAGCATAATTCCAGTAATTGGGAATTTCGTGATAATCGTGATATCCCATAACTTCTCTGGGATCTGTGCCCGGAGCGCAATTTGAATCGGTCGGATTGCAGACTTGGGTACCTTTCTTGTTTTTGCCTTTGTATGCCTCAGCCAGAAAACCATCCATTAATCCTCCATCGATGTCCGCCTGGGCGTTAACCCATCCATGAGGTCCACCGCGGTTTATATCGTTGGTATCGTGATAGGGGGCCACACAAGGACCTCCCTTGGGGTTTGTAAGGCAAATCCTCTTGGGTATGCCGTCAGCCCCTGGATAAGTGCCGAAGTAGTTGTCAAAAGCCCTGTTCTCTTGCATGATGAAGACGAAATGATCGATCTTCTCTAAGCCGGATGGGATCGAGGAATCAAATGTTGCGTTTAATGCTACGGCAGTGCCAATATAGATTGTTACTACCAAGAACAATGCCGTAAGAATAGCATGAACATCAAATTTCATTTCGTTCCCCTGCATAAATTGTAAACGGTTCCTATAGGTTCTGCGTATGTCCTCATTGCTGATCTCTCCTTTGATCAGAATATTAGACTAGTAATCATTAATATCTTTTTTGGTGTATAGAATGATCCGCCGTTCACAAAGGCACGTTATCCTCTCGAAACTGCCCCTCCAGATGATCCTGTATCTCCTGCACCGCCTGACGCAGCACTTTTTCGTTGTCATATTCCAGCACCATTCTTTCCAGATCCGTGCGCGGCAGCTCCGATAGCCTTCGGACCTGCGCCGCCAGTTTCGGCACCGCCCGCAGGATGTTGTCCACGATGCTCACCGTGGCCTTTCGTGCTGTTCGGGAGAGGGGATTGAGATCGATGGCGATGACCTTCTTTCCCATAGCCGTCAGTGCCTCGCAGCGGTCGCCGTCCTCCAGGGGAATGAGAACCACGTCGGCGTCGTAAATCCCGCCCCTGGTGGCCAGCGCCCGGGCGTGCTCCAGGCCGGGAACGGAGGCATCGGGATTCTCCCCCAGCACCTCCTTTGCGCCCTTCTCCCGGAGAAGGTCGGCGATCTTCTTCACCCTCTCCTCAGAGCGGTGGAAGAGGTTGACCTCCAGCGGAATTTGGAGCGCGTTTGCCAGGGCCACCATCTCCTCGGCGACGAGCGCGGCCACGTTGCCGTTGACGCTAAGCGCAGGACGCTCCGCCAGGAGCAGCAGGGCCGCAGCCGCGATCGTGGCCGCTTCTGCGCAGGGCAGTGTCCTCTCCCCTAAAAGATAGTCGAAGCACTCGCCCCTGCCCTGGGCAATGAGACCCTGGCTGCTGGTGTAGCCTTTCTTCACTCCGTTGGTCACGCGCTCGCGTGCCACTAAAGACGCATATCGGGGATGGGACTTTGGAATATCAGTCAAGATTGGCACCTCGTTGCGAAATGGTAGTAGTATGAACCTCGCCAAAGGTTCGCAGGGCCTCTGCACTGCCGTCACCAAAGGCAAAGACGGCATCGCCCAGCATGATCATGCCGGCCAATCCGCCCGCCGCCTCAACTGCCTCGATTGCCTGTAGGGCCCAGTCGCTGGCCAGGCCCGACTGCACTGTGAAGCGGCGGGAGAGCTGCAGGAGATTTGTGAATGTGGGCCTCTTTAAGAGCTCTTTTAGGGCCGCTTCGCCTGCCGCGTTGACCGCCGTCATCACCTTTTCGTCGGAGAGAACCTGGCTGGTGGAAAGGGGGCCACGCACCACGTAGCTGATTGGCAATGGGGGAACGGGTATGCGATCGATGCGACCGGTGCCCGGCGCTCCCGGTTGCAGGCGCACCACCAGGCCGCCTGCATTCTGGGCGATGACGTCTCCTAGACCGGTGCGAAAAGTCACCTCGGCCTCGTGGGCTACGGCCGCTGCCCTGTTCGCCGTCAGGCCCAGATCAAAATAGGAGTTGAGGGCGTAGGCACAGCCCAATGCCCCCGCGCCGCTAGCCCCAAAGCCCGCTCCCAAGGGCATGGAGAGCTCCGTCTTCACCCGCACCGGCTCTTTGGCGAGTCTTTCCACCACGTACCTGGAAACGGGAGCCTCGGACACTTTCCCATTGAGATAAATTTCTGTATCGTGAATCTCGGGAGCCGATTCAATGGTAGTAGTAGCACCCAGAGAAAGGCACAGGCCGCAACCCACGGAGCCTGCGAGGCGCGGCTCCTCTCTGCGATGGGCGGCAAAAAAGCCGGTGATGTGAGAGGGCACAAAGGCCCGGGCGGTTTTCGTGATGCCGTTCATAAGATCTCCACCAGGGCATCCATGATCATTTTTGCAATCAGGCTCTTTTTGCCCTCGGCAATTTTTCGCTGGACCAGGCGGTCTATTATGAGGACCCTATTATCATCCGTGCCCATGCCGCCCCGAGCGACGTCGTTGGCCACCACCAGGTCCAGCCCTGCACCCTGCATGGACTTTTGCGCCCTGGCAACAAGCTCTTCGTCTGTCACTCCGGTCTCGGCCTTGAAGCCCACAATCTTTAGATGGGGGTAGGCCCCACGCACCGTTTTTATGATCTTCTGGGTGGGTTTAAGTCGCAGCACCAACTCCTGGCCGGACTTGATCTTCTCCGCCTGCGGGTCCAGAGTGTAGTCGGCCACCGCCGCGGCGCTGATCAATACGTCGCAACCCTTGGCCACTTCCTCCAGCACAGCGTCCAGCATCTCCCTGGCGCTCCCGGCGTAGACCTGGCGCACAGGGATGTCCTGGATGAAGCGGTGCACCAGCGTCACCTTTGCCCCGCGCCGGCGCGCCTCCAGGGCCAGGGCTATGCCGGTCTTGCCAGAGGCACGGTTGGTGAGGATGCGAATGGGATCGACGACCTCAGCGTTGGAGCCGCTGGTGATGACTATCCTCTTGCCGGCCAGGTCCAATGGCCCCAGCAGCCGCTCCACCTCCCTCACAACCGCCAGGTTGTCCGCGATCTTGGCCTTGCCCTCCTCCAGGCGCGGATCGATCAGAGTCACGCCCATGGCCCGCAGCGCCTCCAGATTGCGCAGCACGGCAGGATGGCGGTACATGGCTTCATGCATGGCAGGAACCACCGCGACCGGTTTGCCGCTCCCTAAAGCCGTGGTGGCAAAGGTGGTTACGGGCGTGTCGTCGATGCCGCAGGCCATCTTGCCGATGGTGTTGGCCGTGGCAGGCGCGATGAGCAGCAGGTCTGCAAGGCCACCCACGCCGCAAAACTGCACATGCTCCACCCGGCCGGTTATTTCCGTGATCACCGGATGGGTTGTGGCATACTCCAGGGCATAAGGGTGCAGGATCTGCAACGCGGCGCTGCTCGCTACCGCGTGCACCTCTGCGCCGCGCCGGATCAGATCGCGAATGAGGTCCACGACCCGCACGGCGGCGATGCTACCGGTTACTCCTACTACGATCGTCTTTCCGCAAAGCGTATCGCTTACTGAGCATGTGATATCGGAGGGCATGATGGTCCTGCAAATCTATGCAGTTACTAAAAGAAGGCTCTTTCCCTGAAGCCCGCCCGCGGGCCCCGGGCGCGCACGCGGCCCTGGGAAGCACAAACCTTATTTAACAATTCAATCGAGGGACTATGCCGTGCCGGGGTGGCCTAGTTGGTTAGGGCGCGAGACTCATAGGGTAATACGATTAACGCGCGCTTCCTGAGGTATCTCGAAGTCGCGGGCTCGAATCCCGCTCCCGGCACCTTCTTACGTTTTTCAATGCTATTTCTTTCGATGCTAAGATAAGGCAGTAGTAATAATCACCTTTCGCGTGTTGTTTGAGTGGAGAAGGATACGCCATTAGGCAGAGACTAAATTAATGAAGGCTCGTCGCTATTTCCCGTGTCTAACCTCGGGTTACTGTGGTTTTCCAGTTGTTAGTTCGTCTCTGTGCGTTCTCTGTGAACTTTGTGTCTCTGTGGTGGAAAACGTCGTTAACCGCTGGTTATAACAAATCTAAGTCTTTTTAAATACCTCACGCGGGCAGCGGATCGGAGCAGACCTTAACCCCAGGTGGGCAAACGCACCTTCCTTTATCGCATACCTTCCAGTAAGGGCATCCGCCGCAGCACTCGGTGATTTTTATGCATCGATCATTGCATTCCCGGGTACCTTCCGGACAAATGCATCTCCCGCTGCTGCATATTCTGTCCCCCTGGCAGTCGCTGCATGGGGCAGATACTGTGCACTGACCATTGCAGTCCGTGGTACCGCCGGGACAGACGCACTTGCCGCTGCTGCATATCCGTCCATTGGAGCATCCGCCGCAGGAGTCGGTCAGTTCAGGGCATGCACCGTCGCATTTCTTTCCCCCCTTCTGATTGATGGATTCGTTAACCCCCCGCAAGTCTGCCGGTGCCGCCAAGCCCCTTTGTATCCATCCCGCGAAGACCTTTCCCTTTGCCGGGCCGTCCGGCCAGTATTGTGAGCGGTTATCTCCGTAGGTGAACCATATCCGGCCACTACCCCACTTTGCATCTTCTGTCCAGGAAATGCTGGAGTTGTTGAAGAACAACGCTCTGCTGATTAGGGTTCCTTCGTAGCGGACCTCTTTTCCCCAGGAAACCAGCAGAGTGCCGGGCATTGCCCACTGCCCCGAAGTTTCTTTTACGGTTGTCGCATACAGTCCGTCCCAGCTCATCGTATTATTCATCGCAGTATTATTATCCGCTATAGCACCGCCCAAGGAGGATGCGACAAGGGCAAATAATAGTAGTATACAAACTGTAGCCAGCCGTTTTTTCATATCACACCATTATTTTTATAAGCAGATATATCTTGCGCCGCAATCCTCCCGGAATTGGATTGCAAAGGATTAAATTCATATGGTTGCGGCAAGATTTATATGCGTATAACACTTGATTAACGATTGTGATGTGTGCCGAATGATCGCAGATTTGAGGGTCCAATGCAAATGAAGTCGCCATGTGAGATGATCGTATGGGATATACTGCCCAGCATCAGGGCGGCGATCGCCGAAGAGCTGGTCAAGAGAGGAATATCCCAAAAGGAGGTATCCAGGATGCTGGGCATCACGCCTCCGGCTGTGTCCCAGTACGTCTCCAAGAAGAGAGGCTACAATATCGAATTCAGGGAGGACATCCGCCTGTCCATAGGTAAGCTCGCCGACGACCTGATCGAAGAGAGAGTAAAAGGCATTGAACTTGTGCCGAGGATCTGCCAGATCTGCCGAATGCTACAGGACGACGAGGCGGCTTGCATTTCTACCAAGTGCAAGGGACTGTGAAATGGATCGGGCCGATAAGCTGGAAGACCTTAAAACAAGAATTGCAAAGAAGGGAAAGCTTCTGGTGGCCTATTCCGGCGGAGTGGACAGCAGCCTTCTGGCTAAGGTGGCCCACGATGTCTTGGGCGGCAAAGCCCTGGCCGTGATCCTGGACAGCGAGTCCATGCCCAAAGGTGAGCTTGAAAATGCAAAAAGGCTGGCCGCATCTCTGGGGCTTAATTATCGGGTAGCAGAATTCTCCATTCTGAGAGAAGAGCCGTTTTTGCATAATCCGGTCACACGCTGCTACATCTGCAAGAAAAAGTCGGCTGCGGTTTTAAAAAGCATCGCGGCGGAGGAAGGCATAAGCTGCATAGCCGATGGAGTCAACCTCTCCGATTACGGGGACTATCGGCCTGGAATTGCCGCCTGCGATGAAGAAGGAATCTGGCATCCTTTTGTGGATGCGGCAGTAACCAAGGAGGATATTCGCGCTATGGCGCAAGGCCTGGGCCTGCCCATTTGGAACAAGCCTTCCTCGGCCTGCCTCGCCTCCCGAATACCTTATGGCGAGCCGATCACACCGGAGAACTTGCGAATGGTGGAAGAGGCGGAGGAATATCTGAAAAGCCTGGGCTTTTTGCAGCTTCGGGTGCGATCCCACGGACGCGTGGCCCGAATTGAGCTACTAAAGCAGGATATGTCCCGGGCGATGGATTGCCGCGATGAGATCGCCAGGATGCTCAAGACAATCGGATTTGATTATGTCGCCCTGGATCTGGAGGGCTTTCGCAGCGGAAGCATGAACGAGGTTTTATGATATGGACGTTCAGGAAATAAGAAAGGATTTTCCCATCACTAAGGATGTTATCTATTTGGACAGCGCCTCCACCAGCCTGACTCCTGAACCTGTTTTGCAGGCGGTCCTGGATTACTACCATAGCTACAAGGCCAACGTGGGCCGGGGCGTTTACCGGATGGCTCAGCTTGCCGATCAGCGCTACCGGGGGGCGCACCGCAAGGCTGCAGAATTCGTAGGCGGGGCGGGGCTGGAAGGAACGACGATTTTTACCAGGAATACCACCGAGTCCATCAACATCGTCGCTCGCGGCATAAAGTGGAAGAGGGGGGAACGCATCGTCACCACCCTTCTGGAGCACCACTCCAATCTTTTGCCCTGGATGAGGCTAAAAGAGAAAGGCGTGGAGCTGGAGGTCATCAAGCCGGACAAAACGGGAATGATCGATCCGGCAGACTATGAAAAGGCGATAACCGAAGGCACCCGGCTGGTGGCAGTGAGCCAGCTCTCCAATGCTCTGGGAACGGTCCTTCCCGTAAAGGAGATCAGCAAAATCTGCCGGGAGCGGGGCGCTGCTCTCTTGGTGGATGCTGCCCAGTCCGTGCCCCACATGCCCGTAGACGTGGTGGATATCGATTGCGATTTTCTCTGCTTTTCCGGGCACAAGATGCTTGCGCCCATGGGAAGCGGCGTTCTCTGGATCAAGAAAGAGGGTGTTGTCGAACCGCTCCTGTTGGGCGGGGGCATGGTGCAGGACGTCGGCAACGATCGGTATGAGATCAAGAAGGGCTATGAGGGCTATGAAGCCGGCACGCCCGACATCTCGGCCGGCATTGGTCTAGGCGCTGCCGTTGATTATCTCACCCGGGTGGGCATCGAGGATATTCACCATCACGAGCAAAGGCTGACGGTTAAGCTGCTGGAAGGCCTGCAAGAGATGAAAGGGGTATCGATCTATGGTCCGGGCCCCGGCTCACGCAGGCGGGCACGAGGCGGCGTGGTCTCCTTTGCGGTTGAAGGCCTCTTGCCCCACGAGGTGGCTCTCATGCTCGACCAGGCGTCGAACATCTGCGTTCGCTCCGGTCATCACTGCTGCATTCCCTTAATGAAGCATCTGGGGCTGAAATACGGAACCGTGCGTGCCTCGCTTTATCTTTATAACACAGAGGATGAAATTGAAAAGCTCCTGGCGACGCTGGAGCAGATTGCCAGGATGGCTTAGCTATGATCAAAGAATGCAAGTGTCTGCGGCTGGACGGTGAATGTGCAGAAGATGCGACCTGCCTGGTAGTGGAAGAGGTGCCTCTCTCCATCTTCATCAACGGTCGGCATTTCGTAACTGCCATGATCAGCCCCCGGATGAGAAAGGAGTTTGTCACAGGCCACCTTTTTTCCGAGAGGATAATTTCCGGACCACAGGAGATCGAGTCTCTGGAGGTCGAGGGCAATGTGGCTCGCGTTCTAGTCGCAAATCCCATGCGGGCCATAGTCCCCCGGCGGCCCATTGTGAGCGGCTGCGGTGGGATTGCTTCTTTTCTGGATGAGTCCAAGCTTTCCGAGATTAAGTCGGATCTGATAATAGGAAGGAGGCAGGCGCAAGAGGCCATGGGGGCCATCTCGCTCTCCGAGACGCACATAGCCACAGGGGGAGTGCATTCTGTGGGCCTCTTCACAGATGGGGAGCCTATCTGCATCATCGAGGACATCGGCCGGCACAATGCCCTGGATAAGGCCATCGGCTGCGCGTTCTTTCAGAAGCAAGACTTCGATTTCAGCCAAACCTTTGTGGCCTGCACGGGCCGGGTCTCCTCTGATATGGCCTTGAAGTGCTCAGTGGCCGGCATTCCCATCATTGTTTCGCGAGGGGCCACTACCAGTCTGGCCGTCTCCATTGCAAAGAGGACGAATCTATGCATCATCGGTTTTCTGCGGGGAAAGAGGCTTTCCGTTTACACCTGCCTGGAGAGATTTGCGATTGACTGAAGGCGGCATTCGTGTGGATAGATTCGATGCGCCTCACCACAAAGGCACAAAGGCACAAAGAACTACTCTCCTATTTTATAGCGTTCTCTGTGCGTTCTCTGTGAACTCTGTGTCTCTGTGGTGGAATAGTCGTCAGCCACTGGTTATAATCAAATGGTTACGGACTACCACCACAGAGACACAGAGCGCACGGAGGACTCACAGAGGACTCGATTATTCCATTACCAACTCGAAAAGGTTTTTCTTGCGGGTGCGGGCATGATCTGCACCAAATGTAGCAATAGGGCCATTGTCTCCCAGCGCTACTCCGGGCAGCACCTCTGCCAGGACCACTTCATCCTGGATTTTGAGAGAAGAGTGGCAGATACGGTGCAGAGAAACGAGATGGTCAAGGACGGCGAACGCATCGCCGTTGCCGTGAGCGGGGGCAAGGACAGCACCGCTCTGCTCTTTTGCCTGCGGCGGATTTTAGCGAAAAGGGATGTCGAACTTGTGGCCGTCACCGTGGACGAGGGCATCGCCGGCTACAGGGATGACACCATAAGGGCGGCGAAGGCCATTGCAAATAAGCTCGGAGTTGAGCAGCATATCGTCTCCTTCCGGGAGGAGTACGGCTACGACCTGGACGAAATGGTGCCGGGAAAAAAGGTCGCGCCCTGCACCTATTGCGGGGTCTTTCGCAAGAACGCCCTCAACCGCGTGGCAAAACGCCTGGGTGCCGATAAAGTCGCCACCGGCCATAACCAAGACGATGAAGCGCAGACCATTATGATGAACTATCTGAAGGGCGATTTCGAGAGGTTGATGCGTTTTCGGCCCTGGCGAGCCCAGAAGGGCCTGGTGCCCCGCATCAAGCCCCTGCGAGAGATGCCGGAAAAGGAGATCGCCCTCTACTGCATGGTAAACGAAGTCTTCACCGAGTCCCGGGAGTGCCCCTATGCCAATCTCTCCCTGCGGGCGGATGTGAGGGACATGTTGAATGGCCTGGAGAGCCAGTTTCCGGGAACCAAACAATCGACTGTGCAGGGATTTGAAAAGATCGCGGCGAAGGCGCAGGGCAGCTATGCCCAGATGGATCTTGCCGTCTGCCGGGAGTGCGGCGAGCCCTGCGTCAAGGAGCTGTGCAAGGCCTGTGAGCTGCTGGGAAGACTCATAAGATAGTTTGGCACCTAAACAGAAGGCTTTTAAATCAAGATAGTATAAGCGTCTTCGATTATGCCAAGATGGTTTTCTAGTGAGTAGTAGGTAGTAGGATTTATATAGCTAGATGGGACTATTATTTATAGTAGTGTTGTAAGACCCTCCTGAAAAGGATGATGCCACCCATTGGTGGACGTGACGAAGTATGGAGGGGTTCACTACAACTCACTTTTGTCAACTTCAAAATCCAATCTTGTGGCTATTTTATGCTGGATCTTCTGGTAATAGCGATCATCACCATCCCTATACCTACGATTTATGGCACCTGCAATGAAGTCCACAGCCTGGATGCAAGGGCAGGCTTTGGAGTCCACATGGGTCACTTTGATATCTCCCAGAGTGGCAGGCACTACCATCCCGGATCTATCAGCCATGTGAGCATCAAACTTTGCCCTCTGTATCCCATAAAGGGACTTATCCATGATGACTTCCACCTGACCGGACATGCCATAGTTATTGATGATTTTGTACGTTAGTTGTTTGCAGACCTCATTATAGATGAGCTGTGGCTCCACCTCATGCTGAATGTCTGAGTTTCGTAGAAGTGCATAGCCAATATCGTTATTTGTCCTTCCTATGCATTCAAGGATTCTCCTCTTGATCGGATCATCAGAGTCATTGAATTTCAGCTCGGAGGTCTTATGATACCTCTTTTTGATCTTCTTCTTCCTGATGTCCTTTATGCATCTCTTTATGGGGAGGTCTTCTCTGAGGACCAATGCAGCCAGCACAAAATAGGGAACTGATTCTGAGGCATTGGCCATTAAGCCATTAACTATACTGCCAGATTCATCAAGATAGACCCGCATTCGTTCACCCATTTTGTTGGATTCTTGTATTTATAAAGTGGCTGGGTATTACGCGCACCTACTA
Source organism: Methanothrix sp. (assembly GCA_037128175.1). Lineage (GTDB taxonomy): Archaea > Halobacteriota > Methanosarcinia > Methanotrichales > Methanotrichaceae > Methanothrix. Next base: position 79,445 of record JBAXWY010000008.1, read on the forward strand.
TGCTAGACATAGATCAACTACATTGGATGAGATGGCATCCTCGTGGATTAAAGGAATGCATGGAATTACCGCCCCTTCTCGAAATGAAGAAAATTCCAAGAGGCCCAGAAATTATGCACTCACGTAGGAGTTTTTGGAAGCAAATGAAAAATACGGAACAATAAATAGGATCGTAGGGACACCACTCCAGAGCAACACAGAGCAAAAATAAGAGCCTAAATAATACGATGGCTCCTCGTTTTCAAAATGAAGTGATGGCCCAAAAGGTTTTCTATTTAAGGTAGGAAATACATAAAAGATCTTAAAATATGGTTCCTGCAATCGTTTTTCTCGCTTGATAGGCGATCTCCTCCGACACCGTCAGGAACCTAGCCTGAGCTACATACCTTCGGCTCCGCTAATATACCGTTACCCTCTTCACGCCCTCGATATCCATAAGCCGGCGCACCAGGTCTCCCGGTATTTTGCCCTCCGTGATGAGGGTGAGCTTGGGGCTTTCCACAAAATAAGGATCGTCGGAAACGGCCTGTCGGATGGATAGGCCGCTATTGGCCACGGCGCTGGCCACGTTTCCCAATAGGCCGGCCTTGGCGGCATTGACCGGCATAATTTCTATCACACCCAGGCCCAGAATGGGCGCCACATCTCCTAAGAAGGTCATGGAGCGCACATTCTTGAAGACCTTCCATAAATTCTCATCCTCGCGAATGGCCTGGGCCGTGGTGTCCACCACCCGGCGGTCCACGTCCAATTCCCTGGCGATCTGGGCATGAGGAATCTCTATCCGGCCCGATACAACTCGAGATGCGTCATTTATCTGAAAGCCCCTCTGCAGGATGAGACGAATGACCTTCTCCTGAGCCGGGAACCTCTTGAACTTGTCTAAAATCTCCTGCCACATGGTGGGTCCTTTCAGTAATTTAGGCGAACATCTCTCTGGGAGGCTGGCGGTACTCCTTTCTCGCCTTGGGAATGGTCTCTTCCAGATGCCTTTGTGTGATGTTGCACTCCTCCATGATCGCATGGTGCAGCGCCGCTTTAAGCACCTTCTCGACCAGATCCCGCCCTGAAAAGCCCTCTGTTTGGCGGGCAATCTCGTTCAAGTTCACGTTCTCCATCGCGAGAGGCAAGGTGGCGGCATTCTTCTCCAAGAGAAGCAAGCGCTCCTCAAGGCTTGGCAACTTGAACTCGATCTCTTCCTCGAAGCGCGAGCGCACCGATGCATCCAGAACCTCGATCTGGTTGGTGGCCGCGATGGTGCAAACCCCCGTTCGATTGGAGATGCCATCCATCTCTGTTAGGAGAGAGTTCACGATCTCCGAGACATCTCCTCTTAGATCCTGATACCTTCGGTCGAGAGCAATGGCATCCAGTTCATCGATGAATATGATGCAGGGTGCACTTTCCGCGGCTTTTTCATAAAGGCTGTGAATCTGCCGGGCCCCCTCGCCCACGAACTCTCCGATCAGGCTGGTGGACTTTACTGCCAGCATTGGCACTCCCGTCTTGGCGGAGAGCGCTTTAGCGATCATGGTCTTTCCTGTGCCAGATACTCCATAAAATAGAATGTTGCGCGGAGCCCACCGCCCAAATTTCTCCGGATCAGCCAGGAATTTCTCTACTATCTTGACCTTGCGCTTAGCCGTCTCCTGGCCTATGACATCATCAAAGCTGACATCGTACACTACCTTATTCTTGGGTTCAGCCTTTTGCTCTACCTTAATGGTGGTCTGTGAGCCCATCACCGAATATCTGGGATAGACTTTGACCACCTGGAAGGCAAAGTCCGGATAAAGCCTGCTATCGAATAGATAGCTACCGGGGAGCAGTTTCTCTCCGTACCACTGTTCCTGGGCATAAAGCTCGAATAGCTTGGGGTCAGAGACAACAGGATGCTCCTGAAATATGCTCTTCAGGGGGTAGCCCGCCGGACGCAAGAGCAGAAATCTTGCGCCGATTGCCTTTCGCTTCTCCAGCTTCGCCCCTTGTGCCTTGCTTTGGCTCTTTTGGATAGATCGCACGAGATAAATCTTGCCGGTATAGATAGTTAAATGTATTGGCCTTTGCCCCAGGGGTCCGACAGTAATTAATATTACCTCTTCCTAGCAGTAGCCAAAGAATATGCAGTAGGAGGATCTTCATGGCAGGTGGAAATGGGCTGGCAATCGGTTTGATGGTTATAGGTTTCATAGCATTGTTCTTATTGCCTCTCGCCTTCTTGACTAGCTTGTTCAACGTCTAAAGGCGCAAATCGGCATTTTTTTTAATTTTTCATCTTCGTAGCAGCGCACGGCCCCCATCCTATCGGGTGCAGTAGTTGGCTTGGCACTGTAGCTTTGGCTATTAATTCGCATTGGTCTGGCCGCGAATTTGCGACCGTTTTCCAATGCAAAAATAAATAGCTAGAGACTGATCGTCCGGATAAACGGCCATCAGTCTTTCTATCTTGGTTTTCAGTCTCACTTGGACCTATCTTTACGAAAAATCAATAAATCTTTATAGACGTGATCCTTAACATAAATGCTGAAAACAAAAGGGCGCTGCCTGGATATGTGTCGTTCGAGGTAGAGTGAGAGGAACCATCATTCTGGTATCAATACTCCTGATTCTGTGTCCCTCAGCCTGCCAGGCCTCTGAGGAAAACGATCTGTGGCTGCTCCTATCCAGCTACGAAGATATCGGCATCACCATGAAGGATTTGGCATTCTTTCTGGCAACGCATGGGTTTGATGCACAGCCGGCACCGGATCAATCCTCGGTCGTCGTCAAGCTAAAAGTGGGCAAAGAGGTCTATCTCACACCTAACGGTGCATCGCCAAGACTTGCAGATCTGTGGATGACTCCCCCCACCGCTAAGGCCGGACCAGTACAGGTGATAGCAAACGATGCCATCAGTATCAATGCTACTTACGCCCTAACCGACAACGCCGAATTTGTCAAGACGATCAGCAGATACGTCATGTTTCCCGTAACGCCTCTGGGAATGTGCTATGACGGTTCTCAAAAACTGGATAGCACTTACAGGGATTTTGGATATAAAGTGATATTCCTGTATAATCCCAGCGGATTTGACTCCCAGGGCCATATCTGGGTAGCTGTGCAGGACAAAGACCATCCCGATGCTTGGCTTGCCGTTGATAGCTATTATGGGGTTATGAAGGATCCCGAGTATTATTCCGCACCCTACAGCTTCACCGAATTTCAATACCTTGATGCCATCAATCCCCAATGGAAGCTGGTTTAATATGATTACGAAAAACAAGGATATGTCCGCCATTGCCCGATATCTCATGGCAACGATCGCTATCCTGATCCTCTCAGGAACCGGCACCTCTGCCGATCTGATCAATGAGCTGCATGACGGCTCAAACCTCACCGATTCACAGTTGCAGGGCGCGAATCTTGCAGAGACTCACCTCAACCGCTCCATTCTGAGCTACTCGCGCCTGTTGGGTGCCAACCTTTCCCAGTCGCAAATGGTCGGAGCGGATTTGTCTTCTGCCGTTGCGATAGGTGCCGATTTTTCCGGGGCCAAAATGAGTAGAGTCAGTTTGCAGGGTTCCGATATGTCCAGAGCTAACTTCTCCGGTGCCGACCTAACCGGTGCGAATATAATAAATGGAAATCTCAGCGGTGCAGATCTCTCCGGCGCGATTCTGCAAGAGGCCAGGATGTCAGGCGCCAATTTGACTCGGGCAAATTTAAGGGGCGCAATCATGAATAGCGTCAATCTTACCGATGCCGATCTTACAGGTGCGGATATTAGCCGGTCCTTCCTGTCCGAGTCACGCATGCCTGGTGCGACTCTGGCTGGTGCTAACCTCGCTAATGCCGATCTTACCGGGGCCAATATGGATTCAGTAGATTTGAATGATGCAGATTTAACCGGTGCTCGGCTATTTTCCGCGAACCTCATGAATGCCCGCATGGGGGGCGTATTGCTGAATGGTGCTAATCTAATCGCAGCGCGCTTAAGCTGGGCAGATCTCAAAAAATGCAAAATGTCCTGCAGCCAGCTTTCTCGGGCAGAGCTCTACAGCACGGATCTTAGTGGTTCCGACCTCGCCGGTTCTGACTTCACCAGGGCTTACATGATGAGATCGAACCTGAGCGGTGCAAGAATGGATGATGCAGATCTGGCTTATGCTGATTTGACTGAGGCTGATCTCTCATTTGCTTCTCTCAAGGGCGCAAAGATTCCCAACCTCGACCTGACAAGAGCCGATCTGTCTTGGGCCGATCTAACAGGAGTTTCGCTGGAGTTCACGGAGTTGGTGGGTACCGACCTGCATGAAGCAAAAATGACACGAGCTACAATAAGCCGTCTTGCCATGCGGGATGTGAACTTGAGCAGAGCAGATTTGAGAGATGCCAAAATATCTGTGTCTCTAATGGAGAATGTAAATCTCTCGGGTGCAGACCTGAGTGGTGCCAGTATGAACACGGTGTATATAACCGACGCCGATCTGAGGGGGGCCAATTTGCAGAAAATAAAATGCGATCTATTTACCCTGCCGTATCTAGCCGCATCTCGGCTGGATGGGGCATTCATGAGTGAAACTCTTCATTCGCAGTTAAATAGCTCGCGAGTATCACCAGAAACTTGAAATGTCATTAAGGAATGGATACTAACATAGGAGATCTATGAAAATTGTTTCTTTGGTGCCGCTTGCCTTGGGCACATTGATGCTCGGCATATTGATGGCAGCATGCTGCATCGCTGCGGCAGAGCCGGGAGATAGCAGCAAGATGACGGATCGTGTCGATCTGGCCAATTTGGACCTGACCCATATGGACCTCGCCGGCATGCACCTCAATCAATCGAACCTATCCGGCGCAAATCTCTCCGGTTCGAATCTAAGCGGCACTTTTTTGCGCTCCGCATGGTTTCTAAATTCCCTTCTTCAAGGAACAACAATGGTAAAGACTGACTTAACCGGAGCTGTTCTTAGTGGTGCAAATCTTGCCGGAGCGGATCTTTCCCTGGCCGTTTTGGCCTATTCTCAAATGTCCAATGCCAATCTTAATAATGCCATCTTGAAGAAGACGGATCTTACCGAGGCCGATCTCTCCGATGCCAATCTCACCGATGCAGATTTAAACGATGCCAGGCTCTTTCGAACCGACCTCACAGGCGCCACTCTCAAGGGCATCTATCTGATCGGTGCAAACCTGATTGGAGCTCATGTGAGCTGGGCAGACCTCAGTGGAAGCTATCTCTCGAAAGGCCAATTTTCTCGATCGGAGCTATACAGTACCAACCTGCATGGCGCCGACCTCTCTGAAGCAGATTTTACCAGAGCATATCTCATGAGTGCAAACTTAACCGGAGCCAACCTAAAATGGACCAGTCTCTCTTATGCCGATTTGACCGAGGCAAAACTCATGGGGGCGAACCTGAATTCCGCCAAGATGCCTTATGCCGATCTGACCCGTGCTAACCTCACAGGAGCTGATCTTACCGATGCCGACTTGAACTCGGCAAGGCTTACCGGGGCCGTCCTTTGCAAAGTCAAGCTCGATCGTGTCAGGTTATCCGAGATGGATCTGAGGGGCGCAGATCTAACAGACTCTTCCCTCAGGGGCTCGAGCCTAGTTCTGGTATATCTGGCCAATGCCAAGATGAATAGGGCAGATTTACGAGATGCCACCTTAGATCGGGTGGAGATGACGGGAGCAGATCTTACCGGTGCTAACCTGGAGCGTATTAAATATGACCAGTTCACCCTTTATTCGCTTTCTGATGCCAAGTTGGATGGTGCAAAGATGTCCGACAACCTGAAAGCGGATTTGAGTCGCATCAAGGAAGATATATGATAAATAATTTGCAGTCATTTTGCATCTTAGCGGTCTTTATGCTGGCTCTTCCCGCCCAGGCATCGATAATTTCGCTCGGACCCGGCCAGAGCATCCAAAAGGCAATTGATGCCGCCAACCCTGGTGACATAATCGAGATATCTCCCGGAACCTACAACGAGAGCATCAATATCACCAAGAGCCTGATCTTGCGGGGTAGTTCTGGGAAAGACAGGCCGATCCTGGTGGCTCGCGATAAAGGCAATACCGTGCGAGTTTTGGCAAACCGCACACGTTTAGAGGATTTAAGCCTGACCGGTGCCACAGACTGGTCTATGGCTGCCGTCCTGGTAATGTCTCAAGATAATATCATCGCAAACAATACCATGCAAGGCAACGCAATCGGCATTTTTGTGTCTTCCGGAAATAACACAATCGATTCTAATGAGATAGATGATAACTACCTGGGCGGATTAATTATCTTTTCTGCCGCGGGAAATAAAATCTCGAATAACAGCTTCTTCGAAAATAATCAGGTAGGCGTTATGGTACTAAATTCGACAGATAATATAATTATTAATAATAACGCCAGCGGAAATATGGGGATAGGCATTAAATTGTTCCAATCCAGTGGTAACTTCGTAGAAAATAATGTTGTGATTACTAACGACTATGGTATTGTATTATCGGACGCAGATAATAATTTTATACATAACAACACTGCAATTAATAACGACTACGGCATTTATCCTTATTTATCGCGAGGCAATGAGATCTCTAATAACACAGCATTCAAGAATGACTATGCCCTCTATCTTTGGGATTCTCATGGCAACAAATTCATGGATAATAACCTGGAAAAGAATGATGGAAGCGGAATTACCTTATTTTATTCCCATGAGAATCGCTTCGAGAACAACGATGCAGACCTCAACAAACAGTATGGGATCCACCTTATCTCTTCCAATAATAACCTTATCTTAAGAAACTCCTTTTGCAATATCACCGCAGGCAGCGGCGCATACTTTGAAGAATCATTGCAAAACAACTTCACAGAAAATCGGGTATTTGCGAATTTTGATCAGGGAATACAGATTGTGAATTCGAGTAGAAATATACTTGCAAATAACACTATTCATAAAAATCCAAAAGGATTAGTAATCTCCGGCATCAGCGAAGAAAATCTGTTCATCGAGAATGTGGTGAGCGGGGGCAATTTTGGCATCATGGTTTATGAGGCGAACAACAATACCATTGCAAAGAATGCGTTTCGCAGAAATGCCGTGAGGGGCATAAATCTCAACCTATCCCAACGGAATAATCTTGCCGAGAATGAGATCTCTGATTGCCCGGTGGGCATATTCCTGGAGAGCTGCCTGGATAACAATCTCTCCCGCAATCATCTGCATAATAACGCTAACGGCATCATGCTCCTTGCATCAAACAACAATCGCCTCAAAGAAAATAATATCCTCCGCTGCAAAACGGGCATAAATCTGGATCAGTCCTCCGATAATCGCATACAATCCAATGAACTGTCCGAGAATAATGACGGTATCATCATTGTGAAGTCAATACAAAACATTTTGTCGGAAAACATAGTTTCGAGCAAAGATGCGGGCATCAGTCTGACCAGTTCTATGAGGTGCAATATCACAGGCAACCGTGCCCATAACTGTCGCCAGGGCATAAAAATGGTCGATTGCAGCTACAACGTGTTGTGCTTCAATAATCTTAGCCGGAACTATGAAGGTCTTTATCTGGATGAGGGAGTGTATCCTCAACAATCCAGCCGCAATGAGATATATCTAAATGCATTTATAGATAATTCTCGTGATGTTTATTCCTTTATATCCTCTAACTCCTGGAGTTCACCACAAGCGCTTTCCTATCAATTCCTGGGAAAGACCTTCAATAACCACCTTGGAAACTACTGGCTCAACACCCAAATGAGGGACGGCAATAGTGACGGCATCAGTGATCTGAAACATAGCATAGGCACTGATCTGGATGAAAATCCACTGATGCAGCTTCCGGTTCTGTACGAGATAACCTGATGCCTTCGCGTTAAGATCTTTTTCCCTATTTAATGTACTTTCAGGAAGAGGGGTTAACTATAAGACCTCGGCAATGACTTTGAAGTGCGGAGGTATTTGGAGAATGGGATTTAAATGTGTGGTAATAGCTTTGGCCTTTGTGGCATGTCTTTGCATGACTGCCTTTGCTTTGGGTCCAAAGAACGAGTACGTCGAGCCGGAGTTTCCAGGAGAGGACATGTCCGGCAGCCAAATTTACCAGGAAGTTCGCGAGGGCGTCTATGATAACCTGGATGACTCTGCTCTGTCTTTCCAAAATGAGAGCCTATTTACGATCCGGAAAGATACGGGCATGAGCCCTCACGTTCCTGGCAAAGGTGTTAGGACACCAGTTGTCGTCATCAGAGGATTAGGTGTCGCTCCGGCGGCAGGAAGCTGGGCTTTTACTCTGAACGACGTTGATAAAAGCTATCTCAAGATTGACCTTTATCAGACCGCAGATGCTGTGTTTGGATCGGGAGAGCTGGCAGATAATGGAGTCGTCACTGCCGTCACCGCGGGAGGCAGCGTGCTGGGCAATAGGTTGGCATTGTTTGTGATCCCGGCCGGCAGTCAGAACATGTATCGCTTCAGCCTTACAATTAAGCCGGGCTCCATGGATGGAGAGTATATCTTCACCGCACCGGGAATAACCCAGCCGGGTGTGGCCTTCGGCAGCCTGTTGTCCCCGCCTGGCTTTGCAGCTCCTGCGCCTACAAATGCATAAGATCCGGGCAAATTGTCCGGATTATATTTTTATCACATCATGTCAGCAAAGGATACCATTATTAACATAGCCATCCTAATCGGTTGCAGAGGGTTAGTGGATATGGCGTTTAAAGCAATTCTGATAGTATTATTATTCATCAGCCTGGCTGCTAATGTATCTTCGCAAGGTTACATGGGCACGGTGAGCACCGGCACGGGAATAATACCCGCCCTGACGGTGGGCAAGAGTTCGATTTCCGCCTCCCAGGTGGGAGCAATCTCATCACGGGCAAACCTGACTGGAAGCTGGGCTCTTGATCTGTTGGGTACCCAGACCAGGCATTTTGACTTGCAGATGTATCAGGAAGACGACCTCATCTTGGGATCCGGCCGCAGTCAGGACCAAAGCGGCCTGGCCGTGACTGCAGCCGGTTCTGTAGCCGGAGACAGACCAACCATATTCATCTCTCTGATTGATTCGAGCCAGGTATTCCGGCTCAAGCTCTCTGTTTCCGGAGAAGCTCTTGCGGGTGAATATGATTCCCTTTCCCAGACGGAGTCGCACCAGTCGGGAACGGTGACAGGCCGTATAACTTTAACAGCCAAGAAGAGTCCTGCAACAGCTCTTGGCAAAAGCATCAATCCCAGTGCAACAGCGGGGGCATGGGTGGGAAGGGCCACAGAGAGCAGCAACACCGGAGGGATCTAAGACGAGAGGCATGATTGCATTACTGATAATAATGCTCGCTGTCGGCTCTCCGGCAGCGGCTAAGTGTTGTTCATTGGGTGGGGGCGCATCCTACAACTTTCTGGGGGACTCGGCCGTGGACATCAGTATGGATGACTACAATGAGTTCGTCCGCGAGACGGTTCCGACAAACGTTGTGGCAGTTCCTGATGTTAAAAAAGCGGCAACAAGCCGGATCAGCCTGAATCTGTTAAATAATAGCCGCATTAATCTTCTTCTCACTCAGGCAGAAGGACGCATTTTTGGCCAGGGGAATGTAACCCAGGGAAATGTTACCAGGCCGGTAGAGGCTGAAGGAAAGCTTCAAGCCAACAAACTGTCCCTTGATGTAATTGCCTTCGAGGGAGATGTCTACAAATTTAGCCTAGCAGCGGAAGGCAGCACCGTTCTGGGAGACTACAGCTTAACGACGCCTGATGGAGAGCGACGGAACGCAACTGCGGAAGGAAAGTGGGAGATTTGAGTGACTGCGGCGCAGTCTGCCCCAGTCTCTTATTCATTGCATTTCGCCAGTCTTCGCTCCCGGGGAAAATCTCTTCATGAGGCGCTTCATATTCATCTTGCCAGCTCCACCTCTCATGCCCTTGATTGCCTTTTGCATGGCCTGATGGGATTTAAGAAGCTCACGAACCACATCAGGAGTGGCTCCGCTGCCCCGTGATATGCGCTTGATACGCGAGGCGGTTATTACCTTTGGATCCTCCAGCTCGGCGGCCGTCATGGAGTCCATGACCACCCGGTACTTGTCCAGGCGATCTTTGGTCATCTGGTACTCTTTGTCGGAAAGATCCAGTCCCAGGCCGCCCATGGGCAGCATCTGCATGATCTGTTTTAAGGGCCCCAGCTTGTTCATGGCCTCCATCTGCTGGTACATGTCTTTCAGGGTGAACTTGCCCCGCATGAGCGAATCAACGTCCACCTGGGCATCGGTCTGCACCTCCTGGGCCCTCTCGATGAGCGTCTTGATGTCGCCCATGCCCAGCATACGGGAGATGAAGCGGTCTGCCTCGAACTTCTCCAGGTCGGCCGGCGTCTCGCCCATGCCAATGAAGGCCACACCGGTTTTGGTCTCCGCCACGGCCGAGAGAGCTCCGCCACCCTTGGCTGTGCCGTCTAACTTGGTGATGATTACGCCCGTGATCTGGATGGCTTCGTTGAAGGCGCGTGCCTGCTCGGAAGCCTGCTGGCCCAAAGCGGCGTCCATCACCAGCAATTTTTGCTCGGCATTGACCACGACGTGGATGTCCATCATCTCCTGGATCAGATCGCCCTCCAGGGCGTGCCGTCCCGCGGTATCGACGATGCGAATATCGTATTTCTTGGCAGCCTCCAGGCCCGCTTTCGCCACCGCCGCGGCATCGGGATTGCCCCGCTCTCCGTAAAAGAAGACGCCCTGCTTTTCACAGAGCGCTTTTAGCTGGTCATAGGCTCCGGCACGAAAGGTGTCGGCGCAGATGACGGCTGTGCGCAGCCCCTTTCGTTGAAAGAAGGTGGCAAGCTTCGCCGCTGTGGTGGTCTTTCCCGAGCCCTGCAGGCCAACTAGCATGATGTTCTGCTTTTTCAGGGGAATGTCACAGCCGCGGCCTACCAGGTTGATCAGTTCCTGATAGACGATGTTGATGACGTGCTCTCGTGGGTTCATGCCCGCGGCCGGCTTTTCATTGAGCGCCCGCTCTTTGATGGTGTTGGAGAGCAGCATCACCAGCTTTACATTCACATCAGCCTGCAGTAGTGCTCGCTGAATCTCCCGCACGGCATCGTCTACTAAAGCCTTGTCTATCTTATTCGCCGACGCAATCTTCTTTAGAGCGTTACGCAGCGACCCACCTAAGTTTTCCAGGACCATAATGCTTCCGTGAGATGAGGGCTGGCAAACCATATAAAAATG
>JBAXWY010000009.1:0-70317 GCA_037128175.1 Methanothrix sp.
TTGCAGACAAGCTCCCATCTTTTGCAGACAAGCTCCCATCTTTTGCAGACAAGCTCCCATCTTTTGCAGACAAGCTACCCACATTTGCAGACGATCTCCGAACATTTGGAGCGGCTTGAATTGCGCCATCCGGGTAAACCAACCCACCCCGATCAGGGTTACAGAGCAAAGAACCGGATCCCGGAGCAGGAAGCGAGGAAATGAGTGGAATGCAGCCGCTGGAAAAGAGCTTGAGGAGCAAGCTGGAGCGCGTCGTTCGAGAAGCTAGAGACATTGCCGAGGCTGCCGCCAGGGCCTCTTTAGAGCAGCTTGGTGTTAGGGAAACCAATCCCCGTTCCTATCTCAACGAAGATGAGCGCAAGCTGGGTGCAAAGCTGCGTGCCCACGGTCGGCAGCTTGGCGATGCCCGAAGCCCGGACGGGCAGCAGAAGATCGACCGCCTGGTGGAAGAGGTGGCCTACCAGCACTGGCACCGCATGCTCTTCGCTCGCTTTTTGGCGGAGAACAATCTGCTCATGTATCCCGATCCGGTGCAGCCCATCCCCATCACCCTGGAGGAGTGCCAGGATCTGGCTGCCGAGGAGGGGGCCAGGAACGGCTGGGAGCTGGCGGCCCGTTTTGCTGCCCGAATGCTGCCCCAGATCTTCCGGCCCGACTCGCCGATCTTTTTGCTGGCGCTGCCCCCGGAGCACCAGCGGAAATTGGAGAAGCTGCTGGCCGGGCTGCCGGCAGAGGTCTTTTTCGCCTCCGACTCTCTGGGCTGGGTCTACCAGTTCTGGCAGGCCAGGAGGAAGGATGAAATTGATGCGCTAGGAGCAAAAATTGGTGCTCGTGAGCTGCCCGTGGTAACGCAACTCTTCACCGAGCCGTACATGGTTTCTTTCCTGCTGGATAACTCCCTGGGAGCCTGGTGGGCGGCCCGTCGGCTCAGCGAGGACGACCTGCTGAATGCCAAAGATGAGGAGGAGCTGCGCCAGAAGGCATCGCTGCCCGGCGTGCCCCTGGATTATCTGCGTTTCGTGCGGGGCGAGGACGGCAGGTGGGCCCCGGCAGCCGGGACTTTCGACGGCTGGCCGGAGCATTTGAGCGAGTTCAAAGCCCTCGACCCCTGTACCGGCTCTGGCCATTTCCTGGTGGCAGCCCTGCCCATGCTCGCGTCCATGCGCGCGGAGCGGGAGGGGCTTTTGCCTGCGGAAGCGGTGGACGCCGTTCTGCGGGAAAATTTGCACGGCCTGGAGATCGACCCGCGCTGCGTGGAGCTAGCTGCTTTTGCCCTGGGCTTTGCCGCCTGGCGCTATCCGGGGGCGGGAGGATACCGGATGCTGCCGGAGCTAAATTTGGCCTGCTCGGGACTCTCAATCAGCGCCAGCAAAGAGGAGTGGCAGGACCTCGCTAAAATAAATAGTAGTAATAATATTAATAATAGTAATAATATGGAAATCGTCCTGGGAGACCTTTACGACCAATTCAAGGACGCTCCCCTTCTTGGAAGCCTGATTAATCCGAAGCTCACGCTTTTCAACGGCAACATTTTGGGGCTGCGTTGGGAGGACATCTCCCCGCTTCTGACTAAAGCCCTTTCCAGCGAGGCCGACTTGGAAAAGGTGGAGATGGGCGTGGTGGCGCAGGGAATTGCGAAAGCAGCGCAGATGATGGCCATGAAATACCACCTGGTCCTCACCAATGTTCCTTATTTGGCAAGGGGCAAACAGAACGAGGAGTTGAAGGAGTTCTGCGAGAAACATTATTCTGCAGCTAAAAATGATCTTGCAACCGTATTTCTGGACCGATGCCTGGAATTTTGCAGGGAAAGCGGCACGGCGAACGTCGTCATTCCTCAAAATTGGCTCTTTTTAACCAGCTACAGAAAATTTCGTGAGAGACTGCTGAAGGAGAATGCCTGGCATATGATTGGCAGGCTGGGATTTGCAGCTTTCGAAATTATGGACTGGTGGGCATTCAATACAACACTCGTCAGTATTGGCCGAAGGAGGAAGAGTATCCCGTCTAGTCTTTTTGCATCTGATCAAGAAGTTGTTTCAGGTCTCATCTCTGGTATTGACGCCTCAGAAACACGTCAACCAGCTGAGAAGGCTCTCCTCCTCCGAACTGCTGAAATTAAACAAATAGAGCAGGAGAAGCAACTAGAAAATCCGGATTCTAGGGTAGCATTTCAAAAAATGGAGGGAGCTTTGCTCGAAAACTTTGCCGTTGCTCTCAACGGAATGCATGGAGCTGATTCCCCCAGGTTTAGATTAATGTTCTGGGAAATTACAGATAGAATCCTGTGGCGTTTCCTTCAAAATACGGTGGATCGGACATGTGAATATGCGGGACGAAGCGAAGTTTTTTTCTGGCCTGATGGTGGAAAAATCCATATCTCTAACTCTAAGGCAAGAATACAGGGGCATTCGGGCTGGGGCAAAACTGGCATCATTGTAAGCATGATGAAGGATTTGCATTGCACCACATATTCTGGAGAAGCTTTTGATATAAGTTGTTCACCCATCATCCCCCACAATCCTGACCATTGCCCAGCCATCTGGTGTTTCTGTTCCTCACCAGAGTACAATGAAGCAGTTAGATATATTGATCAAAAGTTGAATGTAACCAATGCCACCCTCGTCAAAGTCCCCTTCGACCTGGAACGCTGGCAAAAGGTCGCCGCCGAAAAATACCCGTCCGGCCTGCCCAGGCCCTACTCCGACGACCCCACCCAGTGGATCTTCCACGGCCACCCGGCCCAGAGCGATGCGCCGTTGCAGGTGGCTCTGGCCCGCTTGCTGGGCTACCGCTGGCCTGCCGAGCTGGACGCAAAGATGGAGCTGTCCGACGAGGCCCGCGCCTGGGTAAAGAAATGCGACGATCTGCTCAAATTCGAAGACGACGACGGCATCGTCTGCATCCCCCCCGTGCGCGGGGAGGCGGCGGCAGCGGACTATCTGCTCAACCTGCTGGCCGCGGCCTACGGCCCGGAATGGAGCACGGACAGGCTCAGCGAGCTGCTGAAAGCTGCCGACCACGCGGGCAAGTCGCTGGAGAGCTGGCTACGGGAGAAATTCTTCCTACAACACTGCAAGCTCTTCCAGCACCGGCCCTTCATCTGGCACATCTGGGACGGCCTACACGACGGCTTTGCGGCGCTGGTCAACTACCACAGGCTTGACTCCAAGCTGCTGGAGAGCCTGATTTACACCTACCTGGGCGACTGGATCTCTCGCCAGAAGGACGACATCAAAAGCGGCGTGGACGGGGCAGCGGAGAAGCTGGCCGCTGCCGAGGCGCTCAAAAAGCGGCTGGAAATGATACTGGAAGGCGAAGCGCCTTACGATATCTTTGTGCGCTGGAAGCCCATTGGGCAGCAGCCCATCGGCTGGAACCCGGACTTAAACGACGGCGTGCGGCTGAATATCCGGCCCTTCCTGAGCGTGCCCGATGTGGGCCGGAAGGGCGCGGGAGTGCTGCGGGAAAAGCCCAACGTCAACTGGAACAAGGACCGTGGCAAGGACGTGGAGAGCGCGCCGTGGTATCACAAATTTGGGGGCGATCGGATCAATGATTGCCATCTGAGCCTGAAGGAGAAAAAGGCTGCACGCGGAAGATAGGGGAAAAATGGCGAAATAGAAAGCTTCATGGTCCTGCAGGCCCACCAAAGCTTAAATAGTAAGGTTCCTTATTTAACAAGAAGAGATGATTTGATGGCACATCCTATCGAGATCGGGTTGGTCCTGGAAGGTGAAGACGCGCTGGATTTCATAGAGGATTTAAGGAATCCAAAGAAGCCCACCAAAGAGCAGATGGAGATGTTTCGAGAAGCCGTCAGAATTTATAAGGAGCATCCGTTTTAATTCTTTATTTATGTCGGCGATTGATGAAAAAGCGCTCCGCATTGTTCCGCTGACACGTATTGATACACTTGCCAATTTCTACTCGGCCAATGATGATCTGAACGACTTCTTGGAGAATGAAGCTATAAGGTCCCAGGAGAATCTCCTGAGCAAGACTTTTCTGTGCTTTTGCCGAGGTCATATTGCAGGATTCTTGACTCTTGTTACAGATACGATCGAGGTCAAACTGGTAGATGTAGGCGATGGCGTAAGTGGTTATCCCCATCAAAAGTATCCTGCGATCAAGATTGCTCGATTAGCAGTTGATAAAAAGTTCGAGCGTAAGGGTGTTGGAAGGTTTTTGATTCTTGCTGCAGTAGGTAAAGTCCATCAGATCTCGAAGGACGTGGGATGTAGATATATCACACTTGACTCAAAACGCGAGTCTGTTGGTTTTTATGAGAAATTTGGATTCAAAATTATAAAGAGATATGCTAACCGCAACTTCCCGCCCATGTATCTCAACATGTATCCAATAGTCCAACAGATGCTCCAAGAAAATCCGGATGAATGACTATCATTTGTGGCTGGAAGAAAACGGGCTGCATACGGGAGATAGCGGAAAATGGCGAAATTGAATGCTTCATGGTCCTGCAAGGCCCGCCCGTGAGGATGAAACCGAGGCGAACTCAACAGATCCGGCCTTGATGCTCGAAAGGATGCTCTAGCCCAAAGATTAAATCCAAAGCAACTAAAAGCATTATTGGAGAGATGCAAGGTGAACACTACTGCAAAATCATCAGGTTTTCAGGACCTCATTGAAGCGGTTGAGTCTCTGCCATTGGAAGATCGATCCCTCCTCGTGGAGATCGTAAACAAGCGCATCATAGAGAAGCGTCGTGCTGAACTGGTCTCCGAGGTTATGGAATCAAGGGACGCATTCAGGCAGGGCAATCTAAAACGCGGCACTGTTGAAGACCTCATGAAGGATCTGTTAGATTGATCACGGTTGTCTGGAGCCCCGGATTCAATAGATCATGCAAACAGTGAAGAGCCAAAAATATGGGAAGTGGAACATGAACCTAAACGCAGCCATCATCGACCAGAGGCTCAATTCTGTGTGCGATGCAATTAAGGATCGAGCCCAAGAAGAGCTCAATATTGCAGATGAGGAACGGCTCAAATCTCTGGCCTTCGTCCACCTCTCTGTGATGACATTGCTCGATCTGTCCGAGGATGATGCCTTTGACTGCCTGGTCGAAGGCGGCCAGGACTTTGGCGTGGATGCCATCTACACTTCACAGGAGCGTGAGGGCGAGTTCACAGTCAGCCTTTTTCAGGGAAAATACAGCCGCAATCTCGAAGCAGCCTCAGGTTTTCCGGAAAAAGGGATCAAAGAGCTCATCAACGCTATCCGCCATCTCTTCGATCCCTCATTGGAACTGAAAAATATAAACCACCGCCTCAGGGTCAAAGTGGAGGAGATCCGCTCCCTGATCCGGGACGGCTACATCCCCCAGGTTCGAGCCCTGGCCTGTAACAATGGCATCATGTGGAACGAAGCCGCCCAGGAGACCATCACTCAAGAGAGGTTCGGCAATCAGGTCACCTGGGAGTATGTCAACCACGACCGTTTGATCATGATAATGCAGACCGCAAAGCCGGTCGATGACATCCTGCGCCTCTCTGGGAAATTTCTGGTTGAAGATATCGGCTTTTCCCGGGTGCTAGTGGCAAGAATAGCCGTCACTGAGATAGCCGACCTGATCAAACGACATGGAGAACGCCTCCTGGAGAAAAATATCCGGCAATATCTCGGGCTGCTGGGAAACCGGGTCAATGAGGCGATGCGAGACACTCTCCGGGGCAGCGAGAGGAATAACTTCTATTTTTTCAACAACGGACTGACTTTGACCTGTGAAAAATTTGATTACAATTCACTTCAAAAAGAAGATATAAATTTGCATGTGAAGAACCTGCAGATCATCAACGGCGGCCAGACCTGCATCACCATCTTCAAGACCCTGACGAGCATGCAGGAGTCCGATTTTCCCTGGGACGCCTACGTTCTGGTTCGACTCTACCAACTGCCCGAGCATAATGAGGATCTTGTTCGCAAAATCACCTTTGCCACCAACAGCCAAAATCCGGTCGATCTTCGTGACCTGAGGGCCAACGACGAACGGCAGCGGCTACTTGAGATCGATATTGGCCAGTTGGGTTTTTCCTACCGACGAAAAAGAACGGACCAATCGTTAAAGCCAAAAGATATCACCTCTGGGGTAGCGGCTGAGGCCATTTTATCCATCTGGAGAAGAAGGCCGCATCAGGCAAAGTTCCTGGCCCGAGAGCATTTCGGAAAGCTGTATGATATCATCTTTTCCAGCGACCTCAATGGCGCCCAGGCGATCACTGCAACTCTGATCTATCGAATAGCCGAAAACAAAAGAAAAAGGCCGCCGGAGGGCGCTCCCCAGTTCATCAGCTACGCATCCTGTTTCATATCCATGCAGATGGGGAAATACCTGTTAAAGGACCTGGGCTGCACATTCGCCGGTTTGACGCACAAGAACTATGAAACAGCAAGGCAACTGGTTGAGCGGAAGGGTGATGAATATTTCAGCCAGGCTGTCTCTGATGTGGAGAAAGCACTGAAAATGCTGTACGGCGAATCGGATGTTTCGCTTCAGCAGCTATCTGCCACATTCCGGCGTGGGGATCTTATCGAAAAACTAGAACATCTGGATTGAACAACTAATGACTTAAACCTGGAAAAACGTAGAAGATGGCCCTCCCTGCCGGGACGGAGTGGATCGAGTTCAAAGATATGGAGATCAAAAGGAGTCGCACATAAGGAACTTGCTCCAGGAAATGCGCTCAGAGGGTTCAATCAAGGCGCACAGAGCAGGGCGAAGATCAGTCTGGTTATCGTCTAAACCTGAGTCATAAATCTTCAAGTTAGACGAAAAAAGTGACCTAAATATTACGCCTGAAATCTCGGAAATAACTAGCAGAAAACGCATTTGCTTTGGTCTAAAACGTCTAAAATATAAACTGAATTTAGACCATGTTTAGACAAAACGGAGGATTGGAACATGATTCAAAAGAAAAGCTGTTTGCTCCAGGAAATGCGCACCGATGGTGCAATCAAGGCTCAAGGAAGAGGTACCAGATCTAAATGGATATTGTCTAAAACGCGTTATAAATCTCCGAGTTAGACCAGTGATAATGGTCTGAATATGATGCCCGAAATCCAGTAAATACCGAGCTGCAATGCGATTTAACACTAGTCTAAACACGTCTAAATAGATTTGATTTAGACTACTATTTAGACGAGACAACGCAAAAAGAGAACGAATGGTGGACCAAAGAAGATGACAAAAATCATAGAATTACTCATCCAATCGATACACTCTGCAGCCAGGTACAACTCTGAAGCCCAGGTCGCCCCCGCCTGCATTCTCTGGCCGGACTACAACCGCCAGTGGGAGGCAGTGATTCCCCGTTTGCAAGAGGAGATGCCGGAGCTGGTAATCCACGGCAACTACCGGCCTGAGAAGCGCACCGGTCCGGCCATCTGGCTTCGCTGCCTGCTGGCCCGCAAGATTGAGGATGTGAAACTCCCGGCCGGCAGGCCAGCTATCATCTATCTGCCCGGCCTCAGCCGCCAGGACGTCAGAATGCTTGATAGCAGCCCGGATGACATCAAGCCGCTGGCCGAGCTGCAATACCGGGGAGCTTTCTGGTCTCAGATCAATGCCAACGACTGGACGGTATTCATGTTCCTCAAATCCGATCAGGGAGGCCTGGGCCTGGATGCGGCCAAAGATACTGAGACCAAGAACGCCATGCAGTTGGCCCTCTACCGCCTTCTCGATGAAAATATTGAACAGCTAAGGGGAAAACGGCTGGATAAAGACTTTTTTAACACCCTGCTCACGGGGGATTCCCAGCGAAACCTCCTGCAATGGCTCAACTCAGAGGACGCCTTTCGAGAAAGCCGGGGCGAGAATGAATGGCAAGCCTTTGTGGAGGTCTGCAAATCCCAGTTTGCCTTCCATCCTGCCGAAGAAGGCATCCTCGCCGGAGCGGCCAAGCTGGCCTCTCATGCCGCCGGGCCCTGGAAGTCGGTCTGGGAGCGGTTTTGCGAGGCCCCCCGTCTCTATCCCAATATCCCACTCCAAATCCGCAAATGTAAACCGCCCGCGGATACCATCTACTGGCACAGCAGCGGAGACAGCTCTCTGGAAGGCTGGCCCCAGTGGAATGAAGAGCAGGAAGGCAAACTTCGCCAGGACCTTGTCCTTTTGGGCAGCCTTCCCTCCCATGTGGCCAGGAAAAAGATAGAGGAACTGGAAAAGCAGCATGCAACAAGACGAGCCCTCATCTGGGCACAGATCGGGGAAGCTCCGCTTGCCCAGGCTCTGGAGCACCTCTCCATTCTCGCCCGCCTCACCGGTAATTCTCTGGCCGCGGGAACGATTGACGACCTGATGGCCGGCTACGCCGCCTCTGGCTGGAGGGCGGACGATGCCCTCCTGCGCGCCCTTGCCTATGTGAAGAGACCGGAGGATTTTGAAGCGGTGAAAATAGCCATCAGAAATACCTACCTCCCCTGGGCCGAGGAGTCGGCCAGACACCTGCAAAAAGCCGTAAGCGAGTCCGGCTATCCCGGCGGCAATTCATCCACCCAAAAATCCCCATCCTATACCGAAGGAGAGTGCCTGCTTTTTGTGGACGGCCTGCGCTTTGATGCGGCGAAACGGCTGGCAGAGCTGCTCGCCCAAAAAGGATACCGGATTGATGAGAGGATAACCTGGGCGGCATTGCCTACCGTCACAGCAACGGGCAAGCCCGCGGTTTCACCCGTTCGAGATAAGATAAAGGGCGTTGATGCCGACCTTAATTCCAATACCGATTTTGAGCCAGGCGTAGCAGCGTCCGGCCAATCGCTAAGGGGCGGCTATCATCTGAAAAGGCTTTTGAAGGAGGCCGGATGGGAAGTCCTTGATCGCTCATCGAACGGCACGGGAAAAGGCAACTCCTGGTGCGAGTTTGGCAACACCAATATAGATTCCGAAGGACACAATCGAGGCTGGAAACTCGCCTTTCATCTGGAGAGCATTCTTGGCGAGATCCAGGATAAAGTGGTGCAGCTCTTGGCCGCCGGCTGGAAGAATGTTCGCATAGTAACCGACCACGGCTGGCTTCTTCTTCCCGGCGGCCTTCCCAAAACATATCTCCCCTCAGTGCTCACCGAGAATAAATGGGGCCGCTGTGCTGTGCTAAAGCCAGGGCCGGCAACTGAGGAACGGCTGTATCCCTGGTACTGGAATCCTGAGAGGCATTTCGCACTGGCTGACGGCATCAGTTGCTTTCGGGAAGGAACGGAATACGATCACGGCGGCCTGAGCCTTCAAGAATGCCTGACTATCGAGCTTAATGTCAGAGCAGGAGACGCTACGGAGAAAACTGCTGGCGTCGAGATCACCGATGCAGTATGGAAGGGGCTGCGGTGTACCGTTGCCCTGGAGGGTAGCTTTCAGGGTCTGACGCTTGATGTCCGTTCCCAGCCGGGCAATGCGGCGTCAAGCAAAGTCGTGGGAACAAAGCTTATAAAAGACAACGGGACCGCCTCAGTGGTTGTCGAAAAAGAAGAGCTTGAGGGAACCGGCGCTGCCATAGTTCTCCTCGATGCAAAAGGCAAGTTAGTAGCTATGCAAGATACAGTAATTGGCAAAGGCAGTAAATAGATGTATTCAATGGGAGTATTTCAATGAATGAACTTGATCAACTGGATCAGCTTGCAGCCACCTCGCTGGATGGTTATCTCGTCCGCAAAGACCTGGTCAGAACCTTCAGCCGCCAATTTCCCGTACCTACTTACGTCGTTGAATTTCTCCTGGGGCGTTACTGCGCCAGCGTTGATGATGATGAAATAGAGGAGGGTCTGCAAGTCGTCGAACGCCAGTTGAAATCGCGTGCCGTCAAGGCTGGAGAAGAAGAATTATTCAAGGCTCGGGCCAGGGAAAACGGCGAGGTCAAGATCATTGATATCATCACCGCCCGCCTGGATGCCAAAACCGATTCATATTTAGCTACCCTGCCCAGCCTCCAGCTGGCAGATGTCAGGATTACCCCGGAACTGGTCAAAGAGCACGAGCGCATGCTGACCGGCGGTTTTTACGCGGAAATTACCCTCAAGTATGATGCAGCCATTGCTCAGGAGAGCCGCGGGCGACCATTCGGGGTGGACAGCCTCCGAGAGATCCAGCTCTCAAAAAGGGACGTGCTGGATGTCCTGGTAAGAGCCAGAAAAAGTTTCACCACCGAGGAATGGAAGGCCTTTTTGCTGCGCAGCATCGGCATTGAGCCGGCATCTATGTCTGAGCGGGCTAAAAATGCGCTCTTGCTGCGCATGGTGCCGCTCGTGGAAAGGAACTACAATCTCGTGGAATTGGGGCCCCGTGGCACAGGAAAGAGCCACCTTTTCCAGCAAATATCCCCCTATGCTCACCTGATCTCGGGCGGCAAAGCTACCGTTGCCAAGATGTTTGTCAATAATTCGACGGGTCAACGCGGCCTGGTTTGCCTGTACGATGTCGTTTGTTTCGATGAGGTCTCTGGAATCTCCTTTGATCAGAAAGACGGCATCAACATAATGAAAGGCTACATGGAATCAGGCGAATTCAGCCGCGGCAAGGAGAGCATCCGGGCGGACGGCAGCCTGGTGCTGGTCGGCAACTTTGAAGTTGATGTCGAACATCAGCAGCGCATCGGCCACCTCTTCGGCCCCATGCCCAAAGAGATGCGAGACGACACGGCTTTCATGGACCGCATTCATGCTTTTCTTCCCGGCTGGGATGTACCCAAGATCGGCAAGGAATATTTAACCGATCATTTCGGCCTGGTCAGCGATTTTCTATCCGAATGCTGGACCCAACTGCGCAATCAAAGCCGAGTCTCCTCACTTCAGAATAGGGTGTTCTTTGGCGGTGCTCTGAGTGGCCGGGATATCAATGCGGTGAACAAAACGGTCAGTGGTCTCTTAAAGCTCCTCTATCCAGGAAGCGAGTCAGCCGTCCCGGATGAAGACCTGGAATGGGCTTTACGTATTGCCATGGAAGCTCGAAGGAGAGTCAAAGAGCAGCAGAAGCGGATAGGTGCCGCAGAGTTTCGCAATACTCATTTCAGCTATGTCCTGGGAGCGGACGGCATCGAGAAGTTTGTCTCCACCCCGGAATTGCAGAGCGAAAACAGCATTGGAAGCGATCCAATGGAGCCGGGACAGGTCTGGACCATCAGCCCGGGTGGAATGGAAGAGCATGCTGGATTGTATCGCATTGAAGTTAGCGAGGGTCCTGGGTCCGGAGTAAAAATACTCAACAAACCGGTGCCTCCCGCATTCCGGGAAAGCATGAGCTATGCCGAACAGAATCTTTATGCCAGATCTACCCAGTTAGTGGGTGACAAAGACCCGAGACATCATGAATTTACCATCCAGCTAAGGGCTTTTGATGCCTCGAAATCAGGAGCAAAGCTGGGCGTTGCGGGCCTGGTCGCACTATGCACTTCATTGCTCAAGAAGAGCATTCGTGGCGGCTTAATCATAGTCGGCGAAATCGCACTTGGAGGATCAATCGAACCCATCCATAACCCGGTAATGATCGCGGAAATCGCCGTGGAAAAAGGAGCGACCGCCCTGCTCATGCCCGTAACCTGCCGCCGCCAACTTGTTGATCTTTCTGACGATATGGCGACAAAAATTAATATTCAATTCTACCTGGATGCCAGAGAAGCGCTGCTAAAGGCCATTGTTGAGTGAATGATCGAGACAAGAGATAATTAACATCTACGGTTTAGAGTTCATTATCTCTTTCCAGGGTATTCCATTTATCAGAGCCATGATTGGCAAAATTGTAGCAGTAATAAAAGTACCAATGCTTCGGAGATCATAAATTCTTATCGATAGTAATTCAGCCCTTTGTTTTTGCATGATTTCAAGCATTGAGGTGATCGAATTGATCTCTTCGCCTTTGGAGATATAGTCTTTCTGCGATGCTAGAGCTTCGACCCTCTGTATCTGTTCCATTATCCTCATATTTATCGGTTCCAATTCTTTCTCGATCTGGCTGCTTATCATGGCCTGAATTGCATCTAAACCGGCAAAAAAGAAGGCCGCTCCAATCATGAGCAATATAATAAAGAATATGGTTTCGTAAACTGAAAGACCAATTGGCGTATAATAGGTTGTAATTGCGAGAGATATACAAATGAAATAATAGATCAATACCTTTAGAATAAAGCTCTTAAGGGATTTCAGTTTCAAATCTGAATTAAGTACATCCCTCGTTACAGAAGATCGCTCAAGCTTTTTTCCGGCCTCTCTCAGGGACCAAGCCATATTTAGAATGATCCAAAGAATTGTTGCTAAAAGAAAGAGAACAATAAATATAAGTATATCATTATAAACATCTAATAATCTGCCTAAATTACTTCCTCTTTCATCGCAAAAATATTGAGTACTCAGTCCGTTTATTAAAAAAATTGGTGCAATAATATATACAATTAATAAATAGTATAAATATGACGTTCTAAATTTGTCTTCAAGAATTTTACAAAAGCTGAATTCCGAGGAAGCATAAAATAGATCAAGCAATCTGAAGTTCTTTTTCATATATACCATTAGGTAGAATACTCCAGCTATCTGATATGCAATTAGAGTGCTTACTGCTACTGATGAGAGTTGATGCATCTTATTCCATTCAAAGAAAACGACATATCTGCTAAAGAGCCAATATAATAAAAGTATCATCGTTCCAATTAACAACGAGATAACCGGAACTGGGACGGGAATTTTTCTAAGTGCACTTTCCATCCAAGTCCAACTACAGTCTTCGGCCATTGGAACACCTCGAACGTTTCAAATCTCCTTCTTGGTAAGCTCAATCATCACATTTTTTGATCCAGGAATGCTGATGATTGAGGAATTGGTATAGTAGCCCTCCAGCTCTAATTTAAGGGAGTAATCTCCTCTCCTTAGGTAAACTGTAATAGGGTTATGGGTATCTCCTATGTATTCCTTATCAAGCCTTGCTTCAGCACCCTCTGGATCGGATTTGATTATTACCTCAATGCCGGATGAACTGGGCCCGGATATTGCAGTGGTCTGGGAACAGGGCGGCAGTTCTTCTTCATCCTTGATGTTGTTATGCAGAGAATTGTTAACGGTGTTGTTTCCGGATCTATCCAGAGAGAGACCCAGGAGATTGTTGGTGATGTTGTTGGCGGAGAGATCGTTGTTGATGCCGCATTTGAGTATCATTCCTTTTTTATTTTCAATTATCTCATTGCCAGATACTCTTGTCTTCCAGGCTTTTTCCAATTCCATTCCGATATTATTCCCATTGATTCTGTTCCTCGATATATTATTTCCTAGAGATTTAAAGAGGAAGATGCCTTTTCCCAAATTATCGCTTAAATTGTTTCCTTTGATGAGGTTATTATCAGATTCTTTTATGATCATTCCTTGCATATTTTTGCTAAAGAGGTTGCCCCTGATATTATCTTCGCGAGAAAGCTCCAGGTTTAGACCGGCCTGATTATTCTCTTGAAGACTATTCCCGGAAATCAAATCATTGGTGGAATTTACCAGAGAGATTCCGAGGGTGTTATTGAAAGCGGTATTGTTCAGGAGAGCATTCTTAACTGAGCTTTCCAGCTTGATGCCGCACTCGCTGCCCGTTATGCTGCAGTTTTTTATAGTGGATTGGCTGGTGTTCAATAGAAATATTCCATTGAGATTGCCATTCAAGTCCAGGTCCTTAAAGGTCATATTCCTGCAATTAATGCAGCAAACAACCCCTGCCGCAGAGGAAGCGTCCAGAACCAGGTTGTATAGACCCACCAGGTAATAGACAGACCTGGAGTTCACAAGGTTACTTATGTCGATGTCATTCCTGCCGCTGGCTGCAAAGTTGTAGTTATTGTTCTGCATTCGGTTGTCCCTTAGAATATTATCCAGGGAAGCATCAAGCTTAATTCCAATGCTGTCACTTGAAGAAACCTCATTTCCTTTCAGCTCATTGTTCTTTGAACCCATGAATAGGATTCCGAATCTATTCTCGCGAAGCGTATTGTTCAGGATGCTGTTATTGCAGGAGGCGTCAAGCTTTATTCCATACTTATTGTCGGCGAGCACATTGTTCTCGAGGACGTTCTGGCCTGAGCTGTTGATAAGAATTCCGTTTTCGCTGGCGTAAATTGTATTATTAGCTATGATGTTATTATCCGACTCTACCCTGATCCCTGCCCAGAGATCAAAATAACTCCCCTGAGAGTTATTGATTTCAAATCCTTCCAGGGTCACTCCATCCGCTTCAATAATAAATCCGCTTTCGTTATAGTTCCCATTCACCATTGGCCTTCCTGAGCCAGTGTCAACGCCCCGCACGACCATGGGCTTATTCGCGACGATGTTCTCAATATATACTCCACTTTGCACCTCTACTATATCGCCCGGCTGGGCATGATAGATTCCCAAACCGATGGTGCTGTAGTCGCAGCCATCCTGGCATACTGTGACCACTTCAGCATCCACTAACTCGAATGCTAATAATATAATTAATAAAGAAGAAAGAATCAGGGGTATTTTACCATAGGAATTATACAACCAGGATTTCTGGGCGAACATGTTCCTAAATATTCATCGTCTCAAATAAGTATCTTTCGTTTTCAATTAGGCTCGAATTATATACTTCAATTTAAAAAGTAAGTGTGATATCTTGCTATGCCATGACGTTAGAGCTTATGTGCATCCCATAGCCTGGCAGATTTATCAGAGCTTGCTGTAACAAGCCTTGTAATTGAGACATGCCCCTCCTGCTTTCTTTGAGCTACAATCCCGGCAAGGGCTCATAAACGCCCCGCCGGACAGTCTCCGCAGTATTGATCCCACCAATCCGCAGAGGTCAAGTTGAGTGTCAGACGGCGACATGCTTCGCAGACAAGGTCCTCAGTTTGAATGTACCAGGCTCTGGCTGTTCCATCAAGGCTTGCTGTGATCAGTTTTTCTCCATCAGGACTAAAGGTTACCAAGACAACATCATCGTCATGCCCCAGGCGTTGCATCTCCTGCCCGGTCTGCACATCCCAGATCCTGGCCTCCGTTCCCTCCGGACATCCTGTTCGACTTCCCGTCGCCAGCATGGTTCCATCCGGGCTGAAGGCCACAGCGTACCCATACGAACCGAGACTTATCTTAAGCAGATCTTCTCCGGTGGATACGTCCCAAATCCAGGCTAAATTGTCGTAACTTGCCGTGGCCAGCTTCCTTCCGTCCGGGCTGAAGGCCACAGAATTCACCCTGTAGCCGCCATTATTGAGGGGAAGACCATCTCCGTTAGATAAATCCCATATTTCGGCATTATTGCTTCCCGTGGCTAGCTTTTCCCCATCTGGGCTGAACGCTATAGAAAATACATAAAATGCATGCTCTAACGGATGCAACAGAAGTTCTCCGGTAGATGCATCCCAGATCCTGGCTGTATAATCCTCACTTGCAGTAGCGATCTTAGTCCCGTCAGGACTGAAAGCCACTTTGGTAACACTGGCGTTGTGCCCCGACAAATTAAGCAGAAGTTTTCCAGTAGATGCATTCCAGACTCTTGCATTATGATCCTCACATGCCGTTGCGATCCTAGTCCCATCCGGGCTGAAGGCCACCGAGTAAACAGTTCCCTTGTGTCCCGGCAGATCAAATATGATGCTTCCGCTAGATGCATCCCAAACCGTGGCGTTCCCACCACGTGTTCCCATGGCCAGCTTTTTACCATCCGGACTGAAGGCGATTGAAATCACCCCGCTATCTTGCTTTGGAAGGTAGAACTGTGCCTTTCTGGCGGATAAATTCCAGACCATGGCGGTTTTATCCTCACTTCCTGCCGCCATCTTGGTTCCATCCGGACTGACGACTAGAGCCTGCACATCATCCTCAAATTTCACGCAAGCCAGCTCTCTTGTAGCTACATCCCAGACCCTGGATGTACCATCAAAGCTTGCCGTAGCCAGCCTTTCTCCATCAGGACTGAAGGATATTGCCCATATCAGATCTTCATGTCCCATGCGAGCCTGCACATTTCCTGTAGATAAATCCCAGACCTTAGCTGTTTTGTCACGACTTGCTGTTGCCAGCTTCTTCCCATCCGGGCTGAATGCTACAGAATATACCACATTGGTGCAATGATCTAAGCTGAATAGCTCCTTTCCGGTAGATCCATTCCAGATCCTGGCTTTGCCGTCCCTAGATCCTGTAACCAGCCAGGTTCCATTTGGATTGAAGTCTACGGAATGCACTTGATCTGGATGATTCACCCCTAGCAACAAGGCTCCAGTAGATGCATCCCAAACCTTAGCGGTACGATCCTCACTTCCCGTAGCCAGCCTTGTCCCGTCCTGGCTGAAGGCTACTGAGTACACCATTCCGTGATGCATTAACGGATAAAGAAGTAGTCTCTCTCCAGAAGATGCATTCCAAACCATTGCAATACCATCCTTACTTCCCGTAGCCAGCCTTTTCCCATCAGGGCTAAAGTCTACTGACAACACTCCCCGATTATGCTCCAGTCTTTTTATCTCCTGGCCGGTCTGAATATCCCAAATACGGGCAGTACTGTCATCGCTTCCTGTAGCGAGCCATTTTCCGTCTGGGCTGAAGGCTACAGAGTATACGATACCATTATGCTTTAGCGGACTATTTAGCAGCTTTTTTCCAGAAAATGCGTCCCAGACCATTGCCGTTCCATCCGCGCATCCCGTAGCCAGCCTTTTCCCTTCTGGGCTGAAGGCCACTGACCAAACCCTATCGTTATGTCTTATCTCGGCAACTGGGCGAGGCAACAATGCCAGTCCGCGCCGAAGGGCCAGGTCTCCGTCAAAGGTCACATTATGGCTCAGCGACTCAACGGCGAGCTGAACGCTCTCAATCAATCCGGCAGGACTGCTTAGAGCCCGCTCAGATTGAGCCGCTAGATCCTTAGCCATGGATGCTTCCCTCTCCGCTTCCGCCCGTGCCCAAGGCGAACCTACGGGAACGGCCATCGTTCCCTGAACCTGATCAAGGATGACTGCGCCCGGGCCAAGCTCGTCCCCGGTTGTCAGGTCGCCTGATATTCTGAACTCCAGCCTTCGAGCTTCGCTAACATTGAACTCATTGCTTTTATTGCAGCCGGAAGATAGGCAGCGCAGTTTGCTGTAGAGTGCACTGTAGCTTTCCCAGATCTCCTTCTTTGCTACATTCCATGATGCTCCAAATACGATGCCATCGTCGCAAATGAGCCTTAGCTGTATGGTGTTCTGGTTACCAGAGACAAAGCAGGAGAAATTGATGCCGTTTGCCTGCGCCAGGATCGCAGGATTTATCTCCCTGGAGATCCCCACGAATCCGCCCTCCTTTATATCATAGGCGATCTGGGTAGCATTTCCCTTCTTTCCGGGAATAGTGCTCAGGTTCAACGAAGAGCCCTTCTCATCCTTAACCAATTCCCAACCTGCTGTGCTCTCCATGCTGTCGATCAGGGGCACGATCTTGGGAGTTGTCCTGTGATCCGGCTCTCTTATGACCTTGCTAATGAATTTTTGGCTAAGATTTCCAAAATTAGGACCTCCAGGATAGGATGCTTTCTTAGGATCATCTCCCCAGTCCAGGTTCAGCCAAACCTCATCTGCGGTCATGTTTATTCCCTGAAGATAGGTTTTGCTGTATTGCTCCTTTAGCCAGGAAAGTATCTGGTCCACTTCCGGGTCGCCGATCTGTCCCAGGTAGACCTCGGCATAGGCATGTCCAAGTTTTTTCTGAATATCGTAGGCAAAAGTGATCCTGCAAGAGCCGCCCAAGGACTCAATTAAGGAAGCCATGAGTATAGCGAAGTCGTCGCAGTCGCCCCTACCGATCGTGCTGCTGATCTTGCCTCGCTGAAGGGTCATGTTGGCACTCTGGAAGTAGTCTGTGCCGTCGGCCTCGGAGTAGTAGAACCATCCGCCCCCAGCCATGGCATTGTAGATGGCTGCCATCTGATTGATATTGTATTCACCGGGGTAGTCAGCGGCGATGGTCATTGCAGTATCGGCTATGTAGGGGTCCGCAAGATCAAGCTTGCTCGGAACCTGCACTCTGAGATCATCGATGGATGGAGACGCATCTGATATCGACGACAATATTGCCAATAAAATTGAAAATATTATCGCTCTTTTAAAAGATTGAAACATGGTCTTTCAACCTCCCTCTGTATCGCTTGCTTAAAGGGATATTCGCGCACAGCATTCGCTCCAAGGCTTTAATCTCTTGTAATCTTTCTCAGAAGCTTGTATTTAAGTTTATCAGTAATAATTATGTCTATAGCAATCTCAATCACTATATCTGACTGATCGCCTTTTGATACCTTTCTATCCTCCTGATCAAATCATTCTCGAAGTCGCGGACTGCCTCGTCATTTAATTGTACTTTCACAGAGACCCCATCCTTCAGGTAAAACAGCTCGGCCCCCAGCAATGGCGAAAAGATCTCCCTGGCCAGATAAAGATAAAATTTCATCTGGAACTCATAGGCCTCGCTATGCCTTTCTGACGAAGAGAACTTGAAATCCAGGACCTTCCATCCCCCGGCGGTCTTGATCACTTTATCCAGCCAGCCGGATAGAATATATCTGCCAAAGGGCCTGATGATCTGGTACTCGCTCCGGGACTCCGGGGCAGCTTCCATCTCTTTCACCAGGGGATGATCTTTCAGCCGGCTCAAGTACCGGCAAACCTCTTCGACCTTAGAATCTGATGCAATGAGTTTTTCGCTACAGAGAACCTCTTCCAGTTTGCATCCCTTCCCCACCGCCTCCATTATCTTATGGGCAAAAAGTCCCAGCACCTGGCTCTTATCTCTATCAACATCCATAGCCGCCTCATCGTCTTCGAGATCATGCCTCCAACCAGGCAGCGAAACTTCATTGATAGCTGTAGGCGAGACGTACTCTTTGAAGGTCTCAGAGGTTACAGGTCCAATGTATCTGGTCTCCAGACGAGCATTTTGTGAAGTGGCAGATATGGGTGTAAGCGTCTCAACAGGCGCAGTGATTGTCTCAATTAGATGCTCAAACCCGGGAGCCGGCTTTGCGCTTGCACTTGCACTTTCACCTGCACCTGCACCAGCCTCATCGATCTCAATCATGTTGCCAAGGATCATGTCTTTCCAGGGCTGGGAGTTTCTGCCTTTCTTGCCTGAGAAAGTCAGGATCAACATATCCGAGGCGCGAGTGGTAGCTACATAGAGCGATCGCTTCTCCTCTTCAAGATCTCTATCCTGCTCCTCTGCAATTAATTTGCTGAGAAATGTCTCTGTCGATTCATCGTCATCCTCACAATTGAGGGTGAAGCATATTCCGTCTTTATCTTTGTTGAAGAGCAGAGATTCTTTTGAGGCTTTTTGGTTCCAGGGGGTGTCTCCCACAATCACAATTGGAAACTCCAGTCCCTTGGCTTTATGCACAGTCATGATCTTGACGGCATTCGTCCTCTCGCTTTCAATGGAGGCCTGCTCCTCGTCATCCAGCCCAACTTTATTGAGCATCCTGATAAGTTCCGGCAAGGATACTCCGGCCTCGTCCAGTCTCTTGGCCGTTATTATGAACTTACGAAGGTTAGCAGTCTTTCGGCCTGTGCGGTCTTTTGTGGCAAGAAATGCGGCATAATTCAAATCTTCCACGAGCTTCTCGGCCAGCTCACTTGGCCGGATCAGAGTTCTAATGGGGAGATATTTCCCAAGAGCTTGATGAAACATCTTGAGGCGTTCCCTTCTGCCTGATGCTATATCCGTCTGCGAGAGTTGATCAAGAATCTCATGCATACGCTTTTTGCTCGTCTTTGCTCTGTACTTGAGAGTGGCCATCTCGTTGATATCCAGGCCTACCACAGGCGACATCAGGGCGATGGTCAAGGCCAGTTCGTCTCCCGGATTGGATAATACTTTGAGAGTAGCCAGAATACCTGCAATCTCCGGTATTTCGAAGAATCCAGCCTCTCCAACCGTGTAATAAGGTATGCCATGCCGGGAAAGCGCCTGCATGTATTCCTTGCCGGTATCAGGCTTAATTTTTCTGAGGAGAATGGTTATATCCCTAAACTCAATCGGCCTTCTAATAGCGACCAGTTTAACGCCATCTGTATCATTTATTCTCTTTAGGAAGTCGAATTCTTGTCCGACAACGCTGCGAATATACCTTGCCGCAGCTTCAGCCTCATCTTCTGGATCAAAGAGAACCTTCACTCTCGGCCTCTCGCCCGTCTCTCCAACTACAGGCAACGATTTTACCGGCTCGTAGGCTTCTGAATAAGGATGATCCGAGCCATCGAAGATAATGGGATAGAAGGCATTGCAAAATTCCAGAATATCGGGATGGGAGCGGTAGTTTCTTTCCAGATGTTGCACATCTCCCTTCCTGGCAATGATCTGCGCTCTGGCCTGGGAAAATACCTCCACCTCAGCCCCTCTGAACCGGTAAATGGACTGCTTGGCATCGCCCACATAAATGAAATGATTGTTATCGGTCTTTAGCAGGTCCAATATCTCTTTTTGCAGAGAATCGGTATCCTGAAATTCATCTACTATGATATACGAAAACTGCTCGCGGTATTTCTCACGAACCCAGGCAAATTTTGCTGAGGACAGAATATCTTTGAGAGTGATGAGAACGCCGGTGAAATCGGTGAGGTTCTCTTCTTGCAGCCCTTCCAGGAACGATCCATAAACCATATCGAAGAGCTTCTTGAAAGCGTCCGAGGCCATGACGAGACGTTCCGCTTGATCAGGATCGCTATGAAGAGCTAAGTTGGCTTCCGCCTTATTTGCCGGTCGGCAGTTCAACATTGCATACCTTTTCTCTAAAACCGCCTCGGATAGGGCATCTGTAATTCCATCGAGCGTATAGAATTCCAGCAACGGCCTTAGCAAATCCTCCTGCTCGAAGTATAGCCTGGCTATACATCGCTTCAGAATATCGCCCATAATCGATGCAGAACCAATCTTTAGATCTGGATTGACTTTTGCATAGATGCCCACCTCCGAGAGAATTCTTTGAGCGAAGGAGTCAATGGTGCTTATCCAGGCAAAGGCCATGGTGGATCTGAACTTCTGCCAGGCCAAATCATCGTCCCTGGACCGGATCATTTCCAGAATTCGGTTTTTAAGCTCAGAGGCTGCCTTTCTGGTGAAGGTTATGGCTACTACGTTGGCAACACTCAGCGGCTCTTCGTTCTGAAGGGCCTGCTCAAAAAGATCCACATAGGTTTTTGAGATGGTATGGGTCTTGCCGGTTCCAGCGCTGGCAGATATGAACCGATCCATATCGTTCGTATCCATATCGATCATTAGGAACCACCTCGAAGATCCTGGAGGGGCTCGCAATTCTGCTTGAAGCCGCAGAAATAGCAATTATTGGCTTTCCCATCCATTGCTCCGGGCAGAAATTGCCTTGCTTCAAAGATGCCGTCCAGGGTAGCCAATAACTCTGTATCGATATCCGAAAACGTTAAGATCTTCTTTCCCTGGCCGTGCATCTCCATCCGGCCTTCCTCTGGAAAAGCATCCAGTTTCAGAGAGATACTGCCACCTTTTATTATTCGGAAAAAGGACCTCATGAGAGCCGGATTCTTGGGAAGAGCTTCATGGTCCAGGGAAAGCAGCGCCAGGGTATAGAGCTTAAGCTGGTCCCAATCTCCGGCAGAGCTGGATTTGTAATCGGAGAGAACCATATCATAGATCTTCTTGCCTTTGCCTTTTCCCGCCTCGGTTACGTTAAGATCGATCCGGTCGATTCTCCCCAGGAAGACCATATCTGTGTACTTCTGGGCGCTTTTGCATACAATATCAGCCATTTTTGCCAGTTGAATGCTAAACGGTATCTCGGTCAGGGTTCTCTCTCCGATGAAGGCCTTCTCGGGCGTAAAAAGTTCGAATTCCAGATAAGTCTGCACTCTTGCTGTGGCCCCATTTATCATGGCCTCTCTCACCGCGGGCAAGGACCGGATTTTGTTGGCGGCCAGGAATCTCTGGGTTATTGCTTCTACCTCATGTCTAACTCTACCACTTTTGTTGGCCTCATCCAAATCCATTCCCTCTTGCTTCAGATCGTAGAGGTTCTTGAGCACTGCATGATAGCAGCTTCCCAGCTCGAGGGGAGACAGGGCATAGAGATCATCAGACTGCTCCTCCAATCTCATGATACGACGCAGGAAGAACTTGAAGGGGCAGCTCTTGAATTCAGAAAGCTTCGTGTAGCTAAACTTCCTACCAGCCAGGGAATCTACAACTGCTCTTTCTCCGATCTTCCAGGAGAATTTTGAATCTGCATATATTTTGAGGGGAAGAAGCAACTCTAAAACATCATCCGGTATGATTGTATCTGCCTGATTTGCCAGACGGTATGCAAATTCATTCTTCAGTTCTCCTGCACTCATGGGCGAGGCCAATTTCTCCCGGGAACCGGCCTTATCGAAGCTCCAGCCATCCAGCCAGAGGGACGGTACCATTGGCTCTCCTTCGCGTGAGGCCACAGGATAGGTTATCATGACCTCGGAAGAGGCACAAAGGCAAGAATAGAGGGCAACTCTTTGCTCCCGTTCCTTGATCTTGTAGTAACCCGGCTCTCTAAAAGGCAGATCTTCCAGCGAATAAAGCGGATTTGCCCGGCGTGCCGGAAAGATATCATCGTTGAAATTCACTATGTACTTCAAGCGCCGGTGTTTAAATCGAGCCGAATGGAGGGATAAGATCTCCACCGTATTGGCTAGAGGAGGTGATGGCCTAAATTCTTCGCTGCTCAGCAATATCTCCAGGAAAGCCATGAACTTTGCCAGTGTCAATACTCGCTTGCCAATGGTACTGACCATAACCTCCAGCTGGCCAAATATATGCTCAAACCTGCCCAAGGCCATGGTCTCGCTCACCAGCTCCGGGTTATTGAGAAAACGATCTTTGAGCGGAGCCATCCAGGATGCCAGCTCGTCCTTATAAAACTTGAGATCGGCTTGACTCTCCCTGGCAGCCTCGATCCTCTCCAGGGATTGGAATAGCTGCTCTGATTTCTGCATCAAATCCTGGCAAAGCTGGATCTCGGACTGCTGCACCAAAAGGTCGCTGTCATAGACCGAATCATCCTGTTTAAGGGTCTCCAGTCGCTCTTTCAGGGCGGCAAGGTGCTCCTCTAGTTTTGAATGCCACTCATCTCGTCGATCTTTAAGAGAAGCTCGCCCAGGACCCATATGCAGCCCGGCTCCAGTAGTTAACCCTTCCAGATTGTCAAGATCGAAATCTGCCGTGGCTGCTGAACATAGGCCGTGATCCAGCATGGATATGAGCAGATGAGAGGGATACCCGGCCAGTGCGGCCCGCAAGGGCAGAACCAGAAGCTGGACGGCAATGCTGCTCGATAATGGTTCTTCACCGCTTACCCGGACAGGAATGCCATATTCCAGGAGCTTCCGGGAGAACTCCCGTGCTCGTTCCGAGAAGTTGTTGAGAACCACGGCGATCTCGCCGGGCTTTTGGCCGTCATCGACGATTCGCCTCTTGATATCCCGGCAGACCTGTATCAATTCCGCCTCCGGGTCGCTATGGCAGGCGATTTGTATGAATTCGCCTTCCAGATTCGCAGGCGGGCCCTGGTCCATCAAGAGCCGTTCCAGCGGTAGAGCTAACTTTGGGGCGGAGGGGGAGGAAGTAAGCGTCTCCTCTCGGACCTCTACAGATTGGGAAGTAAGCGTCTCCTCTCGGACCTCTACAGATTGGGAAGCGAGCAATTCCTGGAATTTAGGCCAGTTCTTTCCATCCGCAAGGCCCTGGTCCAGGGTCATGAAAGTTTCATGAAACATGGGAATGATTTTAGAAAGGAAGATCATCTGAGCCCAGGAGAGATTGGTGAACCCGTCGAGAAAAAGCCTTTTGCCAAAGCGGGACGCTACATAATCTCTTATTTCCTCAGCGTCAATATTGCAGTAAGCATCAAAGGTGTCAAAGAGGTTAGCCCCATAACTGACTTTAAGCTCCTCAAGTGCAAATTGGACAAGAGAGCGGGCGGTATCGTTGGCCAGCCTTGCCATAAGGGCAGCCTCTCCATCGTCCTTGGCCTCTATCACCGCCTCGGCGACAAATCCTACCAATCCCAGGGAATCTTTGAGCGGATAAAAGGGTCCCAGCTCTTTTTGGGTTGCCGATCCGAGAATATTGGCAATAAACACCTTCTGCAGGTGCATATCTACATATATCATTTCGGGGTGAGCATGGCTGTAGACCTCATCAGCAAACTGGTCGATGACCAGGAAACTGCTCCTCGAGATAGATGAATTCAGGCGTCTTGAGAACCACTCTGAGAACTCCTTTACAAATACTCCGGAAGGCCCCAGAAATGTGTGTGATAATGGATTCTCGCGGTGAGCTTGCTCCAGCTCTTTGACCAGATGATCGGTCTTTCCCGACAGAACAGGTCCCCTGATGATATGCAGTTTCAGTCTATTCCCTCCCCGCTTTTCTGTATATGAGATGCCTCCCTCAGGCGTACATCTCCCCGCGCTCCACCTCTCTAGAGGCCTTCTTACGTAGCTCCGTTCCCAATTTGGAATAGTACTTCATGGTGTCGGGCGTAACGGAAGGTCCAATCTCCTGGATTGCCGCCAGGAAATGCTTCTGAATGATCTTTTCTGCGGCCATATCTTCTCGCAGAGCCAGGCGCCCCGCTTTACGCACCACTGCGGCGATATCGGCTCCTGTGTACTGATCAGTGAGATCGATCAGCTCGTCGATGTTGATATCATCCGACAGAGGTGCTTTTTTCAGGTGCACCTGGAAGATCTTTTGGCGTGACTCCCTGTCGGGAACAGGGGCCAGGATCAACTCGTCAAAACGTCCCGGCCGGAGCAGCGCCGGATCGATGATATCCGGCCGGTTGGTAGCTCCTATTACTACTACTCCGTGCAACTCCTCCAGGCCGTCCATCTCGCTTAAGAGCTGGTTTACAATGCGCTCTGTGACATGCGGCTCGCCTGCCCCACCGCCGCCACGCCTGGGCACCAGCGCATCCAGCTCGTCCAGGAAGATGATGGAAGGCGCCACCTGCCTTGCTTTTTTGAAGATCTCTTCCACTCTCTTCTCGCTCTCTCCATACCACTTGGAGAGGAGCGCAGATCCTTTGACGGTGATGAAGTTGGCCTCGCTCTCATTGGCCACGGCTTTGGCCAGCATGGTCTTGCCTGTGCCCGGCGGCCCGTAGAGCAGAATTCCCTTGGGAGCATCAATGCCCAGGCGGCGGAAGCTCTCCGCGTTTCTAAGCGGCCACTCCACTGCCTCCACCAGAAGCTGCTTGACATCTTCCAGGCCGCCAATGTCCTCCCAGCTCACATTTGGAACCTCTACCAAAATCTCTCGCATGGCGGAAGGGGAAACCTCTCGCATGGCCGCCTCAAAGTCATCCTTTTGCACAATGAGCCGGTCCAGAATCTCCTTGGGAATGGTCGGCTCTTCCAGATCTATCTCAGGAAGGATGCGGCGCAGGGCATTCATGGCCGCCTCCCGGCCCACAGCGGATATATCCGCGCCCACAAAGCCGTAGGTTCTCTTGGCAAAGTCCTCCAGGACCACATCCTCGTGCAAGGGCATGCCGCGCGTGTGTATCTGGAAGATTTCCATGCGTCCTTCCATATCAGGAACGCCAAGCTCAATTTCTCGGTCGAATCTGCCCGGTCGACGTAAGGCCATATCCAGCGCCTCAGGCCGGTTGGTGGAGCCGATTACTATTACGTTCTTCCTCTCTTTCAGGCCGTCCATGAGGGATAAGAGCTGAGCCACAACGCGCCTTTCCACCTCGCCTGTGACTTCGCTTCTCTTGGGAGCGATGGAGTCCAGTTCATCCAGGAAGATGATGGCCGGGGTGTTCTTCTCCGCCTCTTCGAACAAATCCCGCAGCGCCTTCTCGCTCTCACCGTAATACTTGGACATGATCTCCGGGCCGTTGATGCTTATGAAGTAGGCCTCGCTCTCATTGGCCACAGCTTTGGCAAGCATGGTCTTTCCTGTGCCGGGCGGTCCGTGCAAGAGAACGCCCTTGGGCGGATCAATTCCCAGGCGATCAAAGAGCTCGGGATGCTTGAGGGGGAGCTCAATCATCTCCCTGACCTTGGTTATTACCGGCTTCAAGCCGCCAACGTCTTCGTAAACTACAGATGGCACAGAGCGCTCTGGTGTCTCCACGGCCTGAGGCAAGAGTTCAATATCGGTTCCTTCCGTGATCTTGACAATTCCACCCGGGCTGGTGGAGATCACTCTTAGCTTGATCTCGCCCAGGCCAAAGGCTTGAGCCCCCAAAAAGCCGCGGAATATCTCTTCGAACATGGTCTCCCGGCCCATGGAGTCGGTGGGCGGCTTTCGGACGCTGGTGGTGGAGATGACATCTCCTCTTGTCAGTGGCCGGCCATTGAAGACCTTGGTGAGGACGTCTCCTGGAGCAAAGATCTGCATCCCTTGCGTGACGGGAGCTAAGGTTACATGCTTGGCCTCGTTCCAGACCGCCTTTTTGACCTCTACATACTGGCCTATGCTCGTTCCGGCGTTGGATCTGATCAGGCCGTCCATCCTGATCATGTCTATGCCCTGATCCTGGGAATAGGCACTGACAGCCAAAGCCGCCGTTGGCCTTGAACCTAACAGTTCCACGATATCTAAGGGACGCGCGCCTATTTTCTCCAGGAAATCCTCACCAATCCTGACTATGCCTTTTCCTACATCGCCCTGATTGGCCTCGGAAACCTTCAGCCTGACGCTTTCTCCTTCATTCATGTATTTCTTGCACCTGCTTTCTATTATGATTTACTTGTAGGATTGCGAAGGACGAATTTCGCTGACCGCTGGTCAGCGAGAGTTTCGACGAGAAGTCGAAACATCGGTAAGTCCCCATCCTTCAGGGTGGTCTCCCGGACTGCAAGCCCGGGGAAGTGGCTGACAACGTCAGCCACAGGATGAAAGTGGAGTCCTTTGCCCTTGAATTACTTTCGCTCTGCATGCATTTGATATAAATATCATCCCTTCATGCAAGCGTTCGTTGATAATTAGCTATAAGTATCCTATCTTCCCAGATAAAATTTCCCAGTGGAAGTTAGCGGAGAATTTGGATGCTTGTAGATGGCTCTATAATCAGCTTCTTCAAGACCTGAGTGCTGCTAAAGAAAGGGGCATCAAGCTCAAAACATATGACACTCAGAACATGATTCCTTCTTTGAAGCTCATAAATCCGAAGCTGAATCTGGTCTACTCCAAAGTTCTTCAGATGGTGAATTACACTCTTTGGTCTAACATCAAAGGACTCTTTGCATCAAAGAAGAATGGTAGAAAGATCGGACATATCCGCTTCAAGGGATATGGCTGGTACAACACCCTGAATTACAACCAATCTGGTTTCAAGGTCGATCAAGATCACGGCCTATTGCATCTATCCAAGATCGGAGATATGCGGATCAAGATCTATCGAAAGATCGAAGGTTGCGTCAAAGCCGTCATAATCAAGAGAGAAGGCAAGAGATGGTTCGCCATAGTCCAGACAGATCAAGAACCCCAAACGTTACCGAAAACGGAGGAAGCAATAGGTCTGGATGTAGGTCTAACTTCTTTCGTGGTTGATTCTGAAGGTAATGAAATAGAGAATCCAAGATGTGGAGACCACGCGGCGGATAAACTGGCAAAGCTGCAAAGAAAACTTGCCAGAGCTGCTAAGGGCTCAAATAATCGCAAAACAATCAAGGATAAGATCGCTAAGCTGCATAAGAGAATCAATTGCCAACGAGATGATTTCCTGCATAAGTTATCTCGGACCTATATCAATAACTTTGATATCATTTGTGTTGAAGATCTTGATGTCAAAGGTCTAAAAGAGAAAGGCCATAATAGTGGTATGCATCGCAGCATTCATGATGCATCCTGGTCTAAGTTCATATTCATGCTTTCGTACAAGGCTCAAAGTGCTGGTCGAGAGCTGATAAAGGTAGATCCCAGGAACACTACAAAACGGTGTTCCGCTTGTGGATGCATTGTGAAGAAAGACTTGTCTATTCGAGTGCATGAGTGCCATTATTGCGGATTCTCATGCAATCGAGACTACAATGCTTCCAGGAACATACTTCTCACAGGGATGGAACAGCCCGTAGCGCCCATCGAGTCAAAACCTCTACATCACGTGTCTGTGATGCAAGTTTTGGCAATGAAGTGGGAAGCCATGCCCAACAGGGCGCGGTAGTTCACGTAGTTTGCGATTTTTTTGCAATTTTTCATGGGGCAACGCCTCGCATGCCCGGCAGCTTGCTACCGCAGGTGCGCCGCCGTTTTTTGACTGATGAAATTCAAGGTCCACGGATACCCAGGTGGAGAGGATCGTGGTTTTGTGGTTTCAAGGGCATCGAAAAAAAATAGAAAAAGGAATTAGCCCGCATATCCCTGCTCTTTTGCTGTCTTGCCTGATTAAAGGCCGACTGGGGATGCCGTTTATGGCTTCTCAGATTTTCACGAATATCTGCATAGCTTCATCCGGCTTCTTCAATACCAGCAAGACGTGCATCTTATATGCTAGCGCCTGGGCATAAACGGGATCTATTTCCAGAGCCTTGTCGTAAGCCTGCTCTGCCTCCACATACTTTCCATTAGCCTCCAGAATTACTCCCTTGGC
The DNA here is from genome assembly GCA_037128175.1 of Methanothrix sp. GTDB lineage: Archaea > Halobacteriota > Methanosarcinia > Methanotrichales > Methanotrichaceae > Methanothrix. The sequence goes on from JBAXWY010000009.1 coordinate 28,574, forward strand.
TACATAGGCTTGCTTAAAATTGGGATCTGCCTGCAAAGCTTGATCGAATTGCTTCGCAGCCTCGGGTAAGTTGCTCAGGGCCATGAGCATGATTCCCTTTTTGTATAAAGCATCCTTGTAAATAGGATCTACAGTTAGGGCGCCTTCGAACTTAGTGACAGCCTCTTGGTACATCTCCTGCGTTTGTAGCAGATTTCCTTCCCTGAGCCAATTTGCTTTACTGTTATCAAGTTCTGTGGTCTTGGCTGCGGCAATCGAGGCATTGGTTAGGTCTTTCATGGCCGTATAGGCTTCCGTGATCCCCGACCAGGCCACTGCCTTCTTACCGTCTATCTGCAGGGCGGCATTGTAGGATGCAATAGAGCCATTGAAGTCTTTAAGAATTCTCTGGGTGTCTCCTTTATGAATCCAGGCGTCAATGTAGCCAGGATCCTGGCTGAGAGCCTTTTCGAAATAGATCAGTGCATCCGTGTAATTCTTGGTGGCATAAAGCTTGGACCCTTTCCAGTCAAAATATTCCGTCTCTTCTGCCATGCAAATAGCACTCAATAGAAAAATGCATACCAATATGCCTAGTATTTTCATTACTATTCCTCCAAATTGATGTTATATTATTTAAATATGGTTCTCATGACTTTCTTCATGGCCCGGGCGGCGCTCATTCGCACGCTGTTATCTTTGTCGTATGACATGGCAAAGATCAAGGGCTCTTTAGCTCTAGGATCATCCATCTCCCCCAGCGCCCATGCCGCATCAGCTCTCAGATCGCTTTGCAGATTCTGGTCGCCCAAAATTTGTATAAGAGGCGACACGGCAAGGCTCTTATTTATCCCGGCAATCGCCGCAACAGCCGCATGTCGTACCGGGCGGTCACCATTCTTAAAGGCCCAAATCAGCGGCTCTATGCTTCTTTCCTCGCCTATTTGTCCCAGCGCCTGTGCCGCTCCCGCCCGGGTGATATTGTCCGATTCATGCAAAGCCAGAATCAATGATTCCGTCGCCGGCCTGCCTATTGCCGTCAAGGCTTTTATGGCATCCCTTCTAACCCGCTCCTCAGGATCTGCCAGAATTCCAATCAATGGCACTATAGCCTGATTGTCGCCCCGCCGCCCCAGAGCAGTTGCCGCCTCGGACCGCACACCAGGCTCACGATCTTGCAAGGCCTCTATTAAGGGCAGAGCAGCCTGCCCATCTACCAGATGGTCCAGCGCCTGCGCCGCTCCCATGCGCCTGTTTGGGTCTTCGTCCTTCAAGAGCTTTATGAGTAATTCAGTTGCCCCTATTCCTTCCACTGATCTCAAGGCCCATCCGGCCTCATTTCGGACCGTCTCATTGCCGTCTCCCAATACGGAAATAAGAGCATCTCGGGTCCTGTTGTCTCTGATTTGTCCCAGAGCTGCGGCTGCATAGTAGCGAACTGTGCTGTTATTGCTCTCCAGGGCATAGGAAAGCGCCTCTGTGACATTGGAATCGTTTATCAGCCCCAGTACAGCAGCCGCTTGCCACTTGACTGAGTCGTTTTTGCTCTTCAAAGCCGCCGTTAATGGCTCAATGGAGGGACTGCCGATCTTCACAAGGGCTAATGCCGCCCACTCACGAACGTTGCTGTTGTTGTCCTCCAGAGCCTTTATCAATAGATCTACCGCCCTCCATTCACCGCTTTTTCCTAAAGCCCAGGCAGCCTCGCCTCTGATCTTGGCATCCTTGTGGGTAAGATTATTCAGCAACTCTTCAGTGCCCGTTCTCCCCCCTACCTGCCCCCCGGCCGGGCCGGCCAGAACTATTAGGAGCGCTATGAGCACGATGAGCATTACGATCAATGCATAGCCAGGAATACCGTTCGTCTTCAGAGTGACCATTCTTATATCCTCAAAAGAATATCCACAGCCTCTTTTTGTCTGCCCGTCGCCAGCAAGGCGTGCATTTTATTGGTCAGGACCAGCGACCACTTTGCATCTATCTGAAGAGCCCTATCATATGCCTCAATTGCTCCCTCATAATCGCCCTGCATTTCCAGTATCTGGCCTTTGGCATTATAGGCCTGCTTGTATTTGCCGTCGATGACTATGACTTTATCAAGCAGTTCAATGGCTTGACTGGTGTTGTTGGCGGAAAGCTCAGATAGTGCTTTCCTGTAAAGGGCATCCTTGTATTTTGCATCTATTGCTATGGCTCTGTCCAGGTCCAATTTAGCATCTTCAAAATTTCCCTGCATCTGTTTCAGTGTACCTATCTTGAGCCAGTTGGCCTTGTTTTTGGGATCAAGTCTGGTAAGCTGTGCTGCCGCCGCCGTGGCGTTGGCGTAGTCCTTGACCAACGAATATGCATCGGATAGCGCCGTCCAGGCGGGAGCACTTTTGCCGTCCAGGATAGTCGCTCGATTGAATGACCGGATTGAGGCATTATAATCCCGCAAAGCTTTTTCAGCATTTCCTTTATGGATCCAGGCGTTTACGTTTGATGAGTTCTGATCCAATGACTTATTGAAAAGGTCCATGGCCTCGCTTAGGTTTTTGGCTGAGACCAGCTTGCCTGCCAGATTATCATAGTAAATGGATGCATCCTGGCAGGAGCTACAGCTGCTCGTGATGAATATGCAAATTAAAAGGCAAATAGAAATTGATTTCAAGTCAGTACCTTCAAGGCTTTTTCCTATATGGTCACAAATATTTTCATGGCCTCATCCATCTTCCCCAGTGCCTGCAAGCTATGCACATTATTGATCCTGGGCGAAGCCCACAGGGGGTCGATCCGGGAAGCATTTTCATAAGCGGCGTTTGACGACGCATATTTGCCTTCCGCATCGAGTATCAGTCCCAGGACATTGTAGGCCGCTTTGTGTTTCGGGTCCAGGGTTAAGACCTGATCTAACAGGCTCACAGCCTCGCTGTTATTTCCCAGGGCCATTTTCGAGAGCGCCTTCCGGTATAATGCATCAACATATTTAGGATCCAAATTCAAGGCTCGATCGTACTTTGCCAGAGCACTCTCATAATCGCCCTCCATCTGCCGGAGGTTCCCTTCTTTTTGCCAGTTCTCTTTCCGGTTCGGCTCAATTTCCGTCACTTTGGCGGCTGCCTCTGCGGCTTGCCGATAATTGTTCAGGGCGATATAGGCCTCAATTATCCCGGACCAGGCCGCCTTTGTGTTGTTTTTTACTAGCAGTGCACCTTCGTAGCTTTGCAAAGAGGCATTGTAGTCCTTCATCGCTCTCTCTGCATCGCCCTTATGCAGCCAGGCATCGATGTAAGTGGGATCCTGTTTTATGGCCCTATCAAAATAGACTATGGATTCTGTGTAGTTCTTGGCAGCAAATGATTTGAGCCCCTTCCAGTCATAGTAATCGGTCTCTTCAGCCAGGCACAGGGGGCTCAGAATTATAAGGCATAATAATATTGCCACCATCATATTATTCATATTAATCTTCCTAAAGCTCCTTACTTCAAATCCGATGTGCAATGCGAGCATTTGACTGCCGCTTTGGGAATGCTTTCTTTGCAGAAGGGACACTCCTTGCTATTGGGCTCGGGTGGTGCCGGCTTTTTCTTAGCTGCATTTACCTGGCGGATGAGCATGAATATGGCCAGTGCGACTATGAGGAAGTTGATTATGGCATTTATGAACAGACCATAATTGATGGTGGGTGCGGCTGCCGCCTGAGCCGCTGCCAGAGAGGCATAGGTCTTTCCATCCAGAACTATGAACAGATCGGCAAAATTTATGCCGCCCATGATCATGCCGATGGGTGGCATGATGACGTCTTTTACCAGCGAATTGACAATGCCGCCAAAGGCTACGCCAATTATGATACCGACCGCCATGTCCAGGACATTGCCTTTCATGGCGAAATCCTTAAACTCACTAATAAATCCCATAATCCTAAACCCCGGTTAAAGATCCTGATTCCGTATTAATATTAGATGCTCAAATTATAAAATCTTTATGCAAGGATGGGAAAAAAAACTTAGTAGAAAGAGGGCTATCCAAATCGTAATGAACGAATATTCCAAAAAAAAAAATCAGATCCCGCTCTATTTCTTAACAAGGAGCGGAATTGCATCAAGCGCCTGGGGGTTGGCAACTGCCGATGTGTCTCCCAGAGCCTCTCCCAGCGCTTTGGCCTTGATCAGCGACCGGACCGGCATTCCTGCCTTGTTCCGGGGGATGTCGGCGACGAATATGACATCTGAAGGAATGGCGATGGGGCCCAAGGACTTTCGCACAAAGTTCTTGATATCTTTCTCCAAAGCGGCGTTTGGCTCTGCCTCGGGCTTCAGGATGGCAAATACCACAATGCTTTCGCCCTTCACCTTGTCCGGCTTGCCCACGACTGCCGCGGCGGCAACTGATGGGTGCATCTTCGCCGACGCCTCAACTTCAGCATTGGATATCCTGTGGCCCGCCACCTTGAGGACATCGTCTCCTCTTCCCAGAGCCCAGATGTATCCGTCCCCATCCACGCGGGCCTTGTCTCCGGAGAGATACTTGCCGGGAAAAGCATTCCAGTAGGTATCGAGGTACCCAGCCGGATCCTGGTAGACCTCTTTTAGCATGGAAGGCCAGGGCGTTGTTATGAGTATATTGCCGGTGCGGCCTGCGGGAACGCTTGCGCCGTTGTCATCCACTACCTCTACGTTGTAGCCGGGCAGAGCGAAGCTGGGCGAGCCGGGCTTGAGCGGAGTTATGGGCAGGGGCGCTATGACCTGAGAGCCGGTCTCGCTTTGGAACCAGGTGTCCATGATCGGCGCAAATCCGCCGCCCACGTATTGCCTCCACCAGACGAAGGCATCGGGGTTCATAGCCTCGCCTACCGAGCCCATGAGCCGAACTGTGGAAAGGTCGTACTTCTGGGGCCAGGAGGGGCCCTCGTTCATGAACATTCTGATGGCGGTAGGCGCGGTGTAGATCACAGAGACTCCGTAGTCCTCGATGATCTGGAACCACCGGCCGAAGTCAGGATAATCGGGCGATCCCTCGTACATGATGCTGGTGGCGCCCAGACAGAGCGGCCCGTAGGCGATGTAAGAATGGCCGGTGATCCATCCGATATCAGCAGTACACCAGTAGACATCCGTATCCTTGATGTCGAAGACCCAGGACGTAGTGAACGCCGGGGCGACACTCATACCTGCATGGGTGTGCACTATGCCGCGCGGCTTTCCGGCAGCTCCCGCAGTGTAAAGGATGAAAAGCGGATCGGCGCCGTCCAGGGGCAGTGTCTCGCAGGAGCTGGACTGTCCTGCCAAAAAGTCGGTCCACCAGACATCGCGGCCTAGGGTCATGGGCGTCTCCTGGCCGTTCCTCTTTACCACTACTACCTTCTCGATGCACTTGAGACCGGCTATGGCCTCATCCGCCTGGGGCTTGGTGGCAATGGGCTTGCCCCGGCGGTAGGAGCCGTCGCAGGTGACCAGAATCTTTGGCTGGCAGTCCTCCAGACGGTCACGAATAGCCACTGCGGAAAATCCGGAGAATACTACTACGTGAATGGCACCAAGTTTCGCACAAGCGAGCAATGCCACGGGCAGCTCCGGGATCATGGGCAGATAAATTCCCACGCGGTCGCCCTTTTTGATTCCTTCGGCCTTGAGGGCGTTGGCGAATTTGTTGACCTGTTGAGATAGCTCGAAATAGGTGATCTTGCGCACATCGCCTACGGGCTCTCCTACGAAGATGTAAGCCAGCTTGTTGCGCCGCCAGGATTTAGCGTGCCTGTCTACGGCATTATAAGCTACATTGATCTTGCCGCCCATAAACCACTTGGCTTCGGGGGCTTTCCACTGTAATGTCTGCGTGTAGGGCTCGAACCAGTCGGCATAGGTTTGGGCCATCTCGTCCCAGAACGGGACGTAATTCTGAGAGCACCATTGCCTTAGCTCGCTCTCTGACTTCAGGCCCTTCGTCCTCATCCAGGCCATGACATTGGAGTTCTCGACAAGATCACGGGGTGGATAATACAGACCATGTTCTGCAGTCTGAATAGTTTTTTCCGATTTTTCATCAGCCATTTTAAATCGCCTTACAATATTTTCAACTTAAAAGGCATTTGTATCCAAATTATATCTTGTTTCCTGATTTTGAATTATAATGGATATTCAAATGCCTTTTTGACACTGCATTAAGTCTTATTCTGCAGATATAAATCTTTCTTATTTGTTCTGCGTTTCCCATTGAGCTTTTGCGTTGCCTGCACTCTCTGCAAACGCTTTTGCCGCCGTTTGGAGTGCATCAAGAGCTTCGGGCATACCTTCCTCGGTATCGGTGCTTACGACCAACATCGCGCCGACGTCGTTCGACATCATACATGCTATCTGGTAACAACCAATGCCCTCTGAGATATTGTTTTTAATGGCGTTTAGAATGGCTTCCAGTGCCTGCACAATCTTTTCGGGTTCTATCTGCATGGGGATGATTGTCTGCACGCCCGTTTCCAAATGGCACACACCCATACCAGGGCAAATGCTTGCTTTAACCGCTTCATCACTCATTTTATTCTCACCTTTCTTCTTGCTCTATAACTTGACGGCCTGCCCTGCCAAATCGAGGAGCTTGTCCAAACCATGGACTACTGCCAGGTCCTTCACCAGGAATATCCTATTGATCACGGCGCTCAAAAACATACGCCACCTCTCCCCAAGCCTTCTCCAGCAGCTTCCCGTAGTACCCGGCATCGAACTCCGACGCCGTCCTCTCCGGTTCCACCTCCCACTTTTTGGCGTCCTTCACCACGTAGCTTATCTCCATTCCCGGCGCCAGAGGAATGCCCTGCTTCAGGTGAGCCTGCACCGCCGAGGCCTCAGCACACCTGCGGGAATAGCTCAAGCGGCTCACTTTGCGATGAATGGCCAGCTCCCGGACATTCGCCTCTACAAGCTTGTCCATGTACCGCCTGCGCACTTCTCGGGCCTTGGGCTCTATCCACCTCAGCTCCTCCCGGCTCCTCGCCCCGGCCAGGACCTCGAACAGCTCTTTCTGCATGCGGAGCACGTACTCGGGCGTGTCTCCTTTGCGGGCCATCACACCCCGGATCTTCATCTTGCCCGTGTCCAGCCGACCGAAGTAGCGGTTGTAGGCTCCAGAGCCGTCAGCCATTGGCAGGAAGGCAATCCAGTCGTAAGATTCCACCTCTGTCAAGATGCCCGTCTCCCTCTCCACGGCATCCTTGAAGCTCGCTATGCTCTCGCCTATAACCCATAAACAGTCCACGATGCCGTGCAGGACCTGGAAGTCCATGCTCTCGGCCAGCTCCTTGATCTGCATGAGCAGCTCTCTGGAGATTTCCGTGATCCGCTCATGGACCTGGATCTGGCCGAATTTGGCGTTCCTATAGCCGGTGTAGCCGAAGCAGGTCACCAGCATCCATTTAAGGACCGAGTCTATGCCGGCGTAATCCGGGTTGGTCTTCTTCAGTCTCTTGGTCTCGATGCGCAAATTGAGCAGAGAGGAGAGTACGGTGCAAAGAAAGCCCTTCAGCTCGGGGTCTCGAATGGTCTCGGGGGAGAGGTTGTACTTGACGATAATCGAGGGGTACAGGGATGTGAAATCGATCTGGTGGACCCGCTCGTATACGCCCGGTTCGGGCTGGAACATCATGCCTCCTTTGTCGCAGGCCCTCAACTCCGATATGTTCCGGAGGCCCTCTGCATCTCTTTTTCTGAAGGGCACGGCTATGCCCCGGCGCAGCGCCTCGAAGACCTCGTAGCTGGAGATGAGCGTGCCGGGCGTGAAGCGAGAGGTAAGGTTAGGAGAAAGGCCGGAGAGCCGGGAGGCCATGAGTACGCCCTTCAGGCCGCTCTCGGCATAGACGAAGCTCCTGGCGGTGTCGATGAGAATGCGGCCCTCGGGGATGAGAGCGCCGTCCTTATGGTTGACTTTTCCATAGCTCCAATAGGATTTGGAGGCCATCGGCTTGAAGAAGCCAGTGCGGCTGATGGTGGGCTCCAGGCCGTATCTTCTGGCCTTGCGAACCAGGAGTGGGACCCAGGTGTCCGCATGGGGACATAGGATCAGGTCGGGGTCATGGGCCTTGATGAGATCCAGGAGATCGGAGATGACCTGTCTCTCAGATCCTTCCAGCCTCTGCTTGCGACCATCCAGGATCTCGATGCGTGAGATATCACCGGGCAACGCGGGGTCTCCGGCCACCTGTATTTCCAGGCTGGTCAAAGGGACCGCGAAGTCGGGCGAGAACCGGGATTCGTCTCTGTCTCCGCAGGGGAAGAGGTCGTGCTCGGCCAGGTAGCGCTGATCCTGGCGGACGTCCACATTATAGAGCTCGGCGGCGTAGCGGGTCTGGATCTCGATCTTCTCGGCCACTTTTCGGCCAGCGTAGATCCTGTGGCCTGGGAAGGTGCCGAAGATGGTTCTGAAACTGCACTCCTCCGCCTTGAAGCGGCTCTCCAGGTCCTCGATCATTTCCCGGTAGGCTGGAGGATCCTTGAGGTGCATGTAGAACGAGGGAGGATAGGCGGCGCAGGCTTTGGTTAGGCCCCTTTCCCGGCCCCAAAGCTCCACACAGCCCTTGTAGTAAGAGTCAAAAATCCACATACTGCGCCTCACCTCAAAGTCTCCACAGACTATCTTTTGCAGGCGGAGAAGATAAAGACGAGGCGGGTGGAGCGAATGTGATTGGCGGCCTAAAATTTTGCATCGAGACTGTAGAGGAGTGTGTCTCATGATAGCCTGACGCGTAGGGATGTATGCATGTATCCAAGGTCTGGATGGAGCGCAAGAAACAAATGAATGAAAGCTGAAATGTATTTGTTAGGGAAGACCAAGAGCAAATATTCTATTCTAGCTTTAGCACTGGCGGTTCTTTTGTTGGTAGTCGTATCTGAGGGAGCTTCTAATTCTAATGGGTTATACTGAACCCAACAACAGCTTCAGGACCTTCCTCATAAATCGCTTAAATATCTTCGCGACTCAAAGAGATGATTATGCCTGATTGTGACAAAGAGGGGGAATTATCGGGATTGATATCTTCCGTTAGGATTTGATGAAATTTGCTTCCCACCATTATCGCCGCCTATGCACAAGCCCAAATTCTTAGACACTGTGCAGATATACCCAGATCTAGCGATGAAGCCACTATGGCCTGAACCGATTTTGCAAATGCACTTCTCTAGAAAAGCTTTTCCACTTAAAGAGCCTGAACAAGGCACGCAGGCTATCGAAGGGCTTTTAACAGAAGCCTCCCAATCGGAAGGCCATGGGGATTAGTATCAAGCATACGATTTTGTTTCTGGTAGTAATTTCATCCGTCTTCATCTCTCTTCCAGAGGTAAAAGGAGGTTGTGCGGGAGGTTGTGCAGTCTCCGGCGGCGGAGGTTCTTCATCCAGCTTCATGGGTGACCCGGCAGTCAATATCGATATGTCGAGCTTTGATGAGTTTGTCAGGGACAACCTTGGCGGCAACCCGACTAAATTACAGGCAAAATCGCTCTCGCAAGATACGCCATTAAACACCAATTCATCCCTTAACCAAACCAGCAATGGCAATTCAAGTCAGAGCAGTTTTGTAGTCATGCCTCTAACCAATAACATGGTAAACACGACATCCGATAATAGAACAATTAAATTAGGAGCCTTCGGAATGCAGGACAATAGATTGTCAACTCTGACTTCTGCCGCGTTCAACAACAATATATTCTAGGCTGAACCCGATACTTGCCAACATTAGATATAGAACTTGAACCGGCCAAGAAAGATTGATCATCAGTATGGGACGGGCACAGGAGCTTCCGGGCCCGCCTGCCCACGCTCGCGCGCTTGTCCGCCTGGCGTCCGTGAGCCCGATCTCGATTGTTCCAGAAGGCCCGATTGCCTGGCGGCAAGCTTTGCCCCTGCGCCGCTGGTTTGTGTCACAAATTATCATGAAAAGGATGAATAATAAATGAACAAGGGAGATACGAGAGACTTAATCATCACACGCCTCTTTGATGCACCTGCAGAATTTGTCTGGAAGGCGTGGACAGAGCCCGAGCGCGTTATGCGTTGGTGGGGACCTATTGGTTCTACATCATCAGTTTCCAGGATCGATCTGCGAGTGGGCGGCGAGTACCTCAATTGCATGCGATCACCCGACGGCAAGGACTATTGGAGCAAAGGCTTCTATCGTGAAATCGTTCCGCCTGAGCGACTGGTCATGACCGATTCTTTTGCAGATGAGAAAGGCAACATTGTCCCGGCTTCCTACTACGGCATGAGCAAAGACTTTCCGCTTGAAATGTTGATAACAGTGACTTTCGAAGAGCATGACGGCAAAAATGGCAAGACAAGACTTACCCTGCGCCATACTGGCATGCCGTCCGGCCCGGATAGTGAGGGTGCACAGCAGGGCTGGAATGAATCCTTCGACAAGCTTGCAGAATACCTGGAAACGGAGAAATCGATCATCTCCGGGAAAAATGTCCCCCTGTTTGAGTTTCCGTCAGATCGGGAGGTCGTCATAACTCGCATCTTTAGGGCTCCGCGCGAGCTGGTGTTCAAGGCGAGCACGAATCCTGATCTTATACCGCAGTGGTGGGGGCCGAAACGATTTGCGACTAAGGTTGAAAGGATGGACGTAAACCCGGGCGGAGTCTGGCGATTCATCCAGCGCGATAATGATGGCAATGAGTACGCTTTTCATGGCGTTTACCGGGAAATCGTGCCGCCGGAGCGAGAAGTTCACACCTTTGAATTTGAAGGCATGCCGGGCCATGTAATACTGGAAACGTCGATGTTCAAAGAGTTCGAAGGCAAGACGAAATTGACGGTCACAGATCTCTTCCAGAGCGTTGAGGATCGTGACGGCATGTTCAAATCAGGGATGAAGGAAGGTGCAACAGAAAGCATGGACCGCCTGGAAGAAATAGTCTTAAAAACCTTGAAGATGTAATGATAAATATCGAACAAGGAGGAAAGAAGAAATGTCCAGTATAGTACACTTTGAGATACCTGCGGATGATATCCAAAGGGCAAAAACATTCTATTCCAACCTTTTTGGCTGGAAGATTGAAGGCATGCCAGGCATGGATTATGCGATGATCGACGTTTTCGGCGCTCCTGGAGGAGGCATGATGAAGAGGATGCACCCGGAGCAACAAATTACAAACTACATCGGAGTGCCGTCGGTAGACGAATATGCTGCGAAAGTTGAAAAGCTGGGCGGCAAAATAATTGTTCCCAAGAAAGCCGTTCCCGGGATGGGGTATTTCATAATCTGTATGGATACTGAGAACAATGCCTTTGGTATCTGGGAGATGAGTCCCACAGCGAAATAATGGCGCGATGAAGTAGACGTTGTAGTCTTCTTAATCAGTTGTGAGCAAACGCCCAGGCAGCCAGCGCAGCCGCTCCTGGGCCCGCCTGCCCGCGCCCGCGCGTGCGAACGTCCGCCTGGCGCCGGGAAGTACCTTCTCGATTATATAATACAAAGTGCTCAAGTTGTTGAATGATCTGGTTCCTCGCTGTTTCGAGTGGGTAAAAGAATAATTAAAGGCCTCTGTGAGTCCTCCGTGCGCTCTGTGTCTCTGTGGTGGGATCGTTAGTTGTATGGTTATAATTATCCGCTAATATTATTAAAAGATGGCCTCTGTTTCCAAAAATCCCGCGCCCTGGAAAACTGCCCTTACCGGAGGCCAGCACACCTGGCTCTCAGGCCCGACCGGCCCCCCTAGTCCCCGCCAGGCAAGCCAGCCCGCCCTGACGACAACGCCGCCCAGGCCAGCCCGGCCCACCAACGGCGGCCACGAGCGCAGCCGAAGCCCGAGCGGCGCAGAGCGCGGCCCTGCGGCTGCCCGACGCTGCTGCCGTAAGTCGTCGGATCGGAAAGATGGAGGACCACCTCGAATCTCTTTGTGGTTTGGTCCGTAGTTGCTGGATATAATTATCTGCCAATATTAATAGGATCAGAAAAAAAACTATGCAGAAAACTATAAAATGTAAGAACGAATGATAGTATTAAGGTGAATCAAGAATGAAAGAAGAAGTTTTCTTTGGCGAAGGCATGGCCAAGACCAAGACTGAATATCCCGACCTCTACAAAGCCATCGTTGGACTAAACGAGGCCATCTACAACGGCAAAGCCCTGGACTACAAGGCCCAGAAGCTGATTGCGATCGGCATCAATGCCGCCACCTCCGACGACCGGGCCACCAAGAAGCAGATGATGAGCGGCATGAAGGAGCTTGGCATCACCAAGGACGAGATTGTGGATGTCCTGAGAGTGGTTCTGCTAACTTCAGGAATGCCTCCCTTCACCAAGGGCATGAAGATATTGTATGAAATACTGGATAAATAGAAATTCGGCCCTTCGCTACATTATGTGGCCGGCAGCAAACTTTTGATATTCCAGGGGGTGCGTAGCCCCCGGAATCGTCTTTGGGAGTACTTTGTAAGCTTTGTGCCTTTGTAGTGAGCGTATGCACACGATTCATTCCGTTATCGCCTTTTTTCGCAGCAATCGGTTGTAGGCGATGGCAAACCTGTGCGCTTCGTCTCTGATCTCCTGCACATAGAGCGATGCCTTATCATTCTTCTTGATCTGCAACGGTCCGTCCAGTCCCGGTACGTAGATCTCCTCCTCACCCTTGGCCAGAGAGATGATGGGGATCTTCAGCCGCAGCTCTCTTAGCTCGGCCAGCGCAAAGGATAGCTGCCCCTTGCCACCATCGATAATAATGAGGTCAGGCAGCTCCAGACTCCCCTCCTTCTGGCGAGTGTAGCGACGTCGAACTATCTCAGCGATGGAGGCGAAATCATCCACGCCCTGCACGCCCTTGATTTTGAAGCGCCGGTAGTTGCTCTTGTCCGGCCTGCCTCCTCGAAACTGCACCATGGAGCCTACCGAAAAGGTACCGGCCAAGTGTGAGATGTCGAAACATTCGATGACCTGGGGAGTCTTGGGAAGACGAAGCGCCTCCTGCAGGGCCAGCATCTTCATTCTGTCACCAAAAAAGCCGATCTCCACATTCATTTTGGCCAGCTCCAAGAGCTCCTTTTTTTCACCCTGCTTGGGGACGGTGACATGCACCTTTTTGTCCTTCACGTGGGAGAGAAAATCCACCAGAGACTGCTCTAGCAGCTCTTCCATTATCAGCTCCTCGGGAGGCTCATGCTCCGAGTAGTACTGCACCAGGAACTCCTCCAGGAAGTTCTCGCTCTGGGCAAAGACGTAGTCCTCTTTTCCCTCTAAGGTGCCCCGGTAGACCTTGAATAACATGAGAAAGACGCTGGAACCGTCCACCTGATAGCTGATAACGTCCTGATCGTACTTGCGGTTTTTCTCCACCTGCTGCCTCTCCTGAAGGTGCCGCAAAGCTGCGATCTCATCTCTTAGCTCCATTGCTCTCTCGAACTCCTGCCGGGCGGAGAGCTCTCTCATCTCCCTTTGCATAGATTCGACCAGCTCTCCCGTTTTCCCTCCCAGGGCCGAGGCTGCCCTTTTTACCCTGTCCTGGTAGTCCTCCTCTCCGATCTTGCCTAGACATGGGGCCATGCAGTGGCCCAGGTGGTAGCGCAGGCATGCACGCTTGGGCAGCCTTTTACAGGTACGTAGACCAAAGGTCTTGCGCAGAAGCTGATAGACGAATGTCCTCTCACGAGCAGAGGTGAATGGGCCGAAGAACGAGCCCTTGCCAGTGGCCTTGCGGGAGATTCTGATGCGCGGGAATTGCTCTTTTGTAAGCTCTATGCAGGCATAACGGGAGGAGTCTTTGAGCTTGATGTTGTAGCGGGGCAGATGCTTCTTGATAAGGGTGTTTTCCAGCAGCAGCGCTTCGACTTCGGTGTTGGTGATGATATAGTTCACAGTTTTAGCTGCATAGATGAGGGCCTCTGTCCTGGGACCGTGATCCTGCTTCTGAAAATAATTGGCGACCCGCTTCTTGAGATCTCGGGCTTTGCCTACGTAGATCACCGTGCCCTGGCCGTCTCTGAAAAGATAGCATCCTGGATTGTGTGGAAGAGAGTCAAGAGAGATCATGATTAGAAAGGGAACTGTATTTTCCGGCTATTTCATTGTAACTCATCTCGAAAAATAAATCCAAACAAAAAAAATGATTGTCCGCCTCACTCGGCAACCGTAAGATCTGCGTCCCCACCTCCGTTATTACTGTTATCAACGCCGCCTCCCAGTCCCATGCATTTGCATCCGCCGTCAGCCCAGTAGCATCCGTCCGGGCAATCTGCTACAGGATTGGGAACTGGACCTGGCATAGGCTCAGGATTGGGGTTTGGTACAGGTCCCGGCATGGGCTCAGGGTCTAGCCCCCGGCAGTAGCAATGGCCGTCAACATAATCGCAGAGAGGATTATTCTCGCAGTCCGCGACGGGATTTGGGGCAGGCTTCATGTAGCATTGGCACCTTCCGTCACTCCATTCGCATGTTTGTGTATCGGAACTCCTTGCCTCGCAGTCCGCGACGGGATTGGGGGCAGGCTTCATGTAGCATTGACACCTTCCGTCACGCCATTCGCATGTTTGTGTATCGGAACTCCTTGCCTCGCATTCTCTCTTGGGATCGGGAGTGGGCTTGGGAATGGTGGGTGAATAGACATCGATGATGACCGCATTACTGTATCCGTTGTTGGTAGCAAACAGGCTTCTGTGCCTGCCAGGCGTATCGGCATAGTACCAGATGTAGTAGTATCCGCTCTGCACCAATCCCAGGCTATATCCCAGGACATAGCCGCTGGGATAAATCTCGTACATGGTAACGGGAGACGCCTGCGGCACATAGATCAGCTCTCTCGTCCATCCGCCCCAGGGCAGTGTGGCATATTGTGTCCAGCTAACAGCTCTCTCTATCCACAGGCCCGGATTGTTGGTGGGAAAGCTTGTGGTAAAGTCGTTCCAGGCCAGGTAGTCTCCGTTATAGTACATGTACCTGGGCGGACTCTTAAGAACTGCTGAAGGCATGAGCTTCTTTAGATCCGTAACAGGAGGAACCTGCTCGGTGTAGGCGGCAATCTCCGTTCCCGCATCTCCTGAAGTCGCCTGCGGCGCGCCGGTGTCAACAAATACGCTTTCCAAATTACTTGCCGGAGCCAGGGCGCTAAATTCAGAAATAGTCAGATTCTCTGCACCAGAATTACCGGATTGGTCCAATCCACCCAATGATATGCTGCAAAGGAGGAGAGCGGCTATAGCAATCCGAGATAATAAATAGTCGGCTTTCATTGTTCCCTCTCAATATTTATTATTACTTTTCATCACCACCTGATTAACTCTATTCATTACCTATAAATTTTTTGTACGGTTTGGTTGTGAATTGTTCGCCTTGCCTCAATTCAGGAGGAAGTGCAGAGCCGTCCCCACCAAGAGCGCCGCCACCAGTCTCAATGCTACGGATTTCAGGGTTCCAGAGACGCCTAGCTCCTTCAGCATCACCATTAAAGTTGCCACACAGGGGAAATACATAGCCAGCACCACAGAGGCGACCACCAGCTGGGCTGGCGTCATATCCAGGGGCGCGAACATGCCGATCCCCACATCCTTTCTCAAAAAACCGATAATCAATGCCGTAGCGGCGTCGCTTGGCAGCCCTAAAAGGCCGGAAACGACCGGTCGCATGGTCTCCCCGATCAGGCGCATCAAGCCGGAGAGGTAAAAGAAGTTCATCACTATCATGCCTAATGCAATGTAAGGCACAGCCTCTTTCAAAAATTCGCGAATGCGAATGAAGGTCTTCTTGAGCAGCGAACGTAAGTTTGGCATACGGTAGGGCGGGATCTCTAAAAAGATCTCGGGAGACTCGCCACCGATAAACCTGTGCAGCAGGAAACCTGTCACCGCAAAAGTGGTGAAGAGAGACAGGTAGACGGCGAAAATGTATCTCAGGCCGTAGGGAGCCAGCATGCCAAAGATCATGGCCGATTGCGAGGCGCAGGGAATGGCCATGGTCATAAGCGTGGCCGCCAGATACCTCTGTTTAGGCGACTCCAGGATACGCACGGAGAGAACGGCCGGCACGCTGCAGCCCATGCCCAGGACACAGGGCAGGATGGCCGCCCCATGCAGTCCGATCCTGTGCATGAAAGCGTCCAAAATGATGCTCAGCCGGGGAAGGTAGCCGATGTCCTCCAGGGCGCCCAGCACCAGGTAAAAGGGAATGAGGAAAGGCAGGACCACGCCTAACGGAATATAGAGACCGGTGGTGAGAATGCCGAAAGACTTGAGCAGCTCAGGAGACGTTCCGATCAGGATGTCATGCAGCAAGGGCGAACTGATGTGGCTTTCTACAAAGCCGCTGATGAACAAAGAGTAGGCAATGAATATGGGGTCGGTGACCTTCACTTGCAGCAGCTCTCCTGCTTCAATCACCAGGCTGAAGGAAAGATAGAGCACCAGCATAGCGATGGGAATTCCCGTCAGCGGCTTGATGGAAATATCCTCCAGCCGGTCGAAGAGGGAAGGATGGCGGTGCATGACCTTCTGCGTCCTGGCCGCAATCTCGCCGATGCGGGCCCATCGCTGATCCGATGAGGCAAAGTGCATGTCGGGGGGCGTCTTTGCTTTGGCAAGGGCCCCCACCAGATCGCGGATGCCCTGGCCGCTCACAGCCACCGTGGGAACTATGGGGACGCCCAATTCCTTTTCCAGAGCGGCCACATCGATCTCGATGCCCTTTTTGGTTGCGGCGTCCCAGAGGTTGAGGGCAACAACCGTGGGAACACCCCGCTCCAGAATCTGTAAAGTGAGGTTGAGGTTCCTCTCCAGATTGGTGGCATCGATGACGTTCACCACCACATCCGCGCCCTTGGAGAAGATCAAGCGGCCAACCTCTTCCACATGGGTGGTGGGATCGAGGGAATAGACACCGGGAGCGTCCACTAAGGTGGCCATCTGCTCGCCAAGTTTCATGCGTCCTTCCGTGTACTCCACGGTGGTGCCGGGGTAGTTGGCGGAGATGACCTCGATTCCCGTCAGCCGGGAAAATATGACGCTCTTGCCCACGTTGGGGTTGCCCATGAGCAGGATCTTCAAGGTCGCAATCTCCATTGGTCGGGTCTAATACTTCGGATATCCATTTTATGGTTAGGATATTCTATACTTAACTGGAGCGGTGTGGAGAATCGCATATCTTAAAATTTTTGGCGTTGAGGTTACCACATCAAATAGCCAAGACACAAAAAAGATGGTGAGAATTAGAAGCCAGACGGTTTCAGATCATCTTAACTTGAATCGTATTCAGCAAGTTCTCACTCAGATTCGTCGGGAATTTTGCCAGAATCTCTACCTTGGTCATTCCCACGGATATATTGTAATTCTCAATTACTCTGCTGTCCAGCCAATATTTTGCAATAGTAGAATTAGAGACGTTGCCGTCTTTCTCATAGGTTTCGGTTACTACAAGGCCGGGTTTGCCATCAATAATCATCTCGGATAAGTCGCCATCCGTTATAGTTCCGAGGGCTTTTTCATAATTCAAGGCAAGATTTAGGTATCTGAGATCCGGAGATAGATCTGAGCATTCCCAGACGGTTTCATTGATTACAGCAATAGCTGCTTTGGTATCATTAGTAAATTTTATATCTATTCTTGATGTGGAGTTCGCCTCATCCCATTGTGATGATACATTGTATTCCATTGTCGTATTCAGGTCAAACGAAACGTTATAAGGCCCAACCGAAGTCTCCTCAGTCTTTGCCGATGCACCTGCAGCCAGCAAGACCATTAAGATTAAAGCATACAATATCTTCATATTAATCCACCTGTATTTTCTCGTGGCAAGAAATTTTGTCCACTAATAATAATATGATCTACTACAATTATATATAGTTAAGGATTGATGCTGCAAGGAAAACAATACACTTAATTTTTGTAGGATTCTCGCCATAGCGAGCCCTTCGAGGGACTTAGGATTTAGGTTCATCGACTGCGGCGCTTCTGCCCTGGCAATGCTTGTACAATATAATCTTGTCTTGCTGAGGTGTATTGAGAATGTGTGCCTACATTTTGGCATACAAAAAGGAGGCTTCAGGATTTTTTAAGAATTCAATGCATTCAAGTTTGCCTTTGCTTTTTTTGTGAGCGGGTGGTTCTTCCCCAGGATTTTCTGCAATATTCTGATTGATCGCTTGAAGCATCTTTTTGCGCCCGCCAGGTCGCCCAGATCTTTCAGCACCGAGCCCAGGTTGTTGGCAATTGTGGCCACGCTGGTGTGCTCCGGCCCGAAGGCCTTCTCGTCGATGGCGAGAGCCCTCTCGTAGCAGCTTTTTGCGCCCGCCAGATCGCCCAGATCTTGCAGCACCGAGCCCAGGTTGTTGACTCTGATGGCCACGCTGATGTGCTCCGGCCCGAAGGCCTTCTCGCTTATGGAGAGAGCCCTCTCAAAGCAGCTTTTGGCTTCGTTGAAATCTGCGAAATGACGCTGATAGCTGCCAGCATTATTCAGAATCTCTGCAATAATCTCCGGTGCTATGCCAAGCTGCTCAGCGTATCCGGCGCAGGCCAGGGCATGAAGCAACAAAGGCGCGCACTCTTCCCAGCTTTTCTGGCTATCTTCATCAAATTGGAATGCACCATTCAGCAAATTCAGGGAAGCTGCGGACCACTTCTTTGGCTCATCCTTTGCCAGCCAACTTCGCACCACCACCTGCACCAGTTGATGCATGGAAAAGCTATCTCCAACTCCCGTGATCAGCGAGTAGCGCCTCAGCTCCGTCATGACAGAATCAAGCTCCAGCTCTTCTGCCACTGCTGAGGCTAAGGGCTCTGGAAAATGCTCTGCACCTGCGGCGATCATTGATCTTGGAATATCGTCAGGTGCAAGAAACGAGCAAAGGACGAGGAGATCAGCGCCTGCCGGAGACTTCGCTTTTACCGCTTGAAAAGAGAGATCCCATGTTGTGGCAACGGTGTCAAGATAATTCGTCGGCTTGCCACGTTTGAGAATCTCCGCTCTGTTTTTGCGAAATCGTGCCAGATAATCGGAGAGTTTTATTCCGCTCTCTTTGATGTAGGCTCCTGCCTGCTCCAATGCCAGGGGCAGTCTTCCGGTCTCCGTGGCCAGGGCTTGTGCTGAGGCTTGATCATCCTGATTGGTTCGCCTGAAAATGAAGTCAACTGCTTCAGTCGGCTCGAAAACATCAACCGGCAGCACTTTGGCCACGCTTCCCCAATTGGGATTGCGAGAGGTGATGAGCACATGGCCGCCGCCTCCCTGGGGCAGAAACCTATTCAGGGCATCCGGATCCTGGGCATTGTCGAAGATCAGCAGCCATTTCCGGTTCTGCCCCAGCCAGCCCTTCACAGCATTCACAGCCTGGTCAGGAGAATCCATTTTTGGCAGACCCAAGGCTGCTGCCAGGCTGACATAATCCATGGTTATGCTTGCAGGCTCCTCAGCATGCACCCACCAGACCAGATCATAATCGGCCCGGTAGCGATAAGCGAATTCCCTGGCGAGTGTTGTCTTGCCCTTCCCACCTAGGCCGCTCAGAGCCTGAAGCCATGAATCAGGCTGACCTGAATAGAGAGCGGTGTGAAGGCCATTCAGCATTGGTTCGCGGCCTGTGAAGTTACGATTTCGCAGGTGCGGCACATTCCAGATGGATGGAAGCGCTCCTGGAAAGCGCGGCCCTTGCTGTGCTGCCATTGTTCCGGGAAATCCTGGAGGAGAGGTGGGCTTTAGGCGTTTTCCACCCACGCCGTCAAGCAATTTTTTCCGTGCAGCTTCTTGCTCAAGATTTACAAGATCGATGTAGCTTAAAGCCTCCAATAAGTCCATCAGGTTTGCATTCTTGAACTCGTATTAATATCAATTTTCTCTTTTTTCCAGTGGGATCATTAACGAAGGCTGCCGACCACTCTGGTTTTGTGAATATCGAAGCAAGGAAATGGGGGGACAAAACTCCAATGGTCCGTTCAGCATCTTTGGCTGCCTCATGCATCTCCAGCACGAAATTGCAGCCGGGCAAAAAATCCCAGCACTTGATGACTACAGAGTAGCCTGCATCCTCAAGCTGCCACGCGATCCATTCCGCCCACTGGCGATCAGCTTTGTTGTAGCTGATGAAAAAGTCCTTCATCTGGTCTGTGCAAACTACTCTTGAAGATAAAACATTTGTGCAAGGTTGTCTCCGCCAATTTATAAATGATAATATTAATATCATTACTATCAATTGGATCGAAATCAGCTCAATAATTGCCACACTTCATACATATTAGGGCACTTGAGACATAAAGTTCAAATAGTATTAGGATAAATCATTATTAAAAAAATTAGTTAGAAATAACAAAAGGCAAGTGATCCGGGTCTTCGTGAGCCATCTGAGGGGATGGATGCAGCTTTCCCGAAATCCTGCTTGAATTAACCGGTCTAAATGAAGGGGGAGTATAAAACGTCAATGTTGATACCTATCGGCATAGTCATGCTGAGCGGCGCAGTAGGCGGAATTGTGAATGCACTGGTGAGCGACAACGGTTTTGTCAGGCCCAGTGAGGAGACGGCGGGCGATGTCACCATAATCCGCCCCGGCTTTGCAGGCAACATACTTCTGGGTAGCATGGCCGCTTTTATCTCCTGGGGCCTTTACGGAGCTTTCAGCAATGCAGTTATCTGGGGCGCGAACACCGGAATGGGAACGGATGAGGTAACCGTTTCCATGGCATCCATTGCCGGCGCAGTCCTGGTGGGGATAGGCGGAGCTCGCTGGCTGACCAACGAGGTGGACAAGAAGCTGCTTCGAACAGCAGCGGCCACGGCTGCCGCCTCCAAGCCGTCCTTTGACGATTCTCAGAAAATTGCCCGGGCCACCCCGGCCCAGGCCTTCAATATCGCCAAGAAGATGTACAAAGAGTGAGAAACGAAAGGCATGAATGGGCCACTATGATCACAGAGTGCATGCTGGCAATGCTGGGGACGTCTGGAAGCATTTCCTGCTGCTGGAGGCGGCAGATTGCCTCCTCGACATCGACGGCAGCCTGGTTTATGCAGAAAGCCATGTGGGACGCCCCGAGTATGCCCTGAGAGAGCCCGGTGATTGGGAGGGCGGAATAGGCATGATCCGGCCGCTTCTACCATCCCTTGGAAATTTTTGCCATTTTAACATTCTGGCTGATTTGAATCCGGAAATTTCCTCTTTTCCAATACTTTATCCTGGATCTGCCCGTCTCATCTATGAGCTGGCGAAGAATAAAGGAACAAACCTGCAGGCCGATGTTTGGGACAACGATTCCTGTGTAGCCGGCTCTTGGGAGAGCTTCACAGAGGCGGCAGCTGCAAAACCGGCAGGAGCATTTCTGCCGGCTAAAATCGTCTTTCATCAGGGAGACGGATTTCAAGGAGTGTTGTCTTGGCTTCACAGATCTCCGCCTGGACTCCTTTTCATCGATCCTCCGTACATTGATTCCCAAGATGTCCGGCTAGCAGAGAAGCTGCTGCAAAGAGCGAAAGACCTGGGATGGATTGTTCTCTGGTGGTTTATGATGGACACGAAGACCGCTCCGGATGACTTGCAGACATTCGAGCTATGTTTTTCAGAAGTGGGACTGGAGGGGGGAAGAATGAAAGGAGCGAATGTGGCTTTTGCCGGAGGAGAATGCGAGCGGTTTGACCATCTCATTAGCCACATGCACCGGCAAATAGATAAATTCATCAGAGTATTAAAGCGTTAAGTTTATCCGCTCTCTTGAGGATTTATTCGCATAAGGGGATATCACTTGCGCAAAGTCTACCGGCTCACTATCTCACTGATTCTTGTTATGCTCATTTACAGCCTAGTCTTCATGGCGCTGATGAGCATTGAGGGCCAGTCCCAGAATGTGAATATTACCACGGCTGTTTACTGGGTGGTGGTGACCATGACCACGCTGGGCTATGGAGATATCGTCTTCAAAAGCGGAGGTGGGTATCTATTTACTATAATCGTCGCCCTTTCCGGAATTGCCATTCTCTGGTCAGTGGTAGTTCCACTAGGCATAACTCCTAATCTGGAGCGCATGATCCGGGCCGCTCACTCTTCCGCCCCGGAGAAGATGAATGGCCACATAATTATTTCCGGATACAATCCCATTGTAGAGACTTTGGCGGAGAGATTTTCTCTGCTGAAGATACCCTTTTTGATCATCGAGCGGTCGGAGAGCGTAGCCAGAAGTATCTATAAAAATTATCCTGTGCTCTGGGGAAATCCGTCCCAGGCAGAGGTGCAACGAAGAGCTAGCATCACTTCCGCCCGGCTCTTCATAGCCAACGAAAATGACGAACTGAATGCCGAGGTCATTTTAACATTACGAGAGATCTCTGATATCGAGATCATAGCTCTGGTAGACGATCTGACCCGATCCAGGTTTCTGAAGTATGCGGGAGCCTCCCGCATCATCTCGCCTAAAACACTGCTCGGAACCTTCATCGCCCAGATCACATCTCTGCCTATGAGAAATGTATTTCCTGGATCCATCCAGCTCTTTGGCGATCTTCTCCTGGTGGAGCTGCCCATCTATCCGGGAGCGGAGCTGATCGGAGAGAAGCTGGAGGAAATAGGGATAAAGAGCTCGGGCGCAGGCGTCGTGGGCATCTGGCAGAGAGGGATCTTTCATCCCAGCCCAGGGCCCGAGGAGACCGTGCACTCCAACTCGGTGCTGATGGCGGTGGGAAATATCGAACAGCTCTCCGTCATCAGGGATCTCACCTTAGGCACTCGCAAGGAGGGGCCTCAAATAATCCTGGGATACGGGGATGTGGGAAAACGGGTGGCTGCCGTGCTCTCCGACTGTGGAATAAACCCAACGATCCTGGACAGGCGCGTTTTAAAAGATATCGATTTTCCGCACATAACCGGCGATGCTACGGCAGAGGACGATCTGCTGCAAGCAGGTATCAAAGAGGCGGTGGGAGTCCTGATCATGCTCAACTTAGATTCTGATGCCATTTATGCCACCCTTCTCGCCAAAAATCTTAACCCCAATGCCTTTGTAGTGGTGAGAGCCAATCACCTCAAGTCAGCCGAGAATATCTACCGGGCCGGGGCGGACTATGTAGCATCAGTGCCAATCGTAGCCAGCCACATGCTGGCCAGGATCATCCAGGGAGAAGAGGAGCAGCTGCATCTCTTATATGAGGATCTGGAACTGAAGATATTCCATGTAAGCAAGAGGTCCCGTTTAGCGGGAAGAACCCTGGCAAAGCTGGATCTGCCGCAGATGTTCGGCTGCCGGGCGGTAGCTCTGGAGCGAATGGGCCAGACCATGGCTGTGCCGGACACTAATACGGTCGTAGAAGGAGGCGATATTCTGGCACTGATGGGCAGCCCGAAGGGCATTGAGGCCTTCAGCCGGAAATACGATCGAAGGAAAGACTGGAAGAAGATGCTGAAGATCTAATCAATTCCAATTCCAAATGCAGGAGAAGATGGTGGAGCAAGCAGAAGCTGAGTCGAACAAACTTTCGTTAAGAACCAGCTCTCTGACTTATCTTGCCAAGAAACAGAGTCTCCTGGGCTTCACGGCCGAGGTTCTGGTCGGAGATTTTGGTTTCATGAGGGGGCTTTTGCGTCGGCTGCGTCCTCCACCAGGGGCACCACCCTGCTAGTAGCGCCAGCTCCTCCTGGTTGTGGCCCGGAAGAGCTCGCCCTGGCAGGCGGGCCTCTTGATCTGGAACAGCGACCTTTGCATCGTTCGGAAGTTAGATGTACTAAAATGATGCTCATAGTAATTGACCGGTGAATCCAATGAAGTTCGACGTAGTAATAAGAAAGGACGAAGACGGCTATTATGTTGCCACCGTCCCGGATCTTGCTGGCTGCCATACCCAGGCAAGGAGCCTTGATGAGCTGATGAGCCGGATCAAGGAGGCCATTTTGCTCTGTCTGGATGTAAAAGAAAGGGATGAAATGAGCCGCTTCGTAGGGGTGCAAATAGTTGAAGTTGAGACCTGTTAGTGCAGAAAAGGTAATAAAAGCATCGAGCTTTTGGATCAGATTTAGCCGCTTCTTTGTTCTGGCAGGCGGGCCTCGTGATCGAGGGCATCAACCCCAGTAGTAGTATTAATAGTAATAATCCGTTTTCGTCAGACGGAAAGCCACTCATCCCGAGAGATCTTGCCCTGTTTCAGGATGATTGAGAGAAGCTTGACGCTGATATCACTGCCGTGGGGATTTGGTATGCTTACGTACACACCGTCCCTAACCATGTAATCGTGATCAGATCCGGGATAAGGGCCTATGAATCCCATCTTTTTGAGCAGTCTGATTAGCTCCCGCCTGGGAACCGGAATCAGCTTAGACACTGGCCATCGGCTCCGCCGAGACGTTGATTGAGACACCTTTTATCGGCGGGATCAAGTCCCCTAATCGGAGTCTTAGCGCAATCCAGCCCTCAATCACCTCGATGAGATCTTTACGGCATTCTTCGATGGTGTCTCCTATGGCAATTACGCCTTGAAGCCCAACTACTGTAGCCACGTAAGTGCCATCTTCCAAAGTATCGTACTCTGCCAGTTTTAGTGCTGCCTGAATGTACTCAGAGAACATGATCTGATCTTATAAACTTGCAGGAATTTAACTGTTATCTAAGGCTTCGGCTTTGAGATGATCTTTCCGATCATCAGCATCCTACACCAGGGGCCCCCGCCAAGAGTCTGCCCGTCATCAGCTCCTCCTGGCAATGGCCTGGAACAGCTCCCCCCGGCAGGCGGGCCTCGTGATCGAGGACGGTGATTCCAGGTGCTCATCCGCAGCGGGCGCAAGCGCAATCTGTCCATTCAAGGACTCAGTGGTTTGTCGTTTTGCCGGTCTTCCTCTTCTTGCCAACTGGGATCCGATCTCCTGTATTTGAAAATAGTAATAAAGATCGCAGTACCACCCTTTACCCATAGATCTCTCTAATCAGGCCCAATGCCGATTCCTGCACCTTGTCCACGATTTTTGCAGGAACGTAGGATCTGGGCGTCTGGGAGCGGGCCAGACAAATGAATGCCGGTCTGGCCACGCTCTCCAGGACGCGCTTGACTCCCGCCAGCCTCTTTTTCATGACCTCATGCGGCGAACCTCTGTCGCCGTTTCCGTACAGGCCGTCCAGATCTAAGCCTACCGCAGCGGGAAGAAGGCAATCTTGCAGGTCCCTATGAAAATCATGCCGAGTTATCTTCCGGGGAACGGGAGAGCTCTTGGCGCTGCTGCCTTTGAGCCGGGTTGTGTCCTCATCCCAGACAATCCATTTGCCCTTTTTTTCGTTGGGATGAGCGCTTTTCTCGACAGTCTTTGGCGTATCGATTGTCTCTGATCCGGATACTCTTCCATAGGCATCTATTTGATTTTCCTGTGGGTGAAAATGGTACAGAGCCCCAACGACTCCGGTGTGAAATGCGGGGCAGGTGAAATTGCCTTCGTTGACTTTTTCCCGGCAATAGTCCTGCAGGTAGGGCATTAGCCTTGCAATAAATTGGAGCTTTTCCCTTCCTTCCCTGGCAGGCAGAGCCGGACAGCAGTGGAACATGTCGTGATGGGCATCTATACGTACTACTATCAGGCTGCACTTTTGGCGCAAGAATTCCTGGAACCAATAAGGTACGATATCGTTATGGGGATCGACGATGACGACCTTGGTTCCACCAATGAACAGCTCGACTGGGGAAAACCGGCAAGAACCTGAGGACACAAAAAACCCCCTGGAGACAGAGATGATGCGGCTATGCTCTCGATTTAAAGTTTAACTTTGCTCACGATTATTAGTGTATGTAATGATATTTAAACTTAATAAATTTTTCGCAGGTTTACCCGACAGTAATATGATGCACAAGATCCCAAGCGGTAGAGCGAGGAGATGTAAATGGGATTTCGCAGCAGTATAATTCTTGCATTGCTCTGTGCCTCGATTATCATCTGGTTGGGGGCGGCGCAAGGCATGGTGTTCATCAATGAGGTGGAGGCAAATCCGGCCGGAGATGAAAGTGCCTTCAAGACTACTATAACGGCCTGGTTTGAGCTTTATAATAATGATGATAAAGATGTGGATATAGGTGGATGGAGCATAAATAACTCAGTGGGAAGATCGATGACCATTCCCCAGGGCGCAGTCATCAGAGGCCTGGACTATTACGTAATGGATGTGAGGCCCAAATGGCTGGCCCAAAGCGACGAGATTCTGGTGCTGACCGATGCCAGCGGCACAGAGGTGGACCGGACGGCAGTTCTCAGCGATGAAGAGGATAACGAGATGGCCTGGACAAGAGATCCGGACGGAAGGGACACCAACAGCACGGATGACTGGAAGTTCCTGGCCAGCAGCCGTGGATTTTGATGGGATACGAGGCATCGCTGGAGCTGGCCTGGGATGAGCTGGACAGGCTGGCCTTGCAGGACGGCACCGTCTCTCTCATGGGGGAAAATTACCAGATGAGATCGAGCGAAAGAGCGGTGTTGCTGGCCTGCGGCGCACCGGCCGGGCAGATGGAAGCAGTGCTCATTCTGCACTACCTGATCGGTCTTTTGCAGCACGGCTACCGCCCTCGGGGCGAGTGGATCTCCTTCAAAGAGACGAGGGACGGCAAGCTCTTCTGGCCTGCCTTCCAGGAGAGCGCCATAAAACCGCTGGTGCAGAGCTTTCACCGTGACCCGGAGGGCCTGGTGCGCAATTTGTCGGAGCGCCTGGGAGGCCGGAAGGTGGAGGGCGGGGATGTGGCAGAGGAGCTGGCCACGTTTCCTGGCGTATTCGTGAGGCTGATCTTCTGGAAGGGTGACGAGGAGCTGCCGCCCGAGGCGAGCCTGCTCTTTGACAGAGGGCTGACGGAAATCTACAGCACGGAGGATGTGGCGGTGCTGCTCATGGCGGTGGTGCAGAAGGCGATAGAATGGAAAGCTGATTGAATAGACATTTAATGCTATGACTTCGCGTCTTCGCGTGAAACCGGACCCTGTTGAATCTCACGCGAAGACTTGAATGACTTTAATTAGGCCAAGCTGTACTAATGCGCTATTTTAGGGCCAGTGAACCAGTCCCACCTTTGCCGCTTTCCTGGTGGCATTGCTGACTCCTGCTTTCGGGTCAGCGTTCCGAAAGTTATTGATGCTCGTAGTAAACATGTCCGACATCAAGCCACCTGGATTCTTTTTGAATGCAGTGTTCTCAAATATAACTGGATTCATGTTGGTTAGATCGATAGCAAGCGGATTTCCCCAAATGAATCCCGGGTCCATTGGATTTATTATGGTCCGGTTGATCGATTCGTTGACGACATCACGATTAGGATTTATCGTGTCCGAAGGTGATTGTGCAAGAACTGGAGCTATCAAGGCCATCAAAACGGCTGCAATTACTGCTTTTCTCGAATATTTCATATAACGCCTCCTAGATGTGCATTTCTTCTTTTTAAAACACTGAAATACCGCCCACCCTACGGCAGATGACGATATTAACTATGGCAGATTATATACTTTGCGGCATTATAACGGGTAGACTAAAATTAAAATAATTAAATAATACTATTCTGCATATTCATAATGCCTGTATCCCTGATGATCGATCCTTACCAGGGCAAACTCGCCCCTAGGCGGCAGCACGCTCTTTTCCTTCTTCCCTTCGTGAAGCATCTCATAATCCTGCAAAGATATCTGCTTTCTCTCCTCCAGCCTCTGCAGCAGACCTCTCAAGGGCACAGATGCGACCTTTGGCTGTACTATGGCCGAGAAGAAGAGGGCCGAGCATCCGCTGCCGTAAGCTCCGAAGCACAACCGTTCTTTGGCATGGATCTTCTGCATCTCCAGAAGGCTGGCCAGGCCCAGATAGATCGATCCGGTATAGATGTTTCCCACCTGGCGGGAGAGCGTGGCCGTATCCCTGACTTTGGCCTGGTAGGCTTGCAGGAATTGCTTTGACTTTGCGAAGCGCCGGGCATAGTCCGCCTCCGCCGCCTGATATTTCTCGATATCATTGTATTCCTGGGCCTCTGGCTCTCGTCCCAACTCTTGCTCGATCTCGCTGTATCTGCGGCTTCCTCTCCAGTCATGCCTGAAGACGGCAGCAGAAGCGTATTCGACCATTCTGGGATAGGGAATATGAAAGAGAAGATGATCTACGAAATCGGTAACGCACTCGCCTTTTTCGGGCACAATTGCCTTCAATCGCTTCGCCCTGGCGGCAAATGAATCGAAGGCTCCTCGCATGGCATCCAGATAGCACTGATTGCTGTGCTTTCCGTTTACGACTGCAGTTGTGCAGCCCATGGGCCGGAAGAAGTCGTTCTCGTCCCTGGTGAAGGTGCCGTAGATCTGCTCCAGGGCCAGCAGCCGGGGATTCTTTTTCACCAGCAGGGCCACGCTGCCCGCTCCCTGGGTGTACTCGCCCGCGGAGGCCAGCGGGTACTTGGCCACATCCGAGGCGATGACAATGCCCACCTTGCCTTCTTCTTCCGAAGCCGCCCAGTAGCTCTGGCTCTCCAGGGCAAAGGTTGTGCCGATGCAGGCCGCCTTGAACTCGACGGTGCTGCATTCTTGAAAAGAGCCCTTTCCGTAGATCTGCTCCAGCATGCCGATGACGTAGGTCCCCAGGGCCTTGGCCTCGTCCAGGGCCGACTCCGTTCCCACATAGATCTTGCCGATATCTTCCGGACGAAGGCCCGTTCGCCTCATCAGATCCAAAAGAGACATGGCCGCCATAGTGGCTGCATCCTCATGGGCATCGGGAACGGCCATGCGTTCGATGCCGATTCCCTTAATCAGCTTGCCGGGATCTATGCCTCGATTATTGGAGAACTCTCCCGCCAGGGGAAGAAAGAGCCTGGGCACATAAACGGCTAAATCATCGATTCCCACGGCCTTGTCTTCAGGCACAATCTCTGTAGGCATGTCTTCAATACTCCCGCTCAAGATTTGGCATATCCTCACTGCTGGCTCATGCGTGGCTGGATATTATTTCAGGTTTTTGCTTACCTCCAGAGGAAAATATATCAATGAGAAACGCCAGACTATGATTAGAATTTTAGGAGTGAAGGAAATATGACAGACGGAGATGTATACAAAATAATAGAACTGGTCGGAACTTCCAAAACGAGCTGGGAAGAAGCAGTTAAGACCGTTGTTGACAGGGCCACCAAAAGCCTGAGAGACCTTCGAATCGCTGAGGTCAAGGAGTTGGATGTCCGGTTGGAGAACGGAAAGATCGCGGAGTACAGGGCCAAGGTAAGGCTCTCCTTTAAGTATGAGGGTGAAGATTAAGATCTCGCCTAACTTCTATTTTTAGTAAACTGACCTATTTTCTCTATTTATCCGCTTCGTTCATGTACCAGCTTGATCTCAAAGAGCTTTGGCCACAGCTTCCCGGTCACAAAGAGCCTATCTTCTAATGCGTCGTAGGCAATGCCGTTCAGAACATCCACTTTGTTGCCCTGAATATCGCTTTCCTGCAAGATCCCTCGCATATTTATTTTGCCTTTCACCTCGCCGCTCTCGGGAGATACTATCACTATCCAGTTTGTAGGCCAGACATTGGCATAGATTTGCCCTTTGATATACTCCAGCTCATTTAGTCCCTTAAGCGGCGTGCCGTTGGCTGTGACTTTAATCTGACCCATTTCCGCAAAGCTCTCAGGATCAAGAATATGCAGGACGTCTGTGCCATCGCTCATGATCAAGCTCTTGTTGTCGGAGGTTATGCCCCAACCCTCTGTCGGGTAGCTGAAGTTGCCGATCCCTGTCAGATTCTCTTTGCCATAGACCAGGCCCCGGCCCGACTGCCAGGTGAGCTGAATGATCCGGTCTTTCCAGAGGGCTACGCCTTCACCAAATAAGGTGCTCTCCAGGTGCGTCTGCTTTAGAACGCGGCCCGTTTCCAGATCGACGCGGCGCAGCGTTGATCGCCCGTACAGCCCGGTTCCTTCGTAAAGCACTCCTTCGTCATATACCAGACCTTGAGTGAATGCGAGGCTGCTGTGAGGATAGGTATTGACGATTTGGTAGCCAAGGACAGGGATAGAGTCCGTCTCGACAAAATGAGAGCTGCCCTGCGAGGCAAAGAGCATAGCTGCTAAGAGCAGAACAGCCGGGAAGGCCAGGAGAATGAATCGTGATGAACAGGCTTTTTTTATCATGGAATCAGAAAGGTCTATTGACCTCTGGATTTAAAAATTTTCCGCTATTGATCTGGGAATATCTGAGAAGGAAAGACGTAAATGCTAAGAATAGTATTACCAGATCAACAGGAGGTTTAATGGAAACAGCATCCGGCAAAATATCATTAGTAATGGCCGACATCACCATGCTCAAGGTCGATGCCATCGTCAACGCCGCCAACAACTCTCTCCTGGGAGGCAAAGGTGTGGACGGGGCCATCCACAGCGCAGCGGGCCCACAGCTTCTGGAAGAATGCCGGCGCATCGGAGGCTGCCCGACGGGCGAGGCTTGCATCACCCGGGGCTACCACCTTGCTGCAAGATGGATAATTCATACCGTAGGACCCATCTGGCGAGGCGGAAACAACGACGAGGACGATCTATTGGCCGGCTGCTACAGGAACTGTTTTGCCCTGGCAGAGAAGCATGGCATAAAGAGCATAGCTTTCCCGGCTATCAGCGCCGGAGCTTATGGGTTTCCCATGGAGCGGGCATGCCGCATTGCCCTTGGAGAGATGAGCACTTTCCTGGATAAGTGTGACGAAATCGAGGTCATAGCCGTTTGCTTTAATACAAAAGCCTACCGGTGCTACCAGGATGCCTTGCGAATCAGCTCATAAAGTATATGCCTATCGCTACCACCAGGAAAGAAATTCCCTTCTGTTTCAAAGAACACCAATCCGTTTTTTCGTTCATCACTTTTGCCAGCTTCGGCATAAGAATTCCCAGTCCCAGGACGAGGAACACCGTCATGATGGGCTGAAGTGCTCCTACGCTTGATACCATGGTAACCGATCCGATGGCATAAGCGAATAGCGAGAAGATGATCCCCAGGAATTGGAAGATCTCCTCTGAGAGCAAAGTTCCCACGGCCAAGCCGCCCTGACCAAAGAAGTTCTTGACCTCGCTGCGTATGGATTGAATGCCCATGAGGGGCAAGACCACCATAAGACTTCCAATGGAGGACCAGATGTAGAGATTCCATTCATCGATGGAGATGAGTAGATACTTGAGGGAAAGATAGTAGACGGCGGTTAAGGCCCAGTACGACAGGAAAGGCTTGATAGCAGGAGATAGGGCACTGAGAAATGGCTTGCTGTTTAAGCTATTGCTATTCTGGCCGTTACTGTACAAACCATTGCGATAAGATCCATTTCTTTTGTAGGATATTATAAGAGTTCCAACGAGAAGCAATAGCCCTCCAGCGCAATGTTTTAGCTCCATCACCTCCCCTAAAAGGAGGACGGAGCCTATGAATACAAACAAAGGATACACGTATTCCAGAGCGGCTACTTTTGATGTTTCTTCAATCTTTAGGGCCTTCATGTAGAAGAAGGAGGGAAATACTTGCAAGCTTCCGAAGATAAGAGCAATGAGAGATTGCGGGTAGACAAAGTTTGCGCCTGCTATTAATAACACGGGGATGGTAAAGAACTGCGAGGCTAATACCTGGCATACGATGTAAGCATTGGAATCGTCTGTGTAGCTGCTGAGCAGAAACTTATCAAGTAACCCAGCGACCGAGAAGAAGACAGTTCCTAAGAATGCGAATGCAAACCATTCCAGTTCAAATCCCTCCCATTAAATAATGCGTTTTTTTAAAGATGCTTAATGATAATGTTATCGTTTATCCGCATTTACTGTTCAAATCAATTGAATATCAATGTCATACTAGATATACTTATCTAATTTTCAATTTATGAGACATCATAAATTAATAATTTTTTTATATAAGTTGCATCTTAAATACATTATTTGCTATTATATGTAATAATTGTGGAAAAATAATGATGAACAGTTTTACAAAAAGTTCTCAGACCACCAGATTTGACTTATATATTTATCATTAATCACGGGGTAGAGCCGACTAATAATAGGACAGAGAGAGCGTTTCGACAGGGACAGAAAGAACACGTACAAAAAAATGAGAGAAGTTGATAGTCATGAGGACTGCTCTCGGCCCCATCATATCATAATCTCGTAGTTATCCTTGTGCGGATTGATGAGCAGCCGTTCTGCAATCTCTCCCGCCTTTATCTGCGCTTCCGGCTTGAGGGTATTGAAGTACAGCTTCCAGACAGTGGCCTTCTTCACATCCACCACATTCTCGAAGCCCAAGCGGCTTCGCAAGCGCTCTCTGATAGAGATGGCCTCGCCGTCTTCGATATGCAGGGCGACCTTGACCGGCACGTAGTCCTCCTCAAACATAAGCTCGTCGATAAGAACTATGTGGCTCTCTTTGTTCTCGTTGACCAGCTCCCTGGCAAAGCTCTTGGCCAGCTCCGCCGGGTCTCCGGAATCCACCTCGATGGAAAACAAGCGCTCCTTTTTGACATCGGCCAGGACATTGCCAAAGCCCAGGCGCCGGATGAGCGTGTTCTTAACGGTGGCCGCCTCGGCATCGGGGATCTTCAGCCAGACGCGCAGATTGATCTTACGGTTCATGCTCATGCGTTCACCTCGATGTAGCGCTTCATGGATTCGAAGACCCTTCTGCCGGGACCGGGCTCATCGGGCCGCTGCTTTCTTGGATCGAAGGCGGGAAGCTGCCAGGCGAAAAATGCCCTTTCCGGGTGAGGCATCATGCCCAGGACATTTCCTGGCTCATTGCAGATGGCGGCTATGCTTTCTGTGCTGCCGTTCACATTGAAGGGAAACTCGTTTATGATCCGCCCGTTCCTGTCGCAGTAGCGGAAGACCACCTGACCCTCGTCGTTAAGCTTTTTCATGAGGCCGGGGGTGGTAGTGACCAGATTTCCCTCGCCGTGGGCGATGGGGATCTTGAGCAGTGCTCCTCTCTCGATGGCAAAAGAGCCGCTGCACCTTTTAGAAGGCGCTTCATGCCGAAGGTTGACCCAGTCGCAGTAGTAGCCCCGTCGCACAATCTTTCCCTGGGAGACCATCACGTTTTGGGCCAGGGCCATATCCACATTTGGCGAGCCCTTACCGCTGCCGCTGCCCATGCAGTTGCATTTGCTGCCATCTTTATCACAGCCAATGCTCTTGCCGGGAAGAAGGCCCGTCTCCACCAGAATCTGAAATCCATTGCAGATGCCGATGATAGGCTTTCCAATGCCCGCCTCTTCTTTCAAGGCGCTCATGACCGGCTCTTTGGAGGCTATAACTCCGGCCCGAAGCCGGTCCTGATAGGAGAAGCCTCCCGGTATGACAAATCCGTCAAAGCCCGAAAGCTCGCCAGCCGGCCGGTTCCAGCGAAAGATCTCGCCTTCCATGCCCACTGCTTTCACTGCTACCAGCGTCTCAAACTCGCAGTTCGTACCGGGAAACTGCAAAACTGCAATCTTCATCTCATCGCCTCCACCAGGCCAGTAGTCCAAGCATTCCTCGCCTCGTCCAGGTCCAGGTCGGCCACACACTCGCCTGCTCTTGACATCACAATCCGTCTCTTGCCTGTAACTATGCCGATCTGCATCGGCTCCAGATTATAGCTCCTCAGAAGCTCCACCAGCCGGGCCTCGCTGCCCGCTTTTGCCTCCAGGACAAAGCCGGAGGACTCAGAGAACAGCAGCTTGTCGGTCCTCATGCCGATGTCGCCGCCCTGCACGCTGTCCAGGTCCAGCTCCAGTCCGAAGCGGGCCGGCCGGGTTAAGGCCATCTCGGCCACACTTGCTGCCAGGCCGCCGTTGGAGATATCGTGGGCTGCAGCCAGCAGGCCCTCATCGATGGCGTCGATTACGGCGTAGATCATATTCCTCTCCAGATCGAAGCGAACGATGGGCACGTTGGCGCCCATTTCTCCAAATATGGTTCGGTAGTACTCGGAGCCGCCCAGCTCATCAAACCTGGGCCCGATGAGGAAGAGTTTGTCGCCGGCTTTCTTAAGATCCATGGTGATGGCTTTGCTAAAGTCCTTCATGATGCCAACGCAGGCCACCACGGGCGATGGGTCCACCGATCCCTGGGGCGATTCGTTGTAGAAGCTGACGTTCCCGGAGACGATGGGCACGGCCTGCTGCTGGGCTTCGTAACCTTTGAGGTACAGTTTCTTGCAGGACTCAGCCAGGCCCTTCACGCCTTCCCGGAACTCCCAGAAGGCCTCCGGTTTTTCCGGGTTGCCGTAATTAAGGCAGTCCGTCAAAGTGGAGGGAACAGCGCCGACTGCGGCCACATTTCGCATGGCCTCGGCCACGGCTGTTGCTCCACCCCAGTAAGGACTGATGCGCCCGTAAAAGGGATTGCTGTCCACGGCCAGGGCAATGCCAAACTTTTCGCCCCGCACCGGTGCAATCAGTCCGGCATCCGCCTCGCCCGGCCGGATCACGGCGTTGCCCATGACCTCAGTATCGTAGTAGCGGTAGACGTGCTCCCGGGAGGCGATGTTGGGCGACCGCAGAATCTGGAGAAGGACCTGATTGTAGTCAGCCGGCTCTGCCACATCCGGCTCGGCTACTTTTATGGTGCGCGGCAATTCCAGACGATTGTAGCGGATGCCTTCCGTCAAATGCTGGATGGGCACATCGCAGACCATCTCGCCTTTGTGCGTGACCGTAAATCGGTCGCCAGTGTTGATCTTTCCGACAACGCTGGCCCTTGCCCCCTCGTAGACGTTGGGCAGATCCCAGTCCTCGTTGTAGATCTTGAGAATCTTCTCGCGTAGCTCCGGAGGCGAGACGATGAGGAAGCGCTCCTGGGTCTCGGCGATGCTCAGCACCTCGGCGGGAAAGTCGGCAGCCGTGTGCATGTCGTCCAGGTTGATCTCCATGCCAAAGCCCCCGGAAGAGCCCATCTCTGATGTGGCGCAGGTAAAGCCGCCGCCGCCCAGATCCTTGAAGCCGATCTCAATTCCCTCTTCCCGGACCAGCCGGAAGAGATCGTCGTTGGCCTTGAAGAGCACGTTCTTGAGGAAGGGATCGGGGATCTGCACAGCGCCCCGGTTGGTCTCCTCGTCCTCTTCACGCAGAGCCTCTGAAGCGAAGGTGACGCCCCCCAGGCCCGAAGAATCAGTGGGCTTGCCGATCAAGATCACGTCGTAGCCCTTCTCTCCTGCCAGGGGCGGCGCGCGGGAGCGGATGATCTGGTCGCGCCGCACGATGCCGATAGAGACGACGTTGACCAGGCAGTTGTCGTCGAAGCTGTCATTGAAGACGATGTCTCCTCCCATGTTGGGAACGCCCAGGGCATTGCCGTACTGCCAGATTCCATCCACCACGCCCTCTGCCACCCAGCGCACCTTGTTGGCCTTGGGGCCGTAGGGATTGCCGAAGCGCAGGGGATCGGCAGTAGCGACCACAGTGGCACCCATGCAGTTGACATCGCGGACGATGCCGCCGATGCCGGTGGCTGCACCCTCGTTGGGCAGGATCTGGCTGGGGTGGTTGTGGCTCTCGTGGGAGATGACGACGCACCACTTGTCGTCGATGGCCACAATTCCGGAGTCTTCCACAGGGCCCATAACCACATTGGGGCCGTCGGTAGGAAGGAATTCTTTGAGGGTAGCGCGAGAGCTCTTGTAGGAGCAGTGCTCGGACCACATGGCATCATAGCAGAATAATTCGGTGAGGGTGGGGTCGCGGCCCAGCACCCCGGCAATGGTGCGCGCTTCCGGGACGGACATGCCTATGCCGGCGGCGCGCAGACTGGTCTGCACTTGCGGATCGGAAAGACCGATTATCTTCAATTCAGTTACACCTCTGGTTAGCTAGGTAATATCCATACGTGGTGCATTATGAATTTATCGATCCGGGGGGAGGGGATGAGGGGGGAGGAAAGGGGTGGAAAGTAAATTGCTGCACTATTATGTGTAGTCCCGAAACCTTTGACTTTATATACCAATCAATGTGGCATAGGAAAGAAGAATAAATTCGTAAAGCTAACAGATAGGAAGATCAGATATATCATTCGGGCCAAAAAGAGAGGCGAGAGCATCAAAGGAATCGCAGAGGATATGAAGTTAAGTCCATCCTCTGCGAAGCGTGTCTGGATGCACTGGACGAAAACCAAGATGCTCACAAACATTCGGGACTACACACATTAATAATTCGCCCTCATATCCAAGAATCCTGGACTTCGATTTTTCGCCCGGAGAATTGATTCTGGATAATGGTTCTCCAAAGATCGTTCTTCAAACTCATGTTGCCGATGAAAACGGAGATATAGATTATATAGAGGCGGTCTTTCAGAGCCCCTCGCAAAACCAATCCATAGCAGCCCGCATGAATTCCACGAATCTGTTTTTTTCCCAGTCCAGCGAAGAGGGAATTTGGACACTCAAGCAACTGATTGTCTGCGATAAGCTGGGAGACTGCAGGAAAATTGATGGCACAATGGCAGAGGCGCTTGGCCTTTCGGCAAAGCTGCTTATCCTTAATAAAGCTCAAAGTAGCAGCATAGATTCTGACCCAAATGAGCTTCGCGGTTGGGCCAATACAGGCGAAAGGTTCGCTGCTCAGAGGAAGATCATAATCAATAGCGTCTTCAACCGGCCCGCTATGTGCTGGCCGTAATTTTATCTTATTTTGCAAAATAATAATAGTATCGGGCAGTCAAAAGCGAAAAAGAAGATACGATTTATTCTTCATCATTTTTCTTTATAAGCACTCCTCTTCCATCTCCCAGCCCAGCCGCTCCCTGATGACCATGTAGCTCATCTCTGGGGGTATGGCTCCTACCTCAGTAGAGATCAGGTCGATGTATTGACGGGGCGTTACATCAAAGGCCGGATTTCTTACCCTAACGTGGCTGTACTTGGAAATGTCGGGCAAGACCTCCTTTGTTTCGCGCTCCTCGATGGTGACCAGTTCACCAAGGATTGATCGGGGGCTGAACTTGTAGGTCTCGGCCGCTACCATGAAGCTGGTCCTGGCCTCATGGGCACATAGCGCGATCTGAGCTGTGCCGATCTTGTTTACCAGAGTTCCGTTGGCCGTTATCACGTCTGCTCCCACTACCACCAGATCTACCTCATTCATGACGCTTCTGACCGCTGAATCGACAATCAGCTCCGTCTCGATGCCAAGCTTATCCAGCATTCCAATGGTAGTGATGCCCTGAAATCTGGGTCGTGACTCGGTGGCTATCACCTTTATCTTCTTTCCCGATTTATGGGCTGTACTGATGACGGAGATGGCCGCCAAAGAGTTGCAATGGGTGAGCACGGTATCGCCATCCCTGATCCTGCGGCTGCCTATTTGGCCGATTCTCTCCAGGGCCTTTTCGGAATTCTCGATGAAGCGATTGGCGTTAAGAACCACAGCTAAGCGAGCCGAAGGCAGGTCTTCTGTTCTGTACTTCATCACCATGTTTATGGCGTTGGAGAGTGAGACCGCCGTGGGCCTGGTCTTCTGAAGGATGTCGGCGGCCTTTTCCATCTGCAGGTTGAAATCTTCAAGGCTCTCTGTTTGCATAGCCTTAGAGAAGTCGCGTAGAGATGCTGCTGCGGCCGTGGCAATTCGGCCTGCACCTCGAATCTCCATACTGCTGATCTTTCCAGAAGTTTCCAATACCTTGTCCATCGGTTTCATCCGGTCTTTATTGGACGGGTTTAGGATAAATCCATTTCCTATGTCATTCCTATGTCATTGATCTATTACATACAAAAGTTATTAATAGAATATATGCATCTATTTACGGGGGGTAGTAAGTTGATGGAAGAGAACGATCAGGAGTTTTTGCGCGCGCTTCACGAAGAGAAGATAAGAACGCAAAATGAGCGCACGCAGCTCGTCACTATGAAGCTGGCCTTTATTACTGTGCTCTTTGGGCTCAGCTCCGTGAATGTTGGAATCGATATCTCTGACATATTCTGGCTGCTCTATTTTGTTCCTCTGGTGGCCATAAGCTACGATCTCTATATCATGTCCGCCGACTCTCGGATCAAACGCGTAGGAATCTTTCTGGGCAGAAATCCGATATCTTTGGCCGGCAAGGCGGAAAGGGAATGGGAGCGCTTTTGCGCCTCTTATCGGGATGGTATGGCGCCTTCTGCCAATTTGTTCTTCTCAACCATTGTAACCTTGGGCGCCGCGGCCTTTATCCACTCCCAGGGAGGCTGGACAGAGAGATTTATGCGGCTGTGGTTTGCCGTCTGGCTGGTCGTCTCTCTGACGGCCCTCATCGTCTTGTGGGTGAGGCATCAGATGCTTATTAAGAACATCGGCGACTACAAGCCGTTTGAACGTGAGGGAAAAGCCGGCCAATGAGTTGACGTGTCTTTTTTCGCTTCTTTTTCTCAAACCAAGGAAACCTTAATAAAAGCCTATGATCAAGATGATGAGATACAATTTCCGCAGTCGAACGTTAATCGCTATCGGTGGAGTTTCCAATGACAATAACAGAAAAAGAGATCAAGAGAGCTGTAAAAGAAGGTTATGCCCGAATTGCAAAACAGGCTACGTCTTATTATTCGTCCCGAAGTTGCTCTGGCTGTGCCGATATTCCTGAAGAGATAAGCAAGAGGATGGGTTATTCTGATGAGGAGATCTCGGCCGCTCCCCCTGAATCAAACATGGGACTTGGCTGCGGTAATCCTGTTGCTCTGGCATCCTTGAAGGCGGGAGAGGTCGTTTTAGACATGGGCGCAGGAGCGGGATTCGATTGCTTCCTGGCCTCTTCTCGGGTGGGTGCATCGGGAATGGTCATCGGCGTGGATATCACGTCGGAAATGGTCGATCGTGCCAGAGCTAACGCCCGCAAAGGCGGATATACCAATATTGATTTTCGGCAAGGGGACCTGGAGAACATGCCCGTGGCGGACAACTATGTGGATGTCGTCATCTCCAACTGCGTCATCAATCTCATTCCCAACAAGAATATGGTCTTCAGAGAGGCCTTTCGGGTGCTCAAGCCCGGCGGAAGGCTGGCGGTCTCAGATGTGGTATTGACCAAAGAGCTGCCTCAGTTCGTGAAGAGGTCCAGCAAAGCCTACATCGGCTGCCTGGCCGGGGCCATTATGAAGGACGAATATCTGCAGATCATAAAAAGTGTGGGCTTTTCCGAGATTAATGTGGTGGCAGAGTCGAGCTTTCCCGTAGAATCGCTCCTTTGTGAGACAGCCGGATCGGCAGTGATTGAGATGCCCAGGATCTCCATAGAGCAGCAGAAAGAAGTGGCCGATTCGGTCTTGAGCATAAAGGTCAATGCCGTTAAGCCAGAGTAGCCATGCAGGCGGTCTGCTTTTGGCTAACAATAGTTCATAATAGTATGATTACAAGGAGATGATTTCGATGAAGGTAAGTTTACTATTTCTGGCAATTATCATAGCTGCATCCACGATGACCTCATGGGCAGATGGAGGCTGTTCAGTGGGAGGATGTGGTGGGGGCGGAGAATCCTGGACGGAATCGGCTCAGGCTTTTATGAACTCGGATGTCCCCCTTGTGGGCGTAACCGGAAATCAGAACGCTAAGTCGAGCAGCTTTAGTTCCGGAAGCTTCCAGGCCGGCCAGCCGGTAGGCGGAGCCATAAACAAAACCAAAACCATTAACCGCACAATTCCCGTCTCAGCTCCAATCGTTAGTGGGGTGTATGTAGCGCCAGGCAGCAGGGCAGATTCATTCCCGGCACCCGCGATGCTAAAATCCCTGGACGCTATCTCGGAAAAGGATGTGGTGCTGGATGTATCGAATAGCCGCTCCCCTGGCCAGGCTCACATCAGAGGCGGCGTTAACATCCCTGCTAAGAGCTTTTTTTATGAGAATGGAACGCTGCGTAATGTAACTGATCTGGCCGCGATTTTGGGCGGGGCGGGCATTTCCCAGGAAGACGCGGTGATGGTCTACAGCGACTCCTTTGGCTCGGGAGAGGCAACGGCTGTTCTTTTCGCGCTGCGCTACCTGGGGCAGGAGAACATAAGAGCCCTGGATGGCGGGCTGGACAACTGGATTGCGGCCAGCTTGCCCATGGAGACGAAGGAGAACCTGCGCTCGCCAGCAAGCCGCGCTGCGCTCCCTCGGGCTGATCTTTTGGCCGATTATGATTTTGTCAAGTCGGGCCAGGCCCAGATGGTGGATGCCAGGAGCTTCCAGGATTTCGGCAAGGCCAGTATAGGCAATGCCACCTTCATCAATCCTGAAAATGTGCTGGAAGAGGGCAGGCTAAA
Organism: Methanothrix sp.; assembly: GCA_037128175.1. Classification (GTDB taxonomy): domain Archaea; phylum Halobacteriota; class Methanosarcinia; order Methanotrichales; family Methanotrichaceae; genus Methanothrix. Next base: position 68,659 of record JBAXWY010000009.1, read on the forward strand.
GGGAGGAGCGGAGCTAAAGGATACCTTCGCCCGATTGAACGCCAGCCGGACGGTGGTGGTTTACTCGGATGATATTTATGGGGCTTCTGTGGTGTGGTTTGCTCTACAGCTCATGGGATTCGACTCCCGGATTTACACCTGGCAGGATTGGCAGGTCCATGAGGCCGGTCCGGCCTGAGGGTCAGGAGGAGACGGAGGTCGGAGGTAGGATAAGGCTGCTTTTCCGGGGATAGGATTTTAGGGCTCCTCGCTATTCTCTGTGGGCTAACTGAGGAGCGCTATTGTCTCATTTCATCCGTGCTTTTGCTGTGTTTGCTGGCGATAGGGTTAGTGTCGTGGTACTAACTGATTTCTCACGCGAAGCCGCGAAGACGCGAAGGCTAATAAACGATGATCTCGAGGAAATGCCTTAAAAGGGATTTATTCCTACCATCTACCATGATCAAGCTGGGAGATTACAGCGAGGATGAGGCAAGAAAGCTCATAACAGATCTGAGTAAGGCCAAAATCAAATACGATACACGCACTCATTTTATAATCGGTCACTTTAAAACGGATTGTCTGGATGGCAGATTTTCCGAACTCAAGGGAGTGCTGAAGGATACCCAGAAAATAGAGCAAACGCTAACAATTTTAAGATCAATTCTTGGCCATAGGCCCGATCCTGATCGATTCAAAGAGCTATTTCTCAAGGAATACAATCCGTTGAGGGAGATCGAGAAAAGCCAAATCGCTGAGATCCTCAATAAAGTCTCCGGCAATTTTAAGGCTCTAGACGAAAATGACAAGAACAGAGTTAGCCAAATATTCTTAAAAGCCAGCGATGACGAGCAATCTTATAATGAAGCCAAGAGCATTCTTCATCGAAATAAGATCGAAATAGGGGAAGAGATAGCAGACCGCCTCGACAATCCCATAGTGCGCGCTACCAGGAATTTAAAGGAATTGGGATTGGAAAGAGATCATCCCCTGGTCAGACAGACCGTTATCATCTCCGCACAAAAGGAGGTTGAGGTTTTTATCGATGAATTCTCCACCATTCTTGCCTTGAGTGGCGATTTTGATGCCAGTTTTTTTGATAGATTTCCTGCGGAATGCAGCAAAATTTCCGTCTTGGGATCGCTCTTGAGTGAATTGTCCAAGCGACCTTCCTCCGGAAAACTGAGCATGGATGAGTTCGCTGACAAGTGTGCCAAGGAATTTGATAATAACGGAAATCTAATAATTGCCGACTTTCAGGAATATGCCGCTGATCTGGCAAGAATTCTTGAGAAGAATGGGCTTATCAAGATAAAAGGAAATTCCATAAAATGGAAAGCTTCAGTGATGGCCAGGGTCTCATGATCCTGTGAAATGAAGTAATTCATATCAAATGATACCCTTGGCCCGGAGAGCTGACTTCATATCAGCCACATCACCCTTTAACTCCAGGATATCGCTCTTGTCCAGAACCTTGTCCATCTTATCGTTTAAGCTCCTGTTCATGTCCTTGATCTCGGAAATGGATTCGTCTTGCTTGTCTAGCATCTGATCCTGTTTGTCCAGCGTCAGGTCCATCTTGCTGTTTATGTCCTTGATCCCGGAAATGGTTTCATCTTGCTTGCCTAGCATCTGATCCTGTTTGTCCAGCGTCAGGTCCATCTTGCTGTTTATGTCCTT
>JBAXWY010000010.1:0-70184 GCA_037128175.1 Methanothrix sp.
GTCCTTTGGGACTTGGTTGGATAGATCCGGTACTTGTACGCCTTAAGCATAGAACTATGTTAAGCAGTTGATTGTAGTTAAGGATATTGGCGTAACGGGTGGGGTACGATCCATCCCCGGCCTAAAGACCGGGGCGTTCTCTACCCCTGCACCCCACGCCTGTAAGCGACCAGGTCCAGATGCGCCCGAAAAAACCCGGACTGCGAAGAGCTGTCTCCAGCCAACGGCGCGGCGAGAAGATTTGCGCGCTTGGCAAGATCACGACAAGAGATGAGTGGATTTTAGCATGGGATGGACTTATTTTGCTGGAAAAATGCGTGACGCTCCTTTTTCTTCTCACCAGAACTGCGCCTTTTTGTACGCAAGCTTTATAAGCTAGAGTAAAGTCATTGAGTATATCCCAAATGCAGCGGGGTAGGGTAGTCAGGATATCCCGACGGGCTCATAACCCGTAGATCAGTAGTTCAAATCTACTCCCCGCTATAATTTTACCAAAAAAAAAAAATGGGACCAACTTAACTTTTGGATTAGATTAAAATTTTTGCGTGCCAGTGACCACACCCTGGTGAAAGCCTGACCACGATCCTGGACCGACCAAAAGGCAAACATCGCACTGCACTACCACTCAATAATTGCCTCTTTATCATTTCAACATTTGTATCTTATTCATACTTTATATTATGTAAAAATGGTCTAAGTATATCTTTTTACTGTAAAAGTTCTTAAACTTACACGTAGTAGTATTCCATCATGGCAGCAGTCTTAAAGCTACTAAGGCCTCGCAAGAGGGAGACATTGCAGGGCACTTTCCGGAAAGGTGGACGAGCTTTCGAGCTGCAGGCAGCCAAGGAGATCCTGGCCGAGGTATTTGGTATCAGGGTCTCTGAGGTGGACAAGATGATCGCAAATCGCTTTTTAGATTGCCCTGAATGCCGGAAAGAAACGGGGCTATGGCCGCAGGAGTTCCAGCTGGAGGAGTGAGGTTCACCGAAAGTCGCATGCCCACAGGATCTTTGAAGGTGGATATTAGATCAGGACGCGACAGTTCACACTAGAAGCGGAGATATACAAAATGACTACTTTCGGATTCATCGGCACCGGCCATCTGGGAAGCATGCTGGTCAAGCAGTTCGTGGAGACTGGGGCCATCAAGGCGGAGCAGATCCTGGCCAGCAACCGGACAGCGGAAAAGGTGGAACGGCTGGCTGATGCTTTTGGCATCCGTCCGGTGAGCAATCGCGTTGTGGCAGAGCGTTCCGATGTGATCTTCATCTGCGTACGGCCTCTGGAGGTCAGAGACGTACTCAGCGAAGTCGCCTACCTGCTCAATTCCCAGAAGCTGGTCGTCTCAGTGGCCGGGGATGTGTCGCTGGAAAAACTGCAGGGCCTCTGCCCGGCCCGCCTGGCTCGCGCCTTTCCCAGCATGGCCTCTCTGAAGCTGCAGGGCGTGACTCTTCTCGTCTTCGGGGATAATACAACTGCACAAGACCAGCGGCTTATTGCCGGTCTTTTTAATGCCATCGGCCAGGCTGTAGAGGTCGAGGAGAAGGACTTTGCCGTGCTGGCCGATCTGACCAGCTCCGCTCCCGGCTACTTCGCAGCCCTCATGCGCGAGTTCGTGCTGGCAGCGGAAAGAAGGGGGATCTCGCCGGAGCTGGCGGAGCGCCTGGTCAAGCAGACCCTGCTCGGCACGGCCCTGCTCCTGGAGGAAGAGAGCTTTGCCGGACTGATCGAGAGCGTGGCCACGAAGGGAGGGATCACACAGGCAGGAGTGTTGGTCATCCAGCGCGAGGCACCCGGCATGTTCGACCAGCTTTTCCAGGCCACGGAGGATCGGCACGAGCAGGTCAGAAAGAAAATAAACGGACAGGGATAAATGAATTGGTAATATTTTTTAAATTATATAATTTGTTAGTTTTTAACTATCACAACCATATCATTCGAAAGGTATAAATATCAAGCTTATCACTAACCACAAGTTAGTATTATCATGTAGGCAATGCTCAGATGGCAATCAATCTCAGAGGAACAGACTAAAAAATTACTTAAGCTTAACATGTGCATACACCTTGGAGGATTTTGATGGCAGGAGAAATCACACTTAAAGTTATAGAAGCGCGTCCCACTGATGTCGGACGTGGCATCGCTCGCATAGATCCGGCCGTATTTAGCGAGATGGGCTGGCAGGCCGGAGACGTGGTCAGCATTCATGGAAAGAAGAAGACTGCGGCACTGCTCTGGCCCGGCTATCCCGAGGACATGGGAACGGGCATCGTGCGCCTGGACGGCAACACCCGCCGGAACGCGGGGGCAAGCATAGATGACAGGGTGCCTGTGAAGATAGCCCAGGCGGCACCGGCCGAATCGGTGACCTTTGCTCCCACCGTGCCCCTGCGCATTACCGGCGCTGAGTCCTATCTGCAAAGATACATGGAAGGGCGGGTCATCACCCGAGGTGACATCATTGAGATCCCTGTCATGGGCAGAAAGATCGAGCTCATGGCCACGCGCGTCTCTCCATCCCGAGAAGCGGCCGTGATCGGTGACAAGACCAGGATCGAAATGTCGGATAAGCCCGCCAAGGAAGAGAAAAAGGGGCCCCACATCAGCTACGAGGACATCGGCGGCCTGTCTGCCGAGATCAAGAAGGTGCGGGAGATGATTGAGCTGCCCATGAAGCACCCGGAGCTCTTCGAGCGGCTGGGCGTGGAAGCGCCCAAAGGCGTCTTGCTCTACGGCCCGCCCGGCACCGGCAAGACGTTGCTCGCCAAGGCTCTGGCCTCCGAGACCAATGCTCACTTCGAGACTCTGAGCGGCCCGGAGATCATGTCCAAGTACTACGGTGAGTCCGAGGAGAAACTACGCAGTCTCTTCAAGACAGCAGAGGAACAGGCGCCTTCCATCATCCTCATCGATGAGATCGACTCCATCGCTCCTAAGAGAGAAGAGGTGACGGGCGAGGTGGAGCGGCGCGTGGTGGCTCAGATGCTGGCCCTCATGGACGGCATGGAGACACGCGGCAAAGTGGTGGTCATCGGTGCGACCAATAGGCCCGACTCCCTGGACCCCGCCTTGCGGCGCCCGGGCAGATTCGACCGGGAGATTGAAATCGGCGTTCCCAACCGTCAATCCCGTCTGGAGGTTCTGCAGATCCACACCCGCAATATGCCTCTCGCCAAGGACGTGAACCAGGAGAAACTGGCTGATGTGACGCACGGCTTTGTGGGCGCTGATCTTGCGGCACTAGCACGCGAGGCAGGCATGCGCGCCATCCGGCGAGTTTTGCCTGAAATCGACCTGGAGGTTGAATCCATACCAGCCGAGACCCTGAATAAGATCGAGGTCAACAATGACGACTTCCTGGAGGCTCTCCGCGAGATGGAGCCTTCCGCCATGCGTGAGGTCATGGTGGAGTCACCCAATGTGCACTGGGATGATATCGGCGGTCTCTCCGATGTCAAGCAGCAGCTCATCGAGTCCGTGGAGTGGCCGCTCACCTATGCCAAGCTCTTCACTCACATGGATGCCAAGGCCCCCAAGGGCATACTGCTCTACGGCCCGCCCGGCACTGGCAAGACCATGCTGGCCAAGGCGGTAGCAACTGAAAGCCAGGCCAACTTCATCAGCATCAAGGGCCCGGAGTTTCTCAGCAAGTGGGTGGGCGAGTCCGAGAAGGCGGTGCGTGAGACCTTCAGGAAGGCCCGTCAGGCGGCACCTTCCGTGATCTTCCTGGATGAGATCGACTCCATAGCCCCGGCGCGGGGCGGATCGACCAGCGATTCGCACGTCACGGAGCGCGTCATATCGCAGATCCTGACTGAACTTGACGGCCTGGAGTCTCTGAACAGCGTCATGGTGATTGCGGCCACCAACCGGCCGGACATCATCGATTCGGCGCTCCTCCGACCAGGGCGCTTTGACCGGCTCATCGAGATCGGTCTGCCGGATGAGCTGGCCCGCCTGGAGATCCTGAAGATCCACACCGCCAAAAAGCCCCTGGCCGATGATGTCAAGATCGATGATCTGGCTAAGAGGACCGCGGAGTTCTCCGGAGCCGATCTGGGTGCACTGGTAGGTGAAGCGGTAATGCTGGCCATCCGGGAGTGCGTCCTGGGCGGAAAGGCCAAGGCTGATGCGCAGTTCTGCGAGTACAAACTGGAAAACAAGCACTTTGAAGCGGCCTTGAAGACGGTCAAGCCCACCGCCTCCGATGCGGACATCTACAAGAGGTTTGCCTGAGCCAAGACGTTATCCTAGGACAAGCCTGGACCTTAGGCAGGAAATTCCCTGCTTAAGGTCCTGGCCAGATTTTTTTTTATTATTATAATAATAACCACGAAGCGCAAAAAGTTCACAAAGGGCAACTCTTTTACTCCATGATCCCCTTTGCCAAGGCAGGAGATCTGGTGGGCGTGCAGGTGGACACCAGCCGCACGCCGGATCTCGTTCCTACTATCGCCGTGGAGCTTTCGAAAATGAGCGCAGACATCCCGGGAGCGGCCGGACGGGCGCGTGCGAGCGCGGGCGGAAAGCTGCACGGGGCCGGCGGGCATGGCCAGGAGCGCGGGATTGTCATGGCGCTGACGGTGGCGGGATTGGTGGCAGGCGGGACGCGGGTCGAAAGGTCGGAGGCGGTGGATGTGTCCTATCCTGGATTCATCCAGCTGATGGCAGGGGGCGAGGGTTAATGTTGTGTGAAAGGGGCACGTTAAGGATCTTCGCTATTTATTTTTAAACGCAATACCTCGCAGCTTGCTGCGCTGGTGAACCGCCGCCGTTTCACTCCTCGTTACTCAGATTTACTGTGATCGTTGCCCTCGATCACGAGGCCCGCCTGCACGATGATCTTTTCAGGTCCATGCTGGAGGAGCTGATGATCGGAAGGCTGGCGGCGGGGAGATTGTGGACAAAAGATCTTGAAGGAGCAGTGTCCAGGAGAGAAGATTGAATAGCAAGAAGTTGAAATATATAGATTCTACACGAAGGAGGAGACTTGAGCATGAGTGCCAGTGAGACCATTGAATGTGTATACGAAGGCGGCGTCTTCAAACCGATGGAAAATGTAAAGCTAGAGGAAGGCACCAAGCTAAAGATCAAAATTGAAAAGGTAGATCTTTCGAAATACTACGGCATGTTTGGCAAAGCTTCTGCAGAGAGGCTCGAAGAGCTTGAGGGCGAGGTCTACCTGTGATATTTATTGACACTAATGTATTTTATAATGCCTTCTTTGACACAAAATTTTCTAACTTTTAAAAGCGACCCATTTATCTTCTCACATCCTTGGTTTTAATTAAGCCTGGATGTACTAGGCATGAGCCTCCACAGTCACCCTGCACTCGATGAGGTCGTCCTCCACGGGGACGAGCTCGCCATCCTCAATGAGGCTCTCCACGTAACCCGTGATTGCGTCCCTGGACATCTCGATGGCCTCTTCCACCGTCTTTCCGAAAGTCACGCATCCGGGAAGGGCCGGGACCAGCACAGTGTAGCCGCCTTCGGGCTCTTTTCTGAGGGTGATTCGATAGCCGAGAGTCCTCATAGTAAGCACAAACTACAGATAACGAAATATAACTGGCGGCCATCGCCTGGGCTTTGCCTGGGTAGCCTTTCGATCAGGTCAAGGGTCGTGCCTGCCCTGGCCGGGAGCGGCCGGACGGGCCCGTGCGAGCGCGGGCGGAAAGCTACACTGGGCCGGGCGGGCACGGCCAAGAGCGCGGGATCATCATGGCGCTGATGATAGAAAAGAGCGTTAAAAAAATGGTTTTATCAGGGCCGTTTGTCATCCGTCTTCAAACATAGATTCTATCTTTTCCATCAAATGCAGGCATAAAGAAAACCATGATCTGGAAGGTATCATTTTCCGCAGCCCGATAATCATGCACATTGAACGGTGGAATATAGATCAAATCCCCGGCTTTGACGGGATAATCCTCGCCGTTCATAGTCAAATTCGCCTGGCCCTTGACCACGTAATCGATCTCATCCGTGGCACTGTGGTAATGCGCTCCGGAATTGCTGTCCGGCATATACAGGGTCATGTTGACGCTGGCGTTCTTTCCGGAAATGACTTCTTTTCTCAAATAACCGAGTTTGGGATCAATGTGATTTTCTTCTGCGATTTGGAAGATGTTCACCATGGAAAACTGGTCGCCTGAGGGGATGCTCGAATTTATCTGTTCGGAGCCATTTGCAGATGCATTGCCGGATGCAAGCGGCTTGCCTGCTTCTTGCTGCCCAAGAGCTGGCGAAATGACGAAGCAGAACGCCAGGATCAATAATAATGCATTTTGTTTCATGGTAGTACGAGAGGCAGATCTTCGGCAATAAACTTTTACATGCATTGTTTTTGTAGTCTCGACTGATGGCAATTTTCTAAAAGCATGGGCAACCCTTCGATCAGCTCGAAGATCGTGCCCTCGTCGAAGAGCTGGCCCGCATGGCCGGGCCGGGAGCGGCCGGACGGGCCCGTGCGAGCGCGGGCGGAAAGCTGCACGGGGCCGGACGTGCACGGTCAAGAGCGGCGGAATTGTCATGGCCGGACGGTGGCGGGCTTTGTGGCCGGGGAGACGAAGATCGACATGTTGGGGGCAGGGGATGCGAGCTATCCGGGATTCTTCCAGGAGATGCCTGGGGGACCGGTAGCCTGAAGGACTCGTTCTCAAGAGATCGGTGTCCCTAGTCCTCAGTCAGAAAAGAAAGGAGTAGTCTTATTACCATCGAGTGGAAACTACAAAGACACCCAAATGGACCGCGGAGAATCGATGAGTAGGAAGTTTGAGTATGACGTTTTCCTGAGCCACAACAAGGCCGATAAGCCACGTGTACGGATGCTGGCGGAACGGATGCGGACTGCGGGGCTACGCGTTTGGCTAGATGAATGGATCATCCAGCCGGGTGACGACATTTATCTGGCTGTCGAGCGTGGGCTAGAAGCAGCGCGCACACTGGTGTTATGTTTGTCGCCAGCGGCGCTAGGATCGGATTGGGTGACGCTGGAGAGAAGCACAGCACTTTTTCGCGATCCGTCAAATATTGGGCGGCGCTTCATCCCGTTACTCCTTGACGATTGCGAAATCCCGGACACTCTGAGGCGTTACAAATATGTGGATTATCGAAACGAAACTCAGACCGTCTTCGATCAATTGCTAGCGAGTTTGAGAGCCCAAGAACAGAGTGCGACGGCAAACTATGCTTCGGAGACACCCCTGATTCCTCCAGTAAAGCCTGAGCAGGAGATTCAATGGGAGTACGCCGATGAAGCGGTGCGAAAGAACCTGCCGCCTGGTGTGAAGCTCGTGCGAACGCTGCGGGGGCATACGGGCGTGATCGGGCGCATCGCCTGGTCGCCTGACGGGCATATCCTGGCGTCACCGTCGGCAGACAAGACAATCCGGCTGTGGGATGCCGATACGGGCCAATGCTTGCGCAAGCTAGAAGGGCACCAAAGCAGTGTCTGGAGCGTCGCATTTGATCCGTTCCGAGGCATCTTAGCCAGTGGAAGTAATGACAAAACAGTCAAGCTGTGGGACCCAGCTAGCGGCAAACTCCTTCACACGCTCAAAGGGCACCAAAGCGATGTCGTGAGCGTCGCATTCGATCCAGCAGGCACCATCCTGGCCAGCGGGAGTCACGATAAGACGATCAAATTTTGGGGTCCGACCAGCGGCAGATTGTTCCGCACGCTGGAAGGGCATAACAAATCGGTCGATAGCATCGCATTCGATCCAGCAGGCACCATCCTGGCCAGCGTTAGTGATGAATCTGACATCAAGCTGTGGGATGTAGACCGTGGCAAGATCTCTCGCACCATTAAGCAATCATGCGGCTTTGGCTTGCATTTAGCCTTCGATCCGTTTGACAATCGCATTGCCATTGGGAAAATAGATAAAACAATCGATCTTCGGAAAAACTCAACAGGTCGATTGCTTCAGACTCTAGAAGGACACCTCGGAGCAGTAAACTGCGTGGCATTTTCGCCCCGAAGTAGACTGCTTGCTTCCAGGGGCTTTGGTCATAAAGAAATCTTCGTATGGAGAACCGATACCAATGCATGCGTCACCAAGATTGAACTTGGGCTATCTTCAGTGAGTTATGCCATTTCTGGTCTCGCTTTTCATCCCACACGATCCTGGATTGCCTTTGCTGATTCGGATCCAAGCGTGCTGAAAATCGAGGACGGCAATTATGTAGATAAAAAGGAGAACGACCATGTTATCTACATTTTTGAACTAGACCTCGGCGTACTTCTCGGCCAAGTGGCAGAATCAAGCGCGCACTACGTCAATGCCAAGGTAGTACTGGTGGGCGACACCGGTGTGGGCAAGACTGGCCTGAGCCTGGTGCTGAACAACCAGCCATTTGGAGATCCGGGTTCCACTCCGGGAAGGCGTGTCTGGACGTTAGATTCGCAGGAGGTGAAAGTCGAAGGCGGAATAACACAGACTCGCGAGACGCTGTTGTGGGACTTGGCCGGCCAGCCGGGATATCGAGTCATCCATCAGTTGCACCTCAACGAAGTGGCTGTTGCCCTCGTGGTCTTTGATGCCCGCAGCGAGATCGATCCCCTGGCTGGCGTCCGTCACTGGGAACGTGCCTTGCGCCTGGCGCAGCAGCGTCAGGGAACTTCAGGCGTGCCCATGAAAAAGTTTCTGGTCTCCGCACGCAATGATCGTGGCGGTGTGTCCATCAGCGAGGAGCGAATGCTGGCGATCCTCAAAGAATTTGGCTTTGACGGTTATTTCAAGACCAGTGCCATGGAAGGCTGGCAGATCAACGAATTGCGCTCTGCCATTGAACAGGCGATTCCCTGGGAAGAGCTGCCAGAGGTTTCGTCTTCGCAGTTGTTCGCCGACATCAAGTCATTCCTGCTTGAGGTCAAGAAGACTGGGCAGCTCCTGGCGCCGGCCAGTCAGCTTCATGCCGAGTTTGCCTGTGATCATCCCGACACGGCGACAAAAGTGGCGAACCTTCGGGACCAGTTTGACACGTGCATCGGGCGGCTGGAAAATCGCGATTTAATTCGCCGACTGAGCTTCGGCTGCTATGTGCTTCTCCAATCTGAGTTGTTGGACGCCTACGCCTCTGCAATGGTCAACACTGCCAAGCAGGAGCCGGACGGCCTCGGTTCGCTGGCGGAAGAAATCGCCCTAGCTGGCAAGTTCTTCGTTCCAGAGGAGCAGAAGGTCAAGGACCCCGGCCAGGAGCAGTTGCTGTTGCATGCGACCGTGGAGGAACTCGTCCAGCACGACCTGGCACTTCGGGAGAATGCAGACGATGGCCGCTATCTGGTCTTTCCGTCGCAGTTTAACAGAGACTATGAGGATGCACCCGAACCGAAAGGCAAGGCCCTGGCGATCACCTTTGATGGACCAGTGCAGAGCCTTTACGCGACACTGGCGGTACGATTAGGTCACAGTGGATTGTTCACCACAGGCCGAGCAGAGATGTGGCGAAACGCGGCTGTGTTCACCGCTATTGCTGGCGGAAAGTGCGGGCTTTTCCTTAATGAATTCGCCGAGGCTCGCGGCCGTTTGATTCTCTTCTTTGATGAAGATGCCAGCCCAGAGACACGATTCCACTTCGAGGAATTTGTCCTGGCCCATGCCAAGAGGCGAGCGTTAGATGGAACTGTGGACCTTGTACGGTTCTTTGTATGCTCCACCGGTCACCCTGTGCCTGACGACTACGTGAAGCTTCTATTAGCTCAAGGGAAGAAGGAATTCACTTGTCCTTGTGGCGCAACGGTGTCACTGGCAGAACCGAAGGAGCGGATTCACTTCAATTCGGAAGTCGAGGCGATGGACAGGTCCGCCGATCGGCACCGGGACTTCGATGCATTTGTCATGTCGGCCAAAGGCGAGACGAGCACAAAGAGCTTCCAGGAATGGGCCGGGGGCGACCGAGTCACTCTGGCAATTGTCTTCACCGATGTGGTCGGCTCGACTGCATTAGGTGAGCAAATCCGAGATGAGTCAATGAACGAAGTCCGTAGAGAGCACTTTGCCCAAAGCCGGAAACTGATCGCCCAGTTCAAAGGCCGGGAGATCAAAACAATCGGCGACAGCTTCATGGCAGCTTTCAAGTCCGCAGACGCAGCGCTGGACTATTCGAGAGCGTTACAATGGAAAACTGGGCATCCCCAGATTCAAATTCGTGCCGGCATTCATATCGGGCCGATGCACGTGGAGGAAGGCGATGTGTTTGGCGGCACAGTGAACTTCGCCTCCCGTGTGGTCAGCAGCATCAAAGACGCAGAAATCTGGCTGAGCGATCGGGCCAAAGACGATATCGATCGGCTCGGTGCCGGGCAGCACAAACGGCTGGCATGGCAGCGGCACGATGGCGTGGCTATGAAAGGCTTTCCAGGGAGATTCACGCTGTGGTCGGTGCGGAAGGGGCCTGGCCAAAGAAATCGGTAGGTGTGCATTCTTGTGATCGGCGGTTGGCGAGAGTCAGGCAGCGGATCAATTATGGGCAGGAATTTGTTTCTGCCAAAATAGTCCATCTCTCATCGAGACTTCGCGGCTTCGCGCCTTCGCGTGAGCCGGAACCGCGTGCAAAGCCGCCAAGGAGCCAATTCAAAGATGAAAATCCTATATATCTGTGCATGCATACACAGATACATGGCATCCAAGACCAATGTCATTGAAAGGCCGCTCAAGAAGGAGAAAATAGACTTATCCGAGTACTTCGGAGCCATCAAGCACAGTCCATTACTGGACAGGATTGAGGCAGATTCTAAAAAGATAAGAGAGAATGCGAGGTCGAGAGTCTGATCGTCCTGGATATGAGTCTATGAGAATACCGCTATACCATGTCGATGCCTTCACCTCCGAGGTTTTTTCCGGCAACCCCGCCGCAGTATGCCTCCTGGATTGCTGGCTTGATGACCGGACCCTCCAGGCCATGGCTGCTGAGAACAACCTCTCTGAAACGGCCTTTTTGGTCCGCAATGCCATAGGATTTGACATCAGATGGTTCACTCCTCTCACAGAGGTCGCGCTTTGCGGTCATGCCACATTGGCGAGCGCTTTTGTTCTTTTCAATTGCAGGAAATGGCCCGAGGAAAGCATCATATTTCAAACACGCTGGAGCGGAGAGCTTGAGGTGACAAGGAATGGAAATCTCCTCGAAATGAACTTTCCCGCAAGAGCTCCTCATGCCATAAGCCCTCCCGCCGGGCTTGAGGAAGCCCTGGGAGTCACTCTCAAAGAGACGCTCTCTTCGCTAGAGGATCTGCTTGTTTTACTGGATAGCGAGAAGGCAGTAGGTGCTGTGCAGCCCGATTTTCCCGCCCTGGCCCGGATAGCCTGTCGCGGTATCATTATTACAGCCAGTGGAGATCAATCTGACTTCGTATCGCGCTTCTTTGCGCCACGAATTGGAGTGCCTGAAGACCCGGTGACGGGCTCCAGCCACTGTGTTCTGGCTCCATATTGGGCAGGAGTGCTTGGCAAGAATGATCTTCATGCATTTCAGCTCTCGAAGCGAGGCGGCGAGTTATTCTGCACCAATGCAGGCGACCGCGTAAAAATATCCGGAAGAGCAGCTCTCTATCTGGAGGGCACGATAACGGCTTGATGCGAATTCAAGATGGTTTATTGATCGAGGATAAAATGGCCGAAAAATATAAATTGAGCAGCCTCCAGCCTTCCCGTGAATAGCTAGCAGATGATGCAGCAAAAAGAGATAAATCGACGAGGATAGATCCAGATGGCTACATTCGACGAGATTCATGATGCATTCCTATTCGTCAGTTCAGACGGATACGGGATGAATAGAGCGCTCCTCTGCCTGGATAACGGCGAAATATATTATCACTCCGAAGATGGAGTCTTCGATGAGCTGGATGAAGACAAATTCGACTGCGATCATTTCCTAGAGATCCCCCACAAGAATGACCTTGATTTGGGTCAGAGCCTTGTCTATGAATTTGTAGAGCAGCAAATGCCGAACGACTCTGGCCGCGTCCAGGGGATCTTCAGCAATCGCGGAGCCTACCGCAGGTTCAAAGACCTTCTGGAGCACAGGGGACTATTGGAGGACTGGTACGATTTCGAAAGCCATCGTGAGGAAGAGGCCCTGCACGAATGGTGTCGGGAAAACGAGATCAAGCTAAAATCCACATAAGTTTTTTATACGAGGAGCGTATCAACAGTTTGGTTCAATGGATTATTTCGCCCCCCATCGTGGTGAGCGGGCGGCGTCGGGCTCTGACCCGGGGCTGATCCAGAGGATTTAGACTCCCTGGAGGACAAACTTGGCTAAACCAAATGCAGGAAAAGAGAAGCCTAAAAAGGTTGAAGAGAAGCCTAAGAAGACTGTTGTCGATGAGAATCTTAGGTACATAGTTCGCATTCTAAATACAGACCTGGTCGGAAAGCAGCAGGTCCACATGGCCCTGACGGGCATCAAAGGTGTGGGCCGCCGATGCGCCAAGGTCTTTACCGATAAGGCAGGCGTGGATCCATTTGCCACACTGGGCCTACTTCCCGATTCGGAGATAGACAAGCTCAAGAAGGTCATCGAGGAGGACGCCACCAAAGTTCTGCCTGTCTGGATGGTCAACCGGCGCGGTGATATTGAAACCGGCACTGATATCCACGTTATGGCCATGGACCTCAACATGACGCTACGCGAAGACCTGGACCTCATGAAGAAGATGAGGAGCTACAAGGGCATCAGGCACGAGCGGGGACTACGTGTTAGAGGCCAGAGGACCAGATCTTCCGGACGCACGGGCGCCATCGTTGGTGTCAGCCGCAAGAAGGAAGGAACACCAGCCGCAGCACCAGCTGCAACCAAGGAGTAGGTGGTAAATAATGGGATATCCAGGCAAGAGCCGCAAGATGTACGAGCGGCCCCGCACTCCCTGGCAGGCGGAGCGCATCGCTGGGGAAGTAGAGGTCGTCAAGGCCTTTGGCCTTAGAAACAAGAGAGAACTGTGGAAGGCCCAGGCGTTCCTTCGGAAGTACAGGCAGATCAGCAGGAAGATGCTCGCCGCCGTCTCCACCGGCCAGGCACCCCAAGAGGCAGAAGCCATTCTCGCTCGCTTAAAGAGGCTGGGAATGCTCAAAACGGAAGGGGATCTAGACGCCGTCCTTTCCATGAAGGTAGCCGATGTTTTGGAGAGAAGACTGCAAACGCAGGTCTACCGCCAGGGTCTCGCCAATTCCTTGAAGCAGTCCCGACAGTTCATAGTTCACGGCCATATCCAGGTCGCCGGACGCAGAGTTGACGTTCCGGGATTTCTGGTAAAGCGGGGCGAGGAAATGAGCATTGATTATTACATGGGTTCCCCAATGGCCAAGGAAGGCCATCCAGAGAGGGCATCCCGAACGTCCAAGGTGGGTGCATAAATGGCAGAAGGAAAATGGGGCATTGCCCATATCTATTCGTCCTTTAACAACACGCTTATTACCATCACCGACATAACCGGAGCCGAGACAATGGCGAAGATCTCAGGCGGCATGGTGGTAAAGGCGGCCAGAGACGAAAGTAGTCCCTACACAGCCATGCAGATGGCCATGCAGGTCGCTGATGCTGTAAAAGACAAGGGGATTGTCGGGGTTCACGTTAAAGTGCGCGCTCCGGGCGGCAACAAGCAGAGGTCTCCGGGACCTGGAGCTCAGGCAGCCATACGTGCTCTTGCTCGCGCTGGTCTGCGCATTGGCAGAATAGAGGATGCGACCCCCATACCCCACGACGGCACCAAGCCTGCCGGCGGAAAGAGGGGTCGAAGGGTGTAGAGTTTGAAGTTTGAACTGTTGCAGCTCGAGGAGGACCGCATCCGGTATCTCCTCAGCGGCGTCACAGCCGCTTTCGCCAACGGCATTCGCCGCGCCTGCATGAGTGAAGTGCCTGTGCTGGCCATAGACGAGATAGGGCTCTATGACAACACATCGGTGCTCTTCGATGAGCAGATTGGACTACGCTTAGGAGAGGTGCCCTTACGGGCTGAGGATCTGGATATCTTCTGCCAGCCGGAGGATTGCCAGTGCGGCGGAACCGGATGTCCCGGATGTCGTGTGGAGTTCATGCTCTCCTCGGAAGGGCCGGGCATGGTCTACTCCAGGGACATTCAGTTCACCGACCCAGGTGTCAAGCCCGCCTTCGACAAGATTCCCATCGTCATCTTAGGCGATGGCGAGAAGCTGGTCATTGAGGGCTATGCCACAAAACATGTGGGCACCGAGCACACCAAGTGGCAGGCCGGCACGCTGTGCGGCTACAAGAATCAGCCCAGCATAGTTGTGGCAGATTCCTGCGACGGATGCGGAAAGTGCGTTGAGGTCTGCCCCAGAAACCTTCTGTCTGTGGAAGGCGGCAGAGCGAAAACTACTAATATGCTGGAATGCTCTCTGTGCAAGCTCTGTGTTGATGCGTGCGAGCCGGGGGCCATAAAGCTCTCGCCCATTATGGACTCATTCGTGGTGTCCATTGAAAGCAGCGGCACTTTGCCCGCCAAGGATCTGGTGGCGAAGGCGGCCGAAGAGATCAAGAAGAGGGCAGAAGACTTAGACGCAAAGCTGGCAGAGCTAGCTTAGAATTATAAAGGATCGGCTCGGCAGAAAGCCGATCTACAAACCCAATTTCGAGCGGGGGTTTCCAAGCCAGGTCAAAGGAGCAGGGTTGAGGGCCCTGTCGCGCAGGCGTTCACGGGTTCAAATCCCGTCTCCCGCATATTATTCGCCAACGAGCGAACACTTTTTGCTTTGCTACATCTATTTATCTCCGGTCTGACTTCTGCCGTAATGAATTGTAATTCCATTCGGGTCTTTTGATACATTAAAACCCAAAAAACCCTCGTTTAATAGCTTCTTCTGAACTTCAATATCTGAGCTTTTAATAATCATGACATCCTGCCAAGTTGGATGAGCACTAATACAGATGTTTTTGAATAATATGCATCTGATCAATCCACCATACTTCTTCGTTATCTCCTTGATTAAGAATCCACTTTGAAACATATTTCGTAGGCTATAATAGTTTTTAGGCGATACTGTGCATAAAACGTGGCAACATCCGACACTATTAATAACATCCAGAGTATATTTTATTAATTTTAGTTGAAAGGAGTTCCCCCTATAATCGGGATGAACAAAAGAAAATTTAATATGAGCAACCTTTTTTAAATCTTCTTTTGACATTCCGATATCTCGTCCGAGGTTATCCTGCTCATCTCCAGGTGTATGGATGCAGTTAAAGCCAATAAGACCTTCACCGGTTAATACTCCAAGCGCGAAAGTCTTTTCACTGAGATATTTCTTTAATTTTTCTTGGGATGCGGGGTAGTAGATTTCGGAGTCTTTGAGACCATGGAGAACAATTTCCTGCAATTTTATGACATCTTGTAGGTCGTATTCAGTCAGAAACCTTATTATGTATTTCGACCTTGCTTCATGAGAATCCCCGCTGCCTTTCAAATAACCTGCTTCGAGAATTGAATCCTTTTGGCTCGCCTTAATAGCTATGAACTCCCCACCAAGAAGCTGCTTGAATCCAATAGCCACTCACATTAGACAATAATATCTAAATTTTGCGGCTCTCTTGGAACGAGATTAGTGAGCTTTCTGGTGACAGGATTCTTTTTTAGGTGTCGGAAACGTATTCATATTTGGACCGTCAATTTTAGGGTAGAAGCGGCACTGAAAATAGGGCTAAAATCGAAGCGCGGCGAAGAGATCAAAGTATCTCTGAGCAAGCCAGGTCAAAGGAGCAGGGTTGAGGCCCCTGTCGCGCAGGCGTTCACGGGTTCAAATCCCGTCTCCCGCATTTATTTACACATCAGATGACGCTTCATAGGTTTGACCCTTTCTTTCTCCAAGACAATAGTAACCACCTTCAAGTGACAAAATCGTTGAGTAAATAAAATATACTTGAAACCATCAATAATCATCTATGAAAAATGCTGGATTTGCTCTATTAATCATCATGCTGGCGGGACTTGCTTTGGCTGCACCAATGCCACTCCAGATGATAGTCAACAATGATTCGATGCAGTGCGCGAGATTCCTGCCGGGGGATGGGTGCATGGACTGTACGCCACCCGTTGGCTGGGAGGTGCTAAGTCCATATTCATCCTACCCAGAAAGCTAGACGTTGGTTACTGTAAACGGGAACTGCAAGGGGTTCGAGCGCGAGCATTGCTGCACCGAAAAGCATTCTGGTGCCTCCGGTGATTGCCGAAACATGGGTCATGAACAGCTTAACCAAGCAATGTGCCTTTATGACTAATGCCACAAAATTTGCCGTCTCCGCTGACGGGCAAAAGATGCCCGAAAATGTCACTTTATCCAGCTGGGTATGTCCGCTCGATTATACTTGGAAGACACTCACAACAACTATTCCAGCTAATGCTGCTCAATACGGACCGGTAAATGTAGTTTCTGCGAAGAATGATGCTGATTTTCAGGTCAGCCCAGGGAACTATGTTTCTGGTTGGACATGGTTAAAGCAACCAGGACAATTTGCAACCTGGACTTTTTATAACCTGCCAACCGATAGAAAGCTGTACATTTATCTTGCACCTCTAGTCACCCGTCCCTCCGGAAACGGTGGAGGTAGCGGATATTCCACCGACGCGAAGGTCGCCTATGGCACAAGAATAGGCAGCATAAATGCAACCTTTGCTCTAAAGAACGCGCACCAAGAGTTCCAGGTGCCTGCGGACACTTTTGGCTGGGGCTACCAGACATTCGGCTACTTGATGATCCCCGCTGATAAAATACCACTAAATGGACAGCTTACGTTTACCCTTACGATGTTTCCCAATGCCGAGCATGTGGCAGTGAACAAGGAGTGCTGCACCATTGAGTACCTATAAAAGAAATTGTTAATAATCCCCTAATTTTTATTATAGTATAATTATAGTATTTATTTAGCCGCTAAAATTTGATAAAATTATATAAATAAAATTTTGAGACAAGACTAACCAATAATAGATAGTGTTAAATTCTATCAGTGCTAACAGTAACTTGTGAAATCATATGACATATAAAAAATTCTTGCCGTATATAACATTGTTCATTTTATGCTTGCTGACCAGTTTAGCATGCGGACAGGACTATCTTGGTGGAGGATACGTCGGACCTTATGGTGGTGAGATGGCTCAATACTTCACAGATCCCATATTTTCCCCAAACCAACAACAGAGTTGGGAGACAATGTACTACCCCTACTTTGGTGCAGAATTTTTCAGAGATTATGCCTATCCTTACCAATATAGGAACGGCACATATCCAGGACCCTATGGAGTATATCCGTTTTATCAATCGCCTTTGTATTCCGACTTTAGATTGAATTCTCTAGCTGGAATGACATGGGAGCCATTCCAAAAGAACTGGGCAGAAACCGTGGATTATGCAAAAACAAAATCATCCTTTAGGGTATATCAAGGATCTAGCTATACGAATCCACCGATTCAATCCCTTGCTCCCACATATATAACCGCCCAGTCGTCCGCTGCAACCACAGGCGATTCTACAGCAACAATCGTCTCTAAGGGCATGAGGGGATATCAGGTATTCTTAGATGGCAATTACATAGGCACGGAGGGGACTGGTGGAGATCCTCTGGATGGAAAGTTTAGCTTCAGAGTAGCTGGCAACCAGAACCACGATATTCGGGTCTACGATGGTCAGTTCAACTACCCCAAGACAATGTTCTTTGAACGAGGTGGGACAAAGGTAATCAACGTGGAGCCAGGAACGGCGGTCTATGTTTAGATCGCCATATCTTCTTTTAACATGGAAAATAGAAAGGGATAGAGCCTCCAGGGGAATTGGGCATGGATATCTGTAGGCCCTGATTAATAATGGTATTTTTTGCTATTTAAATTTAATTATATTGTTTAAATCTAATTTATAAATAAGAATAGTCATCATAATAATAGGTATTATAAAGATGTTTAGTATGATTTTGAGGATTAACTACTAAATGATTGAATATTAACTCCTAATTTGTCAAATATTGGCAAGGATATATCATTATCTGGCGAAATATTTATATAGCTATTACGATTACTAGCAATAATATGAACAGCAAGATTGTCTACATCTTGGATATATTGAACGCAGCCTCTATGCAGACATCTATTTGGCGATGGGAGTTGTATATGATTAGCAAGTATGGCTTTGATCATAGATACAAAGACTCATGGGAGAGGCTGTAAGGCATAGGTCCATCTTCGCGAGGGCATTTAAAATCGCGATCGGCACCCATTAGACCCAGTGGACCGACTTGTGAGGAACGGATAATTTTCTGCCGAGTATGCCTTAGTTCCACACTTCTTCATCCTCCTCTTTTCCCTGGTCTTGTGGGTCTTTCTAATCTCTTCTTCTAGACCGCGATTCTGTGAAATAATAGGAGAAGACCCATCGATCGGGTCTGCTACGGTCTCGTGGGGATCAGCTGTGATATAATTCTCTATAATGTCAGGCATTGCTCGTACCTCTCAAGGACCATACCATCCTTAGCACCTTTTACCCCGACATTACTCAAAATCGCGTACATGCAAAGGAGCGAAGCAGTCCGAAGGACCGCGACTTCATAGCCGAAGGCTATCTTAAGGTTGAGGGCCCTGTCGCACAGGCGTTCACGGGTTCAAATCCCGTCTCCCGCATTTATTTACACATCAGATGACGCTTCATAGGTTTGACTCTCGATGGAAAGATTACGGTTACTCTTATCAAGTTTCCAAATGCCGAACATGTGGCCGTAAACAAGGAGTGCGGTACTATTGAGTATATTTGATGCAATAAGACTTTTTCGGGGTGGCGGTGATCATGGTTCGCCAGGTGATATTGTCGAAATACAGAGCGTCAAACCACATCCAGTAAAAACGATTGGCATTTACGAAGGAGTAGCCGTCGCAGTAATCATCGTACCTATCATAAGGATCTGCCAGAATCAAGACATCATCCCACGGATCACTGGCATTGCGATAGTCGTATCCGACAGCTATCGCCCAGTGTCCGCTGAGATCTATCCATTCCACCAAAGTTGGAATGCCTTGACGAATGTTGTCGCGTAGCCGCTGCAATGCAGTACTATCACCTTTGTCCTCAAACTCGATTTTCACATTAAAGCCATTCTTCTCAAGCCAGGCAACCATCTCTTGCGGTTTAGTCCCCGGCTGGGATGAATTCAAATCCCTTGTGCCTGATTCATTAGCGATTCGCATTTCTGTTTTTGCGTCTTCCTCAATGTTAGGCAATCCGTAGAATTTAGCCAGAGAAAGCAATGCGGCAGGGCCACAGGTATAGTCGGTCGTTTGCTGGTAGGCCGTCAAATTGGGGACAAAATCAACGTTCTGAGTGGGCGAAAGGATCTTAGTGTCTATTTTTGGGAACCAAGCTATAGCGGTATCATTGAGATAAGAGGCGGCGCCCTTTGCCTCATAAGAACTGGCACAAGAGAAAAGGAGAATTAAAACGAGAACCGTAAATGGAGCAAAGGTCAAATCCTTCATTTCGCTTTTCCTAATGCGTTTAGATAATATAAAGTTTGTTCTGGCAGACACTCAATCTGACCGCTAAAACGAGAGGCCCATCCCAACAAATTTATGCTCATAGATACAGGAGATACATCAAATGAATACAAATTCAAATTCAAATCCGAAAACCACAGACACCCAGAACCGCACCACCCTGCAGAACATCGCCCGGCGAGTCATGCTTACCCGAGGACTGCTCCCCGAATTTTCCACCCAGGCAGTCTCCGAGCTTGCCATGATTCAGGCCCCGGCAAAGGTAAGCCTGGCTACAAAGGCGCGTGACTTGAGAGACCTGCTCTGGGCTTCCATTGACAATGACGATTCTGAGGACCTTGACCAGCTCACATTTGCCGAAGCGATGCCTGAGGGAAAGACAAAGATCCTCGTCGCCGTGGCAGATGTGGATGCTCTGGTCAAGAAAAATTCCGCCATTGACCAGGACGCACAGCACAACACCACCTCAATCTACACCGCCGCCCAGATATTTCCCATGCTGCCGGTGAAGCTGTCCACCAATCTCACCTCCCTGAATCTGAACGAGGACCGCCTGGCCATGGTAGTGGAGATGACCATTCTCCCGGACGGATCGCTGTTGGACTCGGACGTCTACCGAGCGGCAGTACATAATCATGCCAAGCTGGCCTACAATAGCGTGGGTGCCTGGCTGGAGGGAAAGACGCCCGTGCCAGAGGCTGTGGCAGCCAAAGAAGGGCTGGCCGAAAATCTGCTACTCCAGGATCAGGCTGCTCAGAAGATGAAGAGCCTTCGCCATGCTCAGGGCGCACTCAGCCTGGAGACCATTGAGGCCAAGTCGGTGTTTGAAGGCGACAAAATCAGCGATCTGCAGGTGGAGGAAAAGAACCGGGCCAAGGAGATCATCGAGGACTTCATGATTGCCGCCAACGGCGTGACGGTGCGCTACCTCTCCGCCCGAAATATCCCCTCCATCCGTCGCGTGGTGCGTATTCCCAAGAGATGGGATCGAATCGTGGAGATCGCCGCCCAGCATGCCTTCAAGCTTCCCAAGAATCCTAATGCCCGAAAGCTGGAGACGTTTCTTACCATGATGAAAGAGGCCGATCCGCTGCGCTTCCCGGATCTCTCTTTAGCCGTGATCAAGCTTCTGGGAAATGGCGAATACGTGGCGGAGCTGCCTGGTGAAGAAGCCACGGGACACTTTGGCCTGGCAGTCAAGGATTACACCCATTCCACCGCCCCCAACCGCCGCTACACCGATCTGATCACGCAGCGCCTGCTCAAAGCCGCCATTGAAAAGAGACCCGTGCCCTACAGCCTGGACGAGCTGGATTCTCTGGCCGAAAATTGCACGAAAAAAGAGGATGAAGCCAACAAAGTGGAGCGGCAGGTGGGCAAATCAGCAGCCGCGCTTCTGCTCCAATCGAGAATTGGAGAGAGGTTTGATGCCATGGTTACCGGGGCATCGGAGAAAGGCACCTGGGCCCGGCTTTTGGATATTCCCGTGGAAGGAATGATCAAGAGCGGAAGTAAAGGCCTTGACGTGGGAGACCAGATCATCGTAGAGCTGGTGTCTGTAGACGTGGAGCAGGGATTTATTGATTTCATGAAAATGTAGAATAATTCTCATTAATATCTCAAGAAACGGGGGTTTACATTTGAAGATCCATTCCAGGTTAGCCGTAACAGCTTTAATGATATTGATTTCGTGCATTTGGATTGGGGGCAACGCCGCAGATGAAAACGCAGGAGGAAGCGCGCCCTTGCCTTCATCTCATATGATTGCCAATGTTCCCTGGCACCAGCAAATGAACGGCCTATTCTGCGGAGAAGGAGTTCTGGAAGGAGTATATGATTATTATGGGCCGGACATAAATCAAAAGGAGATCGCAGATGTGGCCAGGAGCTCTTCCGCGGGCACGTGGTCCTTTGATATGGTAAGAGCTGGCCACTTCAGCACCATGAGTTCCGCTCAGGGAAGATTCTTCCCGCCTGAGGCTCCCAGCGCCGGATATCCGGAAAGGGCTTTGGGTTATGCATCATTCCCCTATTCTTCTGATCAATTCTGGCTGGCGGAATTGAAGGGCCTTATTGCGGCTGATACGCCGGTAATCCTGCTCATGACGTTCGAGCCGAATGGCGGAGGCGGCCACTACCGGACGGCCATAGGATACGACGACGTAAAAGGCATCATTTACTTCAGCGATCCCTGGGGCAGGGACCAGAAACATCTGACCAACAATACAGGAATCACCGCCTGGACTTACCAGGAGCTGCAAAGCGGCTGGAACTACACAGCGGAAGGTGAATCTCATCCATATTGGGGAATGGTGATGATGCCCTGGAATGTCTCTGTTAAGACCTCAGGATCATTAAAGCCGGGCTCAACGGCGACGGTTACGGCGGACGTTACTTACCCCTGCCCGATGCCATTTAACTCATCCTTGTATCCTGCCAAAGATGCTGTGGCCGTGATCGCATTGCCGGATGGTATGGGCCTCGATTCCACCGGTTCCAGGAAGACTCTGGGAGACATGAAAGCAGGATCGACTGCCCGAGCAACCTGGAAGGTGAAGATTGATGGGACGGTTAGCGGCAAGACGATAATGGTGCAGGCTCAGGGAAAGGTATCCGGCCAGGTGCCGGAAGCGCATTGGACTGGGAACGGCGTATCATATCCGCCCTACAGCTATACAGATGCCATCGGAGGGAATGGATCGGTTAAACTGTAATTGAGGGCTCCTTTTTTCTTTCCTTTTTCATAACCATGAATATTGCATTTTCTCCCGCATGCGCTGCCTTTTACAAATCTATTTTATCTCATCAGTTCCACATAATAATTCCATACGGTTTATGAAACACTCTGCAAGATGCAGCCATGATCTCACTTCCTCTTCTGTGGGCTTGACCTGGAATGAGTACTGATCAGCATGGCGAACACTTCTAATTCTGTCAAAGAGCATCGGCCATTCTTCTTCAAGATCGTCTTTCTCCACATAGGTTTGCAGATAGAGACCTATGCAGTAGTGACTCTTTTCTCGCACTCCATCCCGAAAGAGAACAGCGCGAGCGGAATGGAAGACTGCCAAGTATGCCGATGATAAGGCGGATCGATAGGCTTCAGCCTTTAAATTCGCTTCCGCCTCACAGAGCCAGTCCCTGGCCAGACGCAGAGATTGCTGGCTCTTTATCCGAGAAGGCTCCACCTTTCGCAAAAGACCTCGCTCAAAGCATTCATCGATAGTCTTCAAGAGGCTCACCTTTTATTGTCACAGAGTCCATGATCATCGAGTTATAAAAGGGAGGATCATATATTTTTAACTCTGCCAGCTTTTGGTGAGTTATCACGAGCAGATTGACTTCGGTCCCTGCCCGCAGGCTCAAGTCCCTCTGCAACCTGGCCAGCGTGCTCTCCTCGGGCAGGCTATCTGCACTTACCCAAACATCCAGGTCGCTGTCCAGGTGGTTTGTCCCCCGTGCCCAGCTTCCATAAAGGCCCAGGCCCTGAAAAGAGCCTGTGATCAATGTGGAAAGGTCCAGCTTTTCCAGGTTGAGAAGAAGCCTGACAGCGCGAGGCAGAGCGCCATCCAATAGGGCATATTTGCGACCCGCTCTTTGCAGCAGCCGCAGCTCTTCCAGAAGTCGGAGATAGCGAGAGACTAGACCCTTGTTAACCCCTGTAACTACAGAAACCTCAGAGACGGAAAAGGGGCTACGAAACATCACATAACGCAAGATTTTCGCTCGCTCTTTGGTCTTGAAAAGATCAGTGAGCATGCAAGAGAGATATGTTTACATGCTATAAACATTTTGTTTACAGGCAGACAACGATTTGTTTATAGGGCGGAAACATTCACCTGCATAAATATCATCCACACCCCATCGGCTGCTGCTGGCTGATGCAGTGCACCGTCCCTAGCCCGTGCACCATCTCCCGGCAGTTGATGCCCAAGACCCGCCGCTCCGGGAATGCCTCCCCAATTATCTTCAGTGCCACACTGTCATTCTTGTGCCCGAAGACCGGCACCATAACCACATCGTTGCCGATGTAGAAGTTGGCGTAGCTAGCGGGCAGCCGCTCCTCCGCGCCCACGCGTCCGGGCATGGGCAGCTTGATCACCGTCAGGGGGAGACCATCCTGGTCCGTCTCCCGGCTGAGCAGCTCGTAGTTCTGCTTGAGCGGTAAGAAGTTTTCATCATCGGGATCGTCCTCGTAGGCGCATAGAACTGTGGTCGGATTCACGAACCTGGCAATGTCGTCCACGTGCCCGTCTGTGTCGTCCCCAGCGATGCCCTCTTTCAGCCAGATGACCTTCTGCACACCCAGGAATTCCCGGAGATATCCTTCGATCTCCTCTTTATTCAAGGATGGATTTCGATTCCTGTTGAGCAGGCACTGCTCCGTGGTCAGCACAGTTCCGCAGCCGTTCACATCGATGGAGCCGCCCTCCATGACGATGCCCGGCCAAAAGCACTCCATCTTGAGATCATTGTTGATGAGGCTACCAATCCTTGCGTCTGCCATCAGCTCCTCATACTTCTCGCCCCAGGCGTTGAAGATCCAGTTAACGGCCGCGACTCCTTTTCCTGCCTCATTCTCACGGACCACAAAGGTGGGGCCGTAGTCCCGGAACCACACGTCCGCATAGTTTAACAGATGGAAGTGAACCCGGCATAGATCGACCTTCTCATTTTTCAGCAGGTCCACCACGGCATAAAGCAGCATCTCGTCATTGACCAGCAGGTTGACAATCTCGCTCTGGTGAATGGCTTTGATGATGGACAGGTAGGCCTTCTCCACGGCCTCGATCTCCGGGAAGCTGTTTAGATCGTAAGGCCAGGAGAGCCAGATGGCCTCGTGGCGCTCCCACTCCGCAGGCATGTGGTAGCCTAAAGAACGTGGTGTGTCCTTGAGGCTGAGCCCTGCCTCCTCCTTTTTCCCGGGCTTCGGCTTATCCCCCTCCTGCACCATCTCGATGAGCGGCCAGTAGACATCCGGGCGTCGATTGCGGAAGAAGCCCCAGCCCTCTCGCACCTCTTCGTTGTGGCCCAGATCAAGCTCCACCACCAGCACCTCTTCCGCGCTGCTGCTTGCCAGGCCCAGGATTTTGCCAAAGCAGTCGCAGACAAAGGAGCTGCCCCAAAATACGAGATCCTTCTCCCGGCCCACCCTGTTGGCCGCAGCCACACAGACGCTGTTGGCAATGGCGTGGCTCCTTTGCACCGTCTCCCAGGCATCGTGCCAATCCCCCTCGACCGGGTCCTCCTCGCCTTTTACCCAGCCGATAGCAGTGGGATAGAAGATGATCTCTGCGCCAGCCAGGGCGGCAACGCGCGCAGCCTCCGGGAACCACTGGTCGTAGCAGATGAGCGCCGCAAATTTGGCATAGCGGGTATCGTAAACCCGGATCTCCTCGCCGGGGGTAAAGTAGCTCTTCTCGTAAAAGAGAGGATCATGGGGAATATGCACCTTTCTATAGGTGGGAAGAAGGCTGCCGTCCGCGTCAATTACGGCCACAGAGTTGTAGAAGCCGACTTCATCTCGCTCGAAGACAGGTACTATTACTACTATCTGCAGTTCTCTGGCCAGCGCAGAAAAGGCCTCAGTGGACGGGCCGGGAATGGCCTCCGCCAGGGCTGCAGCATCTTTTTGATCCCACTGAGGAAAGTAGCGCGTGCGGAAAAGCTCCTGCAGGCAGACGATCTTTGCGCCTTGGCTTGCTGCCTCTTTTACCTTTTCCATAGTTCTCAACAGATTGAGATCGAGATCCTCGGAGACAGAGGTTTGAATCAATGCGACTGTAACTTTTTTCTCTGGCATGCGCTTACCCCTAAATTAAATGCGCTGCTTGCTTAACTATTTAG
Organism: Methanothrix sp.; assembly: GCA_037128175.1. Lineage (GTDB taxonomy): Archaea > Halobacteriota > Methanosarcinia > Methanotrichales > Methanotrichaceae > Methanothrix. Next base: position 25,337 of record JBAXWY010000010.1, read on the forward strand.
CGGGTTTTAGTTTCTCACAATGGCTTTCTGCCGGCCATCAAGGCAATACAAAGGTACTGCCAGAACACATTGACCTGCACAAATCCCGCCTGCCTCCACCACTCTTCCTTCTCGGCCTTGCTGCAATAGTAGTGCGTCTCCTTCTCGTTCCGCAGCCGGGCCACGAATTCGGAGAGCTCTGGATCGACGGCTTTGCGCCGCTCCTCCATCTCCTGGAAGAACCTCTCTTGCATATCGCTTCCTTCCTCGACGTAGCCCTCCGCTGCCAGGAGCCAGCCGCCCGGCTTGAGCAGACGGTAGCATTTGGCAATGGCCTCTTTGTAGCGATCGAAGGGCAGATGCTCTAAAACCAGTGTGGAGACTACGGCGTCATACCCTTCGCCCACCAGGTCTTCGCCCTCTATGCCATCGTCCCAATCACTTCTCGCAAGGTCCGCCACCCTGCAGCCCAGGATCGCCACCGAGTGGGCGCACGAGATCTTCTCCGCAGCTACCTTGACCATTCTTCCCGAGCCGTCGATGAGAAAGATCCTGGCCGAAGGAATCTTTCGCAAAATAGCCAGGGAGGCATTGCCTGTTCCGCAGCCCAGATCGATGAGCTTCGCCTCTTCTGGCAGATAGCGCCGGCAAGCCTCGGCCACGAGGTCGAGCATCTCCTGATAACCGGGAACCACGGCCGACTGGTAGAGGTCATAATCCTTGGCGTGCCGGTCGTAGCATGAGACAGTTGAGTCCTCATCCATCGTTTTTTTGTCTGTTTTTATCATTATAACTATCACCACAGAGGCACAGAGCGTACAGAGACGAATTTTGGAAACCTGGTTTCAAAATCGTCCATTTCGTTCCATACTGGAGAGAACATCTTTCGGCCTAAGTCTAGTTAACCCTTCAAATACACCATTAAGCATTTTTATGTGTTTTCCGATATTTTATAACATAATGAAAAAATTTAAATCCTTAAAATAACTCAGTACTAAAAATAGGTGCATTGAAAAAATTATTTAGGAGGATATGAATGTCGTTTACTCTGATCAAAGGAACCTTCCACGTGCTCGGCTACAGTCCTGATGGCGATTCGATTAGATTCAAGGCCAAAGACTCCACTCTTTGGAAGAAACTCTCCGGCCCGGCTGTGGAACTGAATGCGCGCGGCCATGCACAACTGCGCATCGAGGCCGTCGATGCTCTGGAAACGCACTACCAGGGCGTCTGCCAGCCACAGCAGCCCGCCCAGGCCGCCACCAGCTACCTTCTCTCTCAACTGGGAATTAATGAGGTAGTCTGGGATGAAACGCACAGCACTGTGATCAAAGCCCAGGACGGAACGGATGGGTTCATCCTGGCCCGCAGCACTGAGAGCTACCGCCGCCCGGTAGCCTTCGTCTTCGCCGGTAATACCGAGGAGAGAGACGGAGCAGAGATCACCCTGAATGAGTCGATTCTCAAAGAGAGCTATAACTACCATCTCCTTGCCCAGGGCCTCGCCTATCCCATGTACTATAACGGCCTCTTCTCAGATCTGCGACTTCCTTTGACACAGGCCGTGACAAACGCCCGAGCGGAAGGAAAGGGACTCTGGCCAAATGACAGGACCACGCGGGGATTTTCCGTATCCAGCCTGACGGCCATCACAGAAGAGGTGGCCATCCTGCCCAAGCTCTTCCGCCGCATTGTGGATTACATGGGAGAAGGCGGCAGGATTGATGGCTTTAAAGAGCACCTCCAGAAAGGGTGCGAGCCCTTAGTTCGGATACAGCAGGTCCACTTCACGAGGCTCGATGCCGTTGTTGATGTGCGGGGAGAAAAGGTGAGGCTGGCAGAATTGCCCGAGAATCTGATATTCATGGACAAGGTGCTGTGCAAGAAGACAGATTAATAATTCAGAATAAGTTTAACTATTTATCCCAAGAAAGCCCATGTACTTCTCATGCCCATCCTTCGCGAAGATTTGGACCTCAAAGAGGCCCTGACAAGCTGCCGCACCATCTGCGTGGTCGGCATCTCCCCCGATCCCTACAAGCCCAGCTACTTCGTCTCCGATGTCCTGCAAAGCCACGGCTTCAAGCTCTATCTCGTCAATCCCAATTATGCCGGCAAAATCATTCTGGGCGAGAAGGTCTACGCCTCCATGCAGGACATACCGGATGAGATCGATATTGTCAACGTTTTTCGCAGGCCCTCTGCCGTGCCCGCCTTGGCCGAGGAGGCCAAGAAGAAAGGCTTCAAGGTCTTCTGGATGCAGCCGGGCACAGAAAGCCCGGAGGCCATAAAGAAGCTGGATAAAGAAGGATACAAGGTGGTAGCTGGAAGATGCGCCAAAATAGAATCCAGCAGGCTGCTATAAATTTTTTAAATCTAATCAAATAGTTATCATGAAGCTATAATTCTTGGCCACCAGGACCTTGTTCAGTATCGTCTCCAGAGACTGACATAGCTTCTCACGACGTTGTTGGTCGGTGTTGATATCCGGCTGGTGGAAGATATAGACCAGGGAAGTACTGAGAAACAGAACCGTCTCAGTGGGATTTTCAATATTGAAACGACCATTAGCATTTCCTTTGGCCACTAACTCGGATAAAATAGGAACTATTCGCTCCACAGTTGCCTTTTCCAGCTTGGCATGCATTACAGCATTTATGTCTTGATGGAGAAAGTCTATGAAGTCATTCCTTTGGGAAACGAACCCGAGAATTCCATTAATTGCGGCATTGAGCCTGGTTGCCTCATCGACCCTTTCATCTTCGGTGAGCAGGATAACATTCTGCTCCAAGACGGCAATGCTCTTCTCCACAACAGCTTCCAATATATCCTCTTTAGAGCGAAAGTAGTAGTAGAGAGTTCCCTGGGCAATATTTAGCTCTTTGACAATGTCGCTAATTGCTGTATGCTCATATCCCTTTTCCATGAAGAGACGCTCAGCCGTATTAATCAATTCTCGTCTTCTTTCTTCGGGTACTTTTGTAATTCTTTTCATCGTCCTCAGTACTCTATCCGGTCCCGACTATTCTTGTTCCTTTTTTGCAGGCACCACTAGAACCGGCACATGGGAGTGGCGCACTACTTTCTCGGCAACGCTTCCCAAGAGGAACCGTTTCAGGCCGCTCTTTCCGATGGTGCCAAGCACTATCAGGTCAAAACCCGGATTGCGGCAGAGCTTGAGCAGCTCCTCACCCGGATCACCCTCAGCTACCACTCTTTCATAAGCAACTCCTGCATCACGGGACATATCCTCAATTTCCTCCAATGCCTCGTCGCCTTCCTTGAACATGAGTTCCATCAGATTGTCTTTAATACCGGGCATTGCCGCATAACCGGGAAGCTGAGCCAATCTATGCACATCGACAACGTAGACTGCCGTTACCGTGGCACCTGATTTTTTCCCGATATCTAAGGCCATCTTCGCAGCACGCATGCTGGTCTCCGATCCATCCGTGGCTAACAATATCTTTTTTTGCATAAGAATCAAACCTCGCAAATCATTTTAAGCTCTTTTTTCTCTTGCTCACTGAGCAGGCAGCCGCAAGAGCCTTCTCTGGCCATGGCGCAATTGCAGGGCTCGATATGAATGGTAACTGTAGTCCCAGGATAGTGCTGTTTGATAGAGCAGGTTATCATGTCGGCAATGCGATGTGATTCGTCAACGGACATTGATGCATCGACTCTGATGTGAAACTCGACGAAGCGACTGGGTCCAGCTTTTCGCGTGCGAAGGCGATGAAATCCCCGGATGGTTGGAGCAAACGCCCTTATGTGCCTACGCATATCGTCCACCTCTTCAGAAGGAAGACCCACATCCACCAGGTCACGGGCTGACTCAACCGTCAGATGATAGGCAGCTCGCACTATCAACAGAGCGACTCCTATTGCAGCCACCGGATCCACCCATCGCAGATCTACTCCGGGAAGGACAAATCCGCCTGCAAAGATGATGGCCAGGCCGCCGAAAACACCAAGCGATGTGTATACGTCTGTTCGCAGATGCCATGCGTCCGCCATCAGAGCGATAGAGTCCGTTTCTTTTCCAACCTTGAAAAGATTCTTGGAAACTATAATATTCGCCATGACGGAAATCAGCATCACGACAATGCCTAGCCATGCATCACCCAGAGGTTCGGGATTTCTCAGCTTTTTTACGGCCTCAAAGATGATCCAGCCCGCCGCAAGGAAGATGAGCAAAGCCTCAACAGTTCCGGAGATATTCTCAACCTTGCCGTGCCCGAAGGGATGGTCCTCGTCTGCCGGTTTGCCGGATTTTCTCACGGCAAAAAATGCAATGATGGCCGCCAACAGGTCCACTCCCGAATGGATGGCCTCGGATATCACAGAGACCGATCCGATCATCGTTCCTGCAACAAGTTTGAGAATCACAAGGCTGGTATTCGAGATTACGGAAAGCAGAGCCACGTTCGACTTTCGTTTATTTTTTTCTGCATCATTGATTTCCATATTTCTTTCCCTTACTGTATGACTGACGGTCAGTCATCGTATTAGTATATATTGGTTCTGCCTGGGACGGCTTTGCATCTAAAGTCGGTTCTGCAACTAAAGTCGGAGACTTGCACCTAAAGTCTGATGTCTGCACTTAAAGTCCCGCTCAAAAGGAACTTTAGATGCAAAGCCGCCTGAGACAAAAAAAGGATGAATGATGATTCTCTTAGTTTCTTCGCCGGAGTAAGCCAACCGCGGCCAGTGTGGCCAATATGGCTAAAGCGGCATCAAATCCCGGTTGCTGTTTAATCTGTTCGCTTACCTGCTTCTTCAGCTCCTCGGTTGCCTTCTGTTGAAGCTGCCCAGGAGTCAGGTTCTGACTTATCTGGTTGATTTTTGCGGTTGCTTGCGCCGTCAGATTATCTTTGGTGGCATTGAGATCCTGGGCGATGTGCTCTTGGGTTAGATTTCCTTCGAGAACGTGCTTTGTAGCTTTCTCCTGAAGCTGTTGTCCGGCAGTATTCATCTGTTCCTGGAGGGAACTGGCAGCAGCCTCAAAGGGATTTTGGGCCGCTGCAGTTGAGAATATTGCTAAAATACACGCAATTAAAATTAAATGTAAACTATTCATATCTCGTATCACCAATTTTTCATGCTTTTTTCAATACCCCCGCAATAACTATTGTTAACTTAAAAGGCTTTCGCTTCATATTCATTACTAACCAAAATATTCGCATTAGCAAAAGCTAAATAGCCAGGCCGGCAGTACCCCATTCGATGTTCTCCGGCTGGGATGAATACAACCTTATAAACAAGCAACTCGCCGAACTGGTGAGAAGCCTGCCCAATTCTCCCCTGGGAGAGATAATCAGCTATGTGCTCTCCACCCCTGGAAAAAGGGTTCGTCCCCTTATCCTGATTTTCTCTGCACAGACAATGGGCGGCAGCGCGCCTTCAGCAGTGAACGCGGCTCTGGCCATTGAGCTGGTGCATGCCGCCTCCCTGGTGCATGACGACATTCTCGACCAGGGATTAGAGCGAAGAGGCTCAGAAAGCGCTTTGCAACGTTTTGGTCCGGAAGCCTCTCTTCTTGCCGGGGACTGGCTCATATCTCGATCTATAGAGCTGATATCTCATTATAGCCAGCCGGTAATAAGCACTTTTGCCTCCGCCTGCATGGACATGTCAGAGGGAGAGCTGATGGATTTGTCTTCCGCCTCAACCCCTGATGATTACTACCAATGCATCTCTAAGAAAACCGCCACTCTCTTTTCCGCATCCGCCAAGATGGGCGGACTCATAGCCGGAGCTGGTGAAGTGGATGTTTCCAGGTTGGAGAGTTATGGGACGCACCTGGGTCTGGGCTATCAGGTACTCGATGACCTGGAGGAATTCATGGGGCTGGATCAAGGAAAATCGTCCGAGAAGATTTCGGTTACCCTTCCCATAATCTACAGCAACCAGTATCAGGATGATGTCGCAAGGCAGATGTGCATTAAGGTCATTGATGATCACAGCAGCCTCGCAAAAAAAGCTCTTTTTCTCTCAACAGGACGCGATGATATGTTATCTCGCCTGGAGAGCATCGTGGACGAGATGACGCAGCGGGGACTAGAGAGATGCAGATCGCAAAAAAGCCTCTGCTGAGTTTTGAGGCTTCCGCCGAAGGAAGAGGCATCACGCTTTCCGCCCGGGGCGCGCTCGCTCCAATAGCCAGGCCGATCATGGACCGGATCAATAAGATCTTTGCCGATGAGAAGCCCATAAGCTCCGGCCCGGACAAGTTCATCTTCTCCACCTGGATTCCGCCCGCCCCCAGCCAGGCCTTCGATCGCATGCTCTCCGCCCAGGTGGCGGCTTTAACCCGTCGACCAGTGCCCGATCAGTTTTCCATAGCCGTCATGAGGGCCTGTCCCAATGACTGCATTCATTGCAGCGCCCCCTCCCGCCAGGGAGAGATACTGGAGAGCGCAGTTGTAAAAATGGCGATCTCCCAGGCACTGGATATGGGTTCTTACCTCATAACTTTTGACGGGGGCGAGCCCATGTTGAGAAAGGATCTGCCCGATCTGGTCTCCTCCGTGGACGAGCGGGCCATTGCCACAACATTCACCAGCGGCTATCATCTCACGGTCGATCTGGCGCAGAAGCTCAAACAGGCCGGGCTTTATGCCGTGCGAATCAGCATCGACAGTCCCTTTGAAAAAGAGCACGACCGGGTACGGGGCCGCTGCGGCGCTTACCACGATGCGCTCGATGGCGTCAAAAACGCGCTGGAAGCGGGCCTGCTGGTGGACCTGTTCATGGTGACTTCCCCTCACAACATCGACCATCTGGAGGATGCTTTTTCGCTGGCCACGAATCTGGGCGTGCATGAGCTCTCCTTTTACGAGATTGTGGCAGTGGGCCGCTGGGCATCGCATGAGGATGAGGTGCTGACAAACGCTGATGTCCTGCGCCTGGAACGCTTCCACAAGGAAAAGAACCGGTCCTCCGGACCCAGGGTCTCAGCTCTGCCCTATCTCCTCGGCCCGGAGATGTTCGGATGCTTTGCCGGGAGAAGGTGGATTCACGTGGACGGCGCAGGCGAGGCCCTGCCCTGCGCCTACATGCCGCTCTCCTTTGGGAATATCAAAGAAAAGAGTCTGAAGGAGATCTGGAAGGAGATGACCCGCTATCAATGGTTCCAGGGGAAATGCTCCTGTCAGATGAGAGACCACGAATTCAGGGAAGCGCACCGCAAGATACTGGGGAAATAGGATTTTAGTGGAGGTTTGGTAAATGTTCAATTTGAGAAACATCTTGTTAATGCTGGCCGCTATCGCCTGCATTATGGTTGGAGCTTACGCTGCGCCTACGCCAAGAGTCATAGTGCCGGCCGGCATGGATCTATCCCTGGATGGAATGCAGATATCCGATCCGGAGCACACGGCAGAATACATGGAAATGACGGGCGGCACGGCAAAGCCCGGCCTGCAGACGTATGGCCGCAATCTGGCCGGCAACTGGAGCTTTGAGCTGAGAAACCAGAAATCCGTGCCCATCGGCGACATTGAGCTGCGGCTTTACCAGTCGGAAGCGGCTATCTTTGGCACGGGTATCTTCAAGCAGGGCTTAAACCGGCAGATGGCCACAGCGGAGGGCTCTCTTCTGGAAGGAAACGCCATGATCCTGAATGTCATATCTCTGGACAACGTCTTCCTCTACCGGATGACCCTCAACAGCGCTGACGGCAACAGCACGTCGGGAGCCTTCACCCTCTACCTGCCAACGGGCGAGGCGCCGGTGAAAGGAACAGTATCCGGCGGCAGAAGCGATGAGCGAAGGATCAGCTGAAAAGATGATTTAGTGTTCAGGGAGCGTTCCGCTTTCCCCGGATTTTTTTTGTATCTTGCTTTTTTTGGCTCTTCGCCTTTCCAGTGGCTAACCCTAGGTTACTATTGACGTTACAGTTATCCGTCTGTTCGTCCTATGTGCGCTCTGTGGCTCTGTGGTTTTATTCCGTAAACCACCTCAGATTCCCAGGGCCAGACGAAGCGTATTTCGGATGGCAGGCGCCAGGCCCAGGGTGATCAAGGTCAGTTTGGTGAGATTTCGCAGAGAGGGTTCCTGCATAGATTTGTCGATCATGTAGAGCACGGGCAGGAGGATCGCCAGCTTGAGAGGAAACATAATAGCTGCGGAGCCGGTCAGGTCTATGAGAAAAGTGGGAACGACATGCTTCTCATAGTAACCAAACCAGTCCACTCCATAATAAGTTGAGCTGGCATCCAGCATATGAGCGTAGATGATCATTTGATTGAATCTTCCGTCCAAAAACTTCAGAGCGGACAGATGACGCCCGCAAAAGAGAACGCCCCCAGCGAGGAGCGAACCCAGCAGGAAGACGGCGGCTATGACCCAGGTGTTCTTAAATCCGAGTGTGGAAAGAACGGCCAGATTGAAAAAAGTCCAGAGAAAGCCAAATGCGGCATATCTTGCATGAAACTTCTCGCCCCAGATCTTACGGGTGATGATCAAACAGGCAGCCGTAATTAGAAAGACCAGGAAGAATATGAGCGGCGTGATTAAAAGATATCTCCAGGGAGCAGCAACCAGATTGCCGTCCTCGATCACCCGCAAGCTCGAACCGGCCAGGACGTAAGGCAGGGTAGAGAGCAGCAGCCGCTCATCCATTAAGAGATCCCAGCGGCTAAGCAGTTTTATCAGGCCAAGTATAGCCAGACCCAGGATTATCGCCCAGGTAATAGTATCCACAGGGTTATAGCTGGTGTCGTAGACTATGGGATCGAGGTAGTATTTTTGGACAAAGGCGGCAAGGCCGGCAAGGTCGTTCACGTTAAGTCCTTGTGCGGCCTAATATTTCTTATTTGCTCAAATTGATTCCAGCGGCATTTTTCCTCGACCTTTGCCTATGACCGACGGCGGAAAGTATTTATATAGCAGAAGTAAAAAGCGTCATGTCCGTTTTCTGATTTTAGTTGAGGTAATTAGATGGTCGAGGTGTTCAAAGGTACAACTACGGTAGGTGTACTCTGCGATGGGGGTGTAGTCCTTGCATCGGAGAGCCGTGCTACCATGGGCAGCTTCATAGCCAGCAGCAGCGCCAAGAAGATTTATCAGATCGACGACTTGGTGGGTCTGACTACGGCAGGTGCGGTAGGAGATGCTCAATCACTGGTCCGAATGGTTCAGGTGGAGGCAAGGCTCTACAAGATGCAAAGGGGTGAAGGCATGACCGTTAAAGCTGTAACCTCCATGCTGGCCAATATCCTCTCTTCTCGTCGCTACTATCCCTTTATGGTGCAGCTCGTCATGGGCGGAGTAGACAGATACGGCCCCAGGATATATTCGCTTGATGCATTGGGCGGGCAGATCGAAGAGCGTGAGGTTGTGGCCACCGGTTCAGGATCTCCCATAGCCTACGGCGTGCTGGAATCCATGTACAAGCCCGGCATAAGCATTGAGGATGGAACGGTGCTGGCCGCCAGGGCAATTCATAATGCCATGAAGCGCGATTCCGCTTCCGGCGATAAAATCGAGCTCGTCAGAATCACCGATAAATACCAGGAGGTAGGCGAGCCGGAGTTTTCAGATATTATGAAGCTCCTTTAATCTTTTTTGGATGTGTTCTATTGTCTGTAGAAGAAGTACTTTTTGAGCTCAAACGCAAGGTGCAGAGCAAGCTGCCTCCGGACGTCAATGTCACGGGGCTGGAATTCGAGGGTCCGGAGTTGGTCATTTATACCGACGACCCCAAGAAGCTGGCGGACGATGGCGATATCATACGTAACCTGGCCAAGGAGCTTCGGAAACGTGTGGTGGTGCGTCCAGACCTGAAGGTATTGGCAGAACCTGAAATTTCCATAATCAAGATTCAGGAGGTTGTGCCCAAGGAAGCGGTTCTCACCAACTACTACTTTGATGGCGAGACCGGAGAAGTGCAGATCGAGGCGGAAAAGCCGGGCCTGGTTATAGGTCGCCACGGTGCGACGCTGCGCGAGATTACCAAGCTGATCGGCTGGACACCCAAAGTGGTCCGAACCCCACCGGTACGCTCCACGACCATCGCCAACATTAAGGATTATCTGCGCAGCGTTCAGACGGAGCGAAAGACCATCTTGCGCACGGTGGGCCGTAAGATTCACCGAGATATAGCTTCCAAGGACCAGTGGGTTCGCATCACCACACTTGGAGGCTGTCGCGAGGTAGGCAGAAGCTGCATGCTTCTTTCCACTCCCGAGTCACGCATCATCATCGACTGCGGCGTAAACGTGGGATCGGACGACTCAGCTACGCCCTACCTCTATGTGCCAGAGGTCTATCCGCTAAATCAGATCGATGCCGTGGTCTTGACGCATGCTCACCTGGACCATGCCGGTCTTGTTCCCATGCTCTACAAATACGGCTACGAAGGGCCTATTTACTGCACTCCGCCTACCAGGGATTTGGCTGTGCTTTTGCAGCTCGATTATATTGAGATTGCCGGGCGCGAGGGAAAGAGGCTGCCATACGACTCTACAATGGTTCGTGAGGCTCTTAAGCATACTATCACCCTCAACTACGGGGACGTAACCGACATTGCACCCGACACCAAATTGACCATGCACAATGCCGGCCACATTCTGGGCTCCTCCATTGCCCACTTCCACATTGGAGACGGCCTTTACAATGTAGCTTTTACCGGAGACCAAAAGTTCGAACGAACCAGGCTCTTCGATCCGGCAGTATGCAATTTTCCGCGATTGGAAACGCTGGTGACTGAGGCCACCTACGGAGGAACGAACAGCATTCAACCCTCCAGAAAAGATGCAGAAGTCACTTTGATAAACGTGGTCAAGGAAACCATCAACAAGGGCGGCAAAGTCATCATTCCTGCCTTCTCCGTTGGCAGAAGCCAAGAGGTCATGGTTGTCTTGGAGGAGGCCATCCGAAAGAAGATCATAGATGAGGTGCCGGTCTGTCTGGACGGAATGATCTACGAGGCCACTGCCATTCATACCACGTATCCCGAGTACCTCAATAACGATCTTCGAGATCTCATATTCCACAAAGGAATCAATCCCTTCCTGGCCCAGTGTTTTGTGAAGGTGGAGAGCCCCAAGCAGAGGACGGAGATAATTGAAGGGCCGCCCTGTGTGATACTGGCGACAAGCGGCATGCTCAACGGTGGGCCGGTTCTCGAGTATCTCAAACGTCTGGGACCGGATGAGAAGAATACGCTGGTAATTGTAGGATACCAGGCAGAGGGAACTTTAGGACGGCGCATTCAGAAAGGATGGAAGGAATTGCCCCTCTCCGTAGAGGGCAAGACCCAGACGGTAAAGATCAACCTTGAGGTAACCACGGTGGACGGCTTTTCCGGGCACTCCGATCGTCAGCAGCTCATGGAATACATGCGCCGCATCTATCCCAAGCCCGGCCGGGTCATCACCAACCACGGCGAAGAGGGCAACTGCCTCGATTTAGCCAGCTCCATTTACAAGAGGTACAGGATACCGACTATGGCGCCCATGAATCTGGAGACGGTAAGGCTGATTTGAAGAATGCTGATCTTCAAAAGCTTTATCAAATTAGAGAGATAATACCAATGCGAGGTTCTTTGTGACGGGAAAGAGAACGCGGATCATCAACGATCCATCAGATCTGGTCCCATTGTTGCAGGCCTTCGGCTCCGATGTCCATAAGAAGATCTTTGACGAATTGAGCCGAGAATGGCATACTGAGCGTGAGCTGACAACGCTTATCGGCGACGAAGCTAGCGTTCACCGAAGTGTGGCACTACTGCGCAAAAGCGGCCTAATCGAGACCAAGTGGAGGGTCCCCGAGCCGGGAGCCAGTCCCGAGAAAGAGTATCATTCCACATACTCACGCGTGCAGGCCAGCTTCGGGGCCACCATGGAGGATCTTAGTGAGTTGATCAGCCTCACCTTCATGTCCGATGAGGAGCTACGTACAGTGATCGAGAAGTTGCAGACCATGGTCAATGGCGGCAACAATAGTCTATCCAACCTTTCTCGAGAGCTGGGACTCAGCCAGATATTTATTCGCGGCGTGGCCAAGAGAGCGGAGGGCCTCGCGGTGAGGGGTCAACGCATTGAGCCCTACGTTGAGGACTATTAATGGCCAATGTCCTGCAGAGCAAGCGGGAAAGCTCCCGTTTTCAGATTCTTGTGGAAATCGCCGCCCACCAGCCTAACCTTCGGCAAAAGGAGGTGGCTGAGAGTCTGGGCGTCACTCCCCAGGCCATATCCGAGTACATCAAGGAGCTGGTAGCGGATGGACTGGTGACCACGGATGGACGGATGCGCTATCGCATCACCAAAGAGGGAGTGGAGTGGCTGCTGGAGAGTGCTGCCGAGCTGAAGCGCTATGCACGGGTGGTGATGGAAGAGATCATCAGCCATGTCTCTGTCTGGGCGGCCATCGCTGAAGCTGATCTGGCGGAGGGCGAGCGGGTATCTCTGGAGATGCGTAGCGGCCTTCTGTATGCCAATAAAAAAGAAGGGATAGATGCCAGCGGAGTTGTCATTGCCGATACGCTGTCCGGAGAGGATGTGGGTGTATCAGACCTGCAGGGGCTGATAAGCCTTGATGAAGGAAAGATTATTCTCTGCAAAGTGCCCCGAGTGCAGAATGGAGGCTCCGGCAAGGTAGATTTGCCGGCACTACGATCCTTGCTTGCCAGAGTAAAGAATGTGGGCTGCCTTGGTATCGAGGCATTGGTGGCGCTGCGCAAAGTGGGGCGTGAGCCGGACATCATCTTCGGGGCCAAGGAGTTCGCAGTCGAGGCGGCATATCACGGCATCAGCTCAGTGATCGTCAGTGTGGATGAGCAGATTCCGGGGCTTCTTACGCGCCTGGAGTCAGAGGGCCTGAAGTACGAGCTTATTGACCTCACTTTGGGATAAATATTTTTAAGAATGACTTTTCAGATTTTGGCTCAGGCGGACCGGTCCCGCATACTATTATTGCCTCAGAGCGGCAGCAAGGTTCTTTTTGAGGGATATCTGCGTTTAAAGGACATGCCCCAGGGACCGAGGGCCTTCAAATTCCTGGTCAAAAAAGGTGATGAGGCAGAGAAATTTCTTCCACCCGAGGACGCTTTGCGAATGCTGCGCAAAGCCGGTGCCATTTATCTTGCCCGGGGCGACGGCGCAATGGAAAAGAAGTTCATCGAGCTTTTAGGGTCCTATCAACTGAAATACAGGTTTGTGCAGGTCTGCAATCATTGCCTGGGCCAGAGAAGAGTCACTTACGTCGAGCAGGATGCTATAACCTACAAGGGCAGGCGCATCTGCGAAAACTGCGCAGCGGCTGAACTTTTGCGCGAGGCGGACTTTCGCGGCCTGGGCCATGCAGCCAAGGCTCATCTGGCCAGGATCTTGAAGACCAGGAGGAGCCTGGACGATGTGGTTAGCCTGCTATCTTTGCAGAGGCTGGAGCCGGAACTGACCCGCTTTGACACCATCCCTGCCAGCAAGGAGGAGCCTACTCTGCCGCTGGAGTCCATTGCCCTGCCTAAGGATCTCTTGGAGCTCCTCAAGAAGAGGCTGACCAGGCTTTTGCCGGTACAATCCAGGTCGGTGAAGGCGGGCCTTTTGGAAGGACGAAATCAGCTGGTCGTCTCGGCCACGGCCACCGGTAAGAGCCTCATCGGTGAGATGGCCGGTGTCAAGAATCTGATGGAAAATAAGGGAAAGCTGCTCTTTTTGGTGCCGCTCGTGGCCTTAGCTAATCAGAAGTTCGATCAGCTCAGCGCATACAGGGAATTGGGCTTTCAAACATCCATCCGTGTCGGGGTCAGCCGCATCCGTTTGGGAAAGGGGCGCAATATTCCCCAGAGCATGAATGCCGACATCATTTCCGGAACTTACGAGGGCATAGATCAGGTGATTCGCACCAAGAAGAGCCTGGGGCGTGTGGGCACAGTCGTCATCGACGAGGTGCATATGCTGGAGGACGCCGAGCGCGGCCACAGGCTAGCGGGCATGATCGCCCGGCTGAAGAATGCCGCCCCCAAAGCCCAGTTCATCTTCCTATCCGCTACGGTAGGCAATCCCGCTGCGCTCGCCAAGCGCCTGGGCACAACGCTGGTCGAGTATTCACTACGACCGGTGCCCATCGAGCGGCATCTCATCTTCACCTCAGGACCGGAGAAACGCAAGCTTCTGCGGGAGCTGTCCAAAGAGGCGCAGGCCCTGACTTCGTCTACGGGCTACCGGGGTCAGACCATCATCTTCACCAATTCCAGAAAGAACTGCTACAATCTGGCCGATGCCATTCCCGGTGCCTCCGCATATCATGCCGGTCTACAGTACCCGGAGAGAAAGAAGGTCGAGGAGCTGTTTGGCCAGGGCAAGATTCATACCGTGGTCACCACCGCGGCCCTGGCGGCAGGCGTGGACTTTCCCGCCTCGCAGGTGGTCTTCGAATCTTTGGCCATGGGCATCGAGTGGCTCAATGTGCATGAGTTCAATCAGATGTTAGGCAGGGCCGGCAGGCCCGGCTATCATGACAAGGGGCTGGTCTACATTCTGGCCGAGCCGGGCCGGCGCTTCTCTTCCAAACGGAGTGAATCGGAGGACGAGATGGCCCTGGCCTTGCTGAACGGCCAGATGGAAGACGTGGCACCGGAATTTGAGGAATCGCAGCAACAAGAGGAGGTGCTGGCCAATGCCGTGGCAGCTCGCTCCCGAGCGGAATTGGAAAAGCTGCACGACCTTACCGTGGGCCTGGACGACCTGAACAGCTCGCTCGCGTCTCTGGAGAAGGCAGGGCTGGTGAAGGGCATCGTGCCCACCCGTTTAGGCGAAGCGGCAGCGGCCCATTTCCTGGCTCCGGAGCAGGTGGCCACCATTGTCAAGCTGCTCGGCAAGGGCAAGAGCCCCCTGGAGGTGGCGGTGGCGTTGGAGAGCTTCGAGGCTCTTTACCTCAAATTCGCAGAACGCATCTCCATCAAATTGCACATGCAAATCTCCCAGAGGGCACTGCATGGCTCTTTTTTGGATCTGCTCTCCAGCTCCGACCTACAGGAGCTGGATAACAAGCTGCAGAGGTACTGCATGGACTTCTCACGGGACTTTCTGCGCTGCATCTGCAAGGAATCGCCCTACTGCGGCTGTGTCCAGAAGAGCATATCGCTGCGCATTCTGGATCTGCGGGCGGAAGGCAAGAGCCCGGATGGGATTATCGACTACTTCAGCGACAGGTACGGGATGTACGCCTACCAGGGAGATCTCATCAACTGGCTGGACCAGATGGTGCGCTACCTGGAGGCCATCGAAGCGGTGGCACGGGTGTTGGGCAAGGAGGCGGCGGCCAAGGAGGCGGGGGAGAGGAAGAAGAGGGTGGAGGGGGAGTGAGCATGAATCAAAGCAAGAGATCTCGAATTATAGCTATAATTTCTTCCCTTCTCTTGAAGTTGAGAGAAATCTGATCCCCATAGCTTGTAGGTTTCAGATTCAAGAATCCTTCTTTGATTGCCGCATCAATAACCTCTTTAGCAGCCCCTAATTCATGACCGGGTATGCCCTTCACAGCATTTTCCTTGCTGGTATGAACAGGACCCCATTTGCCGCGTCGATCCAGTTTATCAAATATGGTGGCTCTTATCTTTTCGATCTCTGCGGAATCTTTAAGGCGTTTAGCCATTCGTCTGCCAAATGGTCGAAAAGAGATTTAAATGTATCGATTGTTCAATATTTTATACATCGATGAAAAGATTTATTTAGCTAAAATACTAACAAGTGTTTAAAAGCCCATATCATTTAGTGATGCTCAATGGAAGGCGAGCCCAATCATGTACCAAACAACTCACTCAGAAGATCATGAAGAGACATTATTCCTTCGGACTCTTTGCATTAAAAGCCCAGTGTTCAGGATCTTAGACTTCCTGATGGACAACAAGGTTTACGATTATTCAAAAACCGATATTGCAAAAGGTGCTGGGATCAGCCGAACAACCTTATCTTCTGCCTGGGAAAACTTAGAGAAAAATGGCCTGGTAAGTGAGACGCGAGAAGTTGGAAGAGCAAAGATGTATAAATTGAATCTGAAAAGCCCAGTGGTCCTGAAATTCATAGAGCTGGATAATGCCATCTGTGAACTTTATAGAAACCGGTTGGAGGATCAAGAGGACTCAAAAGATCTACAAGATAACAGAGTCGATCTGCGACCTATTCTTGCCTGATTTATCTTTTTAGACTTGCTCGACGTCATGGGAATCCTGAGAACAAACTGAAACGTATTCCCTGGAATTCTCCGCGGCTTCTTGCGCAGCGCCTGCAAGCAGTCGCCCTAATGCTGCTCATTTGTCATCGGTCAAAGAAGATACAGTCTTTTTCGCGCCATTCGCGGCTTCGCGCGAGATTCTTCTTCACGCGAAGGCGCGAAGACGCGAAGTCTCGACGAGAGAAAGACAATTCATGCCACACGCTTGTTGATTCCAGCTTTAACCGATGACTCTTTCATCCAATCCTTTTTAGGGAGCATTCAACAGATACAAATAATCGTGATGATATTACTGAAGCGGCTGAGGGGCTTGGCCAGGAATATGCAATGCACCGATTTATTTTTGCCTGTTTAGTGCTCGCCTTGATGGCGCAGGGAGCCGGAGCCGAGGGACAAATCGCTTGGAGGATAAGATGATGCCAAAGACATCTCTTCTGCGCTTGACATGTATTGTTTTATTGTTCGGCGTGTTGTTTGCATGCGCTCTGGAGAATACGGCAGTTGCATATACTGGAAGCGTCGATTTTCCTGAGCTATTCAAGTTCAGCAACCAGAAAAACGTGAATCTGGAAACAGCTTGCTCTCCATTTCTCATTCGTTCAAGGACAATTCAGTTTCCGTCACGCAGGAGTTGCTCGCTGCAATAATAGCAACGCTTGACAAGGAAGTTGGGGAGAGCTATCTGCCTGTCGAAGAACAGTGAGACTACGGAATGGGGCCGGGCAGTACCTACACAATTGGCGACTCCCGTAGATCAACTTCCTACAATGGCGGAGTGGACTACAAGGGGCGCGGATACATACAGATAACGCACAAGGAGAATTACCAGAAATATTGCGGCCCTGACTGTGTTGGAACTTCTGCACCGGAACTTGATGTATGCGGATGCAAGAACCAATGGTATTGCACAGTTACTGATCCGGCCGTATGCCCACAGGCAAGAACTCTTCAGCCGGATTATGCAGCCAGGATATTCGCCTCATATTACATTGAAAATAGCCTTGTATCCCTATCAAATGCAGAGAGCTACTGGAATGTCGGCAAGGCGATAAACGGCGGCGATGCGTATGCGTCTGACTTTAATGCCAAGGCAAACGCCTATCTCACGCTGTTCCTTAACAATACGGACAAGACAACGACGCTTCTCACTTGGCTGAACTCAGGCACTTCGGCTAAGGGCGATTTTGATGTAATTCATGCATCTATCTGGACTGTGAGTGAGACAGGTCCCACAGGTAATTGTCCTGGGACGTGGACACGACGTCCAGGAACTGACACATTTGATGCATCCTGGTCTTGTGAAGGAGGTGTTACGGATGTTATCGATATCACATCGGTTGAGGGAAATAAGATCGTCCTACATCGGCGTGGAATTAATGGAGATTATACAGGAATAATTTCACCTGACGGCACAAGTATTTCAGGAACAGGTTCATGGTTTAGCCCTGGCACGAAATGGTTAGTATCTGTTCCCACGTAGATAGCAACTCTAATTACGGTAGCATAGGCTCTCAATGGATCCCACATTCAGAACGTTGACTTACTTCCTACTGACAGGACCTGATCATTCGGGTCTGGAGGCTCTGACGCCAGGAGGATCTTGGTCGCCTCCCGCTTAGAATCCCCGGCAAGCCCTGCGGCGACCGGCTCCCGCCCGCTGGCCCGAGGGCCGCCTGGCCATGAGGCTGCCCAGGGCCGGACGCCGTCTGCGCGTGCCTGCGCCCGGATCAAGCCAGGATGCGATCATTTTTTACATCATATCTTCAGTGCTACCTGAACCACGGTCCCACGGGCCTCCCGCGCCCCGAGCACGAGTGCACGCGCACGCGAGCGGGTCCGGTCGGACGTGCTGGAGGTGCCGATCCAGCGATTGATTTTTCATTTCGTTTTTCCAATGGACTTCACGAAGTGAATGTATTCTTCGGCCTTTATCCCGGCGCTTTCCAGGGCTTCAATTGTCCTGGGATCGCTGAGTAACCTATCCAGTATCAGAGGAGTTGAATCATATGCTTTATCATGATCATTCGAAGTTTATTAATAAAATTACATCTTTGATAATAGTATAAATAATAACAAATGGATCAAGATGCTCACTGCGTAGCCCCCTGAGGGCGTGACGTTTGGGTTCTCCGATTTCCGGATTGATGCTGATCTCCTGGAGCTTCCTGATAACTCGCTCTTTTAATAATCCATCTTTTTTAGTCAGCTTTTTAAATTTTTTATCAAAATAGTATGTTGCGATGGTCTGGAAAGCCATGGCAATCTAAAGGTTTCGGAAATGCTCTGCCAGCTCATCAGCATTTTTGAGGCGGGTAAATCGTCCCTCTTTAAAGTCCCTGAGCCCTTTGATAATGCCCGTGGCAATGTCATCTTCTTCGATATTGGCCCGAGTGGATTTCCTCTCCGGAGCTTTTACAACAGCAGGCATGGTATGCAATCTTACGCCTTAGGCTATAAGGATTTCGAAAAGATGACGATCAGTTGCAGGCGCATGTGACCAAAATCGGCGACCCTGCAGCATGGCGACCGGCTCCCGCCCGCGGGCCTGTTGCCGCCTGGCCGAAAGGCTGCACAGGGCCGACAGCCACGCGCGCGAGCGGGCCCGGCCGGGCGGGCAGCCGCGGCCACTTCCTCCGCCCTGTAGATGTTCGAAAACAGAGATCCTAAAGCTCACGCAAACGAATTCGTCCCGGTTCCACAACAGCGAAATGGCCTGGCCAATCGCATCTTGAATCCAATACCTCGGCAATCATCTTCATCGCAAATACTGGGCGTGCTTTCGGCGATGGCCAGAACATCATTCCCCTTTCTTCGCAACAATTCGATGGCCAGGAAGGGTATATTTTCGTCAGCCAGAAGCCGCATTAAGGCCATCCTGCAAGGCTGTATTTGGATAGACACGTTCCGATTTCATCATGGAGCTGGCGTAGCAGAGACAGGCCTGAATGTCTTCATGAACTAATCGGGGGTAGTTCTGGAGTATCTCGGACTCTTTCCAGCCATTGGCCAAAAGGTCGATAACAAATTCCACCGCCAGGCGCGTGCCTTTGATCACGGGTTTTCCTACAAGGATTTTGGGGTCTAGAGATATGCGGTCTTGCCAATTGATCATAGATCATATTATGTGGACCATTAAGATATATTTTCTGCGGACGGAGGACAAGAGAGAGGCTGCATCGAGCGACCGGCATCCGCCCGCGGGCCTGGGCCGCATGGCCGAGAGGCTGCCCTAGGCCAGACGCCGTCCCACGCAGGCGTGGGCAGGCGGACGATATGCAAAGGCAGGCAATAATTCGTATCACTCAAGGACTCGTTCGATCGCCTCAGAGATGCTCCAGACCTCAATCATCCCTTCTTCACTTATGCGTCTGAAATGGGCATCATTGGTGATCAAAATTGCTCCGGTGTGCAGGCAGGTTGCAGCATGAACGATATCTGCACTTTCGCTGGGTGGAAAGAAAGGCTTGCATGACAGGATGTCCTCTTCAGACTGCTCTATTATCACCAGCTTGCCAAGAAGGATTGCCAGGAACGCATCAGCTTCGAACTTTTTTGCATATTTCTCGTATTCCGAGACGAGGATGTCGTCAGCGACCAGCTCCCATGAACCGTCCAGGAGCCTCAAGAATAGCTCCGTGCTCTTCGTGTTTCCACGTTTTACAGCAGCAATGAACAGGTTCGTATCAATTAAGAACCTTGTACTTTTGCCGGGCAAGCTTATTGGCCTCTTCTTCGATCTCAGCTTCGAACTTATCCAGATCAACGTTTTTGGCTTTTTCGATTATCTCATCCAGCAAGGATTTCAAATCGATTTTTTTTAGCACAATGGCATCAGGTCCCAGTTCATCCACTGCGAACTCGTCGCCGGGATTTATGCCCAGCCTGCGGCGGAGATCATTTGGAAGAACCACTCTTCCTTTATCATCAACTTTCGTGAACGGCATAGATTATCAATCCCACTAATGGGAGTATTCATGTTTAAGCTTTTGGATAGGACGGTTTGCTTCTCATGATTAGCGGTTCGTCATCGTCCTTCAATGCAAGGGAGCAGTGATCCCCGACTGATTAAGATCACTCCACCTAAACCCTGGCGAGGCTGCGGCGGGCGACCGGCTCCCGCCCGCGGGCCTGTTGCCGCCTGGCCATGAGGCTGCCCAGGGCCGTACGCCGTCTGCGCGTGCCTGCGCCCGGATCAAGCCAGGATGCGATCATTTTTTACATCATATCTTCAGTGCTACCTGAACCACGGTCCCACGGGCCTCCCGCGCCCCGAGCACGAGTGCACGCGCACGCGAGCGGGTCCGGTCGGACGTGCTGGAGGTGCCGATCCAGCGATTGATTTTTCATTTCGTTTTTCCAATGGACTTCACGAAGTGAATGTATTCTTCGGCCTTGATCCCGGCGCTTTCCAGGGCTTCAATTGTCCTGGGATCGCAAAGTAGCCTATCCAGTATCTGAGGAGTTGAATCATATGCTTGATCATGATTATCGAAGTTTATTAATAAAACTACATCTTTGATAATAGCATAGATAATAACAAATGGATCAAGATGCTCACTGCGAAGCCCCCTGAGTGCGTGACGTTTGAGCTCTCCGATTTCCGGATGATGCTGATCTCCTGGAGCTTCCTGATAACTCGCTCTTTTAATAATCCATCTTTTTTAGTCAGCTTTTTAAATTTTTTATCAAAACAGTACGTTGTTATGGTCTGGAAAGCCATGGCTGTCTAAAGGCTTCGGAAATGCTCTGCCAGCTCATCAGCATTTTTAAGGCGGGTAAAACGTCCCTCTTTGAAGTCCCGGAGGCCTTTGATAATGCCCGCAGCAATGTCATCTTCTTCGGGATTGGTCCGAGTGGATTTCCTCTCTAGAGCTTTCACAACAGCAGGCATGGTATCCAATCTTACGCCTTAGGCTATAAGGATTTCGAAAAGATGACGACCTGTTACCGGCGCATGTGACCTAAATCCAGGCGGCCTTGCAGAAAGGCGACCGGCTCCCGCCCGCGGGCCTGGTGCCACATGCCACGGGGCTGCCCAGGGCCGGACGCAACGCGCACGCGAGCGGGCCCGGTCGGGCAGGCGGAAGTGGGTTTCCGATGACGGTCGTCATGCCGGAAAGAAAGGTTAAATCCTAACAGTATGCATATGTCTCATGACATGTTCGCCGAATACATTGCAGCCGCCCTGGAGCGAGCCAAATATGAAATAATCGATGACCCTGAGCCGTATTATGCCTCAGTTCCCGGGCTGCCGGGAGTGTGGGCCACCGGCAAGACCTTTGAAGAATGCCGCAGGGAGCTTATCAGCACAATTGAAGGATGGATTGTGCTGGGCCTGCGGATGGGGCATCCCATCCCATCGATCGATGGCCACACTATATTTGTGTCCCTGGAGCCGGTGGCGGTTGTCGAGTAAACTGGTTCCAGTATCCAGACGCGAGCTGATCCGGCGGCTGGGTGATCTGGGATTCAATGGACCATTCACCGGCACAGACCATGAATTCATGACAAAGGGAGCTGCGCGCGTTAAACTGCCAAATCCGCACCATGGCCAGGATATCGGCGCGGATCTCCTTGTCAGAATTTTAAGGGACTCTGGAATCAGCCGCGATGAGTGGTTCAGAGTGGCCTGAAATGGCAAAGGCTGTTGATGGCAGGCTTTTCGTCCTGGCAGAAGCGGCTTGCTTAGAATCCCGGCGGCCTTTCAGCATGGCGACCAGCTCCCGCCCGCGGGCCTGTTGCCGCCTGGCCGATGGGCTGCCCAGGGCCGGACGCCACGCGCGCGCGAGCCCAGTCGGACGGGCAGCCGCGGCGCTTCCTCTGCACGTTGGTGGTGGAGCTGATCGTTAGGGTGCTTGAAAAAAAGATCCAGAAATGCTATTAAAGCAGATCTTGCAGTTCTTCGAGGCTTATATCGGCATCCTTCAAAATTGCATGCAATGTGCCTTTGCGAAGGTCTTTGCTATGAAATGGAACAACGGCAATCGTTTCCGTTCGTCGATTATAGTAATAGTAATGGCTCCCTCTGACTCGTATCAGCTCAAATCCAGCGTTCTCCAAAGCCCCGGCAAGCTTTTGGGGTGTTAATACAGGGAGTTTAGGCATGGGCTTCAACGAAAACCGTATATTCTAAAACATCGTTATCTGTTGGCACTTCTTTCCCCAAATCGATCAAAGTTTCAATATAGCCTTCTATCGCCTCTTTGGCCATGGAAATGGCTTCCTCAACAGTCTCACCAAAGGTAACACATCCAGCCAAAGCAGGCACTATCACAGTATAGCCGCCTTCCTCTTCTTTTTCGAGCCTGATTCGGTAATTCAGAGTCTTCATTGAAATATAATATGCTGTTTTGCCTATTCAACTTTTAGGTCCCTCTGCCTGCACAATCCCCTACTCTTGGGCAGCAACTACCTTCGCCACCGAGCACGAGTGCACGTGCGCGCGAGCGCGCCCACTTGTGCGACCGGTGGGCCGATTGAGCATTGTCTAATCAGCCGCGAATTCTTCTAAACCTCGACGAAGTCCGACAGTCTCATCTGCCCTATTTGCCCAGATTCCATGATCCGCTTGAAGTTCTCCTCCAGGACCTTTTGTCTCTGCCTGATGATCAGTTCCACAAAGACAGCTACCATTTCCGCATATCTCTTTTCATTGCCGTGCCTGAGGGCCTGGAGATGCTCGGCTCGGTCCTTTCCTAAGAATAGCAGTTTCGGGTAAGGCGGCTTGCTTCTCATGAGCAGATAGTTGAACAGCTCCCGGCCCACCCGTCCGTTGCCATCGGTGAAGGGATGAATCATCTCAAAATGGTAGTGAAATAGCACCGCCTCCTCAAAAGGATGGGCTCCTGCCCACACATTATTATAATAATCTTCAATTATCTTTTCCAGCTCATCCTCAATCTCAAACGATGGCGTAAGTACCTGGTCACAGACGCTTATGCCGATAAGATCGGTGCGACGGAAGGTGCCTGCTGATTCGTGGTCGATATTGTTCATGATCAAGGTGTGCAGGCCCTTGATGTAGCGTTGACTCAGTGGACCACGATGCCTATTCCTGTAGTCTATAACCCTTCGGAAATTCTGGACCTCGTTGATCTCTCGCAGGCTCTTTTTTCCGGGCAGGAGACCACCATAAAGAAGGTCGCGGGTATCTCCTAAAGTTAAGGTGTTCCCCTCGATGGCTGTTGTGCCCTGCACGTAATTTATCTCGAATTCCTCTTCGTACTTTCTCTTTTCATCAGTTGTTAGAATCTCAGTGAAGGCTTTGTAGGTATAACGCATCAGTTCCAGCCGCTCTGACATCCCTTCACCGAGATATCTGGTGGAGTATCTGGCGCAGCTCAGGCGCGAGGCCTTCTCCACTGCGTTAGTCTCGATCTCCAGCGCCAGACTTATACTCAGGCTTTTCAGTTCTCCTGGCGAAAGAGCAGAGCTACCAATATACTTTCTGACCTTGGCGTTTTTCTTGCCTATTTTTATGTCTTTGACCAGATAGTATTTCTCCGCACCATCTTTGCATATCTGTCTTTCCAGGCGATAACTGCTTTGCAGCACAGAATATGTAGATGATTTATACCTTTATCAATTTTTCCCAAAAAAAGTCGTCATTCGACTTTTCATCCCGGATGTAGCGCATTGCTCAGAATTCCGGCGACCTTTTCGCAAGGCGACCGGCTCCCGCCCGCTGGCCCGAGGGCCGCCTGGCCGAGAGGCTGCCCCGAGCGCACGCACGCGAGCGGGCCCGGTCGGGCGTGCTGGAGGTGCAGATCCAGCGATTGATTTTTCATTTCGTTTTTCCAATGGACTTCACGAAGTGAATGTATTCTTCGGCCTTTATCCCGGCGCTTTCCAGGGCTTCAATTGTCCTGGGATCGCAAAGTAGCCACGTGCGCTGAAAGGATTTAACTCTTGTTTCGGATCGTAACAAGTTGCCGACAAATGCATTAGCCAGCCCTGGGCGGCCTCTCAGCATGCGGCCCCAGACTCACGAGCTAGGGGGGCACGGGCACTTGGGCCCGCCGGGGCTCAGGCAGGGGCGATCTTGATTACCTTATCCCAGTTTGCACGCACTAATTGGAGCTAGGATAGCCCGTAAAACCCTTGACGAAGGCGACATTCGCTTCTGTGGTCCTTCCAAGGGCGTTGAGAGTAATGCCTTTGTTGTATCAGAGAGAGGTTGTGATTTTCACTGCTGAGTCGACCACCACGCCATTCTTGGATAGTTCTACATAGATCTTATTTCCATCGATGTCGATAGACTTGATAACCAATTCATATCCTTCTTCTAACATCAGTGGGGTGCCACAGGTGATAGTTCTCCTAAAAGAATCGTTGATGACTACCAGAGATGTATCTGTGTCTGATACCTGCCAAATTTGATCTACAGTGGCCAAATTCTGATTAGCTCCACGAAAAGCATTTTTGAAATGAACCTTGATTACTTCGACATCTTTAGCATTACCGATATCTTTCGCAAAAGTATAAATGTCGTCTACTTTCTGAGAGGTTATGATCACTGCTGAGTCGATCACCGCTTCATTCCTGGATAGTTCTACATAGACCTTATTTCCATCGATGTCGATAGACTTGAACGCCAATTCATATCCATCTCCCAGCTTCAGAGATGTACCCTCAGTGATTGTCATATTATGAGAATTGTTAACAATCACATGAGAAGGATCTGATTCAGATACCTGCCAAATTTGATCTACAGTGGCCAAATTCTGATCAGCTCCACGAAAAGCATTTTTAAAATGGACCTCGATTACTTCAACGCCTTTGGCATTACCAATATCTTTGACGAAAGTATAAGTGGCAGGATCATTGAAGTTGATAATATCATCGGGCGTTATGTTTTGAGAAGAGGCCATACCAATTGGAATCAGCATCATCAACATTATCAAGATATGTGCCATTTTCATGATCCTCTCTTTAGTGTTTAGAGAGATACATCTTTCGGAGGATTCTCGCTATATTATTCGAATAAAATAAAATTGTAGATTAGAGCTCAGTAAGTGCTGAGCTCTCCTCTAAACAGCATCTGCTGCAACTTGGGAATATTGGCCAGCCAATCGTCCAAAATCTCCGTGGCCCCCGCCTCCAGGTTCTTCATGTCCACGCCCTCTTTGGGCACGATCTGCACGCTGGCGATATGCGGCTCGTCGATGGGCTTGCCGATCTGCGAGAGCATTTTGATGTAGACCTCTTCAATGCCCTGCACCTCGGCGGCTATCTGCCGGGCTGCCTCCGTGGAGAGAAGGTTGTAGATCTTGCCCACATGGTTGATGGGATTCTTGCCGCAGGTGGCCTCCAGGC
This sequence comes from Methanothrix sp., assembly GCA_037128175.1. Lineage (GTDB taxonomy): Archaea > Halobacteriota > Methanosarcinia > Methanotrichales > Methanotrichaceae > Methanothrix. Next base: position 50,813 of record JBAXWY010000010.1, read on the forward strand.
TCATGGGCCGATTAGGCGTGATCATGCCGTTAGCCCGGTTGCCCCGGCCTACAGCTCCATCGTCTCCCATCTCGGCGGATGTGCCGGTGACAGTGATGTAGACCGATCCCTGCTCGATGTTGTCGGCCACATTCATCTGCGCGTTTACTTTTCGCGACGTGAACTCTTTGGCGTACTGAACGATATGATCCACGATGGCGCTCTTCGTGTCCACATACTCCTTGAGGTTCGCGACATGCCGATCAACCATGGCGCAGGCAATGGTCAGATTGATGACATCTCCCTGACGCATGCCCATGACCTTGATATCTTCACCAATGGCCGGAACGCTATTCTTGAGCCTCATCAATTCACGCTCGGTATTGAAGACGATGTTCTCCGTTTCGGAGAGAGGCGCATATCCCACGCCAAAAGATGTGTCGTTGGCAGAAGGGACCTTGCGGCCGAATACGTCCCGCAGGTCGGATGAGCCCATGCCGATCTTGGCATCAAGGATGACGTGATTGTTGACGTCCAGGTTGGAGAGCGATTCGCTCAAGAGCTTTCTCCCTGCCTTGATGGCGATGGTGTCCACCGGAATCTCCACTTCCTTGAAGACCCTGGTGGCACGGCCCGTGAGAAGAATGTAAAGAGGGCAGATGACCTCGCCGCCTCCAAAAGCGGGCTTGGACCGACCGGCTACGATCTGCGTCTTGTCGGTGTTGTGATGCAGGACCGCTCCAAATCTATCAAGGTATTCCTGGCAAAGGGCCCGGCTGATGGACTCAGCGAGGCCGTCCGCCACGCTGTCCGGGTGTCCAATGCCCTTGCGCTCTACCAGCTCGATTTCCTGTTGCTCCAACGGTCTTTGATTGAGGCGTTCAACCTTGATATTTCTCTTCATGACCAATCCTCAGAATATGATGAAATCCAAGATCTTATTAAGGCTTTGCAATTGCTTTGCACGATTATTGCGTGAGTCCAACGCGCCACTTTAGCATCCGGTCCTCCACTACATAGCGGAAGGTGCGATCGATGGCCAGGCCCAGCAGACCCAGCACAATCATGTACATGAATACCTCATCCATGCGGTAATGGCCGTAAGAGTCCCATATCTTGAATCCGAGACCATTCTTGCTCACCCCGAACATCTCGGCAGCCACAAGACACATCCAGGCAATTCCCATAGCAATCCTTATGCCGGCAGCGATGGAGGGCAAAGCGTAAGGCAGAGCGACATATCTGATCAGATCGCTATCCTTAGTTGCGCCCAAAACTTTCGCCGATTCGACATACACCCGGGGCAGGCTCTTAAAACCCAAATAGGTGTTGATCAAGATGGGAAAGACAGCTCCTATGAAGATAATAAAACCTGCTGCGATGTTGGTTATGCCAAACCAGATTATAGCAAATGGAATCCAGGCCAATGGCGGTATGGGACGCAAGATCTCAACAATGGGATCCAAAATATTGTCAAAAAGCTTGAACCATCCCATGATCATTCCGACTGGTAGAGCAATTATCAGACCGCCCGCCATGCCGATGGCAAAATGAAGCGAGCTTACCGGCAGGTCCTCGGTGAGAATCGACCACCAGTTATCCATAAAAGCGGCTATTACCTGGAAAAAACTGGGCAACGTCAATTGGTCATTGACCAGAAAGGCAGCAGTCTGCCAGATTGCTATCAATCCAAAAATAGAAAGGGCGGAAATGCCCTGATTTCTCAGGACATTCAAGGTCCTACTGACTTTTCTCTGCACCTAACACCTTCTCATAGAGGCTGGTATCAAAGAGATCCTTCTCGGTCAGCTCCCTCTTAGTATACTTCATCTCGTAGTCGACTTTTGCGTACTCGACAGTCGAGGGCACCTGAACGTGCGGATCGCTGACCCACTTGCCATCCCAGTTCTTTACGGAATACTGTATTTCCGTGATGTTTGCTTTGGTCTTCTTGGCGTATATCTGTGCGGCCTCTTCTGGGTTTGCATTGATGTAGTCGGTCGCCTTGATATGAGTCTTGATGATCTGCTCTACCAATTCCGGCTGCTCTTTGATGAGCTTGTCCGTGACCACCAGGCTGCAACAGGCGTGGTTCGGCCACATCTCGCCCGAAGCTACTGCATGTTTGCCCTTGCCTTTCAGCACAATTATGGAAGGCGCAGGATGCGGCAGGAAGACACCATCGATCTTGCCTGCGGACAGAGCACTGATCGCAGGTCCCGGGTCCATGGCTTTAATATCGACCTGTGAGACATCCACCCCCTTTTCCATAAGCCATTTCTTCATGACTGTGTCCTGAATAGATCCGGGCGGGAATGTGCCTATAGTTAGGCCAGCTAGCGAAGCGGGTCCATTGTAGACCAGATCCGATCTCAGGACCAAATCCGAGCCGTTGATGTTGACGGCAGCCACTATCTTGGCGGGCAGTCCCGCTGCTATGGCAGAAATGGGCGGCGCGGTTCCCACATAAGCCATGTCCAGTTCTCCGGCGACCATGGCTTGCATCTCCGGAACTCCTGTGGGGAACTCAAACTCCTTGATATTGGTTATGCCGAAGGGCTTTAGATCTTCAGCCCACCAGCCCTTTTCTGAAGCGACCATCTCTGCGATCTGATGGGTACTGGGCTGGTACCCTATGCGCAGGGTAGAAATCTTGCCGGACATATTCTCTTGGAGGGAGACATTCTCCTTCTTCTCCGGAGCAGAGATGCAGCCCAGCGACATAACTACCACAGCCGCCAGAATGGCCATAATTATGAATTTCTTCAAATGCGATCACCTGAGTTATCGACTTTGCCAGACCCCAGAGAACGATCGGTATAAAGCTGTTTCCAGCCACAAGGCATTATTTTCACATAATGGATAATATGCAGAGATAATCCCACAATAGTATTAATAGGGGCGGACGTCGGGCGAAAAGCGTTTCTAGAAATAGATTAGTGCCAATCCAATGGTTGGATCTTATTCGGATATATTGAAAAAGGTTATGCAGGGCGAGGCTGTCGTTATCACGGCGGAGGAAGTAGCCGAGCTGGTAGAATCAGGCAAATCGTCCCGGCTCTCCGAGGTCGACGTTGTAACTACTGCCACCCGAGCCGTGATGAGCGGCACCTACGCCGTCCTCTCCTTTCCCGTGGCCAAGCCGGCGTCGTTTCTCCGGGCCAGGAGAGTCTGGATCAACGGCATAGCCGCACAGGTCGGGCCCTGTCCCAACGAGAACCTGGGCGTATTGGATTTGATCGTCCTGGGAACGGCCCACAGCCTGGATCGGCAAAATTACGGGGGAGGCCACCTCTTTCGTGATCTGGTGGAGAGAAAGAAAGTTCACGTCGATGTGGAGACAGATGATGGACGCCGCCTGCAGGCAGATGTCGGACTGGATGAGATGCCCTATGCCCGGCTCTTTGCATCGCGCCATGCCTTCAAGAACTACTCGGCCTTCGTTAATGCGGGAGCGGAGCCGGTTGGCACCATCTTTCACTCCCGCGGCTTTGCCCCCCACTGCCGGGAGGCGACATTCTCCGGCTGCGGCCAGATAAACCCTCTAAAAAATGATCCTTTTTTGGAGAGCATCGGCATAGGAACACGCATTCTCATGAACGGCGCCGAGGGCTTCGTTATGGGCACAGGCACCAGGAGCAGCAAAGAGCGGCCCAATCTGTCCGGCTTTGCCGATATGCACAAAATGGTGCCGGAGTTGATGGGCGGCTTTGTCACCTCCGCCGGCCCGGAGTGCATCTGCTCCTGGGCCGTTCCCATACCAGTTATCAGCAAGACCATTCTGGAGGAGATTGCCCGGCCGGACAGAGACATTGCATTGCCCGTAAACGATGTCAACAGCAGGACGGTCATCGGCCAGGCCGACTACGGCGATGTCTGGACGAATGTGGACCTGGGTGTGGAGTTTGAACCAGAGAACTGCTCGGGCTGCAACCCTTGCCTGGTGGAAGAAGCATGCCCCATGAGGGCGGTAAAGAGCGAAGGGGGCAGAATCTGCAGGGATGGGGCTTTGTGCTTTCACTGCGGCCTGTGCGTGAGCGTTTGTCCGGGCGAGGTATTCCGGTGTCGCATGGGGGCCATCCGGCTGAAGAGGGACGGGGCAGCCGTTCGAAGCATCCCAGTGGTGCTGCGTCAGTCGGATCGGCTCCGGGCGGAAAAGCAGGCAGCAGAGCTGAAGAAACGCATCCTGGATGGCACTTTTAAGATGATGGAGCCTGTCGGGCGCATTTAACGAGTCTCTCAAGAAAATGCATGCGATTGGAGGTGTCTTCTTCGCGGCTTCGCGTGAGATTCAACCGGGTCCGGTTTCACGCGAAGGCGCGAAGCCGCGAAGTCCTGATGAACCTCTCGATGATCTCCTTCGGCGAGAGGCCGATGATGGGGACTGGGGCGTTGCCCCCCTCTACCTTTACTATTACTACTACTTCATGACCTAGCAAGGCCGGAGCCAAGTCCTCGGCCCGCTCGACCAGGCCCACCTTCTTGACGCCGGCCGCTTTCGCCAAGGCAAAAAGGTCAGTGCCTAGATGAGTGCAGGTGGGCTGCGATCCGGTAGAGCCGTAGCAGCCGTTGTCCAGGATCACCAGCAGATAATTCTGGGGCGCATAATGAGCGATGGTGGCCAGCGTCCCCAGGTTCATGAGCACCGAGCCGTCTCCGTCCAGGACCATTACCTTTCTTTCCGCACAAGCCAGGGCCAGGCCCAGGCCAATGGAGGAGGCGAGCCCCATGGAGCCAAGCATGTAGAAGTTTTCCGGGCGATCTTTAACCGAGAAAAGCTCCCGGCTGGGAAAGCCGATGTTGCAAATCAGCAGGGCCTTCTGGGCCGCAGCCGCCTCTGCTGCTAGGGCAATGGCCTCAATGCGCTTCATTTTTTAGCCTCCAAAATTCCAAATCCAGCAGCACAGCCACGGGCCTGCGGGCTGCAGCCGCCTGGCTCCAGGCCTGTGTTACCGTCTCCTCCGCTTCTGCCGGGCTGGGCTCAAAATGCGGGATAGCAATGGCTTCGAGCAGGGGCACGGTGAGCCGGCCCATGGGCACCTGACCAATAACCGGCTCGCCCACGCCACCCCGGTGGCTGATGATCATGAGCAGAGGGATGCCGTAGAGGATGTTCAGCGACGCCAGGGCATTGATGCTGTTTCCCAGGCCCGAGTTTTGCATTAGCATTGCAGGCCTGCGGCCTGCCATCCAGGCCCCTGCGCATATTCCCACCCCCTCCTCCTCGCGGGTGACAGGCACGTGGATGATCTCCGGGTCGCCACTTACCAGAGCGAGCAGCTCCTGTAGGTTGACGCAGGGCACAGAGGTCGCGAAGTTGATGCCGGCGCGCTTCATGCCCAGATAGACAGCGAGGCTGGGATTCATTTGTATTGCCTTAATCCTGCCAGGCCAAAAATGCCTCGCTGGCCATGCGAAGAATTTTATTGAGAAAATCGTACATCTGTGTTTGGAAAATGATAAGGGGGCGAGAGGCGATAGCCAAATATCGAAGCTTCGATTGGCGAACTTAGGCTTTCCGGTGGCTGAAAAAACCTTAAACCTGTGATAATCATCGCAGACCAGGATCATTTGGGTCCGGCCCAAAATGGTTATATCTATATTTCCCTTCTTTTTGATCATGAATAAGATCTCAAAATTCGTGGCGCTTCTCGGCATCTTCTTATTGCTGACCTTCGTTGCCAACTCTCAGATGAACCGGGACAGCCCCTTCTTAGGAAGCAAGCTTCCCAGGACCGATGATCAGAACATGATGGGCCAAGGCAGGCAGTCCGCGTCCCCTATCATGCTCTCTGAGCCCTTCAATAATCAAGCCGTCTCCGACTTGTCGATATCCGCGGATCAGAACAATACCAACTGCAATCAAGTCTCATTCCTGCTGACATTGACTGCATCCCCCAGCGGCTCCACCGGATATCAGCCGGTAAAGGTGAGAGTACTGGAAAACCGCCAGGGCACGCCCACCGCGGTTGCTGAACTGATTTTACTCATGCCGGTCGCGGGCGGCTCGCTGCATGAGACCATCGGCTTTTCCAGCACTACTTCCGAGATCGTTGGCAGCCGTACAAACGAGATCACTGTGACGGCAGATCCGGATAATCAAATCCCGGAGACCAATGAGAGAAATAATGGCCTGACGATTAGCGGAACCTGCCAGAGTTAGGTGCAAAGATGATTTATTTTCGGAGAGAAGGGGCAGGTTAATAAGTAGTGGCTGCTTAAGATTAATGGATGGAAATGTCTGAAGATGAAAAGTCCACTACAAGACAATCATTGCCGCAATTTATTCCCAAATTCAAAGGCAAGAAAGTCGTGATTCGTCTGCTCTCAGGAGGCCAACCGGTCACTGGAACTATTGACTCGTTCAACTCTTATGAGATTCTTCTCTTGACCGCGAAGGGCGAAATATTGGTCTTCAAGCACGCCATTGCCACTATCGAGATTGTGGATGAGCCACGAGGATATAAGCCAGGCCTTTAGTTTTTTTAAAATAATATAGCTTTAGCCCCAAAATTGGGGAAAGGCCAACGGATCTAAATTTTTCATTGCTGATAGGAATATCATTATTTACTATAGGCTGCCAATGAGAACTACATGAGCCTGAAGGTCACAATGCTAGGAACGGGCGTGGGAGTTCCCCAGCCCGGTCGCTCCCAGGCGGCGGTATTAGTGGAGAACGATCAGACTCTGCTCCTGGACTGCGGGGCGGGCACTCTCCTGCGCCTGGACGAGGTGGGAGTCGATCTGGAGGCGCTGGACACGGTGGTGCTCACGCACCTTCATTTGGACCACGTCTCCGATCTGCTGGCCCTGGCCAATGCCCGTTATCTAGCAGATATGCCCGGTCTGCAAATCTTCGGGCCACAGGGCACAGAGGTATATTTTAGGATCGCCAAGAGCGTCTACCCCAACCTGGAGAAGATGAGTGTGGCGGTGCAGGAGCTTAAACCCATGGATTCTTTCACCCTGAAGGGCTTTGACATCTTTGCAGAGAAGGCGCGCCACAGCGTGACGGCTCTCGCATACCGCCTGGAGGCAGAAGAAAAGGTAGTGGTCTACTCCGGAGACACTGAGCCCTGCCCGCGCGTGGCTGCTCTGGCGAAGGAAGCCGACCTGCTCATTCACGAGTGCTCATTTCCTGAGCCCTTTGATGTCACCAACCACACGACGCCCAAAAAACTGGGCAGCATGATCAAGAACCTGGGCGTTAAGCGCGTGGTACTCACCCACCTCTACCCACAGGCACAGGGATGCGAGGACGAGATGGCCGAACAGGTGATTGAGCTGTCCGGAGCGCCCACCATTGTGGGCTGGGACATGATGAGCGTGGTGATTTAACCTCTTCGAATGTAACCATCCTACCATCTCTCTACACAAGCTTTTTTTCAGATCACCCTCGTTCCGGTCCACTCTCCCGACCAGCCCTCAGTTGAGCCGTACCTCCAGTTGCCGCTGAAGTTTTGGCAGTCCTCGGAGAGCATGAACTCAAGGTCTCCGCCGTCGTTGGGCTCTGATCTGGTTGGTGCGTCAAACCATTTGCCTGTCAGTCGCTCTCCTTCTACTTTGCCTCTGACAACGCCCCAATCAGTAGTGTAGACGCCTTCCACCAAATCATCAGTCTCTTGCAGGTCCAGCAGCCCGAAGCTGGTCTCCCAGATGCCTGACCACTTGCATTTTTCCGCCGATGGGAGGGCGCCCGGGATCTTCACGGTTGTCAGATAGGCACCCGAGTCATTTTCCGCGAGATAGTGGAATTCCTCTGCAGAATCAAAGATTATTGGTGAGCCTTCTCCCCAGGAGAGACCGCCCAGGAACGTCCAGGGATTTAGGTGCCGGCTACCATCAATTGCCACAAATTCTGCTTTGCCCCCATCATTGGCGATATAGACGACATGCTTTGCGTCCTGGCTGAAGACCGGGCCGGATCTGATCCCCTGTCCATGCCAGTCATAACGGTAGGACCTATCCTCAAGGCCATCGACTACGACCAATTGAACATCAACTCCCTCCCGATTGTCTTTGGCCACGTAAGCCAAACGGCCACCCATGCCGAAGGTCAGGCCCCATACATCCCTATACCTGGTGCCTTCCCCCCCATCAAGGACCACAAACTTGCCATCCTTATCTTTGGCTGTATAGGCCACATGATCATCATCCGGGCTGAAAACGGGATCACTGATCTCATCATAAATCCTGCCTTCGACTCCGTCCAGCACCATCATGAATCCCTCATCTTGCGCCTTGGCCCAGTAAGCCGATCTGCTGGCGTCAGGGCTGAAGACGATCTTTCCTACACCAGGGAATGGATACTCTTTGCCTCGAACTCCGTCAACCACCACAGCGTGGTTTCCGTATGCTCCGCCGCCCGGCACCAGATCGTACGCAAAACGCAGGCCGCCCGGGCTAAATACCATCTGGCTCACGCGATTATCTTTGCCCAGATCTGTGAACTCTCCATCCAGGACGATGTAGCAGGGGTCACCGGCATAGCTGGCGCTGCGGGAATAGGCCCACCGGCTGCCGTCTGGGCTAACTAGCGGAGAGTAACCAATCTGCTCCTGAATCTTTCCATCTACAACCACATAGTTGGTGCCTTCCTTGACTATGGTGTAGAGTACATGCTGCCCGGCAAAGCTGATGATGGGATCACCTGTTGTGCTCCCATAGGGGCCCTCTTCCCTTCCATCTACTACTACCACTTGGTCGCCTTTATCTGCCATGTAGGCATATCTTCCGCCATCTTGACTGAAGACGATTTTGTAGATCTCGTCGTACTTTTGCCCTTCCAAGCCCTCCACCACAGCTATCCGTTTGTCGCCCACGAGCGCTTTATAGGCGTAATGTTCCCCATTAGGACTGAAAACGAAGTCGCGGACATTCTCATAGACTGATTCATTGATCCTGCCCTCCGGTCCAGCAATTGCATAGTACTCTCCCGCATTTGTTTTCAGGGAATAGACAATTCTTGTGCCGTCCGGGCTGGATGTGCCGCCTTTTTGTTCGTCTATCTTCTGGGCGGAGAACATGGAGATGGAAGGGCTGGCATCTTGTGATTTATCGGACTTTTTGCCAAGCTTCTCTAATGCGGCAGACGCTTCTTTTCTGACCGTTTCATCCTCGTCGCTCTGGGCCTTTGTCAGGGCACTGGCCGCCTTATCATTTCCTAATTCGCCAAGAGCGTAACCACTGCTCGATCTGACCATGCCTTCTTTTTCTATCGGGTCCAGAGTCCCGGATTTCACATCCTCAGCCGCAGATCCCGTCTCCGTTCTCTCCTGGGACAATGCGGACGGCTCCAAACTTCCTGCATCAATTGAACCCTCGAGTGTGGATGAGATTTCCTTTGAGCCGGATTGCAGAGATTGCAGAGAGTCAATGGATGCGCCTGTTTGCAGCTCGCCGGTCACCTTGCTGCCGCGGCTTATGGCGATATTCTGGAAGGAGACGAGATCCAGTCCCGTCTTATTCTCAGGCGTTATGATGTCCAGGTCCAACTCCCCTGAGCCGGTGCCGCTGATGGTGAACTGGTAATTTTCATCCAGGGGAAGCCGGTAGATCTCCACCTCACCGGATGCCAGCACCTCTGCCCCAGGGATCTCGTTGATCATCCTGCCGTCTTTAATTCCCGTGCTCTTTCCTTGCGAGTCTGTGAACAGGGCATCTGCGGGACAGCGCACCACTATCAAGGCTTTCTTGAGGCTGTGCAGGATACCGGCCAGGCCCGAGATGCTTTTCTTTAAGCCGGGGACGAGAGCATTGGCCTCATTCAGATCTATCTCGCTGTGGGCCTCAGCGGCACTGATTCCGTTAGATGTGGCCCATTTGTAGCCCATGTATTCGGGATTGCCCCAATTTTTAGTATTGAGAATAAAGTATATTTGGGGCACGGGGTGAGGGGGCTGGACAGATGCGGCAGGGAAGTTGGGATCGTAGAGATAAACCGTGGGATCTTCACCCTCGACCTCAATCAGCTTGTAGCCCAGGACGGCATGACCGGATGCATTTCCATTTTTTGTTCCATAGAACTCAATGATGAGCGGATTTCTGTCGTTTTTCAGTGAGCTTTTCAAGGCCTGGTGGGTAGCTAAGACGCCCTGATTGAGCCGGGGTGACATGGCATCGATTTGCAGCGCGGCATAAAGGGGCAAGTACCAGGTTCGCACATAGGCACTGATATTGGGGGAAGCCTCTTTTCTTGTCATCTCGCTGACCGGCTTGTTCAATAGTTTTCTGTCCGGATCCTGGAAATAAAGGGCACAAGAGGCAGACATGCCATAGCAGTGGCCGCCTGAGCCGGCTTTCATCATCTTGTTCAGATAGTTATCGATCAGGACATAGGTGGGTGCGAATATGATTCGATCCACCAGGGCCTGTTCGCCGGAAAGGCCGCCGCTTACTCCCGTGACTGCTGCCATGCCGGTGGAGAAGGTTTTGCGAACCTGCATGGCCCGGCTGATCTCTTTGATCTGCTCCGGCTGAAGATTGGTGACGACTGTGGTCAGCATCCCTTCCACCAGCTCTTCGGTCTCCATTTCGGTGAGATTGAAATTCTCAAAGCTATAGCCGTCCAGAGCCGGATTGTAGGCTCTTTCTGCATTTTTGGCATAGTAGATGTTGACTAGAATCGCCGCCGAGTTGTCATCCGGATGGCTGTCGTTCTCACCGGGAATAAATGCCTGGGCGAGCAAAGTGGCGTCCTCAATGTTTTCCCCCAACAGATCCCAGACTGCCGAACCGGTAGTATTTCCTCCGGGAGCGATCTCTCCGACCAGGACCGGATCGCCGATGGCCTGGTAATCTTTTTCGCCGGAGGGCAGGACGTAGAGCTGCAAATACACATTCTTGGCGGTGGTATCTCCGACGTTATCGATCTTGACAAATACTTGCTGCTTATCGGCTGCACCTTCAAGGGGGAGAAAATTGTTGTCCTTGAAGTCGGTGAGAAAAATGTTCTTTTCACCGATTTGCAGGTCCACCTGCTGGGGCGGCTCTATCCCAGAAACCTTGTCCAGCCACAGCCGGGCAATCTGGTCCGTCAGGCCGCAGGTATCGCCTTTGCTGTAATCGTCAAAACCCGAAGTAGAAGCTCCCGTGTACATGGTGGGATAAAAGCCGGCCACGATATTCTTGTACCGGATCTGTAGCTCCTGAAGGGCAGCTCCCTCCTTCCATTTTCCTTCGTTATTGACGAAGACCATCCACTCTACATTGGCAAACAGGGAATTGGCCTCGCCTACGCCATTTCCGAGGCGGGTGTCGCTGAAGGCGGTGGGGTCCCACCGTTCAGTTTCATTTTCTCCATTTGTTGCCCCTCCAGAAATGGGCCGGGCAGATGCCGCTATTTCCGGACTCTCAAATACCTCTACCACAATGTCGATGGAAGTGGTGGGACAGCCTTCCTTGCTGGTGGCAATTTTCTGTCGTGCCGAAAACGAGTGCACCTTTTGTGCGCTTGAGGTCGTTTCTGTAGTCTGGTTCAACTCCTGGGCCTCGGCCTTGGCACTGATATCGCCATCCATCTGGAAGGGGGAGCTTAGATCACCGGCCAGGAGCATGTAGTCTGCGGGAGTTATGTTCTCCAGCCAGGCGGGAACGCTCTGGCCCGTCCCTGTTTCCGATGAATTCTGTGCAACGGCTGGCAATACCAGAATACAAAAAATTATGCAGATATATTTGAGGTCCATCATTGCTTCCCACCCCGTGCCCGGAATGAGTCGAACCCGGGCACTTTTGAGCTATTAATAGTTGTTAAGGATCAATGATTACTTAAGCCTTCTTTTTCGGGATTCAACTCGCGTGCCTTCTCATAGCTTTCGTTAGCTTCATTATATCTGCCCATTTTCTGCAAGGCATAAGCTCTCTCCTCCCAGGCCCGGACGTTGGATTGATTGCGCGAGAGGATGTCATCGTAAGATTCCACCGCTTTGTCCCACCTTCCCATGCTGCCGGCTATGTCCGCGTTGTTAAAATCATCCTGATCCCGGCCTTCTTCCCCCTTAAGGTAATCTTCCGCCCCCAAGAAAAGAAGGCCGGCAAACATGAGGATGATCGTTGACAGAGCAATTCCCACAAAAATCGCGCCCACGAATAGTGCCTGATCGATGGGTTTCCTATCGGCACCATCCACAACTTCGCTGCCCTGACCGAGCAGGGCCCGCAATCGCTGTGGTGTGATCAAGGCCAGGAGACCGGCGACTGTGAGCAGCACGCCCGAAGGTATCCACAGAACCCATCCCAGAAAGCCGGAGAAAGAAATCCAGGCAACGTACCCCACGGGAAAGCCCAAGAGCCCGCTGCCGAGGAGAAGCCACGCCGCTCTTTTCCTGTTTCTGGTGTAAAGAAATGCGCCCGCAATCCCTGCCAGGCCCAGCATTAGGAATACGACGCCTCCTAGCTGACCAAGTTCGCTCCAGCCAGAGGGGATGTGGGATGATGATAGACCTATCATCGAGGCTATGAGATCAAAAGCCGCGATGAGTAATCCAGCCAGCCCACCCATGAGGCCCAGGATTTGGATAATGAGCCTGCCCAGTCGGTCGGTATCTTGCGGTCCCTGTGTTGCCATGGCCTTCAATTTCTTCTCATCTTCTTGCATGTTCATTTTATTACCACCGAGAGCTAAATATGAGGTTGGCTTTGATGCCATTAGGCAGATAATGTCCATTCTTAATGGAGAATAAAAGATGTCAAGTCATTCCAATGGCTATCGCGTCCTCATAAGCCTTAATCGCAGCTTTGCAGGATGCATCTGATTTCATTTCCGCTAGCTTTTTGGCTTCGTTTCCGGCTGCTTTGAATCGAGCATACTCTTTCTTGAAGTCGCTGTAATTCATGTTGATGCAGAATCTCGCCTTTCGCGGATCATCGCATACGGCTGAAATCTCCGAGCCGATGGAGATTACTACGATCTGATAGCACAGATAGGTGGTTTCGATCAGGGCATCAAGGGCGAGTGAGATGCGGGCTTGGTCTTCCTGCTCAAAGCCGGAGTCGTAGCTGTGGGATAAATGAGTGAATGAATCGGTTATGCCGTCAGCTATAGGTTGAGGAAGCGGCTTTCCGTCCCGTAACGTATCCTTCATGCGAAGGTAGGAAGGCAAGAATCGCTCTTGGTAAAAGGAAAAGAACGAGCCGCAGGATGTCATTTTAATCGGGAGAGGTGCTCAATATCTCATCAAACTTTTTATGTATCCCTTCTTTTCCCTTTTCGAGAGGGACCACATATCCCCGACGAGTGACAATCCAGCCGCCTTTGCAGATATCTCTTGCAAGATCGACAGCCTCCGCTTTTGTATCGCAATGCATCGATATCGATGCCCTCTCTGCATGAGGCTTTTTCACATCCCAGCCGCCTTGGAGGTCTGGAACGATGTGTCGTTCTTTGCTTGCCATTAGCATACATAGTGTCGTGTAATGCTATATAAATGAAGGGGCTGACATAGTGCTAGCCTGAAATAGTGCTAATGCGAATGATAGTGATTTCTGCCTTTTGGTTTCTAATATAAATTAAAATTTTAAAAATATATATCTCCCTGCATGAGAGATCGTTCGAGATTTAACTGCAGAGAATCCTTTTAACTTATCTAAGCCACCTGTTTCCCTGCCGCCGGTCCCCACATGGCGTTGTAGATCTCCGTGATCTTGACCACGGCGCAGCTCTTGGCCGGCAGCTTGTTGTTAATGCCGTGCACCCAGGCCCGCATGGCCTCGAAGTCTGGTCCTTCCTTGGTCACAGTGACATTGCCCTTGATCTGGAAGGACTTCTTGGTGTCTCCGTTGTAGCAGAGAATGGAGATCTTGGGATTCTCGGCCAGGTTCTGGGCGGTCTTGTAGAAGAAGTTGTCCGCGAGCATGATCGTCTCATCGTCTATGATCTTCATCAGTCCCACAAATACCACATTGGGCATGCCGGCCTTGCTGGCTGTGGCAATAGGTATGGGCTTTTGCTTCTCCAAGGTTTCTCGAACTTCTGCTGACATCTTTACCATTTGAAATCACCTAGTTGTAGTAGGGGTTAGGCATTTGATAAATACTTGCGCGTCAAAATTATAATGGCTTCGCCGCCTGGGAAAAGACGTTTTGCGTGGCTGTTACATTATAAAAAGTCCTGACCCGCCCCCCCGGATACACAACCGAGAATCGGGCAATGCTTTCTTTCAGGGGCTTGTCCTTGCTGCCGAAAGGCATGGAATCGAAGAGATAATAGCCGCTATTATATTTGCCCGCACCCACTACCAGCAGGGCCGCGCCTTCAATATCCGCCTTTATGAGCATAACATCGCTGTATCCTCCCAGGAAAGAAATCAATTCCGGCTCCAGATATCTGCATCCCAGAGCCGATACATAGAAGCGAGTAAAAGTATCCAGGGTGTAGTTCAGCTCAAAAGTGGCATTTTCACCCTCGAGACGCATGGTCACTTCCTTTATGTCGAGGTACTCGATGCCATCGGCTGAAGCGGCAGATAATGCACAGAGAGTAAAAAAGAGAAAAATTGCAGCTAGGAGGCGCATCCTTCACCCAAACATCTTAAGGATTGACGGCAGGAACAATACCAGTCCCATTATGGCAAGAAATGCTAGAAATAAGAGCTGCTGCTTTCTTTGAGCCGATTTGAACTTCGACTCGCATAGCTCGTCGCAGAAGTTCTCGTCCGGACGCACGGCATTGCCGCAGACCATGCAGTGTTTATGCGGCATAATATCTGTCATCCTATCACCATAAACGGCTTTAGAAGAGAGAGTAAATAAGGTTTTGCCCTGACCCACCTTCGCTCTTGGGCAAGGAAAAGTGACTCTGCCTGTTGTCATGCTTAGGAGATATATGACTTTTAAAATAACATAATTAACACAATTATACAGTTTGGTATTTTTCATAGCAGTCCTTCTTTCAATGAAGAAAAAATTCGGGGTTTATTTTTCCACTGGAAATAAAGGGGTTGATCGTGAGGATATTTCGCCCAGATTTTGCATTAACTATAAAAGGTTCCGGGCAAATCAACTTCTCATGCTTAGAATTCCGATGATCATCTTCATGGCCTTGCTCATCTGGCTTATGCCAATCGAAGGAGCAAGAACGTATATCGTTGACGACAGCGGCTTTGCCAATTTTAATACCATTCAAGAGGCCGTTGTTGCTGCCAGTAATGGAGATACCATATACATCAAGCCTGGTGAGTATAATGAAGAGGTAATCCTGAACAAGAGCCTGAAGCTAATGCCCCTCACCGGCGAGAACGGGCCTATCATCCTCAAAGGAGATGGCCTGGAAACGGGGATCACTATAACCGCAGATGGCTGCTCTCTGCAGGGGCTAACCATGCAGGACTTTACCGGGCCGGCGATATATGTTCAATCCAGTCGAAACTCCATCAAGGAAAACGTGTTGAAAAACGCCAATCCCGCCATACTGGTGCGCGGCTCGCATGAAAATATAATTGCCGAAAACACAATAATGGACAGCCAGGGAGCAGTGGCCCTTTGGGAGAACGCCACCAAAACCCTGGTTTCAGAAAACGATATCTTAGGCTGCAATGTGTCCATTGTCGTGCGGGAAGCTACAAAAAACAAAATCATTAATAACAAAATATCGGATGCTTACTGGGGTATCTGGCTTGATCATGCCGGAAGCTGCCAGATCGAAAGCAACGATATACAAAGCAAAAGATACGGCATGTGGGTTTTAAACAGCAGCTACGTTAATATTTCCCAAAATAAAATCAGCATCCGAAGTTCTGCCTCCGGCATCGCACAAGGCATAAATCTCGCGAATGCCAGTGGAACTATATTGCTGGGTAATGTTATCAATGACGCGACCTTCGGTCTGCTCATTTTCAGCAGTAATAACAACAAACTGATGGATAACGCGATTTTCCGCAGCACAAATGCCGTTTTTATCAAGGACTCAGACTCCGAGGAGCTGAATAATAACAGCATAAAAGCGACGGAATACGGCATAAGGATGGAAAATTCCAGCCGAAATTCCTTGCATCAAAACAAGATAGAAAACGGCACCGTTGGCTTTGACCTGGGCACAAGCAGACAGAACAATATTTCCGAAAACCAGCTCTCTGGCTTAACGGACACTGCGGTACAGATTACATCCTCTAACGAAAACACCCTCTCCGGCAATCGGATCACAGATAGTTCTAAAGGGATCATCTTATTGGAATCGTCCGCCAATAAGCTGGTGGCTAATCGCTTCCAGAATGTAGAGTGGAGCCTTTACGCAGAAGCTGAGACCAAAGAGGGCTTTAATAATTCCATAGATGAATCCAATGTAGTGGATTTTGTCCCCATAGTCTATCTCTTTAGCCGTTTTGGCGAGCAGATTCAGGATAGGGATATTGCTCACCTCACATTAGCGTACTGTGAAAATGTCACAGTAAAAAATACGGCCATCACCAACGATGCCGTATTCCTCTTCGATTCAAAGAATAACCGGATCCTGGAGAACAACATCTCCGGGAACTTTGGCATGCGTCTTGTGCAGTCCAATGAAAATGAGATATCAGGCAATCGCCTGCTTGGCAATAAATTTAGCGGCATGTTCCTGTATGCATCGGATTTAAATCAAATTGCAGGAAATAATGCCTCGCATAACAACCAGAACGGCATATCGCTCCTATCCTGCAACCAGAACATCATTCGCGACAATGTGGTAAATGAAAATGCAGCCACAGGTATCTGGCTAAACCTCTCCCATGATAACCAGTTATATCAGAACAACATCAGCCGCAATCCACTGGGCCTGCAAGTAATGCTCTCTACAGGAAACAAAATATTCCACAATAACTTCCTCGGCAATCAGGAGCATTCGCAGGATATTGGCGGCAGCAATAGCTGGGACGAGGGCAATGTCACAGGCGGCAACTACTGGAACGATCACGTGGCCAAAGGCAATCCCAGCCAGGATTGGCCAAGGATGATCAAAGGCGGAAGCATGCTGGACGGCTATCCCTTCCAGGATGAGAGCGGCTGGCTGAGGGCAGCCGCCGCTTGAAGCCGCAATACTTAAGATGATGAAGAAATAAGGAGTTGTATATGGCAAAGAAAAAGAATGAAGGCAGCGGTCTTCAGTCATCAGCAGGCCTCATGAGGTACTTCGAGGCGGATGATACTGCAATAAAGCTCAATCCTAAGATGGTTCTGGGAGCCTGTATCGGTGCAGGCGCGACAGTAATGGGACTGAATATCGCCTTTGGCCTCTGGCCTTAGACGATATTGATATTTTTATCCCCTCGATTATTTTTCCTTATTTTAGCACATCGGTCTCTGCTGCCATCTCGTCAACCTCTTTCGCTCCCTTTGCCAGCAGAGCATCTTCATCCCCAACCTGAAGGTCGGGGGATTCGTGACCCTCCGCACTCCCGATGTAATAAACCAATGTTTTGACTTCGCGGCTTCGCGCCTTCGCGTGAAACCGGCCCCTGTTGAATCTCACGCGAAGTCATGGATTTAATTAGGCTCGGCTGTACTAGCAATCTATGCCCTCGCAGGCCGGCTCGGCCTTGACTTGAGTCGCATTTTGATGGAACTTGACCTCACTCTCAATATCGAACCTTCCAGAGAACGTGTCATCAGAGTCGATCTTCGTATCGAACATCTTGTGAACGCGTTCTCTAGAATTCATGCTGCCATTGAACGTGCTCTGGGTATCCATGCCCACAACATGTGCTTGGGTAGCATTGGTTGTGGACCCGAAGTAGGTTGTTTGGTTCGTCTCCATCTGATCGACCCGAAATGCTTCATCGATCCCGGCCCCCATGCCCCCATGGAATGAAACTGAACGGATAGATTTACTGCCGATCAAAGATGTGTCACCCCTAAAATTGACCTTTGAGGCCTCATAGAAGTTCATATTGGAAAGGTTGGTCTGATTCAGGGATGAAACAAATCTCTGGAGCTTGCCAGCAGCTTCAGACATGGCCTGCACCGAGTCTATCTCAATATCGCCCTCACCAGCTATGGCCGAAGCATACTCTAATGCCACTCTCGTATCCTTTACTGACACCGTTGACTCCATCTTGCCCGTGCCACTAATAGTCCTGGTGTCACAGAACTGCTCATATTGTAATGGCTCTGGAAGCTTTACCGTCTTCTCAACCTTTATCCTTGGTACCTTGGAGGTGATTCCAGTACTATTAGAGTCATTCACTGTCTGGCCAATTATTATGTCGGAAGCATTGACTCTTGCACCGTTTATCAGATTTCCAGATGCACCCACATCAATCGTAGCAATTAAATTAATGGTGATAGTCTGCTCTTTTTCCAGCAGATCGAACCTCCAGGTGATAGTCTGCCCTCTGACAGTTCCGCCATGGTCATCAGAGACGTAGCTCAATCCTTGAGGCAGTTCATCTGTTACCGTCAAGCTCTGTAGCATCAAATTACCGGTGTTGGTAATGTTTATGGTGAAATTTATCTCCGCTCCAGGGGACCCGGAGGTTGTCTTGGCTATCTTGACGATTTTTATTCCCGGCTTCGGTGGGACCACGGTTAAAAGCACCGAGTTAGCACTTGGACTATGCTGGACATTGTTGCTGTCCGTCCAGGTCATGGTTGCGCTGTTGGCATCCAATATTATTCCTGCTTTGTTATCAGGCGTGTTGGCGACTATGGAGTTGAAATCAATCTTGAAGTTCGCATTATTTGAGTTGTCCACATCGCCAAAACTCCAGGTTATGGTCACCGGTGCAGTTCCATCGTTTGGTGATGAGACGGTAGTCTGGACGGGCTGAGATCCTGGGTTTGGTGGTGTCAAAGTCAACGAATCGGGAACATAGATCAGACCTTTGGGAAGAGTATCTGTGATAACTACATTCTTGGCAATCGCAGCGGGCAGAGTTGCCTGGATGGTATATCCAACCATGTCGCCTATGGTCCTGCTGGCAGGTCCGTTGAGTGTCTTGGTCAGGCTGCTGGTGGTATCCAGGTTGACATGAGAGTTGCTGGTTTGGATGTATGACCTTTCGTTCGGGTTGGTGCCAGGCGTGCTGGTCCAGGATACTCCTGCGTTGTTGATCAGGATGTCTCCGGCAACGACTCCCGGATCGATCTGAGCAATATAGGCAATCGTCAGCGAGTCTCCCATGGCCAGGTGGGGAATAGTCCAGGTTATGGTTCTGGTTGCAGGATCGTATGACCCGGATGGATTTGAGCTGACATAGCTCATGTGCAGTGGCAGTACATCCGTTACCATCAGGTCGTAGGCATCCGAATAGGTCGGTCCGGATTCTGCTTGGACTGTGAGAGTATAGGGAACTGTGCTTCCCACGACCAGAGGACCTGTCGGATTGGCTGACTTGGCGATTTTTAGTACAGGCTCTACTATATTGAGCTGCACCGAGTTAGCACTTGGACTATGCTGGACATTGTTGCTGTCCGTCCAGGTCAT
>JBAXWY010000011.1:0-69483 GCA_037128175.1 Methanothrix sp.
TACTATATATACTTTTGCATATTAATAATTGGGCAGGTTTATAGGAATCCTCTATGGAATAATGGATTGGAATGATAAGCTCGGAAAAATCCGGGCGAAAATAGCTGAGAAGGACAAGATCCTGGTGGCCTTTTCAGGAGGAGTAGACAGCAGCCTTCTGGCTAAGATTAGCCGGGATATTTTAGGAGAGAATGCATTCTGCATCATCCTGGACTCGGAGACCCTGCCCAGGAGTGAGCTAAAGTATGCAGAAGAATTGGCAAGATCTCTTGGCTTAAAATATGAGGTCGTGAAATGTTCGTCGCTGGCAGATGAAGAATTCCTGAAAAATCCACCTAATCGGTGCTATTACTGCAAAAGGTCATCCTTCAAGACGCTTAAATCCATGGCAGAAGAGAGGGGAATAAACTGCATAGCTGACGGAATGAACCTTTCTGATTATGATGATTATAGGCCGGGTATCGCAGCCTGCGATGAAATGGGGATCTGGCATCCATTTGTCGATGTTGGAATATCTAAGGAAGATATTCGAGAGATAGCCCGTAACATGGGGCTGTCTTTCTGGAACAAGCCCTCCTCTGCCTGCCTTTCCTCTAGAATACCTTATGAGGAGAGGATTACTTGAGAATCTGAAGATAGTGGAACTGGCCGAGGATTTCCTGAAATGCCTCGGCTTCGGACAGCTCAGGGTGAGGGCTCATGGAAAACTGGCGAGGATTGAACTGCTAGGCAATGACATCGAAAGAGCTATGCATTGCAGGGAAGAGATCTCCAAAGAACTAAAGTCCATTGGATTCTTATATGTCGCATTGGACATGGAAGGGTTTAGAAGCAGTAGCATGAATGAGGTATTAGCGACGGCCGAAAGTGGATAATGATCTTTCCTGCCACCTTGAGCCGCCCTGTCTGGAGGAGCACCTGCAGAGCCCCAACAAGATCCCTTTTAGGAACTCTCGAGCTTTCGCCTTCGTGCGATGCCTTATCGCCTCCATGTATCAGCACTCCCACCGGCTCAAGTCCCTCCTGCTGGAAGAGATCAATCACAGGCGCTCCCACTCCCGTCTGGTCCACCACGAATATACCATCAAGACTTGAATGTCATCGCAGAAATGTTATTGTTAACAGGATCAGATGATTGACTTCAAAGCAAAAATATACCTAAAAAATTCACGCTGAGGGTGAGACTTCAGCCTATTTTTACCGGTAAAATGGCCATAATTTCGGCTTGCAAATTGAAGTCATCAACATGCCACGCGAGAGACCTTAGACAGGTTTTAAAGCTGAAACGATAGGTAAGATATCATGCGCAGCCTTGCTGATATCCGCCTGCTTCTTGATGAACTGAACTGCAAACCAGCCGACGAACTGGAGGACCAGGATCTTGACTTCAAGGAGTGGAAGGGCCGCAGCCAGAAGGATGCCCTGGAGCTGGTTGTTGAAACTGCGGTTTGCATGGCCAACGGTGGAGGTGGAACAGTCGTATTTGGAGTAAACGACAAAGCAATGAGTCGTAAGAGGGCCATTCCTGGCGTCCCTCTTGAGGTCGATGTCAACCGCTTGAAAAAAGCGGTATATGACTCCACTGACCCCAAAATCACCCCTGTCTTCGAAGAGCTGCTCGTGCCTGAGGGATCGGGCCGCTTGCTGGTCATGCAGATATATCCCGGCCTTCCGCCCTATACAGATACAAGCGGCAGAGGAAAGATACGAATTGGCAAGGACTGCCAGCCGCTAACTGGCACGCTCCGCAGGCGCATCATGGTGGAGACGGGCGAGACGGATTTTACTGCAACGGAAATTGCCGAAAAGCCTGCATCATGTCTATCCGCTTCGGCGATGGAACAGCTTCGAGAGGCCGCCCGCCGTGAAAAAGCCCCCGCTGAGCTCTTGCAGATGAGCGACCTCGATCTCCTGGAAACTTTAGGCGTTATCCACAATAGAAAGCTCACGCTGGCCGGTCTCCTTTTGGCAGGAAAGGCGGAAAATATTCGCGAGCATTTGCCGGGCTACGGCTGGACTCATCTGCGCATGCGGGATGATACCCAGTATTCAGATCGAATGGATGGCCAGGAGGCCATTCCCTTGGCCATTGCCCGCGTGCTGGATCGCATTATGGCGAACAATCCCATAACCACCGTTGAACATGGCCCGTTTCATTTCGAATACCGCACTTACCCTGAGATAGCTCTTCGCGAAGCGATCATGAATGCCTTCTGCCATGCGGACTTTCGCATGAGCAGTCCGATTCTTGTCAAGCAGTACCCCCGTAAGCTGGAAATCGGCAACCCCGGAGGATTCATCGGAGGCATCTCCTCTGAAAATATCCTGCATCACCAGCCGGCCGCCAGGAATCTGCTTCTGGTCGATGCTCTAACTCGACTGCGTCTTGTCAACCGCAGCAACTTGGGCGTCTCTCGCATGTTCCAGGCCATGCTCATCGAGGGCAAAGAACCGCCCTTAATCCAGGAACAGGTTGATGCTGTGTTAGTCACCTTCCAGGGAGGAGAGCTATCGGTTCCATTCCGTGCATTTGTAGCGGAGGAGAGCCGACGCGGGAAGGGACTTCTTGTTGATCACTTGCTGATTTTGCAGTACCTTCTCCGCCACCCAGAGCTGGATACGGCATCTGCTTCACGTATCTGCCAACGATCTGAGGCAGACGCCAGGGAGATCTTGTGCGAGATGGAAATAAAGATGGAATACCTGGAGAGAGGTGGGACTGGGCGGGGTACTTACTGGATGCTCAGGCCAGATCTGCATCGTCGATTGGTAGCAGATGGCAGCCCGGAAAGGGACCGCCGCATTGACTGGGAGGCGGCCAAAACAAGAGTGCTGAGCGTGCTAAAGCTTAGGGCAGAAAGAAAAGAAGCTGGATTATCGAATGCAGAGATCAGGAAGATAACTCATCTAGACAGATATCAAGTAGTCCGTTTGATGCGAGAATTAATTTCAGAGGACCCGCTAATCGAACTTATTGGGAAAGGTCGCAAAGCGGCATATGTCTATGTCAGCCAAAAGCAAAATGAATGATAAATGAGAGTTCACATTTAATATCACAATTATCCTACAAAAATGTGATATGAAATGTGTTGTGCCTCATTGTCTCACATAGAGCAAAGCATAGATACAATCTTCTTTGAGCAGCTTCGCAGTGGCCGTCCGGCACCTTTCTTACGAGCGTAGCTCTGAAACAGACGTTATTCTGGTCCTGCAGGGAGGGAAAGCAAACCGGGATTTCGTGCGGCTGGTGGTGGAGGAGAACCAGGCAGGCCGGCCCTTCCGGCTGGATGATTTGCTCTTGCTTAACCAGTTATGGCGCGATGGCCATTTGGCTGTTTCAGAGGCCGCTTTTGTTCTCTGCTCACACCTACAAGAGACTGGGCCAGGAAGCTCGCATATGTGCGACAGCGAGGCTTTGAACCGGTTCAAGCAGAGCAGATGGTTGGCCAATGGGAAGATCACACGCAAGCAGGCAGCAGAGCTATGCAAGATCTCCTCAACACAGGCATGCGATCTTCTGAGTCGGCTGGTGAAAAAAGGCATTCTGGAAATGCATGGCAGTAAGAAAGGAGACTATTACAAGGATGCATCCAAAAATATGGATGAATCCAAATAGGATTTGGATGTATCCAAAAAAGGGACATATTTAGTGGATTATGGAATTCTTTTATCAACATCTTGTGTTTTTACCGAATTTTCATCCCACTTACAAATGCCTTGGAATAGTTCTATGTCATTTTTAGAATTCTTCAGTAAAATGTAATAGAATAATGCAGGACTTCGTGTACAAGGGCTAAATGTATTCACTAACTTTAATTATTAATTCTATTATAATATGAATACAACCGCCAGCTTATTCATCCTGCCTTGAAATCCCGTAAGATGCAGGGGGAGACATTGCCCTGCATAGGTATGATTGAGATGGCATCTTCCTTTACATGGCTTGATTACTCGGAAAAAGAACGGCAGAAGATGCTGGACATCTTGAGTGCCCTAAAAGAACACGAAACGAGAGACGTGCTGGGGATAGGTGTCATTAGGGATGCCTTCGCAGACATGTTCTTTCCTGGGACCAGTACTATCCAGACCAGAGCCAGGTACTTTCTGTTTGTGCCGTGGATGTATAGAAGCATGGAGGAGAAAAAAGTCCTTTCGTCAAAGATAGAAAGGCGGGCAAGAGATGAAGAGGTCCGATTGATTCGCGCGCTCTTGGCCTCTGACGACACCGATGGCGTCATAGGAAAGGAGGCAAAAGAGAATCTACAACGTCTTCCCAGCAGCATCTACTGGCAGGGCCTTGAAGCCTGGGGTATCCGGCTCAGTCCCTACTCCATCTCCGATTACCACCGCACCCTAGATGCATTCTACAGATTTGGCAAGGATAGTTCGCACAGCTATGAAGAGGAGATTGATGGCTGCCAGCGGCGACGCAACTGGCACCCTGGCCTTCCACCGGCGCCTGATGACTTCCCAGGCAAAGCCTCTTTCAGCCTGACTTTTGAGGAGGCCTGCTATTTGAAGGAGAGAGTACTGACCAGATGGCCAAATACAATGCTTGCATACCTTCTGGACTCCGATATACCATCAGAATCTGTACGCTTCCCCTGGGAGCATCCCATTTGCTCTGATCTCCCAGAGTCGCTCCGTGAGAGAATTCACCATGCAAGAAACTTCTCAGAGGTCATCAATGGCGCGTCCCTTCTCTACAACCTCATGCTGGCGGAAAAGGCCAACATTTTAGATCTCCATGCAGATGACGACAAGGTAAGTTACTACGAATATGAGTTGGAGAAATGGGCCGATTACCTCCAGTCACGTATGGATGAACTTGATCGATGGGACTATAAAAGACGCTTCTGGGAGATCGTATCCCATCAAGGGACGAGGCCGACGGGGAGTACGCAGCAGTTCATCAAAGAATGGCTCCAGATGGCTCTATCTCCCATACAGGCTCGGAAGATAGCAGAGAACGAATCCGCAAGGAAGCTTATTCACAAGAGGGAAAAGCAACTTAAAGGCAATCTCGCCAGACTTGACAATCCGGAAGCGCTTGCCAGGTGGAGTGGCGATGCAGGCACTGGAAGGCTCAGGTATAGATGGCGCCCTGCTGAGAAAATTATCTCAGATATATTCTCAGGCCTGAGGAGGTCATAATGCTCGATCCATATGATAGAAGACATCTTATGGAGATCCTCAGGCCACCGGATGGATATTCCCTTGACTATGCCATAGGAACTACATTCTCACTTGATCTACTGGCACTTATGACGGCACCCCTTGCCTTCACTATCTTTGAGGCGGAGTGCGAATCCAGGACGCCCGACCCACTGGCTCTTCTTGAATCCCTCAGGAGATACGCGGGAAGAATCTGCATCTTATGCCATGCTGGTAGGATTCATATTCCCAAAGAGGACGGCCAACCCCTCTACTCGTTCCTGGAAGGATCGGTTTTCCAGGCGCTGCCGCAGAGTGGAGAAGGTTCATTCCACCCAAAGGTCTGGACTTTGCGTTACACCTCAAGAGATAAGCCTGTAGCCTATCGTTTCCTCTGTTTAAGCAGAAATCTTACTTATGACAGATCATGGGACACAGTCCTGGTCTTCGATGGCATTCTGGCCGATAGGGAGAATGCCTTTTCCTCGAACCACCCAGTCGGTGAATTCATTGCAGCTCTTCCCGGATTGGTAGCGAAGGGTCTTCCGGAGGATGTGAAAAATAGGATAGAACAGATGCAATATGAGATTCGCAGGGTCGCCTTCGATCTGCCCCAGGGTTTCGAGAGCATGGCATTCCACCCCATGGGAATTGATAACAAAAAAGCCAATCCCTTCTCGGGGAGAATAGACAAAATGCTCGTAGTCTCTCCTTTCCTTACGGAGGGCTGTCTTGATCGCCTCGCATCCCTTGGAAAGGAATGTGCCCTGGTCTCACGACTTGATAGCCTGCAAAAGGTTTCAGTTGATTGCTTGAGGAGGTTCTCAGAGGTATTTTGCCTCAAAGAGGATGCTATTTCAGAGCAGGATGGATCTGATCCTGCAATTCCTGAGCAGGCGTTGACGCATATTGAAGACGACCAAGCCTTCCCTGAAGATAACCTCAATGATCTGCATGCTAAACTTTACGTGGCTGATGCCGGAACCGAGGGCAGGATATGGACTGGCTCTGCCAATGCAACTGATGCAGCATTCAGCAAGAACGTAGAGTTTCTTGTGGAGCTGAGAGGAAAAAAGAAGTATTGCGGCATAGACGCGGTGTTGAATGGAGGCAAGGAAACTCAGGACGGAAAGTTGGCAGGTCTTAGAACTATTCTCGATGCCTTCAGCATTATTGATGGTCCCATTCCCAAAGATGAGAATGAGTCCCTAGAGCGTCTGGCAGAGTTGGCCAGGAGCGAGCTGGTGAAAGCAGGCCTATCAGCCCGCGTTTCCCAGGATGCTGATGAGCATTTTAGTATCTTCATAGAGGGCATGATCGCGTCCATCCCTGAAGAGGCCTTTATCACGTGCAGGCCGATAACCCTGCAAAAGACGCGGGCCATTCCCATCTCGGCCGGACCTGGGGTGCATGCTGAGTTCAGACACATCTTGGATCGGGAGATATCTGCCTTCTTTGCGTTTGATGTGACTGTGAGATCTAGCGGCAAGAGCCGGAAAGAGGGATTTGTTCTCAAGCTGCCTCTGGATGGAGCTCCTGCAGATAGAAATGAGCACATCCTCCGGGCTATGTTGAAGGACAAGAGCCAGGTGCTCAGACTGATGCTGCTTCTTCTTTCTCTTGAAAGAGGATCAAATCCGGCTGATATCATTAATGGGGAATCTGGCCTCGGGAAGTGGCGGCTGGGAGCCTCTGCCGGCATGGTGCCCCTCTTTGAGTGCATGGTAAGGGCAATGGCCGGGGGTCCGCAAAGGCTAGACGACCTCAACAACCTTATTCAGGACCTGAAGGGCCACTCTGAGACCAAGGATCTCCTTCCCGACGGGATCGATGAGATTTGGGGGCCAATTTGGGAAGCAAGGAAGATAATGGGAGGAAAAAGCCACGAAGCGACCGGATTGCGATGAGATTCTCAAAAGCCTGAAGGATTTCCAAAAGGAAACGGTAGATTATGTCTTTCGTCGGCTCTATACTGATGATGACTGCACGAAGAGATTCCTGGTTGCCGATGAGGTAGGGCTTGGAAAGACCCTTGTAGCCCGCGGGGTCATAGCAAAGGCAATTGATCATCTCTGGAAGACAGTTCCCAGAATCGACATCATCTACATCTGCTCTAATTCAAACATCGCCCGCCAGAACATAACGAGGCTTAATGTTTTGGGAGATGAGCACGAACCACGGTCTTGTCGCATATCCCTGCTGCCGTCGGAGATCAAGGACCTCAAAATTCCAGATGATATGTCGAAGGATGAGAGCCAGGTCAACTTCATATCTCTCACACCTGGCACTTCCTTCGACATATCATCTGGAACTGGAATCGGGAATGAAAGGGCCCTACTGTATTTGATGCTAAAAGACGAATGGAATCTCGATGATGGAATGTCGATGAATGTTTTCCGCGGGGGGATGGAGTTCATGAACTTCTGGAGGCTCGTTAGGGAGTACCCGAAGAGGCATAGCATCGACCCACATCTGAAGGCGTGTTTTCTGAGCATAGTGCAGGATAGTATGGATGAGGTAATCGGCAATTCCGGCATTAGCTTGAGAAATAGGGTATTGGAGCTTTCCAAAGTCTTCTCTGACCCTGCGCTTACCGCTGCCTGGAAGAAGGAGATTGAAAAAAAAAGCAATCGGTGCATATCAGAGCTACGTGCTCTGCTTGTGAGGTCATGTCTGAAGGCGCTCGAGCCGGACCTGATCATTTTGGACGAGTTCCAGAGATTCAAGCACCTCATGTACGGGGAGGAGGGCGAGGACGAGTCGGCACTGTCCGCCAGAGAGCTTGCCAGGGAACTCTTCTCCTATGCCGATGAAAACTCCGAGGCCAGGGTGCTACTGCTGTCTGCAACCCCTTACAAAATGTACACGACAGCGGATGAGGCAGGAGTCGAGGACCACTACCGAGACTTTCTAAAAACCTTCGAGTTCCTCGTCCAAAAGCCTGATGCGGTGAGGAAGTGCGAGAGTACTATCAAAGAATACAGACAGGAGCTGTTTCGCATTGGTAATGGTGATGAGGCTCGGCCGGTGGATCTGAAGAAGGCTCTTGAGGCTCAGCTTCGTGGGGTTATGGTAAGGACCGAGAGGCTCGCAGCTTCGGAGGACCGAAATGGAATGCTTATGGAGGTTCACGATGGATCGGCCAAGCTTAAGCCGGGGGACCTGATAGCATACTGTGGCCTCCAGAATGTAGCCGAATGCCTGAGCAGCCGCGATTCCCTTGAGTACTGGAAATCCTCGCCATATCCTCTAAACTTCATGGATAAGTACGAACTGAAGAATGCCTTTGAGAAAGCCTGTTCATATAATGATCGAGAGATTTGCGGCCACTTGTCGGAAGCAGAAGGACTGCTGCTTCCCTGGGATGATATCGAAGCCTATCGGGAGATAGATCCTGGGAATGCAAGGCTTCGGAGCCTTTTTTCGGGAACCATCGGTGCTAATGCCTGGAAGCTCCTGTGGCTTCCTCCATCTCTGCCATATTACGAACTGGGATGGCCTTTTGCAGATCCGGAGCTCAGGAAGTTCACAAAGAGATTGGTGTTCTCCTCATGGAGAATGGTCCCAAGGATGATTGCAAGCCTGACGAGCTATGAAGTCGAGAGAAATATGATTGGTCTCTTTGACACCTCGATTCGAAATACCCAGGATTCGAGGAAGAGGCTCAGGCCTCTGCTTAAGTTCGCTAGGAGTGATAAAGATGGAAGACTCACAGGATTGCCGATTCTGGGGATCATATACCCAAGCATAACGCTTGCCAAGGCATGCGATCCACTGAGGATGGCCTCTATGCAATTGCCTTCTGTTGCTGATTTAATTCAGAGAGCACAAATTGAGATTGAGAGACTTCTACTGCCTATTGTGGGATCTTCTCCAGAATACGGACCTGAAGATGAGGACTGGTATTGGGCAGGGCCAATACTCCTGGATCTGTATTATCATAGGGGAAACGCTGAAAGGTTCTTACACAGTAAGGGGCTAGCTGATGTCTGGGGCGGCGAAGAGATCGAGGATGAAAGCGATGACGGTCCATCCCTTTGGAAAGAGGTAGTCGCAGAGGTCACAGCACTGGTCGATGGAAAGATACGGCTGAAGAGGCCACCGAGGGATCTTTCCCTCGTCCTTGCGAAGATGGCAATAGCAGGACCTGGAACAACATGCTTAAGGGCTCTAGCCAGGGTTACGGGCGGACTGTCTACGGACGGTAAATGGGAACCCCTTGATGAGATAAGCATGAGTGCTATGCGAATGTCTCGACCTTTTATCCGTCTCTTCAACCTGCCCACATCCAATGCCTTACTGCGCGGCCTTTATGCATTGGATTCTCAAGGCGCTCCTGCCTACTGGCGACAAGTTCTGGATTATTGCCTCGATGGTGGGCTTCAAGCTGTTCTGGATGAGTATGTCCACTTCCTGAAAGAGTCAGAGGGGCTCTTTGGTTATGAAAGGGGTAAGGCCGCATGCAGGATCTCGGAGGCAGTAGCAGAGGCCTTGAGCCTGAGGACTGCGAGCCTTGATGTTGACAAGATAGACCTTGACGAGAGTTGCAGATCCATATCAAGGTCGATGAAGAAGATGAGGACTAATTTTGCAGTAATGCTATCAGATAAGAAGAGCGATGAGGGCCAGTCTGAGAACAGGATATCTCAGGTTAGGAAGGCCTTTAATTCCCCCTTCTGGCCTTTCGTCCTGGCAACCACGTCAATTGGTCAGGAAGGGCTGGACTTTCATGCCTACTGTCATGCAGTTGTTCACTGGAATCTGCCGTCCAATCCCGTAGACCTTGAGCAACGCGAAGGGAGGATTCACAGATTTAAAGGCCATGCCATACGAAAAAATCTGGCCGCAAGGTACGGGCTTTCAGAGATCGGGCCAAATGATGCCGATCCATGGGAGGCACTTTTCAAGGCAGGAAAAAGAGATCGGAAGGACGGATCGGGCGATCTGGTCCCGTTCTGGATATACCCTCTCGAAGGTGGGGCCAAGATCGAGAGGCACGTTCCAGCATTGCCTTTAAGCCGGGACAGGGAGCGAATGGAGCAGCTGCAAAAATCCCTGGTCGTCTACAGGATGGTATTCGGGCAATCCAGGCAGGAGGATCTGGCGGCATTCCTGATGAGCCGTTTGGATAAAGTGGACATGGATAAACTGAGGATAGATTTGAGCCCGCCGCACGATATAAAACAATAATTATAAAATCACGCTGAGGGTGAGATTTGAACTCACGAGGTGCGATGCACCACTGGTTTGCTTGTCCTTCTGCCCCCCGGGGAGCGTGTGACCTCAAGACCAGCGCCGTAGGCCGCTTGGCTACCTCAGCTCAGCCTTTCACCTTTGCATCAGTAGATCTTAAGCCTGACGATCCCCTTCGCCTCGGCAATCTTTTTATCTCTCGCCGCTATTTTTCTCTGATGCTGATTAAAAACGTCTCCATTCTAGAGTCCGGCCAACTGCTGCCTGGTCGGGACATTCTCATTGAAGAGGGCAAGATCGCGAAGATGGGCAGCGACCTTTGTAATGTTAGCGATGACGATGAAGTAATCGACGGGCGGGGAAAGCTGGCCATCCCCGGTCTTATCAACGGCCACACCCACCTGGCCATGACCCTTCTGCGCGGCTATGCCGATGACATGGAGCTGATGCCCTGGCTGCAGGAGAAGATCTGGCCCCTGGAAGCTAAAATCACCGAAGAGGACGTGTCCTGGGGAGTCAAGCTGGGCTGCCTGGAGCAGATTCGCTTCGGCATCACCTGCTACAATGACATGTACTACTTCCCGGATACCGCTGCAAAGGCCAGCAAGGAGATGGGTCTACGTGCCTTCATCTCCGGCGTGGTCTTTGATATGAAGCCCGAGCTTCTGGGACAGGTGGAGCCCTTCATCCGCCGCTGGCAGGGCGACGAGCTGATCACACCTGCCGTGGGCCCCCATGCCGCCTACACCTGCTCTGAGGAGACGCTGCTAAAGGCCAAGGAGATCGCCGACCGTCATGATGCCATGATTCACATCCACCTTTCCGAGACCAGCGAGGAGGTGGATGACTTTGTGCTTTCCAAGGGCAAGAGCCCGGTGGAGTACCTGGACAGCCTGGGCCTGCTTAACTCGCGTCTGGCAGCCGTGCACTGCGTCTGGCTCTCTTTGGAGGACTGCCGCCTCCTGGCAGAAAGGAAAGCCAATGTGGTGAGCTGCACAGTTAGTAACCTCAAGCTGACCTCCGGAATCGCTCCGCTCAACACGATGATGAAGGCGAACGTAAACGTCTGCCTGGGCACGGATGGCGCTTCCAGCAACAACAACCTCAGCCTCTTCGAGGAGATGAAGACCACCGCCATTGTGCAAAAGAACGCCTACCACACTCCCGCCGCCTTCTCGGCAGAGCAGGTCTGGCGCTTAGCAACGGAGAACGCCGCTCGAGCCTTCCGCCTCAACATGGGCCTACGCCCGGGCTCTTTGGCCGACCTGGTCCTCATCGACCTGCAAAAGCCCTGGTTCTGTCCCCAGACCAACATCATCTCCCATCTGGTCTACAGCATGACCGGAGGCGTGGACACAACCATAGTCAACGGAAAGGTGCTCATGCGCGAGGGGGTCATACCGGGCGAGGCGGAGATCATGGAGAAGGCCCAGGAGCGCTTCCTGCGCCTGACTTCTTAGCTTCCTTTTTCGCCAACAATCGATAATTAGAACCCCTGGTTTACGAGATTAAACCACAGAGTCGCAGAGCGCACAGAGGACGAACGGACGGAGAACTACGATTATTCCGAAAGCAATTCTTTTGTCCCATAATCACTCAGCTCTTTATTATGCGTAGCCTCCTCCGTCCGCTCATGAGTCTTCTCAGGCCCCAAAGGCCGCCCGCCAGAAGCAGCAGAATCAGCCCTGCCATCCCCAGATACAGCCACAAAGAGGGAGGTGCCTCGCCCACGTAAATCAGCACGGCGAGCTCCTGGCTTCTTCTCTCTTTGTCCTGCCCGTCCCGGTAGGATATCAAGCAGGGAAGGGCATAGTACCCTGATGTGGCATTTTCATCCGTGAATACCGAAAGGCTCAGTGAAGCGCCCTCGCCCGGAGCGAGGCTCGCCTGCTTCTCCTCATTTTCGACCATGAGAAAAGGGGGGCAGGGGCGGGCCTGCATCTGAAGATCCAGGGCGGGCTCGTCGCCCCGGTTGACTAAGAAAAGATGCAGGCTCGACTGTGCGCCGGGAAGTGTCTCGCCCTTCAAATCCTCCAGCTCTATCTTCGGTCCGAGTACCACTTCCACCTGCAAGGGCAACTTGATTGAGGCTTTCTCATAATCAAAAACAAAATTGGGTGCTCTTTCCCCACCTGAGGCCGTCACCTGGGATAACCGGGAATAGTTGAGGCATAGCTGCAGAGGATAAATGCCTTGCATCGCGCCCTCCGCCTGAGCCATAAACTGCACAGTTGCATTCTCCCCAGCTTCCAGAAGGCCTGCATTCTGCCGCCCTGAGATGATCTCAATCCTGTCATCGGAACTCTGAAGCAGGGCTGCTATGCTGCGGGCAGTTTCTTTACTAAATCCGGGCTCATCCGGCACTCTTGGGGGCGAAGCATTGTTTTGCAGCACAACGAAAATGCTGGAGGGCCTGCCTACCTCCAGATTGCCATAGACCGATGAGATCTGCAAATGAGGCCCATCGGCGGGGCTATCGTCTGCCAGGGCAGAAAAACCGGCAGGCAGCAAAAGAAGGAAAAGCAAAAGGATTGATGCTTTCATCAATCTCTGTAGAGCAACTGTACCTTTTTATCTCTGCTGCTTGAAGTCTTAAAAAGCCCAAAAAATTGTTTCCTTTGGTTTAATTATCGGAAAGAGCAGTTTTTATTCTGCAGAGGTAATTTCCAGAGCCTCCCTGGCAGAAAGGCCCTTGTGCACCACCCCGCAAATGCGGCGGGTGATGAGCGCGGGATTTTCATGCTGGAAGACGTTCCTGCCGATGGCCACTCCTCGCGCCCCTGCCGATATCGCTCCCTCGACCATCGTGAGCAGGTCCAGCTCCGACTCCACTCTCGGCCCACCGGCAATGACCACGGGAATGGGGCAGCACTCCACCACGCGGGCAAAGCTGTCCGGGTCTCCGGTGTAGTTGGTCTTGACAATATCTGCGCCCAATTCCGCTCCCACCCGCGCCGCATGAGCTATGTACTCCTCCGAGTATTCATCTTTGATCTTCTTTCCCCGCGGATACATCATGGCCAGGAGCGGCATGCCCCATTCCTGACAGTTCCTGGAGACCTCGCCTAAAGTAAAGAGCATGTGGCTCTCGTCCTCTGCGCCCACATTAACGTGAATGCTCACGCCGTCCGCGCCGATCTTGAGAGCCTCCTCAACCGTCGCCACCAGCACCTTGTTGTTGGGGTCAGGCCCCAGGGCCGTGGAGGCGGAGAGATGGATGATCAGGCCCAGATCCCGGCCATAGCCGCGATGGCCGAATACGGCTGCACCCTTGTGCACTATGGCGGCGTCCGCCCCGCCGGAGGCCACGGCATCGGCGATGGCCTTGACGCTTTTTATGCCCTTGATGGGACCGACACTCACCCCGTGGTCCATGGGAATAATGACTGCGTTTCCTGTTTTGCGATTGAATATCCTCTCCATGCGAATCGATGTTCCTCTCAAATCGGCCCTCTCCTTTTCGTGTATGAAATACGCTCTGATATCTGTTTTTGACTCTAATGTATCATTTAGTACATTAAAGTACTTTTTAATACTACAATGAACAAATTGTGTGTATTTATAGTTTCCCTTCCTCAGCAAGCCTGAAATAGAGGCAGGATGCGCTATCTCGGGAGTGAATTCAATTATGGGTGGCAACATATCACGATTTATTCGGCTGAGAGAGGCGAGCGCAGTAGCATCGATAATCTGCTTGCTGGCAGTTTTTTTCCTGAGCTTCCTGACAATCTCGGCAATGGCCGGCACGGAGACCGGCGAGTTCTGTCCTACCTGTCCGGACTGGACCAACCTGGACGGCTGGCTGGCCAAAAAAGATGCCTATGAGCGGGCCCAGCTAAACAGCCAGCAAAGTGCAGGCGGGACGGCTGGCCAGCTAAATGGGCAGGCAAGCAATACCCCAATCACTGCCAAAGCAAATCCGCAGGAAAAGGGTTATGCAATGCCCGAGCTTTTCACCAGCGCTGCATCTATCAAGAGTGATCAGGTTATTCTGGATGTGAGGTCCGGGCCGGATTACCTCTCCGGGCATATTCCCCAAGCGAGAAACCTGTACTGGAAGGATCTGCAAAGGAACAACATTCTTGATCAGGCTCAAGCTAAAGGGGCCTTGGGCCGCGCTGATGTAAACGAAAGCGACCGGCTCCTCGTCTACGGAGATTCCGGAGAGGGAGCTTATTTCGTCTTCTGGGCCCTTTGCTATTTGGGGCATAAAAACGTTAGCCTGCTTGACGGGGGGATAGAAGCGATCCAAGATGCGGGAGTTGCCCTCACCACAAACGCATCGGCTCTCAAGCCTACCAACTACACCACCCATATCGTTCCCTGGCTCCTGGTGACGCCCGACAACCTGGAGAGCATGCTTGAGCTATCTGATGTCCGAGTGCTGGATGCAAGAGACTTTTTCGAATATGGCCAGAACAGGCTTCGCAAAGAGTCGATCTGTCTAAGTCAAGATAAGCTCTACGAAAATTCCAAAATTATGGATGCCAGCACGCTGGAAGATCTTTTTGGCAGGCGTCTGGAGAAGTCTGGGACGGCCATCGTCTACGGCACACCGCAGGCCTACTCTCTCTTCTACAGTCTCCGTCTCATGGGCTACAATGCCACCCTGCTGGAAGGCGACTGGTGGAAAGAGACGAAATGGGCAGTGAGCAATGTAAAATAGACTCATTCCACACATTTTTTTTGGGTTAAAAAGTGTTCCTTAAACATCCTTAAGCAACGCCTTCACCGCCGTCTCAATCGCCTTCGCGGAGCCGCTTTGAGGCGTCCAGCCCAGCTTTTTTATCTTCTCGATGGAGAGCTGCATAACCTTGACGTCGCCCTTCCAGCCCCGGCCATCCACGCCGCCCGTGTAGCGATACCGAACATCAGTGAGGCCCATCTGCAGGGCCACGATATCAGCGATCTTTGTCACATCTACAGAGTCCTCGGAGCCGATATTGAAGACATTGATCTGCTCGTCCGAATGCTGCACACAGTGCTGCATAGCTCGCACGCAGTCTTTGACCTCCAGGTAGGACTTTTTCTGCTGGCCGGATCCCAGGATCTCCAGCTCGCCGGGATTTTCTCGCAGCTTTCTAATGAAGTCCACCAGCACGCCGTGCGTGCCCCGCTCTCCCACGATATTGGCAAAACGATAGATCCAGGACTGCATCTCAAAGGTATGGCAGTAGGAGGAGATGAGCGCCTCAGAGGCCAGCTTGGAGGCACCGTAGAGCGATATGGGCAGGAGCGGTCCAAAGTTCTCCGGAGTGGGAACCTCTGTAGCTTCGCCGTAAATGGTGGACGTGGAGGTGAAGGCGATTTTTTTGACGCCGCATTTTCTCATGGCCTCTAAAAGGTTGTAGGTGGCCAGCACATTTTGCTCCAGGTGCACGCGGGTGTTTTCTGCGCCCAGCTTCACATCCGGATTGGCGGCCAGGTGAAAGACCATATCCACTCCATTCAGGGCCTTTTCCAGAGTATTGGAAAGAAGCAGGTCCGCTTCAATGAGGTGGAAATTTGGATTATTGTGGTGCAAGGTGAGAAACTCTCTCTTTCCAGAGCTGAAGTTGTCGAGGACGGTGACCTCATTTTCCGCCAGCAGGGCCTCTACGAGATGGCTGCCGATGAAACCGGCACCGCCGGTAACGAGGATTGATTTGTCTTTGAGCTTTAGCATCAGTTCTTGGTTTTTTGGAGTCAGGGAAGATATAACTTACCGTTGGGGATGAAAGCAGCTCATATAAGTAATTCAATTAGCTAACATAAACTTTTTATGGTAAGCGATTATGCTTTAGAACAGGGATTGAAAATGGTAAGAAATTTTCTGAAAATGGCCCTTGTGCTGATGACGTTATCCGTTTTATGCAGCGCTGTCGGGGCGACAGAGGGAGAGAGGCTGAAGCTGGCTACTACTACCAGCCTGCAAGATACCGGTCTTTTGGACGTGATCAAAGACAAGTTTGATGAGAAGTACAATGTATCATTGGACGTGGTATCCGGCGGAACCGGCATCGCCATCCAGTATGGTGAGCGCGGCGACGTGGATGTCCTAGTCGTTCATGACAAGGAGAGGGAGCTGAAATTCATCAAGGACGGACAGGGCCTGGAGAGAAGGTGCATTGCCTACAACTACTTCTTCCTGGTCGGACCCAAGGATGATCCCGCAGGCGTAAAGGGTATGAATGCCTCCCAGGCTCTGGCCGGCATCATGGCGAAAGGCAAAATCGATCCGGCTAAGGTGATGTTCATCTCTCGGGGCGACAACTCCGGCACACATGCCCGCGAGAAGCTGCTCTGGAAGAAGGCCGGCTACAACTACTCTGCCGTCAACTCCTCCGGTCCCTGGTATATCGAGGCCGGGCAGGGCATGGGCGCAACCTTAAACATTGCCAATGAAAAGCAGGCCTACACCATCTCAGATATGTCCACTTTTATGGCATACCAGGGAAATCTGACGCTCGTCCCCATCATCGAGGGCGGAAGCGAGCTGCTCAATGTTTATGTGGCTATGGCAGTGAACCCCAAGAAGCATCCGAACGTGAACTGTGAGCTGGCCAATGAGTTCATAAACTACCTGGTCTCCAGTGAGGGTCAGGATCTGATTGCAAGCTATGGCACAGAGAAATTCGGCAAGCCCCTCTTTTCGCCAGCCCGAGGAAACTGCGATTTGATCGGCTGCTCGGTTGCTGAGTGCGCCGTGCCCAGCAGCGCTTCTTGTGCTGCGGCCTGATGAGCCAATAACAGATAAGGTGAAATTGGTTGGAAGAGATCTACAGCGGCCTCTTGCGGGCCTTTGAACTGATTGCAGCGAGAGACCCCCAGGTGGTCGAGATCACCATAAGGTCCATCTTTATCTCGCTCTCTTCCGCAGCATTAGCCGGCATCATCTGCATACCTCTGGGAGGCATCATAGAGTTTCGCCAATTTTGGGGCAAAAGGGCATTGATAAATTTAATTCAGACCTTCTACAGCTTGCCAACGGTGACCGTTGGCCTGCTGGTCTTTTTGCTCATCTCTCGCTCCGGGCCGCTGGGAGGACTTAACCTGCTCTTCAGCCCGAGCGGCATGATCTTCGGTCAGGCCATTCTCGTCAGCCCCATCATGATTGGCCTGACCATTACCGCTCTGGCGGGCGTCAGCCCCCAGATCAGGGACACGGCTAAATCATTAGGCGCAACGGAGATGCAGATAATAATAACAGTAATAAAAGAGGCCCGCGTGGCGGTCATGGCTGCCGTGCTCCTGGGATTTGGCCGGGCGCTCTCCGAGGTGGGTGTGGCCATGATGATAGGAGGGAACATCCGGGGCTACACACGGGTTCTCACCACGGCTATAGCGTTAGAGACCTCCATGGGCAATCTGGAGCTGTCCATGGCTCTGGGAATTATCCTCATATCCATCTCTCTGGCCATCAATCTATTACTTAATCGATTTCAGGGGAGATAAGAATGGCTCTCCTGGAAGTACGCTCTCTAAGCAAAAGCATTGGCCCGGCAAAGATTCTCAAGGGAATCGACCTGACGGTAGAACGGGGAGAGATCCTGGGGCTGATTGGGCCCACCGGCTCGGGAAAGACGACACTGCTGCGCCTCATTAATTTGCTCGATGAACCCTCCAGGGGCTCCATTCTCTTCGACGGCAGAATGGTTTCCGGAAGGCCGGAGAGAGAGATGCTTTCTGCGCGGCGCAAAATGGCCATGGTCTTTCAAAAGCCGGTCATGTTCAAAGCCAGCGTGGAGGCGAATGTCTCCTATGGCCTGAGGATGCGGGGCAGAGCTGATGTAACTGATGCAGCTGGTGGGAAAATGAGTATGAGTGACAGGGTAAAAGAAGCCCTGGCAGCAGTGGGGCTCTCGGGCTATGAGAGACGCGACGCCAATACCCTATCCGGAGGGGAGACGCAGAGAATTGCCCTGGCCAGAGCTCTGGTCCTGCAGCCGGAACTTCTCCTGCTGGACGAGCCGACCGCCAATCTGGACCCCGGGAGCGCCGCCTCCATCGACAGCCTCTTGCAGAGCCTGGCCGGGAGCAGGACGGCTGTGATTTTAGCCACGCATAACATGCAGCAGTGTCGCAAGCTGGCCGGCAGGGTATCTGTGCTGCAAGCGGGCAGGCTGGTGGCTGTGGGCAAGAGCGAGGAGATAACTTTGCCCTGGTAATGGGGGTGAAAGGATGCTTTTATCATCTCATAAGACCTTTTTGACCTTGCGAATGATGATGCCAGAAACATTTCTCACAGAAAGGCAGATCGAGGTGTTGCAGATGCGTCTTTGCGGCCGGTCCCAGCAGGAGGTAGCAGACAGCCTGGGCACCACCCGCTCCAACATCAGCATCCTGGAGAAGCGAGCCCATCAGAACATCGCCCGAGCAGAGCGAACGCTGCAGCAATGGATGATGCTGCGTGCTCCCATATCCTTATTGGCCAAGGCTGGAACGGATGTCTTTGAGCTGCCCAAGATGATCTTTGCAGCAGCGGACGAAAAACAGATGCGCTTGCCCATCACATCCCTCGATATTGTGGTGCAACTGCGACGCATTGCCCCCCGGCTCTTCAAGAAGAGGGCGCTGGAGAGAGACGCCCGGATCTTTGTAACGGAAGAGGGGGAGGTGCTGGTGGAAGGATTGGGGGAGTGATGAGATGCTTTCAGAACCGCTTCCAGTACTGCCACCAAACTAGTCCTTAAAAGGCATTTCACGAGCTCTTCTCAAGTGTATCTCGAATTTCGTCTATCATCTTTTCAAGTTTTTCGTATCTATCGATCACTTTAGCTTTAAATAGTGTTCTTTTGGCTTCTAAAACGTTATCCTCATCTATTAAATTTACAAATTCTCCAATAAGACTGAAGGAATAGCTATCTGCATCTAACTGGTCTGTTAAATCTTTAATTTTCTGTTTCCGCTCGGCTCTATCGTTGCTCGCAGGCAAATTCATAAACCTATAGTCAAAAAAACCCAAACTGAGTCGTTCTTTAGGTGCTTCTTCACAGAGATCTATTTTACTCTCTCTTGTTAAACCTTCTTTTATTCTGTTTGCTAATTCGTCGTGCTTATGATGCCATTCTTTGTTGGTTTGCGAATAGTCTTTTATCAGATCTCGTAAATCTTTTGAAGCTAGATATTCGCTGGTTTCGAGCCGATCCCAGAAATCACGTGCTTCATCTTTCCATTCTTGAAAATACCTTGTTTCATAATAGTATGGATTATGCACAAATTCTAAATATTCAAACTTGTCTCTTTTTAGATATATCGGTTTGATTAATTCGTTCATCTCTCTTACTAGATGATCTTCTAACAAATTATTTTTAGAAATTTCGATATTTTTGCTAGAATCTTTTACCAAAGCAAAAGTTGCTGTCGCTAGTATGATTGTAGCAACGGCAACCGGATCTAAAACCTCCATGAAGGAATCGAATCCAAAAGGTAGGGTGGCGTTTGGATCGTGTAACTTCACATACAAGCGAGGAACAAAGGTGATTAAAACAAAAATTAAATAAATCGAATATATTAAAAATTTCTTTACAGTTCCTACGTGCATGGCACACTCCTTATTCAATTTACACTTCCAGAACTGCCACCAATTCTTAGTCCTGGCTTCTTCCTGGCTTTGTAGTGATTCATTGGGCATATCTCATGCTCCTAAATATCTGCCTTGTAACCTTTTGGTTCATCCACGGTTTCTATCGGCAATGGTCTCTGTAACTGGCTGACCTCCTGAGACTAGGCGGATAATGATCTTTTTGTCCTTGAGCTTGGGGATGAATTGCAGTGAGCATTGCTTAACTTCGTCGGTCACGCTTTAACTTCTCCTAGCGTCTCAGGTGTGAATCTGTGGTAATCATCAAAGAACATCCGAGAGCATATGCCGTCGCGGGCCTTCCGAGTCCCGCAGGAAGAATCTGGGTTTCAGCCTTCCCCTGACCCGAACTCTTGCGTAGACGAGGATTTTATCATTCCGTCCGGACTTTTCCGCCAGCAGTGCCTCCAGCGTCTCCTTTTCCCTTTCCGACAATTCGATCTCGCTCTCTTTGCCCGTCGACCAATCAAAGATCCTTGCCCGGTACTGGGTTTTGATATGCAAGAGAGTGCCTTTCTCTCGATCCTCAATCGATCGTATGCGGCAGGCATACTCCACAGGGCTCTCGAACTCCTGGCATGCCTCATCCGGCAGGCACAGTCCCAGGTCGGCTACACCCAGATCGGGGTAGCCTTTGCTCTGCCGCTGCATAACCCGGCATTTGGGGCAGTTCATCTTCATGAACCACTCCTCAAAGATCCGTTCCTCTACAGCGGCTACACCCGACCAGAGCTGCATTGCCTCCTCACGGCTGTAGCCTGCCTGTCCCAGGAATGCGGCCAGGATGGCAGCGATCCTGTGCTTGCCGCTCTCGCCTGCCGCTCCGGCCATTATGCCCTTGATGCAGGGCGGAAAAGCCTTCGCTTCTGCCGGATCATGGGCCGTCCAGAGCATCTCCTCCCGTCGTTCGACAGCCTGAACGGAAATTGGAATCTCCTTTCCCTCCGCAGGTAGAGGGCTGCGCTTTTTCGAGGGCATCCTTATGCTCTCTTGTGGCCTCCCATGAAATAGGCCTGTGTGTCCCTGTCCCCTCGCGCCTGCTGGGGCACGGGTGCAGCACCTTTGCGTGACTCATACTCCATTCTCTCTTTGAGGATGCATTTGCCGCCCCTCATGCCTCCCAGCGGGTTTTTGGGAGTGCCCATGGAGTTCATGCAGCGGGCCATGACAGCCGCGCCCCGCGCCAGGCCATCGTCCACGAAGACCACGTTCTTCTCCACCTGCTCATATAGCCCCAGCTTCTCTATCTCCTCCAAAATAAGGGCCGGTTTGCCGCCGCTGATTCCCGCCCGCCCGGTCACTCCCAGGGCCGTATCCTTGGTGACGACTCCCTCCTCGACTCCCACCTGCACCAGCCGGCGGGCCACGCGAGCCATGGCCATGTCCAGTGTGCCGAAAAGTATCCTCAAATTTTTGGATTTGTAAAGATCTTCTCCTATTTTGGAGAGCTTTGGGAGGTCGCTGCCATTCACTCCCACATCGCAGCCGATGAGAACGACGTTATTCAAGGCCGCAGCCTGCGGGCACACGGGCACGAGACCGTATTTGGTGCGGCTGGCCGGAACCTTCTCTATTACTACCAGCTCGTCGATCTGATCCGCGTACTGCTGCGCCTCTTTGCCGTAATCAGGCTTGGTATTGCCGTCAAAGATATCCAGTGTGGCTCCGGTCATCTTGTCCACCAGTCCCGTTCCCTGGACAACGGCATCGGGAATGGCTCCGGCCAGGCCGAGAAGATTGCCGATGGTATAGGCATAGGGAAGATCTCCACTGGTCACTCTACCGTCCAGTGTGGTGCCGAAGTCCATGGAGAGGCAGGGATTTCTAAAGTCCACATCCGTCCAGCGGCTGCCTTCCTTTATGCCGGCGGTAGCCAGCTCCCCCTCCATCTCGTTGGCTACGACTTCCACGCCGGTAGAACCCTGCGGCGGAAAACAAGAGGCCACGGCCCCCATGAAGATCACCTTCTCAATCATGGTGTAGCGCTTGAACTTATCCAAGATGTTATGGATGCTCATGGCCGGTGTCATTAGCCGGGGCGGAACGCCGGCATCGAGACAGCCCTTGGCCAGGGCCTGGATGAAGGCGCCCACCTGGTCTGGGGAATCCAGCTCGGCCACTACCCCGGTGGAGCGCACCACGAAGTGCAGATCGGTCTTGATGTCCAGACGTGCCCTATCATGGCTCTCAATGAGGGTGTTTTTCACCAGTTCGGTAATAGACTCTCTGGTGAGGGGCGTCCCGTTGATGGTATGGGCAAATACCTCTTCACCAGCTTTTGGTCTACGCACATCTCTGGTCATCTTCACCGTCTTATTGACGATGTAGGTCTTGCCGGTGTTCATGTCCGTGGCGGTGAGTATGCATTTGGTCGTGGTATTGCCCACTTCTACCGAGGCCACGATGTAAAATGGTTTGCTGTGAAGATCAAGGTAGTTGAAGGGCGGGCTACTAGCAATGCGTGGTGTGGGTTTGGACTTAAAGAGGCGACCGAAGTTCATGGTGAGAGGAAATAGGAGGAGGTGAGATTAAAGCTTTGGGTGGGACGATTCCAGTAAAAAAGGTCACCTAAATAAACTGAGAGATAATTCGTGCAACCCAACAATAGCCTTTAAATAGAATCATCTCCATTTAAAGTCCAAGTACTTTCTGTTCGCGCGATCTCCTCTCAACAGAAATTCATCCACTATTTAGTGAGAAACGTAAATCAGGTGAAATGAGCATGGATCAATCAAGTATAGATCAATCAAGTATAGATCAACCAAGTATAGATCAACCAAGTGCAGATCAACCGATTATAGATCAAGCCGAGAAGAAAAAGAATGAATCGGTGAATAAGTCAGGGCGCATGGCCATACTAGAGGAAGACAAAGCAAGAGAGGCCCGCAGGTGGCAGCGCAAAAGGGAGACTATTAAACGGTTCGCCGGGACGAAATGAGAAATCATTAGCTTTTACTCATTGGATTAGATTATCGCAATCGTCTATATCTATTGAGAATAGAACGGGAAGGCGGCGATCCGCGGCAAATACTGTTTTATTTCTCCCTCCTTTACCCGGATCTCCCAACTACTCGCAAGTGCAGATTCCAATGCCTGGCACTCCTGGCCGGCCATCATGCTGCAATATGTCGCGACGCCCTACATAACAAAAGAAATATATATCTGAAGTAACTATGTGGTAATTGGTGAGGGGGCTTCCTGTATCGAGCAAGACTGTAATCCCTTCTAAGATGCCCTTATCACCATTTACCCTTTAATCTTTTATCCCTTCCATGGTCACTGTGAAGACCGCTTCGCCGTCCGGCAGGTTGGGCGAATCCACCAGTTTAGCAATGCGTTTTTCGCCCTTGGACTTGCGTAGGTACAGTCGGAAAGTGGACGTATGCCCCAGCACGTGCCCGCCCACAGGCTTGGTCGGATCGCCAAAGAAGGTGTCCGGCTTGCTCATGACCTGATTGGTCACCAGAATCAGGGCATTGTTCAGATCGCCAAAACGCATCAGGTCGTGCAGGTGCTTGTTCAGCTTCTGCTGCCTGTTGGCAAGAGTGCCGCGCCCTACGTACTCCGCCCGGAAGTGGGCCGTCACGGAATCTACGATGATCAGGCGCACAGGATATTCCGATTCCCTGGCCTTATCCGCCAGGTCCATGGCGCTCTCCGCCAGGAGGATCTGGTGATTGGAGTTGAAGGCTCTGGCCACGCTGATGTTTTTTAAAAAATCAGCCGGATCGCGCTCCTGGCCGTCCGGCGCGGGTGGCAGGCCCTTCACCATCTGAGCGATGCGCTCCGGCCGGAAGGTGTTCTCCGTGTCGATAATGATAGCAGAACCGTTCAGGCCGCCCATTTCCGTTGGCAGTTGCACGTTTATGGCCAGCTGGTGGGCCACCTGCGTCTTGCCCGAGCCGAATTCACCGTAGAGCTCCACTATGGACTGAGTCTCCATCCCCCCGCCCAAAAGTTCATTGAAGCCCTTGCTACCGGTAGTGATCTTGCCCACCAGCTTTCTGCGCTCTAGTATTCGGTCTCCCGTCTCAAAGCCGCCCACATCCGCAGCTTCTCTGGCCCCGGCAATGATCTTGGCCGCTGTGGCTTCCCCCACCTCTGCCGCGGCCACCAGTTCGCCTGGAGAGGCAACAGCTATAGCTTCCACGGAACTAAAGCCAGCCTCGCGCAGCTTTTCCGCAGTGGCCGGACCCACACCCGGCAGATCTTCCAGTAATTTTGTCGGCATCTTCCCAGTTCCTTAGAATATTTCTCAAATGAGAGTAAAGCAGATCATCTTTAACAAGGTTATCCAGGCGGGGCGAAAGTAATCCTGGTGCGCCATCCGCAAGACAATTCCAGCTCCTCGTTCCAGCCGCTCTTGGCCAGGGCATCGATCAGCACCGCTTTGCAGCC
Source organism: Methanothrix sp. (assembly GCA_037128175.1). Classification (GTDB taxonomy): domain Archaea; phylum Halobacteriota; class Methanosarcinia; order Methanotrichales; family Methanotrichaceae; genus Methanothrix. The sequence continues at coordinate 24,308 of JBAXWY010000011.1, forward strand.
CAGATCCAGGGTCCGCAAGAGATCAACATGCTCTGCCCAAAGAGCCACTTTGATGCGGCCCGTCTCATCGGAGATGTAGATATTGGCCACCCGTCCGGCTTTTCCGTCATCTCTTTGAAACTCCCGCACCTCTCCCAGACCCGTCACAAAGCCAGAGACGCTGCAGAGCATGCCCGGCTTGAGGTCGGATATGGGCGTCATTATCTCTGTGAACTGCACATTTTTGCTGCTCTTCAAAACGGTGCTGTAGCTTCCCGTCTGAATCTCCAGCGATCCATATCTCTCCCGGCATGAGCCGTTCCTAACTTCAATTGTCTCGCCCTTCTCCAAAGCCATCGCTGCCTGCTCATCCCAGAGGGTAAGCCTGATCTTGCCCGTCTCGTCTCCCAAAAGCACGGTACGAACCTGTCCTTTGCCTCCGTCTTTACGCAGGAACTCCCTGATCTCGCCTGCGTCCACAACGACGCCTAGAAGGCTGACCTCGCCCATATCGCCCTTTATCTCCGCAATTTTATAGGGCGTTGTCCTTGGCACGATGTCTAAATCTATCTCCTCGATGCCCCCGCTTCTGCCTAAGGTAACCTCAGTTCCCGCGTAGCCCTCTTTGGCCAGACCCCTTATCTTGAGGCACTGGTCGATCTTCAGATCTCCGGAGCGGACCAACTCTACCGTCTCATCCCAGAGAGCCACGCGCACAGATCCCGTCTCATCGGCCAGCGTCAGGTTGGCGACCCTTCCAAGGGATCCGTCCGAGCGGGGAAACTCGCGGATCTCGGAGACACTGAGCACTTTCCCCGTGAAGGTGACATTTCCCGTCTCCGGCCTGATGCTGCCAATCTTGGTGAGAACCTCAGATGCACCCAGGTCACGGGCCACGAGCAATGCCGCCGTCCTGCTGTCGCACAGACCGGCCATGAGGGCTACCTTCTCCTCTACTCTCGCCTGGAAATCCTCCGGTGTTATCTGATCGGCCAGCTGCCGGTAAATCTCCTCTACTTGCTCGTCCATCCCCTATCATCCATGAATTGCATAACGCTCTTCCAGGTACTTCAGATAGGGGGCATGGCAGGAGGCCAGGAAGGCGTTGCAGACCGTTGCCGGATCTCCGTCCGCTGCAATGGCTCCATTTTCAATGAGCATGGCCCGGTGGGAGATCTCCTTGACGAAATCAACATGGTGGCTGACCAGGATTATGGTGGTGCCAAACTCAGCATTGATCTTCTTAATGGCGTTGGAGACCTCACGCATGGTGATGGGGTCGATATCGCCGAAGGGCTCATCCAGAATCAGGATCTTGGGACGGGCGGCCAGGATAATGGCCAAAGATGCTCTCACCAACTCTCCGCCGCTCAGCTGCTCGGGCAGCTTCCACATCGCCTCTCGATCAAGGTTTATCAGATCAAAGATCGGCTCTGCATACTCGCGGGCCACAGTCGTCGGAAATCTGGGAAACAGATCTTTGAATATGTCTCTGGTCAGTCCCAGTGACTCAAGGGCGGCTTTGGCGTCCTCTTCCGACATATCCGTCATGGCATAGATGACATCAAGCACCTTGTCGCTTATGCCCAGCTCCTCTGCCACATCCCTTGCATGGTCAATCACATCATTGCCCTTGATGCCCATTTTATAGGCAATCTGATCGAGAATGGTTTCACCAGCATAAAGAGCGAACTCCTGATACATGATGCCTAAAGAGCGGCGCACATTCATTCTATCGGGCGAGTAGTTCATCATGTCTACCCATTTATCGCCGTACCGAAAAGACACGACTCCTTCGTCCGGCATCCGAACGCCCTGCATGATCTTGAGAAGAGTGGTCTTTCCCCCACCGCTGTTGCCGATGATTGATGTGATCTCGCCCTCTAATATGTCAAAGTTGAGGTTCTCCATTCTGAGGACATTCAGGACCTCTCCTGTGCAAATCTGGCAGCCTCTCTTTGATAGACCTCTCACTTTAATAAGAGGCAAGGCACCGGGCCAGGATGCCAGAGGCTCCATTTTGCCAATTCCTGCCATGAACTGGTCCAGGACCTCTCTAGGCTTCCCATCGGCGACGATCTTGCCCTTCTCCAGCCAGATCAGTCTATGTGCCAGATACTCATGAATCTCAGGCAGATGTGATACTACGATTATGGTCAGATCCAGCTCCTTGTTCACGTTCTTGATGGCATCCAGCACTTCTTGTTTGGTGGCCGGACAGGCCATGGTGGCCGGCTCATCCAGCAGCAATATTTTGGGCTTCTTGGCCAGTTGCCTGGCAATAAGAAGCCTCTGCTTCTCGCCGCCGCTCAGGATGGTGGCCAGATGGCGCGCCTTGTCTCCCAGGCCCACCAGCCGCAGGTAGTACATGGCCTCCAGGTACATCTCATCATAGTCCCCGTCCTCGGGAATAGGCAGAAGCTCATAACCGGTTTTCCTGGCATGAATCCTTCGCACTACGTTTTTAAGGGCACTCTCTGTCCAGAGTGCGAAATCCCTTTGCAGATGTATGGCTGTAACGGCCATTTGCGCCCTTTTCACCTCGTCGCTGGAATCAGGTGTGATGGTCATGCCATCCAGGAATATCTTGCCGGAATCAAAACTCTCCATGCCTCTCAGGATCTTCATGAGAGTGCTTTTGCCTCCCCCGCTCTTTCCCACCAATCCTAAAATCTCACCCGGCCTGGTGGTGAAGCTGACATTTTCAAGAGCCACAACATCTCTGTCCTTCACCCTGTATGTCTTGGACAGATTCTCGATCTGAAGCAGAATAAAAACCTCCTATCTTACTTTAGTTCCCGTTTCCACAATTTCACGCGGCCGGAGCAGCACGGCCTTGCCGGCTGCATCTGCCGCTAGGAGCATGGCTTGCGACTCGACGCCAAAGAGCTTGGTCGATTTAAGATTGGCCAAAACGACCACCTGCGTGCCTACCAGCTCCTCAGCTCTGTAGGCCTCTGCAATGCCTGCCACCACCTGACGAGTCTCGCCACCGATATCGACCAGGAGCTTGAGCAGCTTTTTTGAGCCCTTAATGGGGCCGGCCTCCTTAATTTCACCTATACGTAAGTCTAATGATCCAAAATTTTCAAAAGAGATTTCACCCTTTTTTTCAGCCGTTTTTTCTGCTATCTTCCCCTTGACTTCGGCTTTTTCTACCCTTTCTTTAAAGATCCTGTCCAGCTCTTTGACGAAAGCCTCTTCCATGCGTGAGAAGAGGATCTCGGGAGTGCCGAGCGCTGCCCCTTCCGCCATGGGTTGCAAAGCCTCTTGGAAGTGTTTTTCCGCCACGGATCCTCCCTGGCCCAGTTGCTTCCAGGCATTTTGCATTTTTAAGGGCATGATCGGCTCCATGAAAATGACCAGCGCCTTGGCGATCTGCAGACAGCTTCTCAGCACGACACCGGCTGCTGCTTTATCGCTCTTGACCAGTTTCCAGGGTTCGTGGCTCTGGAAGTAGATATTGCCGTAGTCCGCCAGAGTCATCACGCTATCTGCGGCCTTCTTGAACTCATACTCTTCCAGGCCGGATACAACCTCATTTAAGGTCTGCTTTATCCTGGCCATGACCTCCTGGTCGATCTCGCCCTGCGGAACAGAGCCCTCGAAGTTCTTCACGCTGAAGGTCAGGGCGCGGTTGAGGAAGTTTCCAAACGCTCCCACCAGCTCGGTGTTTACCTTATCTGCGAAGATCTTCCAGGCGAAGTTGACCTCTTTGTTGTGAGCGGTGTAACTGGCCAGATAGTAGCGCAGCAGATCGGGATGAAGTCCCTTTTCCAGGTAATCGTCTTTGACCCAGATGACATTGCCCCGCGATTTGGAAAACTTCTTGTCATCGATCTTGAGCATGCCGCTGGCCACTACTGCCGAAGGTAGGTTGTACCCGGCTCCTTTGAGCATGGCCGGCCAGAAGATACAGTGATGGTAGACGATGTCCCCGCCGATGAAGTGTATGATCTTGGCATCATTCTTCCAATAGGTCTGCCAGTCCCGGCCGTTCTTGGCACACCACTCCTCGGTGAAGGCGATGTAGCCGATGGGCGCATCCACCCAGACATAGACCACCAGATCGTCGTGTCCGGGAAACTTGACGCCCCAGGCCATATTGCGGGTTATGCACCAGTCCTTCAGCTCCTGGCGGACCCATTCCATAGCGTAATTGCGGGCGGAAGAGGTCCCTCCTAAAGTCTCAAGATACGAGAGGAGAAAATCCTTGAATTCGGAGAGTTTAAAGAAATAATGGATTTGCCTCCGATACTCGGCCTTTCCGCCGCAGACCTTGCAGACTGCGTTTTTGATCTCCCCCGGTTCCAGATGACGACCGCAGCCCATGTCGCACTCATCGCCGCGAGCGGGTTTTCCGCAGTAGGGACACTCTCCCTCCACATATCTGTCCGGCAAGAAGCGCTCGCATTTGGGACAGAAGGCCAGCTCGATCTCCTTGGAATAAACGTGGCCGCCGTCCATGAGGGCACTGACCATTTCTTGCGTGCGATTGTGGCAGGCGGTTTCGTCGGTGTCGCCGAAGTAGTCGAAGTCGACGCCCATTCCTTTGAAGACCTCGTCAAAGTGCTGGTGATATTTGGCCACGAGCGCTTTGGGCGTCGTTCCCTGGGCCTCGGCATTGACCACGATGGGAGTTCCGTGGGCGTCCGTGCCGCAGACGAAGAGCACCTCTTTGCCCATCTTTTTCAACCCTCGAACGAAGATGTCCGCAGGTACATAAGTTCTTAAATGGCCTAGATGACATGGCCCATTGGCATAGGGTAGGCCGCAGGTTACAAGGATAGGCGATGACAATGAGAACACCGCCTCTGCTTATGATGAAACAGGCAGATATAGGTTTCCCAGCCTGGGCAGTCTCGCCGGTTCCTATGAATTAGGTTCTTGGATAAAATGTATATATAACATTAGAGAAAATAGAATTAGAGACAATAGATCTAACGGGGGTATCAGATGAGATTAATTGTTCTAACCCTTTTACTGGCTTTGGCCTTGGGCATGGCCCAGGCCGCGCCGCTGCAGGGCAGCGATGGAAACGCTACAGTCACGTTCTTCGGATCGAGCCGGACGCCTCTGGATGACGAGAATGCTACTCAGGAAATCTTAAATGTCGATGTCGGCCTAATGGGGACTGAGAATGCCTCATACCAATTGGTGGATGATAAAAATAATATCTACCTGCCCGGCCTGTACAAGCCGCTGTCTTCCGGAAAGCAGCTTGTTTTATTCCTGGTTCCCAAAGACAGCCTTTTTAAGCTCATAAATGCGACTACTGAGGGCGGAAATCCCATTTACATCAATTGGTGGGCGACGCCCAAGGGCAGCAACGAGAACCTGGTGTTAAGGTACTATGGGATCGTTGATTGGCTGATCAATCCGGATGAGCAAGGAATAGTAATTCAGGTCCGCGTACAGAATAACGGCACCAAAAACCTCATAGTCAATCCGCAAAATTTCACCCTGCTGGATCAGTGGGGCTGGCCCTACAGTCCCACGGCAGGATTTGATCCAGTGACGATCGGGCCGCAAGCTGCTACCGACCGTGTCCCGCTAGGTTTTGACGGCGTCTCGCTTATTAGCCGTCCTGCTGCCCTGGCATATGATTATGGGGCATCAAACCAGATCATCATAATGTTTGAGAGAGACTACGTGCCGCTTTCTGATGTAGCGGTCTATGGCGCCAATGCCACGAAGAGCGCGGCCAGCGTAGTGCCGGCACCTGCGGCCGTCCTGCCTACCTCGAATCCGGTCGCACAGAACGTGGCCGTGCCGGCTCCGGCTAACGAGACGAAAGAGACCAAGAAACTCTCGATCAAGGATAAGTTAGCAGCCAGCAAGGCGCGGCTCGCGGCCACGAAAGTGAGTCTGGATAAAAAGACACCGGATACAAATGGCACAGCGAATAGTACATCAAGCAACGCCTCGAATAGCTCATCGAGCATTTCCGCCTAAGCCTTGACGGGTGGCTCTTCGAGCCGGTGCTCAGGCCTGGGAATCTCCCAGGCATTTATCTATTCGAGGCAAAGATCCAAGAAGCACCCAAAAGAATATATCATAACATTGAAGGTATGTTATAGATGAGATGGCTGGCTCTGGCACTGTTCATGATCCTATTACCAGGAATTGCCCAAGATTATCCACTGCAAATGAGCAATGGTGTCGTAAACTGCACTATCTTCGGCTCCTTCAAGGACCCCGGGTTTTCTGGATCCTCTTATTCCGACTCGTATTCCGTCCTGGTTATAGACACTCGCCTGGCCAGAATAAACGAAAGCGATAACGCACCAATTCGGGCTGCCTACAGCCTCACCGATGGAAACGACCGGGTTTTTCAAACCAGCGCTCAAAATATAAAAGAATTACAGCCAGGTCGCCGGCTGATTGGTTTTGTCGTCCCCAAGGAGACTATTGCCAAGAGCCTGACTATAGATTTGTCCCAGGACAAAGCAGGTGGGGAACAGTTCTCGCTTCGTTTTCCCGAGCTTGTCAACTCCAGCAACGAAAATGTGACCTTGCTCTATTATGGAGTGCTCAGGTCCAGCACAAACTCCTACAAGAAGACAATTGAATTAGATGTGGCGATAACCAATAACGGCACAAAAAAGCTGGCCATTGACGCCAATAACTTCACATTGTTGGACCAGTGGGACTGGAAGTACGACAGCAAAGAGTATGACAACTACGGAAAGAAGGGCATATCTGCCATGGTGCTTGAGAAAAATGAGACCATTAGATCCGGCCTGATCTTCAACTCCGTCTCGCCGCTCAGCCGACCGGTGGAGCTGGTCTACAGGTATTCCAATAACAGCTCCCTGACAATGAATATAGATGCCGAGGCTGGCCTTGTTTCTGCCCTACCGGATACGAAGAGCTGCGTTGAATGTGAAAGCCCAAAGGACGCCGCCTCCAGTCTGGCCGGCTCCATCAAGGCCACCAAAGCTAGGCTTGCCAAAGTCAAGAAGATAAACAGCACAGCAGAGAGCGCTCCCAAAGGGCGGGATGAGCTTTGAGTCTTCAGGAAAACGCCATGGATCATCGCACCCTATTTCTGATCATCAAGGAAATGACCAGGGCCATCAGAGAGGCCACAATTCCCAGCAAAACTGCATGGTGAAAGCCCAAGGCGATTATCTGGGAAGATGCGTGATGTACAGAGGCATCGCCCTGGGTCGTAGCGCTGAAAACGGTCTCGAATAGGGCAATCCCTAATACTACTCCCATGTCCCGAGAGGTCATCATAATGCTTGAAGCCAGTCCTTGCTCTTTGGGACACTGGCCCAGTACTATGCTGAGTGTGGGTGGTGCATACATACCGTAGCCTATTCCCATCAGTACCAGGGCAAGGGGAAGCATTATTCTTTGGGAACCGCTCGTGTCCAGGAGGAAGAATAGAAGGAAGGCCAGGAGGGTGCTGGCGGAGGCGGCCAGGCAGGCAAGTCCTGGACCCAGTCGGTCATAGATGGCTCCTCCAATTGGCGCCGATACTGCAGCAGCAATTGATGCGATCATCAAGAATAAGCTAGCGACAACTGTCGGGAATCCCAGACCCAGCTCCATATAAAAAGGCAGAACGAATAGGGCTCCCGCAAAGGCCAGCAGCATTAGCAGAGCCCCTATGTTAGGCAGGACGAAGTTTGGATTTTTGAAAAGATTCAGGTCAACTAAAGGTTGTGGATATCGCCTCTCTCTTATGAGAAATCCAATGGCGCAAAGAACGGCGAGAGAGAAGGCTCCTACTATCTGGTTAGATCCCCAACCAAGCTGTGTTCCCTGATTCAGACCGTAGATAACCAGGGCCAGACAAGCGAAGATCAGGCTTGCCCCGATAAGGTCGAAGCTACCTTTGGTGCGGGGTAGATCACGGGGTAATACCTTATAGCCGATGAGTGCAGCCACAATACCTATTGGAGCGTTCACCAAAAAAATCCACCGCCATCCAAGGTAGACTGTGAGGAAACCGCCAATAACGGGACCTAGCGCCAGGCCAATGGAGGCGGAGGTTATTACGTATCCCAGGGCTCTGCCTCTAATTGCCGTGGGAAGAAATGCTGAAATCATAGCCGGACCTACGGCTACTATTATTCCCCCACCTATTCCCTGAAGGATGCGAAAGAGGATTATCTCAGCAATCCCAGGGGCCAGGGCACAGAGAAATGAGCCGGTAGCGAAGATCAAGATCCCCCACAGGAAGATCTTTCTAAATCCCAGCAGGTCTCCCAGCCTGCCGAAGGCCAGAAGAAGGCTGGTTACAGTAAGAAAATAGGAGAGTATTATCCAGGATACCTCTCCCGTACCTACATCGAAGTACCGGGAGATGGTAGGCAAGGAGATATTGACTATTGTTGTGTCCAGGGTGGCCATAAACATTGATACACAGACGACTAACAGGATGAACGGGAAGGATTTCTCCTGGGTACGGGTATCGATGATCATGGCACTGTTTTCAATCCCAGCCGTGGCCGGCTCCTCAATTAAGCCGGCCATGGCCTTATAGATGATTGCGAATGCGTTCAGACTTATATCGGTCCTTTAGGTCCTATATTTTGGTACGGGTAATAAGGGTAATCATCGATTACCAATAAGACAGCTCCGAATGTTTCAGGAATAGAATTGTCGGCCCTGGAGAGCAGGTCCTTTGCCCATTCGGATTTAAATTCGTAATCATTTAGGATCGACGCCGTGTAAATCAGTGTGCCCTTTGTCTCATCATACAGGGGCATGGTCAGCTCCACCACAATCATGTCACTATCTTCTTCTCCATCTCTGAGCATCACCGCGGCATTGGGTGGGTCTCTTGCATCAAAGTTGAATCCATTAATGAACTGCTTCATCTCTGCAAACCCGGCATCCCTAGCAGGACGATCTGAGAAGTAAACGGTATACGGAATTACTCCTGTTATTGTCAGCGTGTAGTTGCCCGACCCGTCCTTCACAAAACTACCGTTTGTCCCTTCCTGTAGGAAGATATAGGTGGTTGTTTCGTTCTCAATAGCATTCTCTGCGGCTGCAACACCGGTATCATTCACACCCGCCTCAGTGCCGGATACTATTCCTGCCAATGCCAAATAGCATAGCATCGAGATCAAAATTGCGCATTTCATATGACACGCCTCCGTCCAACTCATTTAAGGTTACTACTATTTTAATCGTTGATAATTATGAACATATATGTCTTATGCTGTGCAAGGTAGGAGCAAGAAGGAGTTTCAGGAGCTGCTGAAATGCCGGAAGCGTCTCGACTACTGCTCGGGGTAAAGCGGCAGGACTCGGTAGCTTGCACCGGCTGGGGGCAAGGAAAAAAAAGAATTATAGGTGAATTTCAGTTGCCACAACAACCGCCACAAGGTCTACAGAAATATTCATGCCAGCAGCTATCACTCCATTTTGAGTCACACGTTCCATAGGGTATACAGGGACAGTCATCAATCACAAGGAGCACCTTTCCGAACGTCTCTGGAATAGACTTATCAGCCCGGATGAGCAGGTCTTTTGGCCACTCGGATTCAAACGCATAATCGTCGAGGAGCTTCGCCGTATATGTCAGCTTATGGTTTGTCTCATCATACTGGGGCATGGTCAGCTCCACCACGACCATATCGTTCGTTTCATCACCCTCTTCGATCATTATCGCAGCATTGGGCGGGTTATTGGGATCAAAGCTGAATCCATCGAGGAACTGCTTCATCTGTGCAAACCCGGCATCCCTTGCAGGACGGTCTGAGAAGAATACGGTATACGGAATCATTCCTGTGATGGTCAAAGTATAGTTTCCCGACTCGTCTTTCACAAAACTACCGTTAGTTCCTTCCTGGAGAAAGATGTGGGTTGATGTCTCATTCAAAATAGCTTCCGCGGCACCGGTCTGATTCGCAGATGTCTCAGTGCCGGATACAGCTCCGATCCAAGCCAAACAACACAATATCGAAATTGATACAATCCATTTCATACCATTCACCTCTCCTTCTTACGTGCTCAGGATTATACAGAGCCCTTAGCAGCAGCTACCACACTTACGACAGCCAACTTCTTTCGCATTCCAGCAGCTGTTTTGCCACCACGAATTGCAGTAATGCAATGCGGGCACACAGGGACAGTCGTCAATTACGAGCAAGACCTTTCCAAAAGTCTCCGGAATCGCTTTATCAGCCCTGATGAGCAGGTCCTTTGCCCATTCGGATTCAAACGCATAATCATCGAGTTTCTTTGCCTTGTATGTCAGCTTGTGGTTTGTCTCATCGTACTGGGGCATGGTCAACTCCACCACGACCATATCGTTCTCTTCGTTGCCCTCTTGGAGCATTACCGCAGCATTGGGCGGGTTATTGGGATCAAAGCTGAATCCGTCGAGGAACTGCTTCATCTGTGCAAAGCCAGCATCCCTAGCAGGACGGTCCGAGAAGTAAACAGTATACGGAATCACTCCTGTGATGGTCAGCGTGTAATTGCCCGACTCGTCCTTCACAAAACTGCCGTTCGTTCCCTCCTGGAGAAAAATGTGGGTTGATGTCTCATTCTCAATAGCTTCCAAGGTACCGGTCTGATTAGCATCTGCCTCTGCACCAGACACGGCCCCAATCCAAGCTAAACAACATAGCATTAAGATTGAAATAGCCCATTTCATACGACACACCTCTGTCAACCTTACACAAGGTTACTCCTATGAGTAATATAAGGTTTCATCATTCTATACCTATATATATTGTGCTGTGTGAAATGTGGCGGTGCCGGGCATCAAGACCAAAAAGGATACAGTCGTTAAAGGAGAATCTGAATGAGTCAAATCGATTCTCGAAATTAGCAGTTGTGTTCACCAATATTTAATAATACTATTAGGACCAGTGTCAATTATCCAGAGCGAAAAAATGAAAATAACTGGCTATACCCCATATGCAAATATGATCATAATGGCATTAATAGTATGCCTCCTAATCCATTATAACTTGCTATCCCCTGCTGTTTATGGTTTAGATGCAGATGATAATTCAAGTATCAATTATGAGAGAGAAAATCTGAAATTTGATGCAATCGAGAGCGTGAATGGAACTGGATTCACAAACGTAAGACAGAGTATGGATAATTCAGAGAGCGCAATATTATACATCCGAAAGATGGGCAGCGGTTCCTATTCGAGCAGCGGCATATCCGAATACAATTCCGTAAACGAGAGCGAAGAGAACGATGACCAGGATAGCGAGATTAGTGAGGATGATTTCTTCGATGGCTATCCTGATTACAACTTAATATCTTTGAAAAATGCAAATCATTCGGCGGCCTATACTAGAACCTCCCTGTCTCTGCCTCACCAGCGAACTCTGCATTTTGATGCCAGATGGTCTGATGTCACAATTGGCTCCAGCATTGAGTCGGATACGTCTTTTCTGGACTGCATCAGGTATGCCACAAAAATAAACAAGACTGCAAATCTGATTATTGACGATACCGATGCGCATTTCGAATCTGCTGCAAAATTTCGGGGAACGGCAGATATTCGGTATCAATCGCAGATCAGCAATTATCATGAAATATATAGCGGGACGGTGGAGGTCTCTCATGATATCTCTTCTAATGAGTCTGTTTCTTCAGCTACGGGATTAGGTTTCGCTGATATCGACAAAAAGATAAGCCGTAACGGAGTTCTGAGGACCTACGAGAAAGGCAGCGGCAATTTTTCCCTTGATGAGATTATAAATCCGGAAGAAGACTATATCGCCATGAACCTCAAAGTAGCATATTTGCCCGCAAATCTCGATGTTAATGCAAAGAATTCCCTGAATATATCGGCAAAATGGAGAGCGGGATTAATCACCAAAGAGAAGGATGTAGGACAGATAAGCGAGAGATTTACAAACCTGGTGGCGATGAAGAAGAATACGACCATTCCTCGACTCGTCAGTGTCCAAACAGAGGCTGATTTCTCAGGCAAGGGCGAATTCATGATGTCAGCAGAGAATCTTACAAGCATCGAGGAATACACAGGTAATTACACTATTCGAAGGAATGCGACCATCGAGATATTCCCGATATACAGAAAACCGCATATTTCAGTAACCGAGATTGCGCATCTCGATTCCATTGGCTGCAGAATCGCTACCTATAACATAACAGTTCTGAACGATGGAAATAAAGAAGTTGGGCCGATCTATGTTCATGATACATTTCCGGTAGGCACCTCCTTCATAGAGTCCTCAGCTATGCCCATCGCAAAGACCTCGCGCCACGCAAACTGGTCCATCGATCACCTACTATCCGGCGAGTCAACCAGCATCGAACTGGTTTTGGGAATTGAAAGTCGTGTCGAGAAGCTCACCAACCGGGTAAAGGCCACCGGTTACTATCTGGACGAAGAGGATGAGCTGCTTAGTACTAAATCGCAATACAATTCAACAATCCGTGTTAATCCGAGTGCATGCAATTATAGCGCAGTATCCGTCTTGATGAGGGCCACCAAGGATCCTGCCTATCCCAGCCGAATAAACTACAGCGTTACCATCCAGAACAACAGAGCAAGCCGCTTGAATCTTGATCTCACCTGCATGCTACCCTCGGGCGCAATGCTATTGGATACGCCGGAAAAGCCGGAGAAAATCGAGGCGAATAATCTAACCTGGTCCTTTTACTTGGAATCAGGAAAGAGGAAAACGATAAGCTACAAAGTGGACGCCAAGGGATGCGGAATAATCCTGAGCAGGGCAATTATTCAGGCAAAGTCGGAAGATGGGAAGGTGCAATTTGCCGGGGGGAGTAACATAACTGTATTTGTGCGAAATTCCAAGGACATATTTGTCGAAAGGGTCATTGACGACTGGCTGCCTGGAGGTTTGATTGAACTGCCGGGAACGATTTATGGAAACACTCCATGTCCATGCGCCTTGAATCCGAATGAGACGAGAATTGCGCCTCTGCCGAAAGTCGAATTGGTTCATGCAAATCGTGGATACGATCCAGACCTATCTTGTTGCTGATTGCGTGACTTCCTATTCATCTTGTATCTTCGTTCGAAATCCTCTAATAGTAACAGACGATAATTATGATAGATCTATTTAAAAAAAAGGAGGGTTTGATATCAAACAATCTACTATTATGATTAGAACAGTTTGTGCCATCTGCATCATTTTGGCTCTTTCTATTCCGGTGTTAGGATGCACGACATTTGGCATAACCAAATCTGCTTCAGCCGATGGATCTGTTTTTGTGGGGCACAGCAACGATGGCTTTGGACCGGCGGATATTGCCGGCATCATCAAAGAGGATGTGGTGACGTTCTCCTATGTCCCTGCTCAGAATTTCACGCCAGGGTCAAAGCGTCCCATTCCCTATGATCCAAACAGCGGCGGAGAATTCCGGGGAAGCGGCGCGACATCGGATGTTGATGAGATTATCATTGGCAATATCAGTCAGGTGAATCATACCTATGGCTACCTTACCGGCTCGTATGGGATGATCAACGAACATCAGCTTATGTCTGGAGAATGTACGGATTACGCGAAAATCCACCCGGATGCAGAGCAAGGCAAACGGATCTTTTACAGTTCGGAACTGTCAAACATTGCATTGGAGCGATGCAAGACTGCCAGAGAAGCAGTTGAATTAATAGGATCACTAATCGATGAGTACGGATACTACGGGACGGGGGAGACACTGATCTTTGGAGATACAACCGATGTCTGGGTTATAGAGATGTGCGGAGGGACACCATCAGGCACTGGTGGATACTGGGTAGCACAGCGCGTTCCAGACGGCCAGGTTTTCGTTGCCGCTAACGAGTTTCGAATCAGGGAAATCGAGGCCAATAATCCCGACCAGATATTTTCTAAGAATCTATTTAGCGATGCTGAGAAGATGGGATGGTGGAATCCTGACAACGGCTCCCTTGACTGGACGATAACCTTTAGCGCCGGCGAGTATTCTCATCCATATTATTCCCTTGGCCGGGTATGGCGCATCTTCGACAAAATCGCACCCTCGCAAAATCTGTCTCCCTATGTGGAAGGACCTTTCACCACTACCTATCCCTTCTCTATAGTCCCGGACAGGCTGATCAATATCACGGAGGCGTTAAATCTCTACCGGGATCATTATGAGAGTACCGAATTTGATCTGACAATGCCGCCTGCCGGAGGGCCATTTGGCAATCCGTACCGAAGCTGGGGACCCTACGATTCGCATGACCGGTTAAATCCGGGTGAACTCAAGCCTGGAGCCTGGCCAAGGCCCATCTCCACCGATCCATGCGGCTACTCGTATGTAGCTCAGGCGAGAGATTGGATGCCGGACTGTATTGGCGGAATATGCTGGCTTGGGCTCTCTTCACCTGCGGAGACCTGCTACGCGCCATTTTATGCTGGAATCACAAAGCTTCCTGCTCCATATCTGAATGGATCGCATTGGGATTTTGACTTAGATACTGCATTCTGGCCTTTTGAGATGGTGCAGAATTGGGCCAGACTGATGTATGTGGAGATGATTCCAGTCATCAAGGCAGAACAGGTGCGTCTCGAGGGCGGTGCACTTGCTCGGCAAGCAGACATTGAGCTGCAGGCTGGGGATCTATACAAGAAAGACGAGTTCTTAGCTCGTGCATTTCTGACAAATTATACGAATTCCACGTCGATAGAGAACCTCGAGAGCTGGAAGGTGCTCTTTGAAAAACTGGTTGTCACCTATCGCAATGGGCAGTATAACGATGTTCAGAATCAGACGATAACGAATATAGGTTATCCCGATTGGTGGCTTGAGTATGCAGAGTACCAGTATGGTCCGAGAGTATATGATGTCCAATCCCTGCGGGAGATTCCAGGAGTCAAGTATTCCGGCAAAACCGTAAATATCACCTCAATGGATCCCATCGCCTATATTAGGGAGAACCAAACCAAATAAATTTTTTTAATCGAAGATCTTTGAGTTATGTGATCGATCGTAAAAGTCCCGGGTGATCTGCCACGCGGACACGCGCGCGTGCGGGCTCCCGCCGGGACGTGCGCGTGTGTCCGCGCGGCCCTGATCTCGGGAAGAGCCGGGCCGGAGTAAACAGCTTTTCGGGCGCTGGATTTTGGTAACGGCGGCATTTCGTTTTTACTATTGGCGGATAATTATAACCATACAACTAACGATTTCACCACAGAGGCGCAGAGCACTCGGAGGACGAACGGACGGGGACGACTATTGCTAAGAGACAGTGCGCTTTTTTCAAGCTTGGCATATTTCGCTCATCTAGCTTTTTCGGATGCATGTCAAAATGGTCCTGTGCAAGTCATGCAAAAGCTTTTTCCGCCCGCTGGCTGCAAAGGAGGCCTCGGCAGGATAACAATAAATGAGCGCAATATCTTTTGAGATCTTAAGGCAGGATAAAGAGACACATGCCAGGCTGGGGCTGATTAAAACCAGACGAGGAGATATAGAAACGCCCTACCTGGTTCCTGTGGCAACAATGGGCAGCGTGAGAGCTTTGGGCTCCGACGATCTGCAGAGTTTAGGCGTGCAGTGCACCCTTGCCAATACCTACCATCTTCACCTGAATCCGGGCGATGAGCTGATCGCAAGGTTCGGTGGGCTGCACCGGTTCATGGGGTTTGACCGGCCCCTGTTCACCGATTCCGGCGGCTTTCAGGCATTTTCCTTAGGCTTTGCCAGAGAGCATAACATCAGCAAGATCGGCAACATCTTCCCGCAAGATTACAGAAAAAAATATGATGATAGGGAAAACGAAACCGAGGGGCCTAAGGCGGCGAAGAAGGAGAATTTGACCAAGATCACAGATGAGGGCATCTCCTTCAAGTCCCTTGCCGACGGAGCCTGGCATTTTTTGAACGCAGAAAAGTCGATGAAGATTCAGTCCAATCTTGGAACAGATATCATCATGGCATTTGATGAATGCACTTCCCCCCTCTCGGATTACGATTACACCAAGAAAGCAATGCATAGGACCCATAATTGGGCGGAAGAGTCCATTCGATACCACGATAAAAATCAAGCTCTTTATGGCATAATTCAGGGAGGATGGTTTGATGACTTAAGAAAGGAAAGCACACAGGCCATCTCTGAAAAGCCTTTTGACGGCATCGCCATTGGAGGCTCGCTGGGGAACAGCAAGCAGGATATGCATCAGGTCCTGGACTGGACCATTCCCAGACTGGATGACGACCGGCCGCGCCATCTCTTAGGCATAGGCGAAATCGACGACATATTTGAATGCGTGGCGCGAGGAATCGATACCTTCGACTGCGTCTCTCCCACCAGAATCGCTCGTCGAGGAAGCCTCTTGCTCTCGCCGCAGGCGGGTGGATCGCAGGAGAACAAGTTCCACATAAATATCAAAAATTTGCAATTCAAAGAGGACTGCCGGCCCGTCGATCCCAACTGCTCCTGCTCGACCTGCCGCACCTACTCCCGAGCCTACCTTCGCCATCTTTATGTCTCCCGGGAGCTGTCCTACTTCCGGTTGGCCACGCTTCACAATCTCCATTTTATGCTCCGCTTCATGGAAGATATCAGGGAAAGCTTAAGAACAGGGACATTTGCGCAGCTGAAAGAAAAATGGCTGACAAAGATTTAAAATGCAGATAAAGACCGAGGGCCAGGACGAATGTGAGGGCCAGAAGACGTTGAGAGCCAATGCCAGCAGGCAGAAGGGCGGCAAATTAGGGATTGATCGGACTCAGGCCACCATAATTCTCTCCGGCCTTTACCTATTCTTCTCCCTGGCAGGCAACATCGCTGCCACCAAGGTCACCTACTTCGGCGGCCTGGTCATGGATGCCGGATTCATTTACTCTCTAACCTTCACCTGGCGCGACCTGATCCATAAGCAGCTCGGAGAGAAGGCGGCAGTCACCACCATCTGGCTGTCGGCAGCCGTCAACCTGCTCGCGGCACTTTATTTTCAGCTGGTGGTCCTGATGCCGGCGCAGACGGATTGGGCGAATGGCGGAGGGCAGATTGCCTGGGAATTTCTCTTTTCCCTGCAGATGAGGATTGTACTGGCATCCATCCTCACGGCACTAATTGCCGAGCTGATTGACACGAAAGTCTATCAACTCTGGACGCGGGGCGGCAGGGAAAAATGGCCGCAATGGACGCGGGTCTTCGCCTCCAATTCCGTCTCCATTCCCGTGGACAGTCTGCTCTTTCCCATCATCGCTTTTGCCGGGGTTGTGGGTGCACAGGGCTTGCAGCAGATGGTCTGGACCAACATCATCGTTAAAGCGCTGGTCACCGCGCTGGTCTTCTGGACGATCTATCTGGTGCCGGAAAAGCCGATCTATGGAGATGAGTAATCATAATCCTTTTGGGCAAGATTCGTTTTCATTTTTTAAGAGAAAAAAAATTCTAAAGCGTTCCGCTTCACCATACAAAGATCGGCAGAGTATTACTGAAGCCGGAAACGCTACCCCAAATTGCGCACATGTGCCATCCTTTTGTATCCGCATAGAATGTAGATGGAATGAATCCTGGCCCCATATATCCCCAGAATGTCCATTGTGGGAAGCTGTTGGAGTCGTATCCCCATAGATTTTGCCATTGGTTATTTTTTACAATAAGATTCATCTGTTGGAATTGTGAGACGCCTGAAGGCCCCATGGTCCACATTCCATTGTAAAGGGCCCACATCCTGATCCCGCTGGGTTTTGGTGGTGATAAGAGTTGTCGAGAATAAATATAATATGGATTGGAGGAAAGGCCATTTGCATATTCGGATTGGCCTGATGCACCATTAGATTCGGATTGTGGCTCAGAACCGAAAGAAGAAATTATGTCCTGCTTTCTAGGACTTGCTTTTCCCCCGTAGTGGCTACTATGTTCCCCGTATTTGCGGATGGCTCAAATGCAGGAATTTCGGCCTGTGGTCCTTGTGCGGGATGGTCTAGACCAGCCGATGTCCCTGCTTCATTATATGGACTTTCAGTTGGCGTTTGGACCGGAGGCCAACTTCCAAATATTGAATTCATGTCGGGTATGCCGCTCGTGGGACTATTTGGATCGGCACTGGACGATGTACTGCCGGGATTACTCGGCCAGATAACCGGTGGTATGTTTGGCATACCTCCCGGATCATATGTGGGTATGCTCGGAAATGCCGTGCCTATTGCCACGATTAATACCATGGTAGCAATTATTAAAAAAATTTTCTTCAATTGGTTTGCCATATCGATTCTCTTCGAAATCTTCGACGCAACTTTTGTTCGAATTATTCTCTGCACGTGAATCACGCCATGAGACATACGCTCGAAAGGACATGATTTGCCATAGAAAAAAAGGATATTCTTTATGCGACACATGGATGAATTTCATATGAATTATCCTTTTTCCCTAAATGATGTTAATATCACACTGGGCCCGAGAGTCGAATGTTATTTACAGATACTTCTGCTGGAAATCCTGATGGAACATTCATATAAACATCGTCCCAATAGTCATATACACCATTGCCATTTACATCGAAGAAGCAAAGGCCTGGACCCGGAAATGTCACTGAGATGGGGGCCCCAAATACTAGGTTTAAGTCAGGCTCAAAATCGTGCACTTTGGTTCCCGGCTTCAATCCTGTTCCTACAGTTGCATTTAACCTTACATCATTAACAACACTATTTGGACCGGCTTGGCTGAAATAAACCGGATCCATTAAATCATAGAGCGGACTTCCGAAAAGGTTAAGAAAACGAATTGCTTTGGTTGGCGGAAAAAAAGCCAATGGCATTCCAATATCATTATCTACAGGAGTTACCTTTGATCCTGCCGGAAGATTCCCAAAAGGAGTCAGCCTCAGGTCATTAGCTGTAGAAAAAAATCCAGGTAGCACTTTAATATAAACAACATCAGTATCATCATATCCGGGTACAACTCCCGTATCCCAGAAGCGGATGTCTGTAGTAGCAGGCATCGCGAATAGCGGTCTTCCAATATCCTTATCTACTGCAAGTACTTTTGTTCCGAATTGATATTCTGAAGCCCCAACCAAGCCCAAAATCAAATATAGGCTAATAACCATGGCCACAGTCTTTGTGCTCAATCTCATACACTTTCCTCCTCAAGATATTACTACGAATACTACGGTTATTGAGGTATTAATAGATTTTTAAATTTATATAGTTAATATTATCTAAGAAGTATTCTCAAATAAGCTTAACATTGCTAAATTAAAAAGAGAAGTATATCCCGTCTATTTTACAGGATTGGCCCAGAGAGGCGCACATTATTTACCGTCACAAGGCCCTTCGACACGCCAGCAGGCACATTCAAGTATACATCGTCTTCGTAGTCATAGACTCCGTTGCCGTTTACATCGAAGAAGCCCATCTTTGTAGTATCTGTGGCAGGTCCAAGGAAGCTCGCTAAGGGTGGCCAAGATACCAATTTATTTTGATCTGCGTGAAAATTCGTAACCTTTGTCCCTGCGATCAGATTTCCCATTGAGCTCAATCTAACATCATTGGTTTGGATAAACTGAGCAGAAGGATCTTTCCACCTACTACCAGTAGATCCATCATCCTGGCTAGAGTCATCAGCTACCATTTTTGGGATTTGAATCTTTATGAGCCAGGTTCCAAGAACGTGATAATAGTCTGCCTTTAAGCCGCGAACCACTTCAATGGCCAGTCCCCGCATTTCGCCAACTTTCCTTGGCCTTTTATCGAGGATTTTATCCGAAATGAACAATTTATAATTATCTGTAAATAGGGCATAACTTAAACCATGCGAATAGATCTCTCTGCCTCTGTAGGGAAGGCGCTCGCTAAAGCCTGTCATCATATTGGCAGAATTTTCAGAATCGTCAAGATAAGAATAATCATCATTGGGAAAATGGTGCAGGTAAACAGGATCATCGAGATCGTATGCGCGGCTGCCATGCAGATCCAGAAAGCTGATTATCGAAGGCAGCTGCTTTATCGGCTTATTCATATCATAATCATGAAATGTCACCTTTGATCCGGGAGACGCATTAGCAAAAAAAGTCAGTCTTACGTCGTTGGCGTTGGTTGTGCCGCTGGCAGAAGGCCCGATGTGCAGATAAACCGGGTCTCCTTCATCATATCCGGGAGTTCCGATATCCCAAAAGGCCATAGTTGTCTCAGCCGAAAGAGGAAAAAGGGGTCTGCCTATATCAGATTGATTCGGCAAGACTTTGCTGCCGAAAGGATAACCCGAACTGCTTGCTGGACTTAGCATCACGATTATGCTTGCCAATAAAAGTGTCCATATCAAGCTCTTCCTTTCCTGCACAAACATCCGCTCACTCCTCCCATTTCATTCCATTAACAATTATTGAGCTTTAACTATTAATATTTTATTATATTTTTTATCAAATATACATTAATTATAATTCGGATGTTGCGGTTCTATTCAGGGAGATTGATGGAAATTATGGCCACATAAACAATCTGGCCGCTGAAAAGGCCACTGCCATAGCTCGTGCCAATTGAGGGAATCGTCCCCGAAAATTTGGCTTTCACCTATGAGTGGAACAGCAACGTCGCACCCGCACAGTTCTGCTCTGGGCCATGCAAGGGGCCGCCACTGTTTCACCGAATAATTTTTTTACCGTAACAATGTTTTTCGACACACCAGCAGGCATATTCAAGTATACATCGTCTTCGTAGTCATAGACTCTGTTGCCGTTTACATCAAAGTAGCCCATCTTTGCGCTACCTGTTGCCTGTCCAAGGAAGCTCGCTAAGGGAGGCACATTAGCAATTAATAAAATATCTATAATAATATAATAGATAAGTATTTATACTATGGGTTCATTATATTAAAGAGACATATCGAAAGGTGATGGGAATATGGACGGGCAAGTCATTATTATTGTATTAATCGCGTCTAGTCTTTTGCTAGTGTCAAGCTTGTCTTTAGCTCAAGACTATTATCCGGAAGCTACAGATTCCATATACGATCCGGAAGCTACAGATTCCATATACGAAAATAGTTTTGAAAATAGTTATGATGGACAATTCTGTCAATCATACGACGGAAGCTGCTCAAATACAAAGAGAATGTTTCATGAAAGACCGTCTTATACTGGAGATACTGATTGGCTGCCCAAAAGTTCAATTTGTTTAATCTATTCAGATAACTATAGATGGATCGTTCACGATTACAGGATTGATCGTCGTCCCCTTCGCGTTGGAACAAGTAGTTGCAAACCTATCGAATTGATTCGTTGTTATTACGCAGATTATTATCACATACTAGGAACATCATTAGTAATGTCTACTCCGAACCCTGAAAAAATTTGTCTCAAAGATGCTCCATTAAAATGCAGGAACTGTAGTCCTTCTTGATCTTTTTATAAGCATTACATAGGTTGAAGTCTGAATAGGTGCGGTATTTCAGGCTGGCAGGCCGCTCGCCGGCGTGGGCATGCACCCGCACGTGGGCCAGGCGCTCTGGCGCTCCTGGCTAGTGTCCGCTGCGCCCGCGTACCCGCGGTCCCGAAACTCCAACACCATGCGACGCAACGCCGGCACCAACGGCGGCATGAGCTTCTCCATGCTGCTTTCCCGCAGCGACTCATCGGCGGGAAACCAGCGGATGCCCGGATCGAGAATCGCGTGCGGTGATTGGGGAAAATCTTTATGCAGTGCCATACCGGTCACTCGATTTTCTTTCTTTTGGGCGTCTCAGCCTTCTCAAGTTCTTCTTGCTTTTTGGCCTGGATCTTCTTGATGCTTTCCGCCTTCGGTAAATCTTCGGGCATTGTGCCTCCCAATTCCTGGATGGTTTGTCGTACTTTTTGGCCGACTTTACGATGTGTCAGGTTCGCCGCGTCTTTCCCCAACACCCCATCCCTGCGCAGTTTTTCCTCAGCCTGGGTTGCACGAAACAGGTTTGCCGCCAATTCCGTGCTGCCTATGTGATCTAGAATCTTCTGGCTCTTTTTCAAGCATTTTCGCCGGTGGATGTCTTCCTGTTTCAGTCCGCCGTAAAGCCCCACCATGCGCTACGATTTCCTTTTTGGGATCGGCGTTCTGGATAGCCAGGTAGCAGGCATAACGAGAAAGCAACGTAACCTTAATTTCCCGGCTTGCGCCACTCCCAATCTCGACCATTTTGCTAATGTCAGCAAAATGGTCCTCAATGCGATGCCCACTGTTAAAACACGCCAGCTTGGCCTTCTCGATCACGGCCTCGAAATTGCGGTATTGCGTGTATTCCAGAACCTCGGCCAGATCGCGGCTTTCCCAATACTCGTTATTCGCATCATTCGTCCGCTTTATCCGCTCGAAAGGCGACAGAAGGCCCCCGGGGGCTTTCTTTATTTCTTTGCTCATGGCGAAAAATCTCCTCTTACCTCAGCCATTTTTCATCCCCCACGCTCACGTCCACAATCTTCATCGTGTCGTTGCCGAAAGATGATTTCCTAGACAAACTCAGGCGGCAAGTTGTTGCTCATCGTCAAATCCAGCCAACTGGCGAGCATTTCCGCCAGTTCCCTTTGCTGGACCGGCTTGGCGATGAAATCGTTCATTCCGGCCTGAATGCACTTCTCCCTATCGCCTTGCATGGCTAGAGCCGTCATGGCAATGATGGGAATGCCTGGATTGAGTGCCTTCGATCCTTCCTGGCGGATGCCGCGAGTGGCCTCAAAACCGTCCATCTCAGGCATCTGGCAGTCCATCAGCACCAGGTCGTAAGGAATGGTCTGGAGTGCATTGACGGCCTCCAGACCATTGGCCACAACATCTGCTTGCAGCCCCATCCTTCTCAGCATGGCCTGTGAGACTTTCTGGTTTACGGGATTGTCCTCCGCTATCAGGATGCGCAATTTGCGTTTGACTGTTTGGGAAAAAATAGGCCCGCCCATACTGCCGTATATCGCTCTTCTTCCCTCAATTCCAGAAAGCTCTTCGGCAGATCCAGGATTGGCAAGCTGTTTCTCTAACACGGCGGTGAACCAGAATGTAGAGCCATTACCATCCTCACTTTGCACGCCGATCTCGCCCCCCATCAGCTCGGCGAGCTGCCGGGATATGGCCAGACCAAGACCAGTTCCGCCGTATTTGCGTGTTGTCGAACCGTCCACCTGAGAGAATGGTGAGAAGAGAATATCTTGCCGATTTACCGGGATGCCGATGCCTGTATCTCGGACAGAGAAGCGAATTGTGACTTTTCGTTCGTCTTCGCTCTCCAGGCAGGCGCGAATCACTATCTTGCCAGCGTTTGTGAACTTCACTGCATTGCCACCCAGATTGACCAGAATCTGACGCAGCCTTCCCGGATCACCTCTCAACCACGACGGCACCTTGGGGTCCACCATAGAGACCAACTCCAGTCCTTTCTCGTGAGCACCGACTGCCAGGAGGTCCGTCATATCATCAAGCATAGAGCGCAGATCGAAGTCCAGCGTTTCCAGCTCCAGTTTGCGCGCTTCGATCTTGGAGAAATCCAGGATGTCGTTGATGAGAGACAATAGAATTTCACCGCTGAAACGAGCGATTTGTGCATATTCAAGCTGCTCGGCATTCAAATCCATATCCAGCAGCAATCCGATCATGCCGATGACGCCGTTCAAGGGGGTGCGAATCTCGTGGCTCATATTGGCCAAAAATTCGCTCTTAGCGCGGGCGGCATCTTCTGCGGCATCCCTGGCCCTTTTAAGTTCTTCTTCTGCATGTTTGCGATCTGTAATATCTCGAGCGATCCCGCACAGCCCAGTGATCTCTCCATCGCTTTCACGCATGGGAGATTTGATGACATGGAAGGTATGGAAAACGCCATTTACCGGCTTTGTGTGCTCCTCTTCAATGATCTCGCCCGCCAGAACCCGAAGATCCATCTCCCGGATATGCGCTCCTGCTTCTTTGCCGAATAAATCATCATCTGTTTTGCCGATCATCTCTGACGAAGGAAGTCCAAAAAGCCTTTCCATAGCGGCATTGGCTTGAATGTACCTTAAGAGGGCATCCTTTATGAAGATGGAATCTATAGCGGTCTCAAAGACGGCTCTGAATCTCTTTTCGCTCTCCAGTCGCGCCTCCTCCACAAGCTTGCGCTCGGTGATATCGGTGAGAAAATTCAACGTGGCTGGTCTGCCTTGCCATTCAATCAAGGCCGCATTGATTTCCACCCACTTGACAATGCCATCACGCGCTGCCACCCGGAAGGCATACCTGGGCAACACGGCCTTTCCTGCAATCCTTAGCCGATAATTTTCAACCACCATTTTCCGATCATCTGGATGGATGAATTCGGGAAATGGATGTTCAATGATTTCCTGCTCCGAATAAACCCCCAAAAGATTGAGCGCCGTGGGATTGACAAACTTGAGCAGACCGTCTTGCGCCACGATGATTGATTCGCTGGCGTTGTTTACCAGCAGTCGGTATTTTTCCTCGCTCTCCCGCAGCGCTTCCTCGGCCTGTTTACGCTCTGTGATATCCGCAACAGCGGCCAATGCGCCGACGAACTTGCCATCTTCGTCCAAGAGCGGGACCGTCTCCAAACTGGCATAGATGCAGGTGCCGTCTTTCTTTTGGAACTCAAAATCGTGCTTTTCCTTGATCCCCAGACGCCGCCGCTCAAAATTCCGCTCCGCCGTCTTCCGGAAGGGTTCATCCATTAAGTCGAACAGATGCTTACCCGTCATCTCCTCGACTGTATAGCCTAGCATCTCTGCCATGCTCGGATTGACGAAAGTGGTACGCATCTGGTCATCGAGGACCCAAATTCCCTCCTGCAAGGTGGTGACGAGAACGCGATACTTGTGCTCACTTGCTTTCAGTGCTGCTTGCGCCAGCTTGCGGGAAGTGATGTCCAGGCCGACTCCCTGGTAGCGGATGGGACGGCCCATAGCATCGAAAAAGGCCCGGTTGGTCCACTCGTGGTATAAAACTCTGCCGTCCGGCCTCAGATAGCGTTGCTCATGGGTTTCAATGGGCTGCTGCGGTGTCAGCGCGCTAAGCCGTGCTCTGGTTATCTCCTGCTCGTCTGGGGAGAGGAAATCGTAGAAGCTTTTCTCGATTATCTCGGAGGGGTTCACGTCGTCCCATGCCCCCAGCATCTCGTTAAAGTAAGTTATTGTGCCGTCAGGAAGAAAGGTCGAGACGAAGACCGGCATGTCCTCAGACAACCGCCGGTAGCGCTCCTCGCTCTCCCTTAGAGCATCCATCGTCCGCTTGCGCTCGGTGATGTCGGTAATACTGGTGAGTACACATTTTTCATTTTGAATAATGATTATCTCAGCCGAGAACAATCCATAAACGATATCGCCTGATTTTTTTCGGAAGGATAATTCCATTCCCTCTATTCTTTTCCCTTTCAATAATTCTGATAGGATAAAATTTCTCTCACTTTCATTCTCCCAAAGATTTAGCTCAACGGTAGTCTTGCCTGCTACATCATGGAAAGAATATCCGGTGATGGCAAAAAACCCATCATTGACTTCGATGATTCTTCCGTCTGATGCTTTGGTAATGGTGATGGCATAAGATGCAGAGCGAAATGCGGATGAGAATTTTTCCTCGCTTATCTTGAGTGCTTCTTCCATCCGTTTGCGCTCAGTTATGTCGCTAAGATAGTTCAAAATGGCCGGTTTTCCGTTCCAGTCAATCAAGACCGCATCGATCTCCACCCACCGGATGCTTCCCGTTTTGGTTATCAACCGGAACGAAAATCTGGATTTGTAAAGATCACCCTTCAAGCCCGAAAGATAGCGCTGTACCACCATATCCCGGTCTTCCGGGTGGATGAATTCGATAAAAGGCCTTGATGTGAGTTCCTGCTCCGAATAGCCGGTTATCCTGCCACTCGTGCGATTAACGAACTTGAGCATGCCCTCTTGAGCAACGAAGATGGTTTCGTTAGCGTTTTCCACAAGCAGTCGGTATATCTCCTCAGAGTTTCGCTGCGCTTCTTCGGTTAGCTTGCGTTCAGTGATATCGCTTGTAGTGCCAAAGATGCCGACCCGTCCCTCAGGCTGGGAATAAGCCGTGCCCTTGGAACGAACCCAAAGCGTCGTGCCGTCAGCCTTTCGCATCCGGTATTCTGCGGTTTTATCTTTGCCAATCGTTCCTAAACCTTCGGAAATTATCTTCTGCACATCAGGCAAGTCATCGGGATGGACATAGGAAAAATATTTGTCAAAGCTGTTTCCGATGGTGCCGTCCGGCAACCCCAGCATTCTGTCCGCAACCGGTGAGATGTAGGAGCCGACTGGCTCGCCTTTGCCATTGACATCATAGCGCCAGACTATATCGGATATCATCGATACGACCTGCTCGTACTGGGCCTGGCTGTTCTCGGCAGCCTGCTTGGCTTCTCGCAAAGCTTCCAGAACCACTCTCTGGTTGATGATGTCATTGCCCATGATTTGCACTTATGAATTGTTCTGATTGATAGATCTGTTGGAGGATCGAATCTTTCAAAATTAGTGCAGAAACACCAACACCTTGCGACCGAGCATAGGTACCAACGGCGATATGAGCTTCTCCATGCTGCGTTCCCGCAGCGACTCATCGGCGGGAAACCAGCTAATGCCCAGATCGAGAATCGCATGCGGTGATTGGGGAAGATATTTATGCAGTGCCATTAATTTTCCTTTCGTACCTTAACATCTCGAATTCGAGAGGTTTAAATCCGGTTTGCGCAACGTTTCCACGTGAGCTGTACAGTTGAAACTTCTTTAGCCTTAATCTTCCTAAATAGTTATATAAATAGTAATAGCAACAGTAATCATTGGTTATGCCCGTCAATCCCCAAAGGGTAAGAGCCTTGACGAAAGAGAGCCAAAAGAAAGGCCCTGTGATCTACTGGATGAGCCGCGACCAGCGTGTTAACGACAACTGGGCTCTGCTTTATGCCAAAGAACTGGCTCAAAAGCAGGACTCATATCTGGCGGTGGCCTTTTGCCTGGTTCCCGAGTTTTTGGGTGCGACCGGCAGGCAGTACCGTTTTCTGCTGCAAGGGCTAAAAGAGGTGGAAAAGGACCTGCAGGCCCTGAATATCCCCTTTTACCTTCTCCTGGGCGATCCCGGCAAAGAGATCCCGCATCTGCTTAGTGAGATGCGAGGAGCGGCCCTGGTCTCTGACTTTTCCCCTCTCTGCATAAGCCGTGAATGGAAGGCTGCACTCGCCGTCGAGACGGAAATTCCCTTTTACGAGGTAGATGCCCACAATATCATTCCTTGCTGGTTTGCCTCCCCAAAACAGGAGTGGGCCGCCTACAGCTTCCGTCCCAAAGTGAACCGTCTTCTATTTGTTTTTCTCGATGAATTCCCTACCTTGCAAAAGAGCTGGGAAATAAATTCGCCCACCTGGAAAGACGCTATCGAGAACGATTGGGCGGCAGCAGAAAGAAGCCTCAGAGCAGATGCAGATTCTGATGCAGGTGCTGCGCCAAAAGCAAAATGGCTCGTGCCGGGAGAGGGGGCAGCGGCGAAGTTGCTGGGCCATTTTCTGGAGCATAAGCTGACCGGTTATGAACGGGATAGAAATGATCCTAATATTGATGGCCAGTCCGGCCTTTCTCCTTATCTGCACTTTGGCCAGATCTCAACTCAGCGTATCGCCCTTGAGGTTTTGAAGAGCATGAAAGATGCGGGCGCATTTTTAGAGGAGCTGATAGTGCGAAGGGAATTGTCTGACAACTACTGCTACTACAACCAGCATTATGATGATATGCGGGGCTTTCCGGCCTGGGCAATAAAGAGCTTAGCTGAGCATGAAAAGGACCGAAGAGAATACCTCTATACTCTGCAAGAACTGGAGAAGGCCCGCACCCACGACGACCTTTGGAATGCGGCCCAAAATGAGATGCTCCAAACAGGAAAGATGCACGGCTACATGAGGATGTACTGGGCCAAAAAGATCCTGGAGTGGACGGCGTCACCCGGGGCGGCGCTGCGGGCCGCCATCTACCTGAACGACCGGTATGAACTGGATGGCAGAGATGCAAACGGCTATGCGGGAATTGCCTGGAGCCTGGGCGGCGTTCACGATCGAGCCTGGAAGGAAAGGGCAATCTTTGGCAAGGTGCGCTACATGAACTACAAGGGCGCAAAGAGCAAATTCGATGTGCAGTCTTACATAAACAAATGGAGTCTCTCTCATGAATAATAGCAATAATGTTCAGCCAGGCATTTGGTATTATGGCATGGCCGTGCTGGTAATAGTATTAGGATTTGCCGCATTTGCCGGATCCATCTACTCCGGCATAACTGACGCAGAAAGTGGCCTCTTGCAGATTGCAGCACCCGGAGGTGCGGACCTGTTTCTCAGAGAGCCGGGCGAATATATCATTTTCTACGAGAACAATAGCTACATGAACGGCACGCTCTACAGCACGAGCGAGCAAATATCGGGCCTGAAGATCCTTGTAAAAGAAAAAGCCACCGGCATTGATTTGGCCACCTATCCGGCAAAGAGCAGCTTCACCTACAGTCTGGGCAGTCGGAGCGGGCGGTCCATCATGGCCTTTACCACTCCGCGCGCCGGCATCTATCAGGTCAATGCGTCGTATTCGGAAAGAGCAGGGCCAAGAATCGTACTGGCTATAGGAAAAGGCATCGTTGAAGGCGTATTCTCATCAATTATGATCTCTCTGGCGGCCCTATTCGGCTCTATCGTGATTGCGGCAGTAATTACCTTTGTTACTTATCGCAGAAGAAAAAAAGCATTTCTGAAGTTGGAAGAAGAAGAGCGATTAATAAGGGGAACTCCTTGAATGAGAATCTTATAACAATCGTTATCGGTAAGACCCATTCAAAGTATCGGATAAACTTAAGTAGCATTATGCCTGGATTAGGTAGCGGATCAACCTTACATTAAAGTGAGAATTATGGGGCATGATAGATTTGGCACCTTTTATCGAGATACGGGATCTGACAGTTCGATTCGGTGATGTTGTAGCTCTTCGCAATATAAATCTGGTTATAGAGGAGGGCGAATCGGTAGGAATCTTAGGCAGGAGCGGCTGCGGCAAGAGCGTCCTGATGCATGTCTTGCGCGGGGTGGAGTCATTTCCCGGCATGAGCGGAAGCGTGATCTTCCACGTGGCCAGATGTGAGAAATGCCGCCACGTAGAGCAGCCCAGCCATGCCGGAGAGAAATGCAAGTGCGGCGGAGTTCTGAGCCCAATAGAAGCCGATTTTGTGACACTGGATATAAACGATCCTCTTCGGCGCGACATTGTGAACAGAATCGCTATCATGCTGCAAAGAACCTTTGCCCTTTATGGTGATGAACGTGTGATAACAAACGTCATGCGGGCCGTGGAGGAGAAGGGAGACACCATGAGCATTCACCGCGCAGCGGACCTTTTAGATGAGGTAAACCTGTCCCACAGACTGATGCACGTGGCCAGAGAGCTGTCCGGTGGAGAAAAGCAGCGCGTCGTCCTGGCCCGCCAGCTCGCCAAGTCGCCCATGGTTCTCCTGGCCGACGAGCCGACAGGAACCCTCGATCCGGCTACGGCCAAAGTTGTGCATGAATCCATAAAACGTGCCGTCAAGGACTTCAATATGACCCTGGTCATCACCAGCCACTGGGAAGATGTCATGGTCGAGCTGACCGATAGAGCCATATTGCTGGATAACGGAGAGATAAGAGCAGAAGGCAAGCCCAAAGATATCGCGGCTCAGTTCCTGGCCATGGCTGGAACGCTTGGTAAGCGTGAAGATGTTGAAATGGGAGCGCCTATAATCAAGGCTAACGGCCTGGCAAAGAGATATATCAGCATCGACCGGGGCGTGGTGAAGGCCGTTGACAATGTCAGCCTGGAAGTAAAAGAGGGTGAGATCTTTGGCCTGGTCGGCGTTTCCGGAGGCGGCAAGACCACTCTTTCCAAGATGGTAAGCGGCATTATCACACCTACCGACGGCAGCATATTCGTACGGGTAGGAGACGACTGGGTGGACATGACCGTGCTAGGATCTAATGGTCGCGGGCGGGCCACCAAATACATCGGCATTCTCCACCAGGAGTATACCCTTTACCCCTCTCGAAGCGTCATCGAGAACCTTACCGAGGCTATTGGCCTCTCCCTGCCCTTCGAGCTGGCGGAGAGAAAGGCCATTCACACCCTGGAAACGGTAGGATTCACGGAGGATCAGGCTGAGGCGGTCCTGGCCAAGATGCCGGACGAGCTTTCAGAGGGAGAGAGACATCGCGTGGCCATGGCACAGGTATTGATAAAAGAGCCGAGAATAGTAATCCTGGATGAGCCCACGGGAACTATGGATGCTATTACCAAGATTGAGGTTACGAGGTCCATCCTCAATGCCCGTCAGGAGCTGGGAGAGACATTCGTCATCGTCAGCCACGACATGGACTTCGTGAAAAATATCTGCGACCGAGCCATGCTTATGCGTGACGGGAAGGCGATTTTCATGGGTCTTCCCAGCGAAGTCTTAGCCAAGATCACAGAAGAGGAAGAGAAGGAGCTGCTGGGGAGTTAATTTGAGAGTATTCGTCGATGGCAGAGAGATCGAGCTATTGCCCGGAGCAGTGCTTTTGGATGCCCTGGGCAAAGCCGGCGCAAATCCTGCGAATGGCGCAATAGTAGGAGTAGTGAAAGGTCGAGGCGAGAAGAGCCGCCTGACCAATTCCTATTGGCTTAACACCAGCAAGGGCAAACTGAGAATAGAGCTAATTGATGGCGATCTGCAGAGGATCTGGCACGAGAACCTAGACAAAATATCGGGATCAACAGTTAGATGGGTCTCGCCGGACGGCATAGCCTTCGGGCCATTTGCTTCCACCCTCTCTTTTGAACGCGATGCCCAGGAATACAGCCGCTGGGAGGTTGTGCTTGGTGCAGCCGGATTTGACAGAAAGAATACTCAGATCATATTCATAAAGAGGAGGCATACGGCAGCCTATGGCACACCCAAGAATGGTGGGGTTCTCGGCCACGTGGTGGGCGGCAAGAATACTCTGGACCGGCTGCAATCAGGCGACGAAATACAGAGCATCGAGCCCATTGTGGAATGGCAGGACATAACATCGAAACAGGCCACAATTGATCTGACTTTACCTTTAGATGAGGGAATGGAGATATTCACTAAAGTTGAGGCAGAGCTGATCGAAGATGCACCAATAGGCGCGGAATTTTTCCTGGCCCTGACTCGGGACGGCTGCTTCAAGGTTGATTCCGTCTCCAGCTCATATATTTCATCCGATCAGTTGCTCACCGTGCCCATAGTCTTCGAGCATCGTGAGCCTCGTCTGGAAGGAATTGTGACGGTAAGGACGGGCGGGCGAGGTTTAGGCAGGATCTTCGTCTACAAGCAGGACCGAACCTCGAATCCAGGCCACTCGGCGGTGGCAAGGATCACCTCCGGAATGGATATGATAAAGCTGGCAGGTCCCGGCCAGTTGATAACAATCAGTGTGTTGCCGGAGCGTGTCATGCTCATGGGCAGCAGCCTCAAAGACGCTCTTGTTCAGATGCAAGAACGAGGCGTCGAGACAGAAGTGGAAGGATACGAAGGGTTAGATGCCGTCGTGGTGAAGCAGGAGCCGGGAGAGACGATGGCGATTTTAAAGCACAAAAAGGTGCGCATTTTTTCGATCCCGCTCGCCCGTCTGGTCTCTGTCCAGCTTTACGATGATCTGGCACCAAAGACTCTGGACTACTTCCGGCACGTGACCGGCCTTAAGGAGAGGCCTGTGGGCCCCTTGCCGGTCTATTTTGTCTATGAGAATACTCTGCTCTTCAAACCGGAGATTGATGCCGTCAACTTAAAGGAACTGCTGCCTGAAAACAAGCCGACTGGGCCCGTACCGGCTGGATCAATTGCTGTTTCCAACCAGGTTTCCAAGAAGATCGGCCTGGTGGGAATGAAGCTCGTGGATGATAAGCGCTACGGCCCGTCCGGCGAGAAATTCGAGGCGACGAACATCATCGGCCGGGTACTGGAGCCGGAGAAGCTGAAAGATGTGTCGGAAGGGGAGACGATTTACATTAAGGAGGTGCGATGATGTTGGTCACCAAATATGTGATAACATCCTCTGAGTCGAATATTCTTCCCTCAGATATCGCCATGAAGATTTACGGTTCGAAATATGATGTCACAGTCAAGGAGACCTGCTTTGGAGTCGTCATAAATGGCGAAGAAGAAGTGATAAATGCACTCGTAAAAGAGATTCGGGCTCTTGACCCTGCCGGCATATTCATCAAGGACCGGGGTTTTCCACCAGGTGATCCCCGGCGCTGCCGAGGTCGCAGAGGCGGAGGAGCAAGGCCCGGCTTTTATATGATCGAGTCCGAGTCCAAGATGTTGCCCATGATCTCCAGGGCACTGGCCTTTGAGGGCATAGTTCCGGTCATTCCTGAAAAGAAGAAACCTCTTCCTATCAAGAGGCTGGAAGAGATAGTAAGAAATGGTTTATCCTGAGGTAAATCAATGGCAAAAGTTATAGTTTATCCTCCCACCAGCATGATACTCTACGACCTTGTGGAGCGGATGGGCCACAAGGCGCTTGTGGTTTCGGAAGCGGTGCGTAACCTCGTTACAGCAAGTGGGATCGAATCGCCGCCTTTGAATCTCACTCCCGAGGAGCCGAAGAAGGGGCTACGTTATGCGGCTGTGGATGTCCCTTCCGGCGTGCGGGGCCGGATGGCTCTGATTGGACCTATCATTGAGGAGGCTGAGGCTGCGATCATTGTAGAAGATCCGGGGTGGCTCACGGGCTGTTCGGGCTGCTCTCGAACCAATGAACTGGTGAGGTTGCTCATCAGGACCAAAGGAATTCCCGTGCTCGATTTATCCTATCCAACGAACGATGATGAGGCCAAGCACTTTGTGCAGAAGATCAAGACCTTTTTGGAGGGTTTAAAGTGATTCGCATTGCCCAGCTCTCCTGCGGTTCGGAGTACAGCGGCATTCAAAAAGAGATCGATCGCGCCGCGGAAACGGTAGGTGCAAAGATCATCTATCCGGAGGTGTCTTTAGAGGATATCCTCAACGTGGAGAACACTTTTGGCGTTTCCGTCTCCTCCGGGGACCTCAACTTAGCCATGGCTCGTGCGGTTCGAATCGTGCAAAATCCCGATCTCGCTGATGCCGTAATTGTCATGACCTGCTTTCGCTGCGCCGAGGCTGCCATCATCCGGTCGGAGATTAGAAAATTCATTCATGAGCACTCCAAGATTCCCGTCTTGAGCTACTCCTTCACGGAGAGAACGACGGCAGAGACGCTCCTTACTCGGATGGAAGCACTGGTTACCACCGTCAAGTACCGTGGCCTCCTGGCTCGTGAGAAGCAGACGGGCCTAACAGCAGGAATAGACTCCGGGTCCACTACCACTAAGTCGGTAGTGATGAGAGACAATGAGGTGATAGGCACCGGCTGGGTTCCCACTAACGAGGTCTTGAAGAGTGCCGAGGATGCTCTGCAAGCTGCCCTGAAAATGGCAAACGTGGCTAAAGAAGATATCGCCGCCATTGGCGTGACCGGCTACGGACGCTTTTTGGTGGGCAAGCACATCAACGCCAGGCTGATCCAGGAGGAGATAACCGTCAACTCCAAGGGAGCAGTCTTTTTGGCTGACGCCCAGAAGGGCACCGCCACAGTTATTGATATCGGCGGCATGGACAACAAGGCCATATCCGTGCAGGACGGCATTCCCGGTGGCTTTACCATGGGCGGAATATGTGCGGGAGCCTCGGGCAGGTTCCTGGAGCTGACCGCGAAGCGGCTTGGTGTCGATATCACACAGCTCGGTAAGCTGGCTCTCAAAGGAGACTATAAAAATGTGGCCATGAACAGCTACTGCATAGTCTTCGGCACGCAAAGCCTGGTCAACAGCCTTGCCCTGGGCTGCAAACCGGAAGACGTGGCCATGGCTGCCTGCCATTCTGTGGCCGAGCAGGTCTACGAGCAGCAGTTGCAAGAGGTTGAGGTTAAGGAGCCGGTGATCATGGTAGGTGGAACCTCTCTCATTGAAGGACTGCCCAAAGCCATGGAAGAGCTTCTCCATGTTATGGTGACGGTTCCCAAGTATGCTCAGTACATCGGGGCAGTAGGTGCTGCGTTGCTCGTTTCGGGGCTGCTGGAGGACTGAGATGGACCCCATGGAGGTCTTCAAGATTGAGGTCACTGGCCAGGAGGAGTTCGGGGCTAAGAAGTACCGGGAGCTCATCATGGACATTTTGCAGGGCCTCGGCCTCATCCGGTCCATCGGCAGGCTTTATGTTTACGTGGACATACTTAAGCCGTACTTCGCGGTATACGGGCTTCTTCGCTCCGGAATTCCGCCGCTCACCGTCAAGGATGTGGGCGATGTTATGAAGGTGCAGGGCGGTTATCAGATCAAGATCAATGATGAGGAGCATATGGCTGATCTACTCCGGGTACTGGGGGAGCGCTACGGAAGGGAGAGGATAGAGCAACCGGCAAGGGACATTGTGATCATAGCCTCGGATACGTCACCTTCCGAGCTAATGGTCGCGGACCTGGAGGCAGAGTTCCTGCAAGATCTGACCGATGCCCTGGTGAGAGTGGCACCGGAAGGCTTTCGCAACCGTCGTAACGTTATGACCAAAGACAGCTTCTTTTTCATCGCCGCCGAGGAGAGCTTGACGCCGGAAATGGTATCTGAGATCAAAGAAAAGATCCGGGAGATGGAGAATGCTTGAACCTGTGATGTTCACGGGAGGGTTGTACAAGCACGACCTGGTCGTGGAGCTGGTAGAGGACCTGGGAGGCTACGTCCTGCAAAAGAATGTAACGCAGACCGAGATCATTCTTTTGATATTGGTTCCAACGGAAGATATGGCTATCTTGCAGGCACTTGCCAAGGAGCTACGCGGAGAACTGGTGCGTGCGCCGCTGGCCGGAACCGAGGTGGCGGTGGTAACGCCGACATTGGCCATTCACCATCTGCCTCATTCCGCTTGCGACATAGCCGAGTACCTGCGCCGCCATGGCTCCAAGACCAACATGCTGGGACTGGCCAGAGGCGTTGGTCGCGAGATCGCCCAGATCAATGAATATGAAACCGCTCTGATAAACGAGCATGATGCTGCCGTATTCATCTTCGGCAACTTCCAGGAGTGCATCAAGAAAAAAGAGAGCTTATACCGGAACATCAGCGTGCCGGTGGTGGTCACGGGCGGGCCACAGATCGAGGCCAAAGACCTTCCCTATGCCTTTGAGTATGTTTCGTCCATAGGAAGAGTGGCCCACCGGGCCCGCAAGGCTACGGAGATTGGAACTTTAGACCGGATCGTTGAATCCGTAGGCAGAGCCCTGGACAAGACGCGCTCCTCCATTGCCAAGGATCCGCTCACCACCTCGCCGCCTCGAGTCATGGACAGCATACGCGAGCAGGTGCCGGATGTGGAGTTCTCCTATTCGCCGCTTCCCATAGCCCTCAATCTGACCGGTGTGCGAGTGAAGCTGCCCTATGATGCGTACAAGGATGCCGTAAAAGATGTAACCTTCGATGAGGGAGTGTCGCTAGGCGAGATTGCCACCATCAAGCCGTCCCGTATGAAAGACTATATACTTGTGAGGATACTGTCCGCATCTGAAACCGGGTTTGTCTTCTAAGGCCCGGGAAAGGAGAGGTCATGAGCTTCGAGGATGATCTGGACGCCATTTTGGTCAAGGGGAAGGAGAAAGCAGCAGCGGATATCTTAAAAGCAGTGGAGATCACTTACGGCGAGATCCCCTATGTTTTTCAGTTCATGCAGGACAATCCCGAGATTCTCATCACCAAGGTGATGCACAACAATGCCATCCAAAGAAGCTCTACTCTGGATGCCAAGACCACCGAACTGATCTCGGTTGCCGTGTCGGCGGCCATGAGATGCAGCCACTGCCTGAAACTGCATATTCGCATCGCCTCCAATCTGGGCATTCCGGATGACCAGATTGCCGCCGCCGTATTTCTGGCAGGAAACCTGGCCTCATCCAGTGTGCTGGCCACGGCCACCCGCCATCTGGATAACGAACGGGATGTCTGCCGGGTCTGCGAGATCGGAAGCAGTGCCTGTGAGATACATGGAGATAATAAGTAAATGGATCTTCACTTAAATATTTTTTTATGGGCATCAGGTATAATAAAATAATATTTCTTCTAATATGACGATTACTATTAATATTCAGGATGCTAATTCCAATTCTGCAGAAGCTGCAAATTGGTGGGAGAGCGCCGAAGATCACCGCTTCGCCCTGGAAGTCCTGCAGCTCCCGTTGCGGCGAAAGATGCTCAGCTTCATTGCCGGCGAAGTGAGGAGCAATGAGCAGATGGCAAAGGAGTTGGATCTTGGCGTGGCTCTGGCCGAGTATCACTTGCAGATGTTGGAAAAGGCTTTGGTGATCGAGCGGACAGAAGGCGGCTGGAGAGCTACGACCACTGGCCTGCTCTATATGAAGAATGGGGAGGCTAGAAGCTGATTCTTCGCATCATCGCCGTAGGGCGACTTCGGGAGAAGTACTGGCAGGATGCGGCTGCAGATTTCGCTCGCCGCCTTCGTACCTATACCCGTCTGGAGATGGTAGAGGTGCCTGAGGCGCATATTAAAGAGACGGCCTCCCTGGCCGAGGGGAAGTTAGCCATGCAAGAAGAGGCACTGGCCATTCTCGAAAAGCTGAAGCGGCATTGCGGCCCGGTGATCGCGCTGGACAGAATGGGAAAAGCCCTCGACTCGCCCGGGCTAGCCGCAGGGCTGCACAAGAATATTCTGGAAGGCAAGAGTGAGATAGCTTTTGTGATAGGCGGGCCCCTCGGCCTCGCGCCGGAGGTTACAGAGAGGGCGGACATTATTCTCTCCTTTTCCAGGATGACCTTCCCACATCAGATGATGAGAATAATTCTTCTGGAGCAGATCTATCGAAGCTTTCGCATAATGCATCGCGAGCCGTATCACAAATAATAATGCTCAGGATTTGGAGCGGCTGGCGGTTGCGTTGCCGTTTTCCTCCAGGTTCTCCATCGCATAAAGCTCGTAGCTGCCTAAAAGCTCGCTCTTGACGAGAGCCATATCCAGCCTGTAATCCTTCTTCTGCTGGACCAATTTTACATCCAGGCTTATGCCTTCATCAGATATGGAGCCTGTGGCGGTGGCTGGACTATCCAAGCCCCCTTCAAGAAGGTTGCCGTAACCCTGCAACCGGTCGCCGGTCTGGATCAATATCAAATCAATGGCTTTTCCTGCATTCAGCTCTGTAGAACTCTTTTCCAGCAAGACTCTCCACTTTCCTGCCAGGTCAATGGTGGGGGTCTTTATCTCAACTACAACGTTGTCGTTTGCCGTTTTTTCGCTAGTCTCTACACTCTCGTTCTTAGCAATTGGAGTGCCATCAGAATTTAAGGTGGCACTACCCCCGGTAGAGGACGCCACTGCATCGTCGAACATCGGATCTATCAGAAAATCGGTATTATCTCGAATTACCCATTTTCCGCAGCCTGCATAGGCCGGACTGGTGAGCATAGCTAAGATCAATACCATGCATACAATTAACTGGCTCTTCAATTATGATCCTCCTTTGGTGAGATTGACGGCATTTGTTTAAGAGGCAAATCTGCTGGCGGTGGCATTTCCTTTGCCGATCAGTTCTTCGCCTGAGTACATTTCATAGCTTCCAGAGATGACTCTGTCTACCTTGACCAGATCGAGCTCGATTCGCTTGTCTATCTTGTTACCGAATTTTGCAACTACTGTCTGTACATCGAGACTCATGCTATTCTTGGAAACAGAACCTTTGACGAGGACCTGAAGCTTGGTGTTCTGCTCATTGAGAGTCCCCATGCCCATGATGCTCTCTCCGGTCTGAATGATGCGCAGGGGGTTCAGGGTAGCGCCATCGTTCTCCATTTTTACCGTCCACTTGCCATCCACTTCCATAAACTCGGGCTCCACAGGCTCGACCTGTACCGGCATAGTCGTGGCTGTTTCTACTATCGCCTGTGTGGCGGCCTGAGGTAGAAGCGTAGGTTTTGTTTCGGGCATCTTCATATTGGGCCCGCTGACGGTTGGGTTTATGCGCGACCTCTCGTCGGGCGCAAGTCTCGGCCTGTCCAAAATAGGGTCGGAAGTTTTTGATTCCGGATGACCATTCACCGCGGAAGATGCTACACTGGAAACGGAGGTTGATGAAGCATTGGACGATGTAACAGCGGCAACTGCTGGTGATGCAA
Source organism: Methanothrix sp. (assembly GCA_037128175.1). GTDB lineage: Archaea > Halobacteriota > Methanosarcinia > Methanotrichales > Methanotrichaceae > Methanothrix. Next base: position 62,370 of record JBAXWY010000011.1, read on the forward strand.
TAACGTAGCTTTGCACTTTGCTGTCCTCAATTCCAGCCGATCCGGCACGCATTACCTGCACTTCAATCTGGTTTTCTCCTGCATCTTTGTCTGTAGTATTCCAGGTCCAGAAGCTTTCGGCTATCCAGCCCGTCTCATCTGTTAGCTGTCCAATGGTCGCAGGTCCCATAAGCCGAAAATTGTAGAGCATCTTTTCATTACCAGGATTGGACGCCACAACCTTCCAGACTATGACAGATCCCGGGCTTTGGGGACTGGGCTTGTCCGGATTTATGCTCTGGATCGTGGCATTTTTGTTCGCCTTGGCAACATCTCCTAGAGCCACAACGGCCTTTGCCGGACTGGATTGTGTCATCGACGATACGCTGGAACCACCTTGGTTTTGGTTCTTGCTTACATAAAAGTCAGTATCCCCAGAGGTGTCACCCAGTGGGTTTGTGCCGCATCCCACCCCTGCAAATGCCGTATTGCTGAGCAAAAAGGGCATTGTCATCAGGCAAATGAGCACAGCTATGGAAAGAGACAATCTTTTGCACTTCATCTATCCTAAACCTCCACCATTCTCAGAGTGGATCTGATTGCAACGGTTTAAAGCTTCCCCTTGGAACGTCATTCAACGAAATATCTTCTCATGCCTGTCCCTCGTTAGCTTTATCAATCATTAAAGACCTCAGCATTAGAACGGCCTGAGAGGCCGAGGGTGATTGAGCATGAATGCGTGGGATCGATTTATTTGGTAAAATACGTTTTCTAGACACTACATTACGTGACGGTGAACAGACGCCAGGTGTATCACTCGGCATGGACGAGAAGCTCGCCATCGCCCAGGGGCTTGATTCTCTGGGTGTGGATGTGATTGAAGCTGGCTCTGCCATGACCTCAGAGGGAGAACGCCTATCGATAAAAGCAGTTGCTGGTTTTGGCCTTAAAGCGGAGATATGCAGCTACGTTCGAGCTTTGACCGCCGATATTGATACGGCATTAGCATGCGATGTAGATTCCGTCCATCTTGTGGTACCGGTATCGGATCTTCATATAGAGTGCAAGCTCAAATCCGACCGAAAATCGGTGATAAATAAGGCTGTGCAGGTGACAGAGTATGCTAAAGACCACGGCCTCATTGTGGAGCTCTCTGGGGAGGACGCCAGCCGCGCCGATCAGGATTACCTGGTCAGCCTTTACATGGCAGGAATTGAGGCAGGAGCCGATAGACTGGCTTTTTGTGATACAGTAGGCGTGCTGGTTCCCGAGGTGACGGGGGATATATTTTCCCGGTTATCTCAATTAGGCGTGCCGGTCAGCGTCCACTGCCACAACGACTTCGGCATGGCTACCGCCAACACCATTGCGGCTCTTCGTGCCGGAGCTGCCCAGGCGCACGTGACAGTGAACGGCATAGGCGAGCGAGCCGGCAATGCCAGCCTGGAAGAAGTGGTCATGACCCTGGAATCTCTTTACAAAATCAACACCGGGATCAAATGCCAGGATATATACCAGCTCTCCCGCCTGGTCTCGCGAATGACCGGCCTTCCTATGGCCCCCAACAAATCAATTGTGGGGGAGAATGCCTTTACCCATGAGGCGGGCATTCATGTGCACGGGCTCTTGGCTGATACAAGGACCTACGAGCCGATACATCCGGAGACCGTGGGCAGGAAGAGGCGCATAGTGCTGGGCAAGCATGCTGGCCGGGCCTCAGTTGAACTGGCCTTACGCGAGTTTGGACTCCTTGCAACCGAACAGCAGTTAGCTCAGATAGTGACCCGTGTAAAGGAACTGGGCGATAAAGGCAAGCGTGTCTCTGATGCAGATTTGCAGACCATAGCCGACACCGTGCTCTCCATCCAGATGGAGCCGAAGGTGAAGCTGCAAGAGGTGACAGTGGTGGCCGGCAATACGGTGACGCCTACGGCCTCGGTGAAGATACTGCTTAACGGGGCTATGAAGCTGGAAGCGGGAACCGGAGTCGGGCCGGTGGATGCGGCCATAAATGCCATAAGGCGGGCCATATCAGATGTGGCGGATGTGCGGCTAGAGGAGTATCATGTAGACGCCATAACAGGCGGAACGAATGCACTAGTAGAAGTATGGGTGACGATGGCAATGGCAGACAGGAAGATAACGGCTCGGGGAGCCGGCGCGGACATAATCATGGCATCGGTTGAAGCGGTGCTGGAGGGCATCAACCGGCTGATGCGGCTGGAAGAGGAGGACAAAGCCAGATGTCTCAAAAGATGACTGGTGCTCAGGCGGTACTGGAGAGCCTGAAGAGAGAGGGCGTAGATGTAGTATTCGGGCTTCCCGGCGGTGTGCTGCTGCCTCTTTACGACGCCATCTACCAGTCCGATATTCGTCATATTCTGGTACGCCATGAGCAAGGTGCAGCGCATATGGCGGACGGATATGCCCGAGCCACGGGAAAGGTAGGAGTGTGCATTGCCACCTCCGGGCCCGGGGCCACCAACCTGGTCACCGGCATTGCTAATGCCTACATGGACTCCGTACCAATGGTTGCCATCACCGGACAGGTGAACACCTGGCTGATTGGAAAGGACGCTTTTCAGGAGGCGGATATAACCGGGATCACTCTGCCCATAACCAAGCACAATTATTTGCTGAGAAGCGCCAAGGATATCACGCGCGTCTTCCGGGAGGCTTTCTACATAGCCCGCACCGGCCGCCCCGGACCGGTGCTGATCGATCTGCCTAGAGACGTGACCGTGGATGAGGTAGAGTTCACCTGGCCACAGGTAGATCTGCCCGGCTATCGCCCTTCCGTTAAGGCGCATGAGATGCAGATCAAGAAAGCAGCCAAAGCGCTCATGGAAGCGGAAAGACCCGTCATTTACGTGGGTGGCGGAGTGAAGTACGCTGCCGCGCATCGCGAGCTCATCGAGCTGGCGACAAAGATCAATGCCCCGGTTACTACCACTCTCATGGGTATAGGTTGCTTTCCTGAGGACCATCCTCTGTCGCTGGGCATGCTGGGCATGCACGGCACAAAATACGCCAACTATGCCATTCAGGAGTCCGATCTCATTTTGGCTATCGGCGCGCGATTTGATGATCGCGTGACAGGCAAGATCTCCAGCTTTGCACCAAGGGCCAAGATCGTTCATATCGATGTGGACCCGGCCGAGGTGGGCAAGAATGTGCGGGTGGACATTCCCGTAGTAGGGGACGCGAAAAATGCCTTGCAGGGACTCATAAAAGAGGTCAGCCCCAAGGGCCGAAGCATTTGGAATGAGAAGACAGAGGCCTGGAAGAAGGAATATCCTCTGCGTTATATTTCGGACGATAATGTCATCAAGCCGCAGTATGTGATTGAGAAGCTGTGCGAGATTGCGCCTGACGCCATCATCACCACGGAGGTGGGGCAAAATCAGATGTGGGCAGCTCAGTTCTTTGTGCATAAGGACCCGCAAAAGTTCATATCCAGCGGCGGTCTGGGCACAATGGGATACGGCTTTCCCGCAGCCATCGGGGCCAAGATGGGCAGGCCGGAGTGCGATGTCATCGACGTAGCCGGCGACGGAAGCTTCCTCATGAACAGCCAGGAGCTGGCAACTGCTGTCGTTAACGAAATTCCCGTGAAGGTGGCGGTGCTCAACAACGGCTGTCTGGGCATGGTCCGGCAGTGGCAGGAACTGTTCTTTGAGAAGAGGTACTCGGCCACCATTCTGGGCCGCACCAGCCCTGATTTCGTGAAGCTGGCTGAAGCCTACGGGGCAGTGGGCCTGAGGGCCACCAAGCCCTCGGAGGTCGAATCGGTCATTCGCACCGCAATGGCCACGGACAGGCCGGTGGTCATGGACTTTATAGTCAACCCGGCGGAGAAGGTCTCGCCCATGGTTCCGGCGGGAGCAACGCTTGGCGAAATTCTCGATCTGGAGTGGTGCGATGATGCACAGTCCTGCCATTTGGAGAAGATCTATGCAAAAGGCAGAAAGGATATCCTGGGCCAGGAGGGGTTCTAGATGAAGCACACCATTGCCGTTATTGTGGAGAACAAGGCCGGGGTGCTAACGCGCATCGCGGGCCTCTTCAGCCGCAGGTCCTTTAATATCGACAGCCTCTCTGTGGGAGCGACGGAAAATCCCGAATACTCGCGCATGACCATCACCGTGCATGGCGACAGAGATGTCCTGGAGCAGGTCATAAAGCAGCTCTCCAAGCTCATCAACGTCATTCGGGTCAGCGAGCTGGACCCGAGCGAGTCCATAGAAAGGGAGCTGGCCATCATCAAGGTGAACGCGGATAAAGAGAGCCGAAGCGAGATCATGCAGATTGTGAACATCTTCCGGGCCAAGATCATCGATGTCTCGCACCGGTCCATGATCATTGAGGTTACGGGTGATGAGGAGAAGATCGACGCCATTGTGCAACTGCTGCGCCAGTTCGGCATAAAAGAGATAGCCCGCACCGGCAAGGTATCGATGGTGAGGGGCGCGAGGGTAGTCAAGGCTTGAGGATTCGATGGCTGCCTAACAGAAAGGCAGCCTTCGAATCCATTATTTTTAAGATTATTATTATTATATATGGAGGAATGAAATTTGGTTAAGATATACCATGAAAAGGATGCAGATTTGAGGGTATTGAAGGACAAGACCATCGCCATAGTGGGATGGGGCAATCAAGGCCACGCCCAGGGCGAGAACCTGAAGGACTCCGGGCTGGATGTCATCGCCGCCGATGTTCCCGGCTCCAAGGCCTGGAAGAGGGCAGAGGCGGATGGAGTGAAGGTCATGTCTGTGGCCGAAGCTGCCAAGAAGGCGGACTACATTCAGATCCTTCTGCCCGACGAGTATCAGGGCAAGATTTACAGAGAGCAGATTGCACCCTACATGGAAGAGGGCAAGACCCTGGGCTTCTCGCACGGCTTTAACATTCGCTACTTCCAGATTGTGCCGCCCGAGAACGTGGACGTGGTCATGATAGCGCCCAAGGGGCCGGGCGACTTAGTGCGCCGCACCTACCAGGAAGGCAAGGGCGTGCCCTGTCTGGTGGCCATAGAGCAGGATGCCTCCGGATCGGCTCTGAAGAGAGCGCTGGCCTATGCCAAGGGCATCGGCGGCACAAGGGCCGGGGTCATTGAGACCACCTTTACCGAGGAGACGGAGACCGATCTGTTCGGCGAGCAGGTGGATCTGTGCGGCGGCGTGACGGAAATGATCAAGGCCTCCTTTGAGACGCTCGTGGACGCCGGCTACCAGCCGGAGATCGCCTACTTCGAGGCCTGCCATGAGCTGAAGCTGATTGTGGACCTGATCTACGAGGGCGGATTCATGCGCATGTGGAACAATGTCTCCAACACAGCCGAGTACGGAGGCATGACCCGCGGCCAGAGAATCATCAATGATGAATCCCGGGCCGAGATGCAGGAAATTCTGTCCGAGATCCAGTCCGGCGAGTTCGCCCGCGAGTGGATTTTGGAGAGCCAGGCTGGCATGCCTGTCAAGAAGTCCCTGGAGAAGATGGAAGCCGAGCACCCCATTGAAACCGTCGGTGCTGAGCTGCGGGCCATGATGCCCTGGCTGCAGAAGAAGTAAGCTTTATATCATGGGAAGTAGTAGCATGGTGTCGGACGGGTGTGGCTACACCTGCGCCCGGACACGATGCCATAATGCTATGGCCTCGGGATAAACACGATTATAACCCAACAACAACTACATCACAGGAGGGAGGAGCAGTTCCAGAAGCGCGGCCCACGGGCCGCGTTTCGGGTGCTGTAATGACAAAGATATTTTATTGTAATTTTGAACTCCGATATCTTTTACAGAAAAGAGCACAAGCTCACGAAGAAGGTTGAACTGCAGTGACCAGCAAATGAAAACCGTAATAAACTGTTATCCATGACAGAAGAGTCGTGGCCCCCTTGAATGACAGTGGCTTTTTCACTTTCAACCATTGAACCTTAATAATCCATAGAACAGCTTTAAATTCTAAAAGTACATTATAAAAAATATGAAATTTGAGTTGATTCTGCTCGGGATTTTGCTACAAATGTCAACAGTTTCCGCAGAAACATTGAATGTGAATGCCTGTGACGTGGTTTTCAACATGAGTCAACCACATGAAGTATCAATGCCTCGAAGCCAAATATATCGAAATGACACCCACGTCTCTGAAATCGATATGATTAACATTAGCTCAACCAAGGGATTTGTGATAATGACTATAATTCGGTCGAATCAGACTAATCAACTGAGCTTCGCTGATTCGATTAGAGCCGCGGATAATGATATATGGCGAGCAGACACCCCTATCAATACAATAGAAATTGATGATAAGAATGGTTGGTATATGATCAACTATATTAATAATATACCAGTTTATACAATCATGTATTATATTCAGAATCCATCTGAAGCGAATTATATTAGTTCCCCAAATTGTAACGAGACTACGATATGCAGCTTAATAATTAGCACTCTTCCAATCTATGATACCGCAGACTTCCTCCGTTCTCTCCACATCGGATCGACGAGAGTGGCCTAAACTTCGTCTCAGGCCTTCTTTCTCCTCCGTTTCGCATAATTTCGATGTTATTCTCCCAGGGGACTCCTTTTTGGGTGGCTCGATCGTAAGGGTCGCCAGGCTGCGGTCAAATTATTCTAACCAAGACTGAAGAGACGCGGTCCCCAATTACTACGTGACAGCGAACTCATCAGGGAGACAGGCAAGGCAGCCACGTTCGAGCGGCCATCGGGCGCTGCTGCCCACAGCCCTGCAAGAATAGCGATGCTGGAGACTGCCGAGAAATCCTCTTATAAAGTCTCTGTGCGCTCTGTGCCTCTGTGGTGGCCCGTAGTCGCTCGGTTATAATTATCTGCTATTAGTAATAACGAAATGCCGCCGTAACCAAAATCCAGCGCCCGAAAAGCTGTTTACTCCGGCCCGGCTCCTCCTGGAATCAGGCCCGACCTGCCTCCTGCCCGCCCAGACAGCAGCGCTGCAACACCGCACGGCCCGGACCATGGGCTGTAGGCACGAGCCAGAGCCGGAAGCCGGGCAAGGCAGCCACAGTCGAGCGGCCACCGGGCGCTGCTGCCCGCAGCCCCGCAAGGATAACGATGCTGGAGACTGCCTGGAATTGTTTTTAAAAGTCTCTGTG